>JBEEMW010000071.1:0-59118 GCA_041192445.1 Pseudomonadota bacterium | reverse complement strand
TGCGCCACCATGCGGATCAGCAGCGCGGCTTGGGCATTGGGTTTGGCGCGGCCTTGTTCCCAGTTTTCGAGCGTGCGGGGGTTGGTGCGCAGGTAGCGCGCGAACACGGGGCGCGACAGGTGCAGTTGCTCGCGCACGCCTATGACCTCTTGCGCTGAGATGGCTGACACGGGGTTGCTTTCCACCTTGAATTTGCGCAGCGTGAGTTTGCCCGTGCGCTCTGCTTCCAGAGCGCCAAAGCCTTCAGTCAGTTCTGAAAAGATGTCGCGCTTTGTCTTCATGGTTTTCTCCGTTTGGTGCAATCAATGCCCTTTGGCCGGTTGCCGTTGATCCAGCTCACGCTTGAGCAATTGCTTTAATACCTTGCGCTGCTCCGGCGTCAGGTCGTCAGCCTGGTCTTTGTCGTACACGGTGAACAGCCAGAACTGGTCGCCGCCCAGCCACCAGTAATAAATGACCCGCAAGCCACCTCGTTTGCCCTTGCCCCGGCGCGGGTCTGGCTGGCGCAGCTTGCGCAGGCCACCCGTGCCTTCAATCATGTTGCCTGCCTCGGGGTTGGCCATCAGTTCATCCTGCAGCTGGCGATAGGCTGCGTCATCCAGATAGCTTTGCCGCACACGCTCAAAAGGCGGCAATTCAATGAAAGTTGCTTTCATGAAAATTGTACGTTAGTTGCGTATGGTTAACAAGTCCAGATGAATCTCCAGAGATTCAAACGGAACATACACCGCGTCCTCAGGCGTGCGCCGCACCAGGCCATGTACTTCCAGTCTGCTGATGTCGGTGTGCACGTTGGAGTAATTGCGTGCCACGGTTTTGGCCAGTGCGTAAACCGAGCAGGGGCCGCATTGGCGCAGCCGCTCCAGCAGGTCGATGCGGGCGGGTGTGAGTTCGGAGAACAGGGCGCGGGCAGATTCGAAGCTCAGGCGGTGGTCGGCGCCAAACAGCGCGCTGGCCTCGGCGGCTTTGAGCGGTTTGCCTGCCGTGCTGAATAGGGAATTTCGTGGGGCGATTTCTATGGTGACTTTCATATATTGCATATTAGCAATATATTGTTAATATGCAATATGCCCTTTAATGAGGCAATCGCTCCTTGGCAGTAAGGAGCCCCGGTCGTACTTGCTACTATTTCAATAGCTACTCACGCATATCCGACGAGGGCTGGATGCCAATTTAATGCCTTAGAACGGCAAATCAAATCAAATCAAAGCGTGGCGGCCAGCGCGGCCAACTGGTCGGTGGCAATACCCCAGCCTTCATGAAAACCCATCTTCTCGTGGGCGGCGCAGTCGTCCGCTGACCAGTGGCGTGCCCGCGCGGTGTAGCGGGTTTTACCGCCTTCGTCTTCGAACGTCAGGATGCAGGTGAAGAAGGGTTTGCCCGACGGCACCCAGGCCGAAGTGTAGGCATCGGTGAACACCAGGCGTTCGTTTTTCACCACTTCCAGGTACACACCGCGGTTGGGCATCTGGGTGCCGTCGGGGCCCTGCATGGTGATGAAGTTGGCGCCGCCGGCGCGCACGTCCGTTTCGGCGGCAACGGTTTTCCAGGGTGGTGGGGTGAACCACTGGGTAATGAGTGCGGGCTCGGTCCAACAGCGAAACAGCTTGTCGCGCGGCACGTCGATCAGGCGGGTAAGGACAAGTTCTTGGATGGCGGTGGCGTCGGGTGCAAAAAGGCCCATGGCAAGGTCTCCTTCAAAAGGGTTATGCGCTCAGCAAAACTTCGAAGCCGCCATAAATCAGCCGCTTGCCGTCAAACGGCATTGGTGTGGCGCCGGGTGCCATGCGGGGGTCGGCCATGAGCTTTGCCCAGGCGGCGTCTCGCGCTGCGCGGGAAGGCCAGGTGATCCAGGAGAACACAACAGTCTCACCCGGCTCGCATTTCACAGCCATGGGGAACGAGGTGAGTTTGCCTTCGGGCACATCGTCGCCCCAGCATTCCACAACACTGGTTGCGCCGTATTCCTTGAAGAGAACTGCGACTTTCCCGGCATGCTTTTGATAGGCCTCGCGGTTGGTGGTGAGGACCGGGGTAACAAATCCGTCGACGTAACTCATGGCTTGGACTCCTTGGATAAAAATCCGGGCCCTGGCAGGTACCCGGCAGGTCTATGAAGCTTGATTATTGTCGTACAACACAGCCTTCGGTGTGGCCGGTTGAGCATAATCACCCCCATGCCCATCCCCCTCGACTCTGACTCAATCACCCACGGCATCCAGCTGGCTGTGGCGCCCGTTTTCCTGCTCACCGCCGTCACCGGGATGATCGGCGCCGTGGCGGGGCGGCTGGCACGCATCATCGACCGCGCACGCACGGTGGAAGACAAGGCGCGTGCCTCAACCGACCCCGAGTTTCTGGACCGCGCCCATATCGAGCTGGCCGAGCTGCGGCAGCGCGGGCGGCTGGCCAACGGTTGTATTGCCCTGCTGACGTCCTGCTCTTTCCTGATCGGCCTGACCATCATCCTGCTGTTTCTGGGCGAAACCACAGCCTTTCAGAGCGCCCGCTGGGCGGTGGGTGGTTTTCTGACGGGGGTGATGTGCTTCCTGCTGGCGCTGCTGTGCTTTCTGGCCGAAACGGTCATTGCAACCCGCCTGCTCAATTTCCAGATGTTGCGGCGGGAGTGACACCGGGCCGCTGATTGCGTCCCTGGGTCAGGGCGAACGGCTGAGCCGCGGGGCCGCCAGCGCGCTGATATTGTCGGCAATGGCGGCGTCCACATCGCGCCAGCGCCCGGTCAGCTTGCCCAATATCAGCTCGGTCTGCAGCGCCTTCAGCTCTTTCACGTCGGGCGCCACCTTGATCTGCGCGATGGCCGCTGCCGTGTTGCCACCCTTGATCAGGGCCAATACTTTGACTGCCCATTCACTGTGTCGCGCCATGGTGGTGTCCTTTCAATTTCAGTGGTGATGGCCGTGTTCGCCGTGCACGTGCCGGTGGGCCAACTCTTCTTGCGATGCGGCGCGCACGCTGGTTACCGTCAGAACACAGCGCAATTCCTTGCCCGCCAGCGGATGGTTGCTGTCCACCATCACGCTATCGCCCTTGACCTGCATCACGGTGAACGCTGTCGGGTGTTCTCCAGCCGCGCCTTCGCTTTGCAGGCGGGCGCCGACTTTGGGTGCCTTGGCGAAACGGCTGCGGGGCAATGTTTGCACCAGGGCCTCATCACGCAGGGGAAAAGCCTCGCCGGGCAGCAGGGGCAGGGTTGCCTGGTAGCCGGGCAGTCGGCCTTCCAGTGCCGCTTCAATTTTGGGGAGGGTGTTCTGGTAGCCACCGTGCAGATACACCATGGGCTTGGCGTTGTCCTCAAGGGGTTTGCCTTTGGCGTCTGCCAGCAGGTAGCGCAGGGTGACGACGGTGTCTTTTTCAATTTTCATGGGATGGCTTGATGGTTCAGTTCAGGTTCAGTGTAGGGGGTCTGGCGTGTGGCCTGCAGGCATTGTCCACCAGCTTGCCTGAGCGTTTGGCGCGGGCACGCATAATCTTGGCAACTTGATGGCGACAACATAAGCATGAATCCGGGAACAACTTACTGCAAGACTGACACGGGACGGGCCGAGATTGCCCAGCGCAGCGGCAATCTGGCTGCGGGGCAGCGCCGTCTGCTGATCATGGTGGACGGCGTGAAGACGGTGAACGACCTTGCGGCATTTGTGCGGGTGGGTGAGCTGGATGCGTCGTTGCAGCATTTGCTGGCCCAGGGGCTGATCGAGTCAACCGGCCAGGCGACGCCTTTGGCGGCACCAGTGGCACCGGGTTTTGTGGCGGCAGGTGCGTCCGAGGCACCGCGCCCGGCGACCAGCCCACAAGAATACGAAAAAGTGCGGCAGGCGGCTTCCGACTTTGTGTCGGCGCGCTTGGGTGAGGCCGCCATCCCCATTTGCGCGGCGATTGAGCAATGTGACAGCCCCGCCGAGCTTCGCAAGATGCTGAGGGGCGTCGAGATTTTTGTGGGCGACAAGTTGAGCGCCGACACCGCGCAGCAGTTCGCCCGGCATTTCGGGTGTTTGCTCATTTAACCGGAGCACCCGCAGCCCGCGGCACATTGCCGGTGGTGGGGCTTGCCGGATACCGGGTGGCGCATTAACATGGACTTCGCCCAAATTTGGAGGTGTTATGCCGCAACTGATTCTGTCGGTCGAAGGTGTGCAGATTCAGCATCTGTATCTGCACCAGAACCGGACAACGCTCGGGCGAAAACCGCATAACGATATCGTGCTGGACAACCCCGTGGTGAGTGGGGAGCACTGCGTGTTTGAACTTCACGGTTTGCTGGACGTTTATGTCGAAGACCTCCGCAGCACCAATGGCACCTACATCAACGGCAAGATGATTGCGCGCCAGCGGCTTTCAGACCACGACCTGATCGCCATCGGCAAATTCAAAATCCAGTTTCTCAGCTCGTCAGAGCCGCCAGACTTCGGCATAACCTCCATGATGAAACTCGATGTCCTGAGCCCTTCAGGCGCAACCAGCCTGCGCCATGCCAGTTTTCAGGTCCTGTCCGGATCATCGGCCGGGCTGGAGGTGCCCGTGGTGAAAGCGGTCACCACGTTTGGCAAACCCGGCGTTTCGGTTGTGGCTGTTTCGCATCGGCGTAACGGCTACTACGTGGCGCACATGGACGGCAACATCCTGCCCAAGCTCAATGGCGACTCCCTGGGCCCGGATGCCGTGCCTCTTGCTGACCACGACGTGCTGGAGCTGGCGGGTACCCGCATGCTTTTCCTGTTGAAAGAGTGATGCACATGGCTGGCCCTGAGCAAGTCCGTGTCGAGTTTGCCCCCAGCCTGCGCCGCCATGTGGAATGTGCGCCGCAAACGGTGGCACCGGGCAGTCTGCGTGCTGTGCTGGAGGCCGCGCTGATGGCGGAGCCTGCGCTGGGGCATTATGTTTTTGACGATCAGCGGGCGGTGCGCAAGCATGTGGCGGTGTTCGTGAACCAGCAGATGGTGACGGACCGCGTCAACCTGAACCAGCTGCTGGAGCCGGGTGATCGGGTTCTGGTGATTGGGGCCCTCACGGGCGGTTAGCGACGAATCGTAAAACGGGAATAGAAAAGAGGGGAAATCATGCAAACTTTGCTTGTTGGCAGCCGAAAGGGTCTGTTTGTGGTTCGGGGAGAGGGCGCTCACTGGGCCATCGTGGCACACCATTTTGCGGGTGAGCCCGTGACGCAGGTGCTGGCTGATCCGCGTGATGGTGCCTGGTATGCCGCCCTGCGCATGGGGCATTTTGGGGTGAAGCTGCGCAAAAGCCTGGATCAGGGCACGACCTGGAAAGAGGTGGGTTCACCGGCCTTTCCCCCCAAACCCCAGCAGGGGCCGCTGGCCGATGACACCACCCCCTGGACGGTGGACCTGATCTGGGCCTTGACCCCCGGTGGTGCAGCCGAACCTGGTGTGTTGTGGGCCGGCTGCATGCCCGCTGGCCTGTTCAAATCAAACGATGGCGGTCAGAGCTGGGCCCTGAACACACCCTTGTGGGAAGACCCCAGGCGCATGGGCTGGTTTGGCGGTGGCAACGATTTCCCCGGCATGCACTCGGTGCTGGTGGACCCCCGTGATACCCGGCATGTCACGGTTGCCATCTCGTGTGGTGGTGTCTGGCAAACGCATGATGCGGGTGCCACCTGGGCACTCACTGCTACCGGAATGAAATCAGACTACACGCCGCCCGAGAGCGCCGAAGATCCCAACACCCAGGACCCCCATCGCATGGTGCAGTGTGCAGCGCAACCCGATGTGTTGTGGGTGCAGCACCATTGCGGCATTTACCGTTCAAGCGATGGCGGGCTGCAGTGGCAACCGGTTCCTGCACCCACACCCTCGGGTTTTGGCTTTGCCGTGGCCTGCGACGCGCGTAATCCCCAGCGGGCCTGGTTTGTGCCGGCCCAGGCCGATGCCTGCCGCATCCCGGTGGATGGCAGGATGGTCGTCACACGCACGGATGACGGTGGCAAGACCTTTCATGTCTTTGGCGAGGGCCTGCCGCCAAGCCATGCCTATCACCTGGTTTATCGGCACTCACTTGAAGTTGCACCCGATGGACAGACGCTGGCCATGTCGTCCACCACTGGCGGGCTGTGGATGAGCGCCAATGCCGGGGAGGCGTGGCACTGCCTGTCACGTGATCTGCCACCGGTCGCTGCCCTCCGGTTTGTAGGCACCCCATAAAGCGCCCTGTAAAGCACAACAAGTTACAGCGTCGGGCGAACGTCGGCCGTGATCTCGTAAGACCGCAGTCGCGCCGCGTGGTCAAAGATCTGTGATGTGATCATCAGTTCATCGGCACCGGTGCGCGCAATGAATGCCTTCAGACTGGCACGCACGGTGGCTGGCGCGCCAATGGCTGAGCACGACAACACGCTGTCCAGCAGCGCCCGCTCTTGCGGACCCACGCGGTTGGGGTAGTCGGCCAGGGGCGGCGGCAGTTTGGCGGGACGGCCGCTACGCAGGTTCACAAAGGCCTGTTGCATCGAGGTGGCGCGCAAGGCTGCCTCTTCATCGGTATCTGCCGCGAACACGTTGAATCCCAGCATGACGTAGGGCCGGTCCAGCTGCTTTGAGGCGCGAAAGTTGGTCCGGTACACCTCGATGGCCTGCATCATCTGCGCTGGCGCGAAGTGCGAGGCAAAGGCATACGGCAAGCCCAGCATGGCGGCCAGTTGTGCGCCAAACAGGCTGGAGCCCAATATCCAGACCGGTACGTTCAGCCCCTGGCCGGGTACAGCGACAACCCGTTTCACGGATGTGAGGCCGTCGGTGGTCGTTGATGCAGGCAAAAAATAGTCCATCAACTCGACCACATCGCGCGGAAATTCGTCGGCGTCACTGGCCAGATTGCGCCGCATGGCGTGGGCCGTGGCCTGATCAGACCCCGGTGCGCGGCCCAGGCCCAGGTCAATACGGCCCGGGTAAAGCGACTCCAGCGTGCCAAATTGCTCGGCAATCACCAGCGGGGAATGGTTGGGCAACATGATGCCGCCCGCTCCGACACGGATGGTTGATGTCCCCCCAGCCACGTGACCGATGAGCACGGCCGTAGCGGCGCTGGCAATGCCAGGCATGCCGTGGTGTTCTGCCAGCCAATAACGGTTGAAGCCCCAGCGCTCAGCGTGCTGCGCCAGATCCAGCGAATTGCGGAAAGATTGCCCGGCATGGCTGCCCTGCAGAATGGGGGACAGGTCGAGTACTGAAAAAGGAATCATCAGGTTTGCATCAGGGGCGGCAAGGGTGACGCCACAAACGACGAGCCCCGGGCACAAGCCCATGTTACCGTGTGTAGCCATGGTGTCGCCAATCAAACGTCCAGCGCGCAGCCACCACTACCACGTGTATGTGGTTGAGTTGGCTGACGAGGTCTGGAATGTGGGCCGCTTTCGCCAATGCAACCCGGATTACCAGCTGGGCAAGCCATTTGTCTATGTCGGCATGACCGGACTGGATCCGGATGTGCGTTTTGACAAGCACAAAGCCGGAATTCAAAGCAATGTGTTCGTGCGCAAATGGGGTCTGCGCCTGTTGCCCGCGTTGTACGCCATGTACAACCCCATGCCCTATGAAGGTGCACGCGACATGGAGGTGGAGCTGGGCATTGCGCTGCGACACGCGGGGTATGGCGTCTGGCAGGCCTGAACAGGTGCATGCCTGATGCGCATGTGAAGTAATTTACATTTACGAGGGCAATAACTGCCGTCCTGGAAATGCGCGGCAAGGCTTCACTTTTATACTGCGGCCAAATGTCACATTGGAGACTACCGCATGATTGAAGTAGAGAAATACCGGTTGTCCCTGCGCCAGGTTTTGACGATTCCCTATGTTGTGCTGGTGCTGGCGCTGGCCCTCACCATCGTCGGGCTGTCTTATGTGGCGGGTAGCAGGGCAGTCGAATCCGTGGCCTCCCATTTGTTGATCGAAACCGTGGGGCGAATTGGGCAGGCGGTTGACCGGCATATTGTGGGGTCCGGTGCCGTACTGGAAGCCGCCTTCCCGGACGGCATGCCCGTGACATCACCCATTGATGCCGAGATTCCAGGCCTGCGCACCCGTTTCTGGATTGCCACATCACTGCACATGGACCCGAATAATTACGTTTATTTCGGTAACCGGCTGGGGCAGGGTTTTGGCCTGTACCGCCATTCCGTCACAGAGGGTGAACTGCGGGTCAAGCTCAAAGCCAACGAAATGCGTGCGATTTACCGCTTTACCGGCATCAATGGTGCGGCATCGCTTCAGGCGCGAGAGACCAAATTTTTCGACCCACGGGAGCGCCCCTGGTACAAGGCCGGGGAAACCGAGCGCCTTCACACCTGGACGTCGGTTTACATCGACTTCGTGACCGAAGACCTGGTGGCCACGCGTGCGCGCCGTGTTTTGGGCCACCGGGGAGAGTTTGAGGGGGTGGTTGCAACGGACGTGTCACTGCGGGCCCTGAATGATTTTGTGACCAATCTGCGGGTGTCCCAGCACGGCCTGGCTTTTGTTGTCGAGCCCAACGGGGACTTGATTGCGTCGTCGGCCAGTCTCAATGTCAAAACGATGTCCGACGGCAGCAAGACACGGGTCAATGCCTCGCAAAGTGGCAATCCGGTTATTGCCCGCATGTACGAGGAGGTTCGCTCGCGCTTGGTTGGCCAAAGCATCAAGTCCGGGGCACAAACATTCAATTTTTCGACACCCGACGGGCAGGTATTTCACGCCGCGTTTGACCGCCTGAAGGACGATGCCGGACTGCAATGGATTAACGTGGTGGCCATACCGCGCAGCGACTTTATGGCTGGTGTCACCGAAAATGTGGTGCGCACAGCCGTACTGAGCGCACTGGCTGCCCTGGTGGCCATTGTGATTGGCCTGCGCATTCTGAGCTGGGTCGTGGGCGACCTCAAGCACCTGTCAGAGGCAGCGCTTCAAGTGGGCAAGGGTCAACTGGATTGGCCTGTAGGCATCAAGCGGCCAGATGAAATTGGACAGCTTGCCAGGAATTTTCAGACCATGCAGCAGCGCCTGCAAACCGACAGCCTCACCAGTCTGGCCAACCGGGAGGCGTTCATGCTGCGCTTGCGTCACAAAATCAGTCAGGCCGCTGCCAAACCGCAGGGGGACCGTTTTGCCGTTCTGTTCATAGACCTGAATCGCTTCAAACAGATCAATGACCAGTACGGGCACGGTGTCGGCGACAGGGTGTTGATTGAAGTCGCCCAGCGCTTGCGCGGTGCCGTCCGGTCCAGGGACCTGGTGGCCAGATTGTCGGGCGATGAATTTGTCATTCTTCTGGACCGGGTGGATGACGGCGAGAGTGTGGAGCGCGTGCGCCAGCAAATCCTGGCGGTGCTGAAAGATCCGCTGCTGGCCCTTGGGAATGAACCGCTGGTGTTGACCGACTTTGGTGGTGCGGTTGGCGAGGCGCTTTATCCGGAAGATGGTGTGGATGCTGAATCGTTGCTCAAAAAAGCAGACCGCAGAATGTATGGTCAAAAATTCGCAGACCGGACAGAGGGCATCGGACATCCGCTTCGCCGCGTGGCTGATCAACCCGAGCTGCCTCTTTCGTAGCCGCTGCAGACGCCTTTAAGGCTTGAATTAGGTGGTAAATAGGCTGCTTGCCCTCGTATTCATTGCGTGATTAGCTATTAAACTGATAGCGACGGGGGTTCTGCGTTCTGACGTTTGAAGCGCAAACCGGGTCTACTGGAGTGATGACATGAGCATGCGCTACACCTACTCGGCCAATCAGCTGCCCGAGAACAAGATGCGGATGTACCCGACCAGGGTGATCAACATCATTGGTGGGCCTGGCTGTGACAAGTCGCTTTTTTCTTCCGCCATCATCCTGAACCTGAATCTGCGGCACAAGTCCGTCGAGCAAATTCCCGATTTTGCGAAGTCCCTGGTTTGGCAAAAGGATTTTGAGGCGCTGAAAAACCAGTATTTCATTGCCCAACAGCAATTCAGGATGCTGGAGCTGCTGGACGGGCAGTTGCAGTACCTGGTAACCGAGTGCTCGTTGCCCCAGATTCTGTATTACAACGAACATTACGACGAAAACATTTGTGATGTTGGCAAAACCCGGCTGCAGATTCTGGCCTGGTACAAGCAGCACAACAACGTCAATATTCTGGTGGAGCGGGGTGACAAAAAATACGTGCATTCCGGGCGCTTCCAGGATGAAGAGGGCGCGCGGGTGATTGACAAGGCCCTTCGTGCGACGCTGACCAAAGAACGTATTCCCTTCACCGTTCTGGCACCGGACATTGACGCCATCAACGCGTTTGCCAACACGCTGGACTGATAACCGGCCCGAACCCCTGTCGTTTAAGATGAAGCCATCAAATCCATTGATGGCAGCATGAATTCATCACCCCGCATTCCTGGCCACCGCCTTCTTCATTCCCCCGGACCCAGCCACCTACCCGACGAGGTGGTGCATGCCATGAGTCGCCAGCCCATGGACATGGCAGACCCCCGGCTGGGGCAAATCATTGAAGCCTGTGAGCTGGGCCTGCGCCGCCTGGTGCAAACCCAATCGGCGGATGTGTTCATCTACGCCACCAACGGCCATGGCGCCTGGGAGGCGGTCAACGTCAATCTGCTGGGGCCTGGCCAGACGGTGCTGGTGGCGGGAACCGGGCATTTCTCGGAAACCTGGGCGCTGCAGGCCGAGGCCATGGGTGCCAGAGTGATTCGCACGCCCTGGGCCGAGGGTTACCCGATTGATGCCAGCGCGCTGGAGCAGGCGCTACGGGATGATGCCCGGCACGACATTGTGGCGGTCTTTGCCGTGCACACCGATACCGCCAGTGGCGTGACCAGTGATTTGCGGGCGTTGCGCGCCGCCATTGACGCGGCCAGTCACCCCGCGCTTTTTGTGGTGGATGGGGTCGCGTCGGTCGGTGTGGTGCCGATTGCCATGGACGAGCTGGGCATCAACGTGGTGCTGGGGGCGTCCCAGAAGGGTTTGATGTGCCCACCCGGACTGGGCTTTGCCGTCGTGGACAGCGCGGCGATGGCGATCTGCCAGCGCAACCCCATGCCCCGGTATTACTGGGACTGGCGCCTGAGAAAGAATGACCTGTCCTATATGAAATTCTGCGGCACACCGCCGCAGACCTTGTTGCGGGGCCTTGAAGCCGCTTTGGGATTGATTGTTGATGAGGGCTGGACCCAGGTCATGGCGCGCCACCAGTTGATGGCGCGCACGGTGCGGGCTGCGGTGAGTGGCTGGGGCACCGCTGGTGCCTTGCAGTTTTTCGGTCGGGTACCTGAGGCACGGTCCGCGTCGGTAACCACGATCCTGGTCGGGCCTGGCGTAGACCCCGAGGCCATGCGCGCGGTAGCCCGTGACCGTTTTCAAGTGGCCATTGCGGGCGGTTTGGGGCCACTGGCCGGGCGGGTATTTCGCATTGGCCATCTGGGCGACATGAACGCCGCCATGATTCTGGGTTGTCTGGGCGGTGTCGAAGCGGCCATGACGGTACAAGGCATCCCGTTTGGCCGCGATGGCATGCAACAGGCCATTGCCTGCCTGGCTGCGGGGTGAATGGCATGGACCGTGGGGCAAGCCGCCGTCACCTGCTGGGTCTCGCGGCGGCAAGTGCCACAACGCTCTGGCTACCGCGCAGCGCCTGGAGCCAGCCCCGATTTGGCAGCAACCCGTTCACACTGGGTGTGGCCAGCGGTTCTCCCACGCACGATTCGGTGGTGTTGTGGACCCGCCTGCACCTGCAGGGCCTGTTTGGCTCCAGCCTGGGGCGTGAGCCGGTCACGGTGCGCTGGGAGGTTGCCCACGATGAGCAATTTACCCGCATCGCCCACAGCGGGCAGTCAATGGCCAGCCCCGAGCTGGCGCATTCTGTCCACGTGGAGGTGGCTGGCCTGGAGCCCGATCGCTGGTACTTTTACCGATTCATGGCGGGTGACGCCATCAGCCCGGTGGGACGAACACGCACCTTTCCCGCACCCAACGCCGTTGCCGCGCGCCTGCGGCTGGCCTATGCCTCGTGCCAGCGGTGGGAGCATGGCTACTACAGCGCCTACCGCCACATGCGTGACGAAAACCTGGATGCGGTGCTGTTTCTGGGTGACTACATTTACGAATACCCCGGCGCTGCCAACGCGGTGCGGCTGCCCAATATGACCCCCAGCCTCGGGTTTGTCATCACGCTGGACGACTACCGCTCACGTTATGCACTGCACAAGGCCGATGCCGACCTGCAGGCCATGCACGCCGTTTGCCCGTGGTTGATGACCTGGGACGACCATGAAGTGCAAAACGACTATGCCGGTCTGCAGCCGGGCAACAGCAGCGCGGCCGATGTTTTCTCAAACCCGCCGGACTTTGCCCGGCGCCGTGCGGCGGCGTACCAGGCGTATTACGAGCACATGCCGATCCGCGCTGCCACCTTGAGCCACGCCATCGCCGGGCTGGTGAACCCCACCTCCGGCGCAGACCTGCGCATCTACAACCGCGTGGATTTTGGGAATCTGGCCACACTGTATTTGCTGGATACGCGTCAATACAAGGACCCACTGGTTTGTACCAAAGGTGGCAATCCGGGTTCAAGTCAGGTCAATCCCGCCAGTTGCCCGGCCTGGCATGACCCGAAACGCACCCTGTTGGGCGGGCAACAGGAAGCTTGGCTGAGCGCCGAATTCAACCAGTCTGCCCGGAGCACGCCGCGCTGGAATGTGGTGGGGCAGTCAACGCTGTTTGGCCAGCGGGACAACAAGCCCGGCCCCGGCCAGGTCTTTTTCAACGATGGCTGGGACGGCTACAGCGCCGCGCGTACCCGACTGACAGATGCGTTGCAAAAACATGCGGTGCCCAATGCGGTATTTCTGGGGGGTGACGTGCATGAAAACTGGGTAGGCCATATCAAGGCCGACTACGCCCAAACGGCCAGCGCCCAGGCGGGTGCCAGCATTGGCGTGGAGTTTTGCGGCACCAGCATCACCTCGCGTTCGGGTGGCAACGCCAAAACACCGGAGCGGCTGACCGAGAACCCGCACTTTGTCTTTGCTGATGCCGAGCGCAAGGGCTATGGCGTGGTGGAGTTCACACCCAGACAACTCACCACCACCTTGCGGGTGGTGGATGACGTGACCCGCAAGGACGCCAGAATCGGGACGCTGGCAAGCTTTGCCGTTCAGGCGGGCAGGGCGGTCGTTGAGCGGACAGTTTGACCGCATCAATTGAGTGAACCTGCCCCGGCGGGGGCGATCGCCAGTCGGACTTCAGGCGTTCATCAACGCCAGCAACCGGTCCAGTGGGCCGCTGTTGATGGCCACCATCGCCTGTTCACGCACTTTGGGCTTGGCGTGATAGGCCACCGAGAGGCCGGCCACGCCCATCATGGGCAGATCATTCGCGCCATCACCCATGGCAATTGCCTGTTTGGGGTTGATGCCCAGTTGGGTGCAGGTTTCCAGCAGTGTTTTGCGTTTTTCGGCACCATCACAAATATCACCCCAAGGCTGGTCCACCAGTTCGCCGGTGAGCACACCGTCCTGCACGGCCAGCACATTGGAGCGGGTGAAGTCAATGTCCAGCCGGGTGGCCACGCGGTCTGCGAAAAAGGTAAAACCACCGGAGACCAGAAGCACTTTCATACCGACTTTTTTGCAGGCCGCCACCAGTTCTGCAGCGCCGGGGTTGAGCCGCAGCCGCTCCCGGTACACCTGTTCCATGCTGGCCACGGTGACGCCCTTGAGCAAAGCCACACGGCGGCGCAGGCTCTCCTTGAAGTCAGCAATTTCGCCGCGCATGGTGGCCTCGGTGATGGCTGCAACCTCGGCCTTGCGGCCCGCTGCATCGGCGATTTCATCCACACACTCGATGTTGATGAGGGTGGAGTCCATATCGAAGGCGATGAGTTTGAAATTGCTCAGACTCAAGGGTGAGGTGAAACCTTGAATGACCAGGCCGGGGGAGATTTCAGTGGCTTGCATGGTTTTGGACTGCTATTAAATTAGGAGCTACTTACACAATATTTACGAGGGCTAGAGGCGTATTCCGCTGTAGTGGGCCCCAATATTGTCTTCCAGCGGTAGCACGGGTAGTTGTTCCATTTGGCGTTTAGCTACTTCACTGCCGCGGGAGTAGCAGCTGCCTCCACAACAGGCTGCCCCAAGCTCCTCAAAACATCGCGCACCATCTGCGCCCGATCCTTGACTTCCGGCAGTTCGCGCTCGATGCGCAGCTTTTCGTTGCCCACCAGCTTGAAGTGTTTGTTTTTCTGGATCATGCCTATGATTTTCATGGGGTCAATTGGCGGATTTTTCCTGAACGTGATGGTGATCGCACCCGGCGCTGCGTCAACCTTCACCACACCAAAAGGCTTGGCGATGACCCGCAGGCGGTGCACGTCGATCAGCGTTTGTGCCTGGGCCGGCATCTTGCCGAAGCGGTCCACGATTTCTTCCAGCAGCGCATCGATCTGATCGGTGTTTTTGGCGGTGGCCAGTTTTTTGTAAAAGCTCAGGCGCAGGTGCACGTCGCCGCAGTAGTCGTTGGGCAGCAGCGCAGGCGCATGCAGGTTGATGTCGGTGGTGACGTTCAAGGGGCTCAGCAGATCGGGTTCAATCCCCGCCTTGAGGCAGCGCACCGCCTCGGACAGCATCTCGTTGTAGAGCTGAAAACCGACTTCCAGCATGTTGCCGCTCTGGTTTTCGCCCAGCACCTCACCGGCACCGCGAATCTCCAGATCGTGCATGGCCAGGTAAAAACCGCTGCCCAGTTCTTCCATCTGCTGAATGGCATCGAGCCGCTGCTGGGCCTGTTTGGTCAGGCCTTCCAGATCCGGCACCATCAAGTAAGCGTAGGCCTGGTGGTGGCTGCGGCCCACACGCCCGCGCAACTGGTGCAATTGCGCCAGGCCAAACTTGTCGGCACGGCTCATGACGATGGTGTTGGCGGTGGGCACATCAATACCGGTTTCGATGATGGTGGAACACAGCAGCAGGTTGAAGCGCTGGGCCACAAAGTCGCGCATCACGCTTTCCAGCTGGCGCTCGGGCATCTGGCCGTGGGCGACGGCAATGCGCGCTTCGGGCAACAACTCTTCCAGTTTGGCGCGGCGGTTCTCGATGGTCTCGACTTCGTTGTGCAGAAAGTAAACCTGGCCGCCGCGCTTCAACTCCCGCAACACGGCTTCGCGAATCACGCCGCTGCCTTCGGTGCGTACAAAGGTCTTGATCGCCAGGCGGCGCTGCGGCGCGGTGGCAATCACGCTCAGGTCGCGCAGGCCTTCCAGTGCCATGCCCAGCGTGCGGGGAATGGGTGTTGCGGTCAGGGTGAGCACGTCAACCTCGGCGCGCAGCGCTTTCATTTGCTCTTTGTGGCGCACGCCAAAACGGTGCTCTTCATCAATGATGAGCAGGCCCAGATCGTGAAATTTGGTCGATTCGCTGAGCAGCTTGTGCGTGCCCACCACAATGTCCACCGTGCCGTCTGCAATGCCCTTGATGGACGCGGTGATCTCCTTGCCCGAGCGAAAGCGTGAGACCTCGGCCACCTTCACCGGCCATTTGCTGAAGCGGTCCACCAGTGTCTGGTAGTGCTGCTCGGCCAGCAGTGTGGTGGGGGCCAGAAAGGCCACCTGTTTGCCTCCGGTGATGGCAATGAAGGCCGCGCGCAAAGCCACTTCGGTCTTGCCAAAACCCACGTCACCGCAGATCAGCCGGTCCATCGGACGCGGGCTGATCATGTCCTGAATGACTGCGTGGATGGCGGCTTTCTGGTCTGGCGTTTCTTCGAAACCAAAGTCGTTGGCAAAGGTTTCGTAGTCACCGGGCGAGTAACGGAAGGCGTGACCTTCGCGCAGCGCCCGGCGGGCGTAGATGTTGAGCAGCTCGGCGGCCGAGTCGCGCACCTGTTCGGCCGCTTTGCGTTTGGCTTTTTCCCATTGGCCGGAGCCCAGTTTGTGCAGCGGGGCCTCGTCGGCGCTGACGCCGGTGTAGCGGCTGATGAGCTGCAACTGGCTCACCGGCACGTACAGCGTGGCCTTGTCGGCGTACTCCAGGTGCAGGAATTCCTGCATGGGCTGGGAAGCCCCTTCGGAAGCGGGCGCGCCACTGGCCGGTTTGTTGCCCAGATCGAGGTTGATCAGTCCTTTGTAGCGGCCAATGCCGTGGGCCGAATGCACCACCGGGTCGCCGATATTGAGTTCGCTCAGGTCTTTGATGAGCGCTTCCACATCGCTCACCTGCTCCTGCTTTTTGCGTCGGCGGGTAACCGGGCCCGCCGCAAACAGTTCGGTTTCGGTGACCAGGTCTATGCCCTGTTCCAGCCAGGCGAAGCCGCTGCTCAGGGCCGCGGTGGCGATGCCAATTTTTTCGTCACTGGCCAGGAATTCGATGAGCGAGTCAAAGGCCGGTGGGTTGAACTGGCTGGCACGCAAAAAGTCCAGCAGACTCTCGCGGCGGCCATCACTTTCAGCGAGCACCAGAATACGTTGCTGGGTGTTGCGGGCATGAAGCTTGAGGCTGGACAGCGGGTCGTCAGAGCCACGCACCACGGTCATGGGTGGCAGAAGGGCGATGTCCACATAATCCGTGTGCTCATCATCCGTTCGAGCCGAGCTTGTCGAAGCGCCTGCATGCCCTTCGACAAGCTCAGGACGAACGGTTCTGGATTTAATGGCCAGCTGCGCATGTCCATTGGCGCATGCATAAAACTGCTCGCTGCTTAAAAACAGCGCATCCGGGGGCAGGGCGGGCCGGTCGGGGTCGGTTTGCACCAGCCGGTAACGTTCCTTGGTGTCTTTCCAGAAATGCGCAAAGGCCGGTTCCAGGTCACCGTGCAGGACCACGGTAGCCGGGTTGGCGGTGCCTGCACCCAGGTAGTCAAACACGGTGGCCGTGTCTTCAAAAAACAGCGGCAGGTAGTACTCAATGCCCGCCGTGGCCACGCCGTTGCCGATGTCTTTGTAGATACGGCTTCGCGTGGGGTCACCCTCGAGCAATTCGCGCCAGCGGCTGCGAAACCGGGCACGGGCGTCATCGTCCATCGGGAACTCGCGCCCGGGCAGCAAACGCACCTCGGGTACCGGGTACAAACTGCGCTGGCTGTCGGGGTCAAAGGTGCGAATGCTGTCTATCTCGTCATCAAACAAGTCAACGCGAAACGGCACCAGGCTGCCCATCGGGAACAGGTCAATCAGCCCGCCACGCACCGCGTATTCACCAGGGCTGACCACCTGGGTCACGTGGCTATAACCCGCCAGCGTCAACTGGGCCTTGAGTTTGGCTTCGTCCAGTTTTTGTTTGACCTTGAACTGAAAGGTGTAGCCCGCCAGAAAGCCGGGCGGGGCCAGGCGATAAAGCGCCGTCGTGGCGGCAATGACCACCACGTCCGCCCCGGTGTCCTTGTCACGCTGAGAGATGCGCCACAGTGTGGCCAGGCGTTCGCTGATCAAGTCCTGGTGTGGCGAAAAGGTGTCGTAGGGCAGGGTTTCCCAGTCAGGGAACAGGGCGCAGCGCAGATCTGGCGCAAAAAACGCCATCTCTTCAATCAGGCGTTGTGCGTCTGCGGCGTCGGCCGTCACAATGGCCGTCAGCTTGCCGGCGGCCTTCTCGCGGGTGCCCAGCTGGGCGAGCAACAATGCATCTGCTGAACCGATGGGGCGGGGCAGGGTGAAACGTTTGCCGGGGTTGAGTTTGGGTAAATCCATGAATCGTTTGATTTTAGAATGGCGCGTTGCACCATGACGCCAAACCTTCAAATATCCCCGTCCCCATTGCCTGAGACGCCCCAGGTGTCCAATGCGCAGACTGCCCCAAGCCCGACTGCATCACGCCTGTGGGCGCTGATTCCCTGCGCCGGAAACGGCAGCCGTGCCGGCACCGATGCACCCAAACAGTATCAATCGATTGCCGGGCAGCCCATGGTTGGGCACACCCTGGCCGCCTTTGCCGCCGTGGCGAGAATCTGGCGCACGCTGGTGGTGGTGGCGCCAGCAGACACCTTCTTTGCCAACCGTTCGGATGCTACTGTTTCGATAGCTGCTTGCGGAGGTTCCACGAGGGCTGCAAGCGTATTGAATGGTTTAAATGCGTTGCTGGCCGACGGGGCCAACGCGCAGGATTGGGTATTGGTGCATGACGCGGCACGTTGCCTGATCACACCTGGATTGATCGACAGGCTGATTGATGCCTGCCAGAACGATGCGGTGGGCGGCTTGCTGGCGCACCAGTTGCCTGACACCCTGAAAATGGGACTGGCAGGCCGGGTTGCCGCCACGCTGGACAGAAGCGACAAATGGCTGGCCCAGACGCCCCAGATGTTTCGCATTGGCATGCTGCAGGAAGCGCTGGAGATGACGGGTGAGCGTGTGACCGATGAGGCCAGCGCCATCGAGGCCATGGGGTTCGCCCCCAAGCTGGTGCCCGGAAGCGCGCAAAATTTCAAGGTCACTTACCCGCAAGACTTCCTTCTGGCCCGGGCGGTGCTGCAAATGCGCCAGTGGCCAGACCTCGGGCACAACAACGGAAATCCGCACTATGACTACCCCTGAACCCAGGCCACCCAACATGACCGTACGGGTGGGCGAAGGCTGGGACATTCATGCCCTGGCAGCCGGGAGAAAACTCATTTTGGGTGGGGTTGAGGTGCCGTTTGATCGTGGGCTGATGGGACATTCCGATGCCGACGTGTTGTTACACGCCATCACCGATGCGCTGCTGGGGGCTGCCGCGCTGGGCGACATCGGCACCCATTTCCCCGACACGGATGCCCAATACAAGGGGGCGGACTCGATGGTCTTGCTCGTAGAGGCCCTCAAGCGCGTGCGTGAGCGGGGTTTCGAGGTTGGCAACATCGACAGTACGGTGATCGCGCAGGCGCCCAAGCTGATGCCCTGGATTCCCCTGATGCGCCGCAACATCGCCCAGGCGCTGGCCATTTCGGTCAACCAGATCAACGTGAAGGCCAAGACGGCCGAGAAAATGGGACCAGTTGGCGAGGGCCTTGCCATGGAGGCACGGGCCGTGGTGCTGTTAATGGGTGTGGGACTCAGGGGTGTTTCGCACGCCGCAGTTTGATGTGGGCGGCCAGACCGCCCGATGTTGTGTTCGCCAGAGCGAACCGGCCGCCCATGCGCTGAACGGTTTTGTCCACGATGGACAGGCCCAGCCCGGCACCGGTTGCCTCTGTGCGGGCCTCGTCCAGGCGGAAAAAGGGTTTGGTCAGGCTGGCCAGTTTTTCAGTCGGTACGCCCGCACCATGGTCCCTGACCTTCAGCAGCAACCACTCATCGCGCTCCTTGGCCGCAATATGCACCTGGGCAACGCCGGTCTTGCGGCTCTTGCCGTAGCGGCGGGCGTTCTCCAGCAGGTTGGAGATCACACGGCGCAGTTCGACTTCATCGGCCAACACCCATAAATCCTCCGGAACATCCAGGCTGATACGGATGTCGGTGTGCTCCCGCACTGAATAGGAGCAGGCCTCCAGCACCGTGTCCAGACAGACCGGCTTGAGCTTGACGTGGTCGGGGCGGGCGTAGTCCAGAAATTTGTCGATGATGGCGTCGAGCTGCTCAATGTCGGCGGCCATGTGCTCGCGGGCGTCCACGTCGGCCACACTCATCTCGGTTTCCAGACGAAGACGGGCCAGCGGTGTGCGCAAATCATGGGAGATGCCCGCCAGCATCACCACCCGGTCCTGCTCGATTTTGGCCAGCTTCTCGGTCATGCGGTTAAAGCCGATATTGACCGCGCGGATTTCACCGGTCGTCACGGTTTCATCCAGCGTGCTGGCCTCGAAGTCGCCGTCACGCACCTTGCCCGCGGCAAACGACAATTGTTTCAAAGGCCGGTTGATCAGCCGGGCGATCAGGGCGGCACCCGCCAGCGACAACACCGCTGCCGTGATGAGCCAGATCAGCCAGGTGCGCCCACCCGTCTGGTTGAATCGGGACCGGTCGGTCAGCATCCAGTAGTTGTCGCCATCAATGACAAACCCGACCCACAAGCCGTCCTCGGCATTGACGCTGTTGGCAACCAGCGTACCCGGCCCCAGCCTGGCGATCAACTCTTGGGAAATGCGCCGGCCCAGGGTGTCGGTATCAAAGGGTTCATATTTATCATCGGGCTCTCGTGGAACGATGCGCACACCCTCCTGTTCGGTCATTGTCTTGATCAATGAGACCCGGGCGATGGCGTCAGAGTGGATCAGCGCTGCGCGGCTCAGGTTGACCAGCGAGGCGATTTGCTGGGCTGTCTGGATGGCCCGCGGCTCGAACTCCAGCGCCCGCAGGGTTTGCAGCCAGGCCAAAATGCTGCCCGCCAGAAGCAGGGCGAGCAAAAAGAACGTGCGCCAGAAAAGGCTTAATCCGGGCCGTGACTCGGAGACGAGCTCGCCCAGATTGGTCTCCAGCGGTGCCGGAGCCGATACATCGGGAAGGGTGTTAAAGGAGTCAGTCAATCAAAATCTACCTGCGCGGCCAGAGTTTAATTGACGTCGTCCGGTACAAAGACGTAGCCCAGCCCCCAGACGGTTTGTATATAGCGTGGCGCAGCCGGGTCGGCTTCCACCAGTTTGCGAAGGCGTGACACCTGCACGTCCAGGCTTCGATCGAACGGCTCGAACTCGCGGCCCCGCGCAAGCTGGGCCAGCTTTTCTCGTGACAGGGGTTGGCGCGGATGGCGCACCAGGGTCTTGAGCATGGCAAATTCGCCAGACGTCAAAGGCAACTCATCTTCACCTTTGCGAAGGGTGCGTGCCGCCAGATCAAACGTGAAAGGCCCAAAACTGACCCGCTCGTTGTCGGTTGAGGGTGCGCCCGGGGCTTCGGCTGCCGGACGGCGGCGCAACACCGCGTGTACCCGCGCCAGCAACTCACGCGGGTTAAAGGGTTTGCTCAGGTAGTCGTCCGCGCCGACCTCGAGCCCGACGATGCGGTCAACGTCTTCACCTTTGGCGGTGAGCATGATGATGGGGGTTTTGTCATTTGCGCCACGCAGACGGCGGCAGATGGACAAGCCGTCCTCGCCCGGCATCATCAGGTCCAGCACGATCAGGTCCACCGTTTCGCGCAGCAGGATGCGGGTGAGCGACTTGCCATCTTCGGCCTGCAGCACTTCGAACCCTTCCTGAGTCAGGTAGCGATACAACAGCTCGCGAATACGGGCGTCGTCATCGACCACCATGATGCGATCAGTTCGGCTGGAAGAGGTGCTCATGATTGATGAATTTGAATTTGTAACAAGCGCGATTTTGCAGTCCAGCGGGGCGAAATGAAACGGTTTGGGCAAGGGGTTAACACACTGTTACAAATATGCTGGCACCTACAAAGTTCTTTACCAAGAAAATGTGAACCGCATCTGCGCCATCGGCGTTATGGACACCACATGAAGCTATTTCATTACTCTCTGCTCACTTTGCTCCTGTGTGGCAGCGCCATGGCACAGTCCGGCACCAGGCCAGGTTTGCGGTTGGCCCAGGCAGACCCGTCCGGGCCTGGCGCTGTGGAAAAGCTTGATGCACAGACCCCCGGTGAGCAGCGCCGCGCCGCCTTGCGCTCGGCTTTGAAGTCCCAACGCACGTCCAGCATCAAGGACGACGGCACCATCACCGAGAGACGAATGACCCCCGAAGAGCTGGCGGAGTTGCGCCTTGAATTGCGCCGGCAACGCCACGATAACAACAGGAAATCACCGTGAAACTTGCAAAATCCTCCGGGCTGCTGGCAGCTCTTGTGTTTGTCAGCAGTTCGATTTTTGCCGCGCCAGCGGCCATGACGGAGGATCAGGCGCGACACCTTCTTGTTCGCAGCGGTTTCGCACCAACCCAGATGGAGGTAGACCGGCTGACCGGTCTAAGCGCCCAGAAGGCGGTGACCGACATCATCGCCCAGGCCAGGGTGGCCAAACCGCTACATCCGGCTCCCGGTTTTGTGACGCTACCCGCACCGCTGGCCAACCGGTATTTGAAATCCAAGGAAGAACAACAGGCTGCCCGCCAGCAGCAAATGCGTGAAGGGTTTGAAGCCAAAACCTGGTGGATGCGCGAAATGATCGAGGCCCCTGCGCCACTTCAAGAGCGCATGACGTTGTTCTGGCACAACCATTTCGCCACGTCCCAGCAAAAAGTCATCAGCTCGCAGGCCATGTGGGCGCAGCACCAGTTGCTGCGCAACAGCGCGCTGGGTAACTTCAAAACCCTGCTGCACGCTGTTGCCAAAGACCCAGCCATGCTGGTTTACCTGGACGGTGCCAATAGCCGCAAGGAGGCCCCCAACGAAAATTTTGCACGCGAAGTGATGGAGCTGTTCACCTTGGGTGAGGGCAGTCAGGGCGGTGGCTACACCGAGGCCGACATCAAGGAGGCCGCCCGGGCGTTTACCGGGTGGAGTGTCAACCGGGATGACCACCAGTTCGTGGTTCGCCCGGCATTTCACGACAACGGCTCCAAAACCCTGCTCGGACGCAGCGGCAATTTTGACGGTGACGCCGCGCTGGACGTGATGCTGGAGCAGCCCGCGGCGCCCCGCTTCATAGTCACCAAGTTGTGGAAAGAGTTCGTCTCGCCGGTGCCCGACAAGGCCGAGGTGGAACGCATCGCCCTGAAATTCAGGCACAACAATTTCGACATCAGCGGGGTGGTCAAAGACCTGCTGCTGGCCGATGCCTTCTGGTCTGCAGACAACCGCGGCAGCCTGATCAAGTCACCGGTGGACCTGGTGGTGGGGACGGTTCGGCAGTTTGGCTTCAGCTACTCGGATGTCATGCCGTTCACGCTCAAGACCGCCCAACTCGGCCAAAACCTGCTGATACCACCGAATGTGAAGGGCTGGCCCGGTTATACCGACTGGATCAATGCCACCACGCTCCTGGAGCGCAAGCGTTTCAGCGAGCAGCTGTTTCGGGCTGTTGATGCGCCGGATACCCCGCGCAACGCAAAAATGGCGATGGACATGGCGCCGGATACAACGGCCAACATGACCGAATCGATGCGTCCCCGCGCCAGGATTCTGGCCGAGTTTGCAGGCGATCGGGGCCGGGGCAGCAACAAGCAGGCCATTGGCGGGATGGGCCGCGAGGGCATCATGCGGGTGGCCGATGCCGCCGCCGCCATCCGGTTTGATCCGGAAACCTGGCTGGCGCAATATGGCGGGCATGCTGACCGCGAGCCCACTGATGAGGAAAAAGAACGCCTGGCCCACGTGGTGCTTGCGTCTCCAGCTACACAAATCATAGCAAGTGGCACGGTGGGCGTCGCCTACCTGCGCACACTCACGCTTGACCCCGCCTACCAACTCAAATAAGGAGCCTGACGTGAAACGCAGAAATTTCTTGACCACGTTCAGCTCGGCTACCGGCGCTGCGCTATTGGCCAGTCATGCACCCGGTTGGGCGCAAGGCGTGGGGCAACGCGCTGCCAGCGCCAGCGACCGCATTCTGGTCCTGGTGGAGCTCAAAGGCGGCAATGACGGTCTCAACACCGTGGTGCCGTTTGCTGACAACACCTACCACCAGTTGCGCAACACCATTGCCCTCAAGCGCGAAGAGGTGCTCAAACTGGATGCCCGCGTTGGCTTGCACCCCGAGCTCAAACCCGTCTTGCCGCTTTGGGAAAAAGGCGAGCTGGCCATCGTGCAGGGTGTGGGTTACCCGCAGCCCAACCTGTCTCATTTCCGTTCCATTGAAATCTGGGAAACCTCGTCCAAGTCGGGCGAGTATCTGGATGACGGCTGGGTGGCGCGTGCCATGAAAGCGGGCTACGCCAGCCGCGCCAAATTCACGGCAGAAGGGGTGCTGATCGGGGGCAACGACTATGGTGCGCTGGCCGGTGCGCGGGCGGTCACACTGAACAACCCCGAGGCCTTTATCAACCAGGCCCGATTTGCCATGCCAACCCATGCCCAGGGCAACCCGGCGTTGCAGCACTTGCTGAGCGTGGAAAACAACGTCAGCGACGCCGCCCAGGGTTTGCGCAGTGACAAGTTCAATTTCACCACCGAGTTTCCGCAAGGTGCGTTTGGCAATGGGGTGCGTGCAGCCGCGCAGGTGGTGGCCTCGCAAAAAGGCAAGGCCGGTGTGCCGGTGATTGTGCTCACACTGGGCAGCTTTGACACCCATCAAAACCAGTTGGGCTCCCATGCCAATCTGATGAAGCAGCTGGGTGAAGGCCTGGCAGCCCTGCGCAGCGCGTTCACCGAGCTGGGTGCCTGGGACCGAACCGTGGTCATGACCTTCAGCGAATTTGGTCGCCGCCCCCGGCAAAACAACTCCAACGGCACCGATCACGGCACAGTCGCACCCCATTTTGTGGCGGGCGGCGCGGTGCGTGGCGGCTTGTATGGTCAGGCACCTGACCTCACGAAACTGGATGCATCCCAGAACCTGACCTACACCACGGATTTTCGCCAGTTGTATGCCACGGTGGCGCAGGACTGGTGGGGCGTCAACGCCGAGGCCGTGGTGCACGGGCGTTTCGAACCCCTCAAATTCCTGCGGACCTGAGCAGAAACAAGATTCATGATCGCTACAAAATTAATAGCTGCTTGCGCAATATTGACGGGGGCAAGTGGTCTTTTTGCTCAACAATTGACGACAATTGCACCGCAAAATGTGGTGCAACTGTCCGCCAGTGGTTCCGTCGAAGTTCAGCAAGACTGGTTGTCCATCTCGATGAACACCGTGCGCGATGGTACGGACGCGAATGCGGTTCAAACCCAGCTCAAGGTTGCCCTGGACGCCGCGCTGGCCATTGCCAAAACCGCCGCGCAGCCCGGCCAGCTTGACGTGCGAACCGGCAATTTCAGCCTGTACCCGCGTTATGGCCAGAACGGCAAACCCAATGGCTGGCAGGGAAGCACCGAGCTGGTGCTGGAGGGCCGGGACATCGCCCGCATCAGCGCCACGGCCGGCAAGATCCAGACCCTCACGCTGGGCAACGTCAGCTTTGGCCTGAGCCGCGAGCAGCGGGCCAAGGTGGAAGGTGAGGCCCAGACCCAGGCGATTGCGCGCTTCAAGGTCCGGGCGGGCGAGATTGCCAAAGACTTCGGCTTTACCGGCTACACGCTGCGTGAGGTGTCCGTCAATGCCAACGACCAGGGCTTTGTCCCCCGGCCCCGCATGATGGCCATGGAGGCCAAGGCCATGTCTTCAGACGCGGCGGTGCCGGTGGAGGCGGGCAGAAGCACGGTCCTGGTGACGGTTGCGGGCTCGGTTCAGCTCAAGTAGCGGCGCCCCATCCGGCAAACTTGCCCGTTAAATCGGGTTAGTTTTGGGGCTGCAAAAAGTGGGTTGGGTTGATACTGCTGTCAACCTTCTCACGCATGTCTGAATTACCCCCACTTGAGTCCCTGTTGAGCCGCATGCGGCATCAAACCGATTTTCCGGCCATGTCGGATTCGGTTTTTCGCATTCAGGGCATTGCCAGCTCGGAGAGCGAGAGTGTGGGCAGCGTCACCAACGAGATCCTCAAGGATGTGGCCCTGACCAACAAGCTGTTGCGCGTGGTCAACAGCGCACATTATTCGCGCGGCGCCAGCATCAGCACGGTATCGCGGGCGGTAACCCTGGTGGGATTCAACGGCATTCGCAACATGGCGCTGAGTCTGGTCATGCTCGAACACATGCAGGACAAGGCCCACGCGCATTTACTCAAAGATGAATTCCTGCGCTCCCTGATGGCGGGGTCCATTGCGGGCGAGTTGTGCCCGGCCTTGATGGACGGTGAAGAGGCGTTCATTGGTGCCATGTTTCAGAACCTGGGCCGTCTGCTGGCCGAGTTCTATTTTCCTGACGACGCGGGTGAGATCCGAAGCCTGATGTCGCCTGCCAGGGGTGCCG
The DNA here is from genome assembly GCA_041192445.1 of Pseudomonadota bacterium. GTDB lineage: Bacteria > Pseudomonadota > Gammaproteobacteria > Burkholderiales > Burkholderiaceae_C > Egaibacter. Next base: position 33,319 of record JBEEMW010000071.1, on the reverse strand, counting down.
TCGGGGAGGCCGCAGCATCGGTTCGGGTTATGGGTGTTGGTTTTGAGGCGCTGGGTGTTGGCGTGGCCAAGGCCTGGGGCTTGCCGCAAAGCCTGCACCATTGCATGCGCAAGCCGGCCGGCCTGCCGCCAGCTCGCCTGCCGGACGATGCGGTCGAGAAAATGCGGTGGATTACCCTGGCGGCCAATGACATGGCAGATGCCCTGACGGCCAGCAATCCCGATGAGGTCGAAGCCCGCATGGCCAATCTGGCGCACCGATACAGCAAAACTCTGGGCGTCAGTGTGGCCCAGGTGAGTGCAGCCACCGTCAAGGCCCGCCAAAAGTTGATTGACATGGCCCAGGCTATGGATCTCAAGGTGTTGCCGGGTTCTTGCGCATCCCAGTTGCTGCAAATACCGTTTGATGCGTCAGCCGATCCATCAAATGGTGTCGATACACAGCCCGACGCACTCGGTGCACATGCCTTGCAGGCCACCCAGAGTGAGCCACCGGTGGCGGGCGAGGCCGCCTTTACCGAGGCCCGCCGCGTGACGGACATGCTGTCATCGGGCATAGCGGACATCACCAACCTGATGGTCGAAGACTTCAAGCTCAATGACGTTTTGCGCATGATCATCGAAACCATGTTCCGTGCGATGGATTTTCAGCGTGTGGTGTTTTGCCTGCGTGATCCCAAGACCGAATGCCTGACCGGGCGTTTTGGCCTGGGTGCCGATGTTGAGCGGGTCGTGGCCCTGTTCAGGGTGTCGCTCAAATCGGCCCACCCCGACCTGTTTGCGGTCGTGTCGGCCAAGGGTGCAGACACGCTCATCAGTGACACCAGCGAGCCCCGCATCATGCAGCGCCTGCCACCCTGGTATCGCCAATCGGTGAATGCGCCGACGTTTTTACTGTTGCCGCTGCAAATGAAAGGCACACCCTTTGGCCTGATCTATGCCGACAAGCCGGCCAAGGTCGGTCTGGCCATGGATGAAAAAGAGCTGTCACTGCTGCGCACCTTGCGCAATCAGGCGGTGATGGCGTTCAAGCAGTCGGGCTGATTTCTTCAGTCGTTGGCTGGCGAGTGCGCCCGGCGTTAGCGTCGTGTTCACTGCGAACTGCTGCTTTGTCCGGTCGCCCCCCCGGCACGGCGCAGGTGATGCTGTAACAACTCTTGCTCTGATCCCATTTACGGATACGATTCCACCTGACCGGTTTGAATTAATGTATCGGTCCTGATTTTGGAGGAACCAAGATGATCAGCAAGAACACGATTTGTCTCTGGTATGACGGCACCGCGCTGGACGCCGCCAAGTTCTACGCCGAGACGTTTCCAGACAGCGCGGTCGGGGCTGTCTATCGCGCACCCGGCGACTATCCTGCGGGCAAGCAGGGAGATGTCTTGACGGTAGCGTTCACCGTGGTGGGCATCCCCTGTCTCGGCCTGAACGGGGGGTCGGCGGTCAAGCACAACCAGGCTTTCTCGTTCCAGATCGCGACCGACAACCAGGCTGAAACCGACCGCTTGTGGCAAGCGATTGTCGGAAACGGCGGCCAGGAAAGCGCATGCGGCTGGTGCAAGGATAAATGGGGACTGTCTTGGCAGATCACGCCGCGCGTGCTGATGGCCGCAATTGCCGATCCTGATCCAGCGGTGGCCAAGCGCGCCTTCGAAGCCATGATGGAGATGACAAAGATCGACATCGCTGCGATCGAAGCGGCTCGGCGCGGCTAACGCTTGCAGGCGGGAATGTCCGGCAACGTAGCCGGCAGGCATGATGGAGCAGATCGCATCAAGGAGGTCTTATGGCTGAGAGTGACAAGGTGTTCGCGGGCGCTATCCCGAAGTTCTACGATACGCTGATGGTCCCCCTGATCTTCGAGGCCTATGCCGTCGACATGGCGCAGCTTGTCGCGGCGTCCTCGCCCGGCGCGGTGCTGGAAACGGCTGCCGGCAGCGGCGTGGTGACACGCTTGCTTGCGCCAAAACTAAAAGCCGGGGCGCGCTACGTGGTGACCGATCTCAACCAGCCCATGCTCGACTATGCAGCCACCCGGCAGGGAGCCGACAGCCGCATCGAATGGCGGCAGGCGGACGCGCTCAACCTGCCCTTCGAAGATGCCTCGTTCGACGTCGTTTGCTGCCAGTTTGGCGCGATGTTTTTTCCCAACCGGATCACCGGCTACGCCGAGGCACGTCGGGTGCTGCGGCCAGGCGGGCGCTTTGTTTTTAATGTCTGGGACCGTATCGAAGAGAACGCCTTTGCCGACGACGTCACCAACGCCGTCGCTGCGGTGTTTCCGCACGACCCGCCGCGATTCCTGGCCCGCACGCCGCACGGCTATCATGATGTCGCACTGATCCACGAGGAATTGAGCCGCGCTGGCTTCACCGACATCGAGATCAAGACGCGTGAGGAGGTGAGTCGCGCACCCTCGGCACGCGCTGCCGCCACCGCCTATTGCCAGGGAACGCCGCTGCGAAACGAAATCGAGGCACGCGACGCCAGCTTGCTTGCGCTGGCTACGGACCGCGCGACGCAGGCGATCGCCAGCCGCCACGGCGAAGGCCCGGTGGCCGGCAAAATTCAGGCGCATGTGATCGTGGCGTCGGGATAGCGAAGTCCCGACGCAAGGCTGTTGCAAGACCAGCCAGCATTGGCGACAAGCGGGCATCTGAGGCGCAGTGTGCCGCTGCAATTTACCGGTTAATGCCTCATCAACATCAGATACGCTATAAAAACGATAGCTACTCACGCATATCCGACGAGGGTTATATGCCAATACGGTCTAAAATCCCCGCTTACTGCGCTGCCCAGCCACCATCCATGTTCCAGGCCACGCCGCGCACGTTGTTGGCTGCGAGTGAACACAAAAATACCGCCAGTTCACCCAGCTCCTCGGGGGTGGTGAACTGCATCGAGGGTTCTTTTTCGCCCAGCAGTTGCCGGGTCGCCTCTTCGTTGGAAATACCCTGGGTGGCGGCTTTGGCGTCTACCTGCTTTTGCACCAGTGGGGTAAGCACCCAGCCGGGGCAGATGGCGTTACAGGTCACGCCGGTGGTGGCGTTTTCCAGCGCAGTAACCTTGGTCAGGCCCACCAGGGCGTGTTTGGCGGCGACATAGGCAGATTTTTCTGCCGACGCCACCAGGCCGTGCACGGAAGCCAGGTTGATGATGCGGCCCCAACCCTTGCCGTTGTCGGCCGCTTTCATGGCGGGCAAGGCCAGGCGGGAGGTGTGAAAAGCGCTGGAGAGGTTGATGGCGATGATGGCGTCCCACTTCTCAACCGGGAAATTTTCAACGCGGGCGACGTGCTGAATGCCCGCGTTGTTAACCAGAATGTCCACCTGCCCGAACTGGGCGGCTGCATAGGCCATCATGGCCTCGATCTCGGCGGGTTTGCTCATGTCGGCACCGTGGTAACCCACTTTGCCCCCCATGGCGGCAGCGGTGGCCACGGCTTGCACTTCGGCCTGGGGCCCTTCAAAGTCCCCAAAGCCGTTGAGCATGATGTGGGCACCCTGGCGCGCCAAAGCCTTGGCAATCCCCAGGCCAATGCCGCTGGTGGAGCCGGTGACGAGTGCAGTTTTGCCTTTGAGCATGATGGTTTTCCAGATGAGGGGTTGAGATGACGGGCAGTGTTTGAATTACGATGCAGGGGCTGTCGCAAATGATTTGCACCCCTGCAGATCAAACATCATTATCAAGCCTGAAACTCACCATGTCCGAACCTGCGCTCAACCACGTATCCTGCCCCGACGCCACGGGCGGCCACCGCATGGCCTATTGGCAATGGGGTGACGCGGCGGCCGGGCATGTGATTCTCTGCGTACATGGCCTGGGCCGTCAGGGGCGCGATTTTGATGTTCTGGCGCAGGCGCTGTGCGACCGGGCGCAAAAGGCGGGCCATCCGCTTCGCGTGGTCTGCCCGGATGTGGCGGGCCGGGGCCAAAGCGATTGGCTGAAAGACCCGAATGCCTACCAACTGCCCCAGTATGCAGCCGACATGCTGGCCCTGCTGGCGCAGCTCCAACCGGCTACGCTGGACTGGGTGGGCACAAGCATGGGCGGGCTGATCGGCATGGCCATTTGCGGGCAGCCTGGGTTGCCTCTGGCGGTGCCGGTTCGCAAACTGGTTCTCAATGACGTGGGCCCGGCCGTGTCCTGGGTTTTTGTGGAACGCCTCAAGAGCTATCTGGGCAACACCGGGCGTTTTGCGTCGGTGCAGGCGGCGGCGGATGCCTTGTGGGCCATTTCCACCACGTTTGGACCGCACACGCCCGAGCAGTGGCTGGCACTGTCCCGGCACATGGTGAAACCCAAAGTCGACGAGCCCGGCGTTTTCGAGCTGCATTACGACCCGGCCATTGCCGTGCCGGTGCGAAGCCTCACCCAGGAGGTGGCGGCGCAAGGCGAAGCCGTGTTGTGGCAGCTCTACGACCACATCAAGGCGTCAACCCTGTTGTTGCGCGGCGCCCGGTCTGATCTGTTGACCCCCGAAACGGCACTGGCCATGACCCAGCGCGGCCCCAGGCCCACCCTGGTTGAGTTTGAAGGTGTGGGCCATGCACCCACGCTGGTCGCGGCCAATCAGGTTGATGTTGTCGCGTCCTTTTTGCTCGCGCCCTGAGGTGAGGGTGTTGCCATGAAAAGCCTTGCCCCCGAAGCGGCCGGTTCCGCGCCGCCATCACCCTTGATCGCTGCCACGGCGCAAAGCCTGCCGGGCGAGTTGAATGCACTGGCGCGTGCCCGTGCGTTTGCCGAGCCGCTGCTGGTGGGCGAATCGCTGGATACCGGCGAAAACACGCTGGCGCACGCCGATGCCGTGGCGGCCATTTTGCAAACCATTGGGGGCTCTGAGGCGATGCAGGCGGCCAGTTACCTGGTGTATGCCTGTGACCACCTGAACAAGCCACAGGAAGTGATTGCCAAAGCCTTTGGCGACAACTTTGCCGCGCTGGCCATGGAGACCACCAAGCTGGTGCGGGTGCAACGTCAGGCGCGCATCACGCAGGTGGCGGTCAACCGCGCTGCCACGCCCATTCCCATGGCGCAAACCGCTGCGGCGCAGACCGAAAACGTGCGCAAGATGCTGCTGGCGTTTTCACGCGACCTGCGGGTGGTGATGTTGCGCCTGGCATCCCGGCTGCAGACCTTGCGGCACTTTGCCCACAGCAAGTTGCCTGTGCCCCCGGCGCTGGCGGCTGAATCGCTGCAGGTGTTTGCGCCGCTGGCCAACCGTCTGGGCATCTGGGAAATCAAGTGGGAGCTGGAAGATTTGTCTTTTCGCTTTCTGGAGCCTGAAACCTACAAACAAATCGCCGGTCTGCTGGACGAAAAACGCACCGAGCGCGAAGCCTTTGTCGAGCGCCTGCGCCTGCGGGTGCAGACGGCGCTGAAAGCCGAGGGCATCACGGCCATGGTGCAGGGCCGGCCCAAACACATCTACAGCATCGTCAAGAAGATGCGGGGCAAATCGCTGGGGTTTGATCAGGTGTACGACATCCGGGCGCTGCGGGTGGTGGTGGCGTCGGTGTCGGACTGTTATGCCGCCCTGAGCTGGGTCCACCACCAGTTCCAGCCGGTCACCGGTGAGTTTGACGACTACATCGCCCGGCCCAAGGTCAACGGCTACCAGTCGCTGCATACCATCGTGCGGGAATATGACCCCCACGCGCCACCACTGCGTGGGTCGCTGCCCCCCGAGAGGGCTGTCCCGCTTGGGGGCGGCCCGGCAGCGGGTCGCTCATCAAGCCAGCCGATCGAAGTGCAAATCCGCACGCAGGCCATGCATGACCATGCCGAGCACGGGGTGGCGGCGCACTGGGCCTACAAGGAAGCGGGTGTCAAGGGTTATGCGGGTGTGACCGCCGCCGGCGAATACGACGCCAAGATCGCCGTGCTGCGCCAGTTGCTGGCCTGGGAGCGTGAGTTGTCGGGCGAACACGGTGGTGTGTTTGACGACCAGATTTACGTGCTGACGCCGGACGCCGCCATCGTGGAGCTGCCCCAGGGTGCCACGGCTGTGGACTTTGCCTACAGCGTGCACACCAATCTGGGCCACCGTTGCCGGGGTGCCAGGGTGGACGGCGTCATGGTGCCGCTCAATACGCCGCTCAAAAATGGGCAAACGGTGGAGGTGACGGTTGCCAAAGAGGGCGGCCCGTCGCGTGACTGGCTCAACCCCGAGCTGGGTTTTCTCACCAGTCACCGTGCCAAAGCCAAGGTGCGCGCCTGGTTCAACGCGCTGGCCAGCCACGAAACCGTGGCGAGGGGCCGCGAGGCGGTCGAAAAACTGCTGCAACGCGAAGGCAAAACGGCAGTCAACCTGGAAGACCTGGCCTCCAGACTGGGATTCAATTCAGCAGACGACCTGTTTGCCGTGGTGGGCAAAGATGAGTTCTCACTGCGCAACATCGAGGTGGTGCTGCGCCCGCCCGAGCTGGTTGCACCGCAGGAAGACACGGTGCTGCTCAAGAAGCCCCGTGTGGCCGACAAGGGTGCAGGCGGTGGTGTGCTGGTGGTGGGTGTGGATTCATTGATGACCCAGTTGGCCAAATGCTGCAAACCCGCACCACCGGATGCCATCAGCGGTTTCGTCACACGCGGCAAGGGTGTGAGTGTGCACCGCAGCGATTGCTCCAACCTGGCCGAGCTGATTGCCCGCAACGGTGAACGGGTGATCGATGTGCAATGGGGGCAGGCCAGGGCCGATGCGTCCCCGGTGTACCCGGTTGATGTGGCCGTGCAGGCGGCAGACCGGCAAGGCCTGCTGCGTGACATTTCGGAAATTTTCACCAAGGAAAAGATGAACGTCATCGGTGTGCAGACCCAATCGGTCAAAGGCACGGCCTGGATGACGTTCACGGTGGAGGTGACGGATTCGGGGCGGCTGAACAAGGTGCTGGGCACCGTAGCCGAGCTGGACGGTGTGCGGTCGGCGCGGCGACGGTGAGGGCTTCGGTCAAACCAGTAGCTATAAATTCAATAGCTGCTTGCGCAATGGATACGGGGGCTAGTGGCTTATTTCTTTGAGAATACTCACTGCGTCCCGAAAATCCGGTCCCCCGCATCGCCCAGACCCGGCAGGATGTAGCCATGGTCGTTCAGTTGCCGGTCAATGGCCGCGGTGTAGATGGGCACATCGGGGTGCGCCGCCTTCATGGTGGCGATGCCTTCCGGGCAGGTCAACAGGCACACAAACTTGATTGACTTCGGTTTGAGGATCTTGATGCGGTCAATTGCGGCCACGGCAGAGTTGCCGGTGGCCAGCATGGGGTCGACCACGATGACATCGCGCTCGCTCATTTCCTGGGGCATCTTGAAGTAGTACTCCACGGCCTGGAGGGTCTTGGGGTCCCGGTACAGGCCGATGTGACCCACACGGGCGCCGGGCACCACGGTGAGCATGCCGTCCAGAATGCCGGTCCCGGCCCGCAGGATGGAGACCAGCACGAGTTTTTTGCCATCAATCATTTTGGCGGTCATGGTCTCCAGCGGCGTCTCGATTTCCACGTCCTGTGTTGCCATGTCACGCGTGACTTCATAGGCCATCAGCATGCTGAGCTCGTTGAGCAGCCGGCGAAAGCTGTTGGTGCTGGTGTCTTTCCGGCGCATCAGCGTCAGTTTGTGCTGCACCAGCGGGTGGTCCAGCAGGTGCACGTGCGGGTTGGGGTTGCTGGAGGAGGTGTTGGTCATGGTGTTCCCGTGGGTTCGTTGATGACGCAGGGTCAGGTCTTAGCGCTTGCGCGCGCCAAATATGCCACCGAGCACGCCGCGAATGACCTGGCGTCCGACCTCGCGCCCGATGGCGCTGGCGGCGCTCTTGAACAGTTGCTCACCCGCACTGGCCCGGGTATGGCGTGCGCCGCCGCCCAGAAGGCTGCCCAGGCTGTCCAGCAGGCCACCGCCGGTCCCGGCTTCCTGATCTGGGGTGTCTTTGGTGACGGTTTTGGACATGTTGTCCACCTGCTCTTTGGCGGTCGCCTCGTCAGCCATGCGGGCCTGGGTGCGGCCCTTGATGGCCTCGAAGGCAGATTCACGGTCAACCACTTTTTCATAAACCCCGGCTACCACCGATTTGGCAATCAGGGTTTTGCGCTGCTCGGGCGTGATCGGGCCAATCTGGCTGCAGGGCGGCAGCACGTACACGCGCTCGGTCACGCCGGGGCGCCCCTTGTCGTCCAGAAAACTCACCAGTGCCTCGCCCACGGCCAGCTCGGTGATCGCGGCCTCGATGCTGAATTTCGGGTTTTGCCGCATGGTCTCGGCCGCTGACTTGACGGCTTTCTGGTCGCGCGGCGTGAAGGCGCGCAGGGCGTGCTGCACGCGGTTGCCCAGCTGCGCCAGCACCGAATCGGGCACATCCAGCGCGTTTTGCGTCACAAAATACACACCCACGCCCTTGCTGCGCACCAGCCGCACCACCAGTTCGATGCGTTCCAGCAGCGCCTTGGGCGCGTCGGTGAACAGCAGGTGGGCTTCGTCAAAAAAGAACACGATCTTGGGCTTGTCCAGGTCTCCCACCTCGGGCAGGGTCTCAAACAATTCGCTCAGCATCCACAGCAAAAAGGTGGCGTACATGCGGGGCGAATTCATCAGTTTGTCGGCCGCCAGCACATTGATCACGCCTTGTCCGCTGGCATCGGTCTGCATGAAGTCTTCGATATTGAGCATGGGCTCGCCAAAGAAGTGATTGCCACCCTGAGCCTCAATCTGCATCAGCCCGCGCTGAATGGCCCCAATGCTGGCGGCGCTGATGTTGCCGTATTCAGTGGTGAAATCCGACGCGTTGTCGCCCACGTTCTGGCACATGGCACGCAGGTCTTTCATGTCCAGCAGCAGCAAACCGCGGTCGTCCGCGATCTTGAAGACCAGTTGCAGTACGCCCGCCTGGGTTTCGTTCAGGTTCAGCATGCGGGCCAGCAGCAGGGGGCCCAGATCACTGACGGTGGCCCGAACCGGATGGCCCTGCTCACCATACACATCCCACAAAGTCACAGGAAATGCTATGAATTCAGGAGCTGCCAACGCACGCTCCTTGAGGACTTTTGCCAGTTTGTCTGATAAAACCCCGGCTTGCGAGATGCCGGTGAGGTCACCTTTGACGTCGGCCATGAACACCGGTACACCGATGCGGGAAAAGCCCTCGGCCATGGTTTGCAGGGTGATGGTTTTGCCCGTGCCGGTGGCGCCGGTGATCAGTCCGTGCCGGTTGGCCTTGTCCGGGCGCAGGAAGCACTGAACATCGTTGTGCTGGGCAATCAGGATGGGGTCGGCCATAAGACTCTCGAAAAGTACAATCTAGCCGATAGCGTAACGAATTTTTGAAGGACTTCGCGTGGCAGGACACAGTAAATGGGCCAATATTCAGCACCGCAAGGGTCGGCAGGACGAGAAGCGGGGCAAGATCTGGACCCGCATCATCCGGGAAATCACGGTGTCAGCCCGTGCTGGCGGCGGTGACCTGAGCGCCAACCCCCGTTTGCGCCTGGCCGTGGACAAGGCCAAGGCGGCCAATATGCCCGCCGACCGCGTGAAATACAACATCGACAAGGCCACCGGTAACGCCGAGGGCGTGAACTACGAGGAAATCCGCTACGAGGGCTACGGCTTTGGTGGCGCGGCCATTCTGGTCGACACCATGACGGACAACCGGGTCCGCACCGTGGCGGTGGTTCGGCATGCATTCAGCAAAAACGGGGGCAACATGGGCACCGAGGGCTCGGTGGCTTTCCAGTTCAAACACTGCGGCCAGATGATTTTTGCACCTGGCACCAGTGAAGACGCCCTGATGGACGTGGCGCTGGACGCCGGTGCGCAGGACGTCATTTCGGACGACGACGGTGCCATTGAAGTGCTCACCGACTACGTGGATTTTGAACGGATCAAGCTCGCCCTGGAGGCCGCCGGGTTCAAACCCGAGCTTGCTGAGGTGACGATGCGGGCCGAAAACAGCATAGAGCTGGTGGGTGATGACGCCGTTCGCATGCAAAAACTGCTGGACATTCTGGAAGACCTGGACGATGTTCAGGCGATTTACCACAACGCTGCACTGTGACCCTATTGTTATGAATATCCTGGTAATCGGCGGCGGTGGCCGCGAACACGCACTGGCCTGGAAACTGGCCCAGTCACCCAAGGTGCAGATGGTTTATGTGGCGCCGGGTAACGGCGGCACGGCGCAGGACAATCGCCTCAAGAATCTGGCTGTTTCGGGCGTGGCAGACCTGCGCGACTGGGCGCTTGCCAACAAGATCGAATTGACGGTGGTGGGCCCGGAAGCGCCGTTGGCGGCCGGTGTGGTGGACGATTTCCGCGCGCACGGACTGCGCGTGTTCGGGCCGACCCAGGCCGCTGCCCAGCTGGAAAGTTCCAAGGCGTTTTCCAAGTCATTCATGAAGCGCCATGCCATCCCCACGGCGCAATACGAGGTGTTTTCCGATGCGCAGGCGGCACACACCTATGTGACCCAACAGGGCGCGCCGATTGTCGTGAAGGCAGACGGTCTGGCCGCTGGCAAGGGCGTGGTGGTGGCCATGACCGAGGCCGAGGCCCACGACGCCATTGACTTCATGTTGCTGGACAACAAACTGGGTGTTTCCCACAACGCGGGTGGTGCCAGGGTTGTCATTGAAGAGTTCCTGCAGGGCGAAGAAGCCAGTTTCATCGTGATGTGTGATGGCAAAAATGCCTTGGCTCTGGCCACCAGCCAGGACCATAAACGCCTGCAGGACGGCGACAGGGGCCCCAACACCGGCGGCATGGGGGCGTATTCCCCCGCACCGGTGGTCACACCCGAAGTGCATGCCCGCGCGATGCGCGAGGTGATTTTGCCCACGCTGAAAGGCATGGAGCAAGACGGCATTCCCTACACCGGGTTTTTATATGCGGGGCTGATGATTGACGCCCAGGGCCACATCAAGACGCTTGAATTCAACTGCCGCATGGGAGACCCTGAAACCCAGCCGATTTTGATGCGCCTGAAGACCGATCTGGTCGACGTGTTGTGGGCCGCTACGGAGCCAGGGCCACAGGGCCGGCTGGACTCGGTTGAGCTGCAATGGGACCGGCGCACCGCGCTGGGCGTGGTGATGGCGGCAAGTGGCTACCCTGCGGCACCCCGATCGGGCGATGTCATTGAGGGGCTGCCGAAAGAGGCGGACGACGCCGTGGTGTTTCATGCCGGGACGGTGCTGAAAGACGGCAGGACCGTGACCTCGGGTGGCCGTGTGCTGTGTGTCACCGCGCTGGCCGACAACGTGCGACAGGCCCAGCATCGGGCCTATGAGTACGGCCAGAGTATCCAGTTTGATGGCATGCAATACCGCACGGATATTGGTTTTCGTGCGATCAAGGGCTGATGGGTCTTTGATGGTGGTATCTGATTTCGCACGACCTTTTCCGTTGCAGTTTGCCGGGAGTGGTCTTGCGCGGTGGATTTTGGCCCGGTTTGGCTGGACCGTTGAATTTGATGGTTTTCCCGGATCACAGGGTGTGCTGGTGGTGTATCCGCACACCAGCAACTGGGATTTTGTGGTGATGATGCTGGCCAAATGGTCGATTGGGGTGCCGGTTCAATTTTGGGGCAAGGCGTCGCTGTTTGACATTCCCCTGTTTGGCCGCTGGCTGCGATGGGTTGGCGGCGTGCCCGTCGATCGGCTGTCACCCCATGGTGTGGTCGGGCAGATGGCCGACCTGCTGAGCGAAAAACGCGCTGAAAACGAATACTTCTGGCTGGGTTTGGCCCCGGAGGGCTCCAGACAAGCCAATCCTGGCTGGCGCAGCGGTTTTTATCATGCCGCAGTCAAGGCGGCCGTGCCGGTTGGCCTGATTCGCCTGGACTACGGCCAGCACAAAGTCGTGGTGATGGATTTCATCGCGCTCACGGGTAATTCCAGTCTCGATTTTTCACGAATTGCCACCGTTTATGACGGTGTCCAAGGCCGGATTCCCCAGAACGCCTCACCCATAGGTTTGCTGGATGCGTCGGTGCCCCGTGCCGATACGATTGTGAAAAAGCCATGACCCACGCATCGCGGCTAACCCAGGTTCGGACCTATCTGCTGGGTTTGCAAAGCCGGATCACAAGTGCCATCACCGACGCGGACGGAACCCCGTTCACGGTGGATGCCTGGACCAAAGGCCCCGGTGAGGCCCTGCAGGGCAACGGCATCACGCAAATTCTGGAAGGCGGCCCGGTGTTTGAGCGGGCCGGTTGCGGCTTTTCGCATGTGACGGGACCACGTTTGCCGCCATCGGCCACGCAGCATCGTCCCGAGCTGGCGGGCGCACCGTTCGAAGCCATGGGGGTTTCGCTGGTGTTTCATCCCCGCAACCCGTATGCACCCACGGTGCACATGAATGTGCGGATGCTGGCGGCCATCGACAAACAGGGGCAGGAGGTCTGCTGGTTTGGCGGCGGGATGGATCTGACACCGGTTTACGGGTTTGAAGATGATGCCGTCCATTTCCACGCAGCCTGCAAAACTGCGCTTGACCCCTCGGGTACCGACAAATACTCCCGCTTCAAGACCTGGTGCGACGAGTATTTTTACCTGAAGCACCGCCAGGAGCAACGCGGCATTGGCGGCGTTTTTTTTGACGATTTCTCGGAGCTGGGTTTTGACGGCGGCTTTGCCATGACGAGCGCCGTGGGCGATGCGTTGCTTGATGCCTACCTGCCCATCCTTCACCGCCGCAAAGACACCGCCTATGGCGCGCGCGAACGGGATTTCCAGTTGTATCGCCGGGGACGTTATGTCGAGTTCAACCTGGTCTGGGATCGGGGTACCCACTTCGGTTTGCAGTCGGGGGGGCGAACCGAATCCATTTTGATGTCCATGCCACCTCTGGCCAGCTGGTCCTATCAAAACACGCCGCAAGCGGGCTCACCGGAAGCCGATTTGTACAGTCGGTTCCTGATTCGCCGGGAATGGTTGTGATGCCTGCCCCCGCAAGGACAGCCCGCCGGGTGGGCCTGTTTGGTGGTGCGTTCGATCCGCCCCATGTTGCCCACGTGGCCCTGGTGAACACCGCCGTCTCGCAACTGGGGCTCGATGAGCTGCGGGTGTTGCCCACAGGGCATGCCTGGCACAAAACCCGCACACTCAGTGCGGCGGCTGACCGGCTGGCCATGGCGACTTTGGCGTTCTCGGGGCTGGAGCGGGTCGTGGTGGATGCTCGGGAAACCCTGCGAAGTGGCCCCAGTTATACCGTCGACACCTTGCGGGAGGTCCAGCTTGAACAGCCTGATGCAGAACTGTTTCTGGTCATCGGCGAAGACCAGGCCCATGCGCTGCCCACCTGGCATGATTGGGAGGTGATTCCCAAACTCGCTATAATTTGTGTAGCTGCCCGCGCAGATTCCACGAGGGCTGAGGGCCAATTTAGTGCCCCCCAAGCGTGGAAATCACGCTTTTGCACGCTGCAAATGCCCCTTCTTTCCGTCAGTGCAACCGACATCCGATCCCGAATCGCGGGCCATCAGGGCGTTGTCCCTCTGGTTGGCGAGCCGGTTGCGCGTTATATTGATCAACATCACCTCTACCAAACTGCCTGATGACTACTGAAACTGTTGCCAAAAAAGACATCCACAAACTCCAGCGAGCCATCGTGGATGGTCTTGAAGACGTGAAGGCACAAGACATTCAGGTCTTTGATACCGAGCATCTGTCAGCCTTGTTTGAGCGGGTCATCATTGCGTCGGGCACGTCCAATCGGCAGACCAAAGCGCTGGCCTCCAGCGTGCGCGATGCAGTGCGTGACGCGGGTTTTGCAAAGCCCCGTGTTGAAGGCGAGACCAATGGCGAGTGGATCATCGTCGATTGTGGTCAGGCTGTCGTACACGTCATGCAACCCAGTTTTCGCCAGTACTACCACCTGGAAGAGCTGTGGGGTGAAAAGCCGGTACGTCTCAAGTTGGGCGCGGTCAAACCCGAGGCGAAGGTGGTCAGCGCCCCGGCTGCCCCGGTTGGCAAGCCCTTGACCACCTTGAAGCGATCCAGTGCCGCCAAACGAGGTGCTCTGGAACTGAATCCGCCCAAGCCCAAAACCCGCAAGCCTGCGGCCAAAACACTCACCAAAGCGGGTGGCAAGCCAGTCGCCAAGCCCAGAGTCAAGGCCAGTCCGGTTGAAGTGATGGAGCCGGTCAAAACAGTGGTTAAAGCGGCTGTGAAAGCACTCAAAAAGGTCGTGGTCAAGGAGCCCGTAAAGGCCGCACGCGTACCTACCAAAGTCGTCGTCAAGTCAATCGTCAAGGCGAAAATCAAGGCCCCGGCAAAGGCTGCTGCGAAGGCCCCTGCCAAGTCAACGGCCAAGGCACCTGCCAAAAAAGCGGCACCTCGCAAAGCCTGACCCGTCTGCTGTGAGGCTGGTCATTGTTGCAGTCGGCCAGCGGGTGCCCGATTGGGCACAAACCGCCTGGGACGAATACGCCAAACGTTTTCCACATGAGTTGCGGGTTGAGCTCAAGGCGGTCAAAACCGAGCCGCGTGGCTCCAAGACACTCGAAACACTGTACGCGGCTGAACGCCTGAGAATCGAAGGTGCACTTACCAAAGGCACACGTGTGGTGGCGCTGGACGAACGCGGTGAAACCCTGACGACCGTGGCTTTGGCTGCACGACTCAAGGCCTGGCAGCTCAGTGGTGATGACGTCGCTCTGGTGATTGGCGGGCCTGATGGGCTGGATCCGGAGTTCAAAAAGAGCGCGCACGAGAGAATCCGCCTGTCAGACCTGACCTTGCCCCATGCATTTGCCCGTGTTTTGCTGATCGAGCAGCTCTATCGGGCCTGGTCCATCAACGCCAACCACCCTTACCATCGTGAGTAAACACCATGCGTCAATTCATCTACCTTGCCTCTCAAAGCCCCCGTCGGGGCCAATTGCTGGAGCAACTCGGCATCCGGTATGAGCTGCTCTTGCCCGATGCCAGTGAAGATGCTGAAAGCCTGGAGGGGGTGCTTCCCAATGAGGCCCCCGCAAGCTACGTGCAACGCGTCACGCAGCTGAAGCTGGATGCCGCGCTGCAGCGTCTGAAGCGCCGTGCCTTGCCGCCTGCCCCAGTTCTTTGCGCGGACACAACCGTCGCCATGGGGCGAAAAATTTATGGCAAACCGGTTGACGCGCAAGATGCCCGGACCATGCTGGGCGAGCTTGCCGGCCAAACCCATCGCGTTTTGACGGCTGTTGCGATAGGCCATGGACGCCAGCGCCATGCTGTGCTGAGCGAATCACGCGTGACGTTTTCCCCGATGAGCAGTCGCCAGGTCCGTGACTATGTTGCATCCACAGAGCCGATGGGCAAGGCTGGCGCTTATGCGGTGCAGGGCAGGGCTGCGGCGTTCATTTCAAAGATGAGTGGCAGTTACTCTGGCATCATGGGGTTGCCGATGTTTGAGACAGCGCAGTTGCTGGCGCGCTTCGGCTTCAAAACCTGATTGGTCCGTTTTCAACGTCATACCCCATGCAAGAAGACATTCTTATCAATTGGTCGCCCCAGGAAACCCGCGTTGCCGTTGTAGAAAACGGCTCATTGCAGGAGCTGCATGTGGAGCGCACGCTGGAGCTGGGGCTGGTGGGCAACGTGTACCTGGGCAAGGTTGCACGCGTTTTGCCCGGCATGCAGTCTGCGTTTATCGATATCGGGCTTGAGCGCGCTGCGTTCCTGCACGTGGCCGATGTCTGGCATCGCCAGCCAGATGGTGAGCCGCCCAATATGGCCCGCAATACCCAACCCCAGATCCCGATCGAGCGACAGGTCTTTGAGGGCCAGGCCCTGACGGTGCAGGTGATCAAAGACCCTATCGGCACAAAAGGTGCCCGGCTGTCCACCCAGATCAGCATCGCCGGGCGCTTTCTGGTTTTCCTGCCACAGGACGACCACATCGGGGTGTCACAAAAAATACCGTCCAGCCAGCGGGACGAACTTCGCTCCCGGCTCCAGCAGCTTGCCGGTACCGAAGGGGGCGGATTTATTCTGCGCACCAACGGTGAAGACGCTGCCGATGCTGAGCTGTCCGATGATTTGGGCTATTTGCGCAAGGCCTGGGCGCGCATCAAGGACGCATCGGTTCGCCTGCCGCCGCTGTCGCTGCTGCACCAGGATCTGAACTTGCTGCAGCGCGTCCTGCGTGACCTTGCCGGTGAGGCCACCCAATCGATCAAGGTGGATTCACATGAGCAATTCGAAGCGCTCAAAACCTTCGGACATGAGTTCATGCCCGCTGCAGCGGCCAAGCTCCAGCACTACAAGGGTGAACGCCCCATCTTTGATTTGTATGCGATCGATGACGAGATCGCCAAGGCCCTGGGGCGACGGGTTGAGCTCAAGTCGGGTGGTTACCTGATCGTTGACCAAACCGAGGCCCTGACCACTGTTGATGTCAATACCGGTGGCTTTGTCGGTGCCAGGAATTTTGACGACACCATCTTCAGGACCAATCTGGAGGCGGCGCAGGCGATTGCGCGGCAACTGCGTCTTCGAAATTTGGGTGGCATCATCATTGCCGACTTCATCGACATGGGGAGGGAAGATCACAAAGAGGCGGTGTTGGGCGAGTTTCGCAAGCAGCTGGCCCGGGACCGGGTCAAGACCACGGCGGGGGGTTTTTCCCAATTGGGGCTGGTGGAGATGACCCGGAAAAGAACGCGTGAATCGCTTGCCCATATGCTGTGTGAGCCCTGCCCGGCCTGCGAGGGCAAAGGCATCATCAAGACGGCCCGCAGCGTGACCTATGATATTTTTCGCGAAATCTTGCGTGAGGCCCGCCAGTTTGATCCGAAGGAATTTCGGGTGATCGCGTCGCCAA
Source organism: Pseudomonadota bacterium (assembly GCA_041192445.1). GTDB lineage: Bacteria > Pseudomonadota > Gammaproteobacteria > Burkholderiales > Burkholderiaceae_C > Egaibacter. The sequence goes on along the minus strand of JBEEMW010000071.1, from coordinate 16,523 downwards.
AAGTGATCGAATTATTTCTTGACGAGGAAAGTCAGCATTTGGCGGGACTGAGTGAGTTCATTGGCAAACCGGTTTCATTGCAAAGCGAGAGCGCCATGGGTCAGGACCAATACGACATCGTGTTGCTGTAGGACCCCCGTCACGGCGGCAGACCCAGCCGGTAGAGCCGGGAATAAGCGCCTTCCAGGCCAATCAATTGCGCATGGGTTCCGGTTTCCACAATGCGGCCCGATTCCATCACCACAATGCGGTCTGCATGTTGCACGGTAGAGAGTCGGTGGGCGATGACCAGCGTGGTGCGTTTTTGCATCAGTCGCTGCAGTGCTTCCTGAACCGAGCGCTCGGACTCGGCATCGAGTGCCGATGTGGCTTCATCGAGTATCAGGATGGGCGAGTCTTTGTACAGTGCCCGGGCAATGGCCAGACGCTGGCGTTGCCCGCCGGACAACTGCATGGCGTTGTGGCCCACGACGGTATCGATCCCTTGCGGCAGGTCCTTGACCAGGGCATCGAGGTTCGCGGCAGTCAGGCACCGGGCAACCTTGTCCCGGTCGATGTCGCAACCCAGGGCCACATTGGCGGCAATGGAGTCGTTGAGCATCAGGACATGCTGGCTGACCAGGGACAACTGGCTTCGCAATGAGGTTAAATTCCAGTCAAGGATGTTGTGGCCATCGATGTCAATTTGACCGGAGCTCAGTTCCACAAAACGTGGAAGCAGATTCACCAGGGTGGTCTTGCCCGAGCCGGAAGGTCCGACCAGTGCGACAGTTTCCCCGGCCGCGACATCGAGGCTGACGCTGTTCAAGGCGGGACTGGTGTTGTCGCTGTAAGTGACGGTTGAGAGGCTGAAGCGGATGTCCCCTTTGGCGCGAACCACTGAAAAATTGCCACCCACTTCGCTGGGTGTCAACGTCATCATGTCCAGGCCGCGTTCCATCGCGGCCAGCCCGCGGGTCATCGGGTTGGCGACTTCCGACAAATTTTTCAAGGGGGCAATCAGCATCAGCATGGCGGTGACGAAGGCAACAAAACTGCCCACCGATGTGGCCTGGTCAGCGCTCTGCACCAAGGCCACGGTGATGACGGCAGACAAAGCGATCGCCGCCAGCAGTTGGGTCAGCGGCGTCATGGCCGCTGACGCTGCTGTTGACTTCATCGACAGGCGCCGCAACGCGTCACCGAGCTGGAAAAACCGGTTGGCTTGCGCAGCGTGGGCTGCGTGGAGTCGGATGTCCCGGTGCGCCAGAACATTTTCTTCAACCACATAGGCCAGCTGATCGGTCGCATTCTGGCTGTCCCTGGTCACCCGGAACAGTCGTCGTGACAAGGTCCGCATGACAAAGGCCACCGCGGGAAAAAGGCAAGCCACAATCAGCGTCAACTTCCAGTTCAGAACCATCAAAAAGCCCAGCAGGGCCAACAAGGTCAGCGCGTTGCGCGTCAGCGCCATCAAGGCATTGACCAGCATGGCTGAGCCGGTCTGGACTTCGTAGACGATGGTATTGGCCAATGCGCTGGAAGTCTGGTCTTTGAAGAGGGATAAACGCGCATCCAGCAGCTTGTCAAACATCGCTTTTCGCAGAATCAGCAAGCCCCGACTGGTGATCCGGGTCATGGCCAATTGCGTTATGAAACTGCTGAGTCCCCTGACCACGAAAAGCAGGATCAGTGACGCAGGAACCGCCCACAATTGCAGGGAGCCTTTTTGAAATCCCCGGTCAAGCAGGGGTTGAAGCAGTGCCGGAATGAGGGGCTCGGTCGCCGCCATGATGACAGTTCCCCCCAATGCCAATGCCCAAACCGACAGTGGGCGTCCGAAATAAGGCCACAGGCGAGCCAGTCGCTGAAACAGGCTTGGGGGCAATGGCGCTGGAACTTTCAACATGCTGAGTGGTCGGAGTGCGGGGTAGTAAAAACAGGTGCCCTATTATTATGTGTGCACCGTTGTGCGGCCATGTGCCTCAGTCGGGGCTAAATCGGCTGATCACGTGTTACGCTCAATTTGTCGAAGTTAAGAGTATTTCTCATACACAGGGTTTTGTTAGGCACGATGAAAAACCGTTTTCTTTCCTGGCTCGTTTGCCGTCTTCAATTGGGGATGCTTGGTATTTTGCTGGCGGCCAGTCTGCCAGCAGCAGCGCAGTTCCGGGTTGAGGTGTCAGGTGTTGGCCTCACGCAGCTGCCAATTGCGATAACCACGTTTCGTGGAGACGATGCGTCACCACAAAAAATCGGCGCCATCATCCGTGCGGATCTGGAACGCAGCGGTCAGTTCCGGGGTGTTGACGCAATGGGGGTGATCATGGACGAGATTGCCCGCCCGGATGTATCCGCCTGGCGGCAAAAGGGCGCTGACTCCCTCGTGACCGGGAGTGTTACCCGCCTGGCGGATGGTCGTTTTGACGTGCGGTTCAGGTTGTGGGACGTTGTCAAAAGCCAGGGCCAGGACTTGGGTGGACAAAGCTTCGCAGTGACTCAAGCCGACTTGCGTCTGGCCGCGCATCGCATATCGGATGTGGTCTATGAAAAACTCACGGGTGAAAAAGGGGCATTTTCCACCCGTATCGCCTACGTGACCAAGGCTGCTCAACGCTACAACCTGTGGGTGGCTGATTCCGATGGTGAGAATGCCCAATCGGCCCTGGCAAGCCCGGAGCCCATTATTTCCCCTGCGTGGTCGCCAAATGGGGCGCAATTAGCTTATGTGTCATTTGAGTCGCGCAAGCCCGTGGTGTATGCGCACGATGTTGCCACGGGGAAAAGACGCCTGATCGCCAATTTTCGTGGCTCCAACAGTGCCCCGGTCTGGTCACCTGATGGGCACACGATGGCAGTCACCTTAAGCCGGGACGGTGGCTCCCAGCTCTACACCATCGACGTCAATGGCGGCGAACCTCGTCGACTCACGAAGAGCGACAGCATTGATACAGAACCGGCATTTTCCCCGGACGGACGCCATATTTACTTTGTGAGCGACCGCGGCGGTGCCCCCCAGATCTACAGGATGCCGGTTGGTGGTGGCAATGCCGATCGGGTGACATTTACGGGCGGTTACAACATTTCTCCCGCGATCAGCCCGGATGGACGGTGGCTGGCCTATATTTCACGAGTCAACGGCGCGTTCAAGCTTCATGTGATGGAGCTTGCAACCGGTACAACGAATGCTGTCACCGATACATCCGCCGATGAAAGCCCCAGCTTTGCACCCAATGGCCGCCTGATTGTTTATGCGACCCAGCAACAGGGCCGTGAGGCACTGATGACCACGACGCTGGATGGCAAGATCAAAGCCCGATTGGGTGGCCAAAGTGGCGATATCCGCGAGCCCGATTGGGGCCCATTTCAAAAACCATGACAACAGGAGTGAACTGATGCGACAAATTATTCTGGCCTTGGCGGCCGCGGCTTTGATGGCCGGATGTGGCTCTGCCGTGAAATTGGACAACATACCTGTTGAGGACAAGAGCGGAACACCGATCTCTCAAGCGGGTCTGGATGGCAAATCAGGTGCCGGTGCTGCGGCGAAGAACGGGGTTGCCGGGGTCGAGCTGGGCAAGGCGGGCCAGGATGGAATGGCTGCTGCGGGGTCACGCGTCATCTTTTTTGACTACGACAGCTTTGCCATCAAGCCCGAGTTTCAGGCGATGATTGAAAACCATGCCCGTTTCATCAAATCCGACAAAACCCGCAAAGTGGCCATTGAAGGCCACACGGACGAGCGGGGTGGGCGTGAGTACAACCTGGCGCTTGGACAAAAGCGGGCAGAGGCCGTTCGCAAGGCGATGGGCCTGTTGGGTGTGACGGATAGCCAGGTTGAAGCGGTGAGTTTTGGCAAGGAAAAACCCGCTGCCCAAGGCAGTGATGAAGCATCCATGGCCAAAAATCGTCGCGCAGAAATTGCGTATCGCTAAATTTTTTTGTTGGTGTTTTAAGAGGCGTGTGAAATGAGTGTTTCAGGTCGTATTGCTGCCATTGCGCTTGCGGGCTTCGGGCTGGGTGCCGTGCATGCAGGGTTGTTTGACGATGACGAAGCACGCAAAGCCATTCTGGATTTGCGTCAGCGGATTGAAGCGGTCCGGGTGGAGTCCGAGCAGCGTCTCAATACGCGTCTGGCAGAGGATTCCCGAAAAGCCGGTGAAGACAACGCGCAGTTGCGTCGCAGTCTGCTGGACCTGCAAAATCAGATTGAAGCACTGCGCGCGGAGCTTGCCAACCAGCGTGGGCAGAATGAGCGATTGGCCAAAGATGTGTCGGAAATTCAGCGTCGGCAAAAAGATGCTGATCAGGGCGTGGAAGAGCGCTTGCGCAAGCTGGAGCCCGTGAAAGTAACGCTGGACGGACGTGACTTCATGGCTGATCCAGGTGAAAAGCGCGACTATGAGGACGCGCTTGCCCTGTTTAGAAAAGGTGACTTTGCCGCAGCGCAGCCCGCATTTGTCGATTTTCTCAAACGGTTTGCGCGCGGTGGATTTGCGCCATCCGCGTTTTTCTGGCTGGGCAATGCCCAGTATGCAACCCGCGACTACAAGGAAGCCATTGTCAACTTTCATGAGTTGATAACGCTGGCCCCCGACCACGTCCGCGCTCCCGAGGCGGCTTTGTCTCTTGCCAATTGCCAGATTGAACTCAAGGACATCAAGTCGGCGCGCAAGACGCTGGGTGATCTCATCAAGGTTTATCCGCAGTCGGAAGCCGCCGCCACTGCAAAAGAACGCCTGAGTCGCCTAAAGTGAGCTGATCATGCAAACTGCCGATCTCACGTTGCTCAGCCAGCAAGTGCTCTGGGCGTCTTTTCTGCTTTCAGCTGTCTTTGGCGCCATTGTTCAGCGAACACATTTCTGTACCATGGGTGCGGTTAGCGACGTCGTCAACATGCAGGACTGGACCCGCATGCGCCAGTGGGGGCTGGCGGTGGGCGTGGCCATGATCGGTTTTGCCTTGTTGGCCTACTTCGGTCAGATTGATCCCTCCAAAACGCTGTACGCCTCCAATCGCTGGATGTGGCTTTCCGCCTTGGTCGGGGGTGGGCTTTTCGGTTTTGGCATGGTGCTGGCCTCCGGTTGCGGCAGCAAAACGCTGGTTCGAATTGGTGGCGGTAATCTGAAGTCCCTCGTGGTGATGCTGACCATGGCGGTTGCCGGTTTTGCAACACTGAAAGGTGTTACCGCCGTACTGAGGGTTGCGACAGTAGATCGGGTATCGGTTGATCTGGCGACCCAGGCTGATTTGGCACACCTGGTCTCCGCTTCACTCGGTATGAGCCCCACTGTGGCAGCCCTGGTGATCTCTGCCATGCTGGGTGGCGGCTTGATGGTGTGGGCATTGGCCGGCGTGGGCTTTAGCCGCCCGGACAATTTGCTGGCGGGCTTCGGCATTGGCTCGCTGGTCGTCGCCATGTGGTGGGTCAGCGGCCACATGGGGTATATCGCGGAGCATCCCGAAACCTTGCAAGAAGTCTTCTTGACCACCAACTCCGGCAGGGCCGAGGCGTTGAGCTTTGTTTCACCTGTTGCCTATACGCTGGACTGGCTAATTTTATTCAGCGACAAGAGCAAGGTGCTGACGTTTGGTGTGGTGTCGGTTTTGGGCATGGTGTCTGGTTCGGCCTTGTGTGCCATTTCGACGAAAACCTTTCGCTGGGAGGGATTCGCAGGCACCGAAGATCTGGCCAATCATCTCGTTGGTGCCGTGTTGATGGGCGTGGGTGGTATTGCCGCCATGGGTTGCACGGTCGGGCAGGGTTTGACCGGCTTGTCCACACTGAGTGCTACCAGTTTCGTAGCTGTCGCCGCAATCATTGCGGGGGCTGTGGCCGGTTTGAAGTATCAAATCTGGCGCCTCGATCAAGCGGCATAGCTAATTTATGGATGCAACGCGTCGGTTTGGTGGGTTGGAACGCCTTTATGGTGTGCCCGGTGCCCAGGCGATACGCGCGGCGCACGTGGCCGTGGTCGGTGTCGGCGGCGTCGGGTCCTGGTCGGTGGAGGCGTTGGCGCGCAGCGGCGTCGGGCACTTGACCCTGATCGATCTGGATCACGTGTCCGAGTCGAATATCAACCGACAGATTCATGCGCTTGAAACCACCTTGGGGCAGGCCAAAGTATTGGCCATGCGCGACCGCATTGCCCTGATCAACCCGGATTGCCAGGTGCATTGTGTTGAAGAGTTTGTGGAGCCCGGTGAATCCGGAAACTGGCCTGCGCTATTACCTGAAGGCGTAGATGCTGTCATTGATGCCTGCGATCAGGTTCCGGCCAAAACTGCCATGGCCGTCTGGGCTCGCCAGACTGCGGCCATCTTTATTTCTGTGGGCGCTGCAGGGGGCAAACGGCATGCGCATCAGGTTGATATCGATGACCTCAGCAAGGCCACGCATGACCCTTTGCTCGCCCAATTGCGGTACCACCTGCGCAAGGCGCATGGAGCCCCGCGTGAGGGCAAAAAAATGGGGGTCGCCTGTGTGTTCAGTCATGAAGCTGTGGCGCCCCCTGATCCCTCATGCGCGCTAGAGGGAGATGGCACGCTCAATTGCCATGGCTACGGATCGGTGGTCAGCGTGACTGCCACCTTTGGCCAATGTGCTGCTGGTTGGGTATTGGATAAAATTTATCAGCGGTCTCAGGTGCCTGCAAAAGACACGCTATAATTTGAGGCTGTGCAGTGTGATGAAAATCAAACTGCAACCGGATTGGCAAAGCGATTAAATTCGATTCACCAATCCGTGTGGGGACGTTAGCTCAGTTGGTAGAGCAGCGGACTTTTAATCCGTTTGTCGTGGGTTCGACCCCCGCACGTCCCACCAAGATTTAAAGGCCTGAATGAAAATTCAGGCCTTTTTTGCTTTTGCGTCTTCAGATCACATCACGTCGGTAACATGTGAGCCGGTTTGAGTCGTGATCAGGCCGCAATCTAAACGCCCAGGTACTGCTCCAGCAGCTCGGGTCGGGCGTGCAGATCGGCTGATGTTCCGGCAAACACCACCTGGCCTTTGACCAGAATGATGTTGCGATCGGTGATCTGGGTGACGTGTTTCCAGTTCTTGTCGACGATCACGCTGCTGATGCCGCTGGCACGAATGACGCCACAGATGCGCCAGATCTCGCGGGCAATCAGCGGGGCCAGGCCCTCGGTGGCCTCGTCCAGAATGAGTACATCGGGGTTGGTCATCAGCGCGCGGCCGATGGTCAGCATCTGCTGTTCGCCGCCACTGAGTTGCTGGCCACCGTGACCCAGGCGCTCCGTGAGGCGCGGGAAGGTGTCGAGCACGCGCTCGTAAGTCCAGTCTTGCCCGGCTTTGGCACGCGCCCTTGCGGCGTCTGAGCTGCCGGAGCGCGCCGCCATTTTCAGGTTTTCGGCGACGCTCAGGTTGCCAAAGATGCCCCGGCCTTCCGGCACATAGGCAATGCCCAGTTGCGCAATCTCGAATGGCGCACGACCCGCCATGGGTTTGCCCATGATCTCCACCGTGCCTGACCGTGGTTTGACCAGCCCCATGATGCTTTTGAGCAGCGTGCTTTTGCCCATGCCATTGCGCCCCATCAGGCCGATGGTTTCACCACGTGCCACTGAGAAGTCAACGTCACGCAGGATATGGCTGGCACCGTAATAGGTATTGATGCCTTGGGCATGGATGAGGCGTTCGCCGGTAGCGCTCATGCTTAATGTTCCTCACCCAGATAGGCCGCCTGCACATTGGCGTCCGCTCGCACGTCGGCTGGTTTGCCGCTGGCAATCACCTGACCATTGACCATCACCGTTAAATGGTCGGCCAGAGTGAAGACCGCGTCCATGTCGTGCTCGACCAGCAGCATGGCATGGTCTTTTTTGAGTTGGAGCAGCAACGTCACCATGCGTTCGGCCTCAGCAACCCCCATGCCGGCCAGGGGCTCATCGAGCATCAGCACCTGGGGTTCGGTCGCCAGCGTCATGGCAATTTCCAGTTGACGCTGCTCCCCATGGCTGATGGTTCCGGCAATGGCATTTCTGCGGTTTTCAAGGCCAGATAGCTCTATAGCCCTCATGGAGCGTGCGTGAGCAGCTATTGATTTCGTAGCGCTTTGCAGCCACTGCAACGGGTTCCAGGGTTGCTGCCGGTCGCGTGATTGCGCAGCCAGCCGCACGTTGTCCCAGACGCTAAAGGGCAAAAAGATATTGGTCTTCTGGTAACTGCGCCCCAGCCCCTGGCGTGAAATCGCCTCGGGGGGCCAGCCGGTGATGTCCCGGTTACCCAGTGCGACGGTGCCGGAAGTCGGGGGCAAATCACCCGAGAGCAGGTTGGTCAAGGTGGATTTGCCGGCGCCGTTGGGGCCAATCACCGCGTGGATACGGCCATGCCAGAGATCAATGGACACGTCGTTGACCGCGGCCAGACCACCAAAACGCTTGGTCAGTTGTCGGGCAGACAAGCGAACGTCAGTCATGCGGTTTCACCCGGGCCTTCATTTGCGCGATCAGTCCCAGTACGCCGCGTGACGCGAACACAACCACCAGCACAATGAAACTACCCATCCAGAGTTGCCAGTGTTTGCCCAGGTTCACGCTGCCCACCTGTGGCAGATCCTTGAACACGTGCAACACATATTCAAACGTGAATGCGCCCACAATCGCCCCGGCAAAGTTTCCCATGCCACCCAAAATCACCATCAGCACGGCGTGTGCGCTCATGTGAAAACCCATGAGTTCGGGGTTGACATAACCTGTCTGGACCCCCCACAGGTAACCCGCCAGACCGGCCAGCGCACCCGCCAGTGTGAAGGCACTGAGCTTGTAGCCGAAGGTGCCAAAACCCAAAGCCCGCATACGGTGCTCGTTCACACGAATGCCCGCCAGGGCCCGCCCAAAAGGACTCCACAAGAGACGGCGCAGAAAAATATACACCGCCAGCATCATCCCGAGGGTGAAGTAATACATGGCGCCCTTGTTGTCCAGGTCAAACAACGTCACTCCCCAAACAGACGCCGTAGGCTTGAAGTTGACATAGACCCCATCAGACCCGCCCAGCACCTTGTTGTCAAAAAACAGGAAAAACACCATCTGCGCAAACGCCATGGTGACCATGATGAAATAAATACCCTGGGTGCGCACCACAAAAAAACCGATGATGAGTGCAGCCAGGCCTGATGCCAGCACGGCCACCGGTAATGTCCACCACAGGCTGACAGCTTCGCCTTGCGGTGTCAGAAAAGCCAGGGCATAACCCGCCAGACCAAAGTAGGCTGCGTGGCCCAGCGATACCAGACCGGTCACGCCCTGCAGCAGGTCCAGGCTCATTGCAAAGATGGCCATGATCATCATGCGGGTGACCATCTGGGTGTAGAAGTCGGTACCGACAAAAGGAAACACCCCCAGTGCCACCAGGCCCAATGCCAGCGCAATTTGTACACTGCGCGGCAGTGTTTCGAGGTTGGCTTTGGTTGTGCTCATTGTTTGAACAACCCTTCCGGCTTCCACAGCAACACCCCGGCCATGAGCATGTAAACCAGCATGCCCGACATTGAGGGCAGGAGCACTTTGCCGAAGGTGTCCACCAGCCCGACCAGCAAGGCCGAGATCAGGGCCCCCCGCACTGAACCAATGCCACCAATCACCACCACCACAAAACACATGATGAGCACCTGTGAGCCCATGTTGGGGTAAACGCTGGCGATGGGGGCGGCGACGATACCGGCCACGGCGGCCAGGCCCACACCCAGCGCAAATACCACGGCGTGAATTCGCTTGATGTTGATGCCCAGCGCCTCCGCCATGTCGCGGTTAAAAGCGCCCGCGCGGATTTTCATGCCCAAACGGGTTTTGGAAATCAGCAAATACAGGCCAACTGCCAGGGCAATACAGACACCCGACATGAACAGGCGATAGACCGGGTAGGCGAGATTATCGGTGAGCGGGATCGAGGCGCTGAGTAACTCGGGAATGGGCACACCGTGCACGTCGTCACCCCACAGAATGGAGCGCAGCTCTTCAAAAATGTAGATCAGGCCAAAGGTCAGCAGCACCTGATCCAGGTGATCACGCTGGTAAAAATGCCGGAACAGCAGCCACTCCAGCGCCAGACCAAACAGCACCGCCAGGATGACACCGCCCAGCAGTGCCAATGTCAGGCTGCCAAAGTAGGCGCTCAGCCAATAAGCCAGATAGGCGCCCAGCATGTAGAAGCTGCCGTGCGCCAGATTCACCACGCCCATGATGCCGAAGATCAACGTGAGGCCAGCCGCCAGCATGAACAGCAGCAGGCCGTACTGCACGCCATTGAGCAACTGGATCAGGAAAGTAGGAAAGTCCACGCGGGCCCAATGCTCAGGAAGGTCTGCGTACGAGCAGCAATAACCCGCCCATACAGGCAAACAAACTGCCTGATATGCGATTGAATGTACGGGTGCGACCCGACTGACGCAACCAGGGCCCCAAACGGGCTGCAAACACGCAACACAGGCTCAGAACCGAGAACTCCATCGTGATGAAGGTCACGGCCAGCACTGAAAACTGCGGCACAAACGCCGCCTGGGCGTCAATGAACTGCGGGAAAAACGCCGAGAAAAACAAAATGGCTTTGGGATTGCTGGCCCCTACCATCCAGCCCTGCAGGAAAAGCGAGCGCGCCGACCGGGACTCATCGGTTGAACGGGTTGTGGTCAAAACCGCCCGATCGGCATTGAGAAAAGTCGTGACGCCGAGGTAGATCAAATACGCTGCCCCGATGAGCTTCATGGCGGTGAAGGCGACATCGGACGCCGCCAACACGGCCCCCATGCCCAGGCTGGACAACAACATGACCCCCAAAACTGCTGTCACGCTGCCGGCGGTGGACATCAGCGCTTTGGCCGTGCCGTGAGTGGCCGCGTTGGTCATGCTCATCAGCATGGTGGGCCCCGGTGTGACAACCAGCAGGGCCACGGCGGCCACATAGAGAAAATAAGTCGTCAGCGTCATCCCATTTTGCAGCCAGCGCCGCTGTCAGCCAACGCTTTGGCGGCAATGCCAATCACCTTGTTTTCCTTGTTTTCGACCACCCGAAGATACATGTCCTGCACCGGGTTGTGGGATTTGCTCATGGTCCATTTGCCGCGTGGGCTGTTGATGGTGGCAGACTCCATTGCCTTGTACAGGGCCGGCTTGTTGTTCAAGTCACCCTTGACGGCGTTGGCCCCCTGAATCAGCAGCAGACCTGTGTCGTAGCCCTGCACGGCGTACACATCCGGCTGCAAACGGAAGGTCTTGGCATAGTTCAGGCGGAACTGCTTGTTGCGTGGTGTTTCGATCGAGTCGCCGTAATGCATGGTGGTGACGATGCCGTCTGCCGCCGGACCTGCCGCATCGAGCACACCTTCAGTGAGGAAGCCCGAGCCATACAGGGGAATCTTGTCTTTAAGGCCGGCAGCCGCGTAGTCCTTGATGAACTTGGCTGCACCGGCACCGGCAAAGAAACAGGCCACGGCATCGGGTTTGAGCGCGGCAATTTCCGTCAAAAATGCCTGAAACTCTACGTTGGGGAAGGGCAGGCCAAGCTCCTTGATGATGGTGCCGCCTGCAGCCGTGTAACTTTCCTTGAAACCTTCAAAAGCCTCATCACCGGCGGCATATTTCCAGGTGATCCAGACAGCCTTTTTATGCCCCTTGGCGACCATGACCGCACCGAGCGCACGCGTCGGTTGTGAGTTGGAAAACGATGTGCGAAACACATTGGGCGCACATTGCGAGCGGGTGGCTGCGTGAATGCCGGCGTTGGGAATCAGGCTGAGCACGCCGCTGTCACGGGCGACCTTGTGAATGCCCATTTGTACGCCGGAGTGGACCGTGCCGACCAGCACATTGACTTTGTCACGTTGAACCAGCTTGTTGGCATTTTCAATGCCTTTGGAGGGGTCGGACTCGTCGTCAACCTTGAAGTACTCAATTTCACGGCCACCCAGTTTGCCGCCTTGTTCGTCAATCGCCAGGCGAAAACCATTCTCGATGGCCACGCCCAACTGGGAAAATGTACCGGTGTAGGGCAACATCAGGCCGACCCGGATCTTGCCGGTCTGAGCGACACTGAGGTTGGGCACCAGCAGGCCCGTGGATGCGGCCCCGATGAGGGTTGCGCTGCGGGACAGGACCAGACGGCGTGAAGTCATGACAATTTCCTTTGTTTAAATTCAAATCTTGGAGGCATGTTAACCAAGGTCGTTGTTTGGGCAATAGAGAAAAACCCGAGATTTAAAGATAGATTGTTTAAACTTAAAGTAAATGGGCGGCCGCCTGGCGCAGCTTGTCCTTTTTGCTGGGGCGCTTGCCCTTGATGCCGCCGTTGGACGGCGTACCCACAGCGGCGGTTTGTGCCGGCTCGAATCCTGCAATATGCTCGCGCACCAGAAGCAGCCGCTGGCGTTTTTCAATCAGGCGGAAGTGGGCGTCGGTGTCTGCGCTCACAAAGCTCAGGGCAATACCACTTTCCCCGGCGCGGCCGGTGCGTCCGATACGGTGAATATAGTCAACCGACGAGCGTGGCAGATCGTAGTTCACCACCACAGGCAATTGCGCAATGTCAAGGCCACGGGCCGCGACATCGGTGGCGACGATCACCTTCAACCGGGATGCCTTGAAATCGGCCAGAACCTGCGTGCGTTTGCCCTGGCTCAATTCGCCATGGAATGGTTCGGCGTTGATTCGCGCTTTGCGCAATTTGTCGGCCACCATTTCGGCGGCGTGTTTGGTGGCCACAAAAACCAGCACCCGTTTCCAGGCATTTTGCTCAATCAGGTGGCGCAACAGCTGGGTGCGTTGGCCGGTGTCCACTTCAATGGCGCGCTGCAGTATGTCGGGCTGGTTCTGCGGTTCGGGCGCGACCGTGATGCGGACCGGGTCACGCAGCAGCTCACTGGCCAGTGCCTGCACAGCCGGTGGGAAGGTGGCCGAGAAAAACAGGTTTTGACGTTGCCGGGGCAGCAATGCCAGGATGCGGGTGAGCTCATCGGAAAAACCCAGATCAAACAGGCGGTCGGCCTCATCCAGCACCAGTGTCGTGACCCCGCCCAAGGTGAGCGCGTTGTGGTCGATCAGGTCCAGCAAGCGGCCTGGCGTGGCAACCACGATGTCGGTGCCACCGCGCAGCCCCATCATCTGCGGGTTGATGGATACGCCACCAAACACCGTCGTGACTTTCAGCGCCTGGGGCAGGTATTGCGCCAGGCTGCGAATCGACTCGCCAACCTGCGCGCTCAGTTCCCGCGTGGGCACCAGAACCAGTGCCCGTACCCGTCGCGGACCACTGACAGGGTGGTTCATCGGGCTGTTTTCCAGCTGCTGCAGCAGTGGCAGCGCAAACGCGGCCGTCTTGCCTGATCCGGTCTGCGCCGAGCCCAGCACATCACGACCTTGCAAGACTGCCGGAATGGCTGCCAACTGGACGGGCGTGGGCACAAGATAGGCTTTCGCACTGATGGCGCGCAGAAGAGCAGGGGACAGACCGAATGAAGAAAATGGCATGAAACAAGTGTTTTGTGAAGGTAGAGGCAGTTCCCGGAGCGTCCAGTTTAAGCTGATGCGCTTGCACTGCGGGTCATACGGGGGAAGCCGCATAATTCAGTACCAACCTGAAAGCTATCTTGAAAAAAACATTCAACCTCAATATCGAAGGCAAACACCCCGAGCGGCTGCTGGAAGCCACCAAACACGACATTCGCAAATACGTCAAAAGGCAGCAGCGGGTAGAACTGCCTGAGGGGGTGGATTATTGGGACTTTGATTGCAAGTTCGGCACCAGCGCCGACAACGCGGTGGTGGTTCATTTTGCGACCATCACCAGTTTGATTGACGCGGTCGCCAAGGATGGTGGCCAAGCGTTTTATCTCGAAATACTGGCAAAAAACGGTTACCGCAAAGCCAGAGTTGCAGGCAGCAGGGATGTCGATCCCGCATAGCCTGCCGGTGCTGTACTCGTTTCGCCGGTGTCCCTACGCCATCCGGGCGCGTATGGCGCTGCGTTACGCTGGCATCAGCGTTGAAACCCGCGAAATTGCCTTGCGACAAAAACCCGCTGCCCTGCTGGCCATTTCACCCAAGGCAACGGTACCGGTGTTGCAGCTGCCTGGTGGTTTGGTGATTGACCAGAGCCTGGACATCATGACCTGGGCGCTGGGGCAATGTGACCCTGATGGCTGGCTGACAACAGGTGAGCCGGGGGACGCCATGCGGTGGATTGCCTTGAATGATGGCCCTTTCAAAGCCTTGCTCGATCGCTACAAATACCCGGACCGTTACCCTGAATTGTCGATGGCAGAGCACCGTGACCGCGCGCTGGACGCGTTTATTCATCCGCTGGACGAGCGCTTGTGCGCCGCACCCCAGGTGCTGGGGCCGCGCATTTCAATTGCCGATGTCGCCATCTTTCCGTTTGTACGGCAGTTCGCCCTGGTCGATAAGCCCTGGTTTGACAGCCAGCCGCTGCAGGGTGTGCAAACCTGGTTGAACGCGTGGTTGGCATCTGAACTGTTTGACCTGGTAATGGAAAAAACCGGGGTTTGGCTTGAGGCTGGCGAGGCCGTACCCGTATCCGTCTAACATATCGAACGCATGCCCGAACTACCCCCCCGCCCAGCGCCCATCACCGAACCCGCCGACAACGACCTCTCACCGCTGGCACCCTTTCGCCAGCCGGTGTTTCGCATGTTGTGGACCACCTGGCTCATGGCCAACATTTGCCTGTGGATGAGTGATGTTGCCGCTGCGTGGATGATGACCTCGCTCACGTCCACGCCCCTGTGGGTGGCGCTGGTGCAGACTGCCTCCAGCCTGCCGGTGTTTCTGCTCGGCTTGCCCAGCGGTGCCCTGGCCGACATTCTTGACCGCAAACGTTATTTCCTGGTGACCCAAATCTGGGTTGCCGTGGTCGCCAGCCTGTTGAGCCTCACCATCTTTTTGGGGGTGCTTTCCCCGCCCTTGTTGCTGGTGCTGGTGTTTGCCAATGGCATTGGTCTTGCCATGCGCTGGCCGGTGTTTGCTGCCATCGTGCCCGAATTGGTGCCGCGCCCGCAGTTGCCAGCGGCGCTGGCACTTAACGGCGTGTCCATGAACGCCTCGCGTATTGTGGGTCCGCTGGTTGCAGGGGCATTGATCGCCAGCGTGGGCAGTGTCTGGGTGTTCCTGTTGAACGCCGTGTTGTCGCTGGTGGCCGCCGTGGTCATCACCCGCTGGCGGCGCCTGCACAAGCCGCATCCGCTAGGGCGTGAGCGCTTGACGAGCGCGATGCGCATTGGCTTGCAGTACGTGTCGCAGTCGTATCACCTCAAGGGTGTGCTGGTGCGCATTTCGATCTTCTTTTTCACCTCAACCGCGCTGATCGCCTTGCTGCCGCTGGTGGCAAGGGGCCTGGATGGCGGCGGCGCCGGCACGTTCACCCTGTTGCTGGCGTCCATGGGCTCGGGGGCCATTGTGGCAACAGCGTTCCTGCCGCAATTGCGCCGACAGCTTTCCCGCGATGCCCTGGTGCTGGGCGGCACCACGCTGCAGTCGGTGGCGATGCTGGCCATTGCTTTCACGCCGCACATTTGGGTGGCGGTACCCGCCATGCTGTTGGCGGGAGCGGCCTGGATCACGACCGCCAACACCTTGAGTGTCTCGGCCCAGATGGGTCTGCCGGACTGGGTGCGCGCACGGGGCATGTCGATGTACCAGATGGCCATCATGGGTGCCAGCGCCAGCGGTGCCGCCGTCTGGGGCCAGGTGGCCACGCTCAGCAACGTGCATCTCAGCGTGATTTGCGCCGCTCTGACGGGATTGTTGACCATGGCCCTGGTCAATCGCTTGATGCCCGGACAAGGCATGGTGGAAGACATCACACCCTCCACCTTGTTCAAGGTGCCTCAGGCTGATGCACCACCTGCACACGGTCACGTGATGGTTCTGATCGAATACCGGATCGACCCGGCGCGCGCTGCTGCGTTTCGCACATTGATGCAGGAAAGTCGTCGCAGCCGCCTTCGCCATGGCGCGTTGTCATGGGAGCTGCTGCAGGACATCAACGAACCCGGCCGCTTCGTGGAAATGATTGAAGACGAATCCTGGACCGATCACCTGCGCCGTTTTGACCGCGTGACCACGGCAGACGTGGCCTTGCGTGACCGCAAGCTTGCTTTTCACATTGGTGAGTCGCCGCCCCTGGTGACACGCAGCGTCATGGAGACAACGGTTAAAGCTGCATAGGCCGGCCGCAGATGTGGCAAGATGCACGCATGAGTCAGACCTTTGGCATGGAAACACCCAGAGAGCACACCCGGACGTCGCTTCGCCCGCCCGTGCGCTACCTGGTGCTCATCGATTCAGGCGGGTACATGGTTGCGCGCCTGCTCCTGGCAACGCGCGAACTGGTGGCCGAGATTGACGCGGGTGTCGAAGAGGTCACCGTGATGACCAAAAGTCTTGTGCCGGAAGTGGGTGCCCTCGGCTCCGAATGGGACATTGCCCTTCAAGGGCACAGCACCGACGAGCGGGCCACCGCCACGGTTTACACGCTTGATATTTGAAAAAGTCCGCTGAGGGGCTAG
>JBEEMW010000070.1:0-105393 GCA_041192445.1 Pseudomonadota bacterium | reverse complement strand
CCCACGAGGGCTGGAAGCCAATATCCTCCATAAACTTCCAGTTTTACCCCGTGTTGCGCAACCCTGCCGCAATGCCGTTGATGGAGATATGAATGCCGCGTTGCACCCGTTCGTCGGTCTGGCCGGCACGGTAACGCCGCACCAGCTCCACCTGCAGGTGATGCAGCGGGTCGATGTAGGGGAACCGGTGGCGCATCGAGCGCTGTAGCGCGGCGTTGTTGGCCAGGCGGTGTTTGTCGCCGGTAATCTGCGCC
This sequence comes from Pseudomonadota bacterium, assembly GCA_041192445.1. GTDB lineage: Bacteria > Pseudomonadota > Gammaproteobacteria > Burkholderiales > Burkholderiaceae_C > Egaibacter. Next base: position 105,139 of record JBEEMW010000070.1, on the reverse strand, counting down.
AGCGCTTGCGCCGTGCGATGCCATTCGGCCTCGATAGCCGCAAAGATTTTCTTGCGCAGCCGGGCGTCGCTCACCAGTTCGGCATAACGTGAGGCCAGGGCCAGATCGCTCTTGGCCATCACCATGTCCATGTTGGACAGCAGGGTGTTGAAAAAAGGCCACTGGCGGTACATCTTTTGCAGCAAGGCCTGACGCTCGGTACGGGTGCCAGCACCGGACGACAAAAATTCCTCCACGGCTGACCCAAAACCATACCAGCCCGGCAATGTCAGGCGGCACTGGCCCCAGCTGAAACCCCACGGAATGGCGCGCAAGTCTTCAATCTTTTGAGAGGCTTTGCGTGAGGCCGGGCGCGAGCCAATGTTGAGTTCGGCAATTTCGCGGATGGGTGTGGCGCTGAAAAAGTAGTCATTGAAACCGGGTGTCTCATACACCAGCGCCCGGTAGGCGGCCATGCTGGTTTGTGACAACTCGGCCGCCGCCGTCAGAAACGGCTGGGTGGCTGATTTGGTGGGCTGCAGCAAAGTGGCTTCCAGCGTGGCCGCAACCAGGGTTTCCAGGTTGCGCCGGCCAATCTCGGGGTTGGCATATTTGGAGCCGATGACTTCGCCCTGTTCGGTCAGGCGGATTTGCCCGCGCACGGTGCCCGGCGGTTGCGCCAGAATGGCCTGGTAGCTGGGGCCGCCGCCCCGGCCTACTGTGCCGCCACGGCCATGGAACATGCGCAACTGGATTGGCGTGGCGCCATTGCCGGTCTGTGCCAGCTCATCAAAGAAGTCCACCAGCGCGATCTCGGCGCGGTATAGCTCCCAGTTGCTGGTGAAGATGCCACCGTCCTTGTTGCTGTCGGAGTAGCCCAGCATAATGTCCTGCTCGGCCCCGCTGCGTCGCACCAGTTGTGCCACACCGGGCACGGCGTAAAACCCACGCATGATGGGGGCGGCGTTGCGCAGGTCTTCAATGGTCTCGAACAGGGGCACCACAATCAGGTCGTTGGTGGCCTGGCCGTCCAGCGTGCCCCGCATCAGGCCCACTTCTTTTTGCAGCAACAAGACCTCCAGCAGGTCGCTGACAGTCTCGGTGTGGCTGATGATGTAGTGGCGAATGGCCTGTTTGCCAAAGCGCTCGCACATCACTTTCGCGGTCTCGAAGATGGCCAGCTCTGACAAGGTGTGAGCCGAGTAATCGGTGCTCATCACGCGCAGGGGCCGGGCCTCGTTGAGCAGGCCCGTGAGCAGGGCCTGCTTGGCTGCTTCATCCAGGGCGCTGTAGTTCATCTCGATTCGGGCCGCGCGCAGCAACTCACTCACCACTTCCTCGTGTTTGTCGGAACTCTGGCGCAGGTCAACGGTGGCCAGATGGAATCCAAAGACCTCCACGGCCCGAATCAGGGGTTGCAGCCGCTGGGCCATCAACACGCTGCCGTGATTGAGCTGCAGCGACGCCTCGATGGTGCGCAGGTCGGCAGAAAAATCCTCAGCCTGGGTGTAGGGATTTTGCGGCGCCACCGCATGGCGGGCCGCCTCACCGCCAGTCAGCTCCTTCAGTGTGGCGGCCAGTCGGGCGTAAATGCCCGTGAGCGCACGGCGATAGGGCTCGTCCTGGCGGTGTTCGTTGGTGTCGGGTGAGCGTTCAGCCAGCGCCTGCATTGCCGGTGAACACCCCACCAGCATGGCTGACACCGAGAGCTCGCCGCCCAGGTAATGGACCTCCGTGAGGTAGTGGCGCAAGGCCACTTCCGCCTGGCGGCGCAAGGCGTAGGCCAGCGTTTGCGCGCTGACGTTGGGGTTGCCATCTCGGTCGCCCCCAATCCATTGGCCCATGCGCAAAAAACTGTGCACGTGGGGTTGACCCAGTGCATGTTCCAGATCCGCGTAGAGCTTGGGAATTTCGCGCAAAAACGTGGATTCGTAGTAGCTCAGGGCGTTCTCGATTTCGTCAGCCACCGTGAGTTTGGTAAAGCGCAGCAGACGGGTTTGCCACAACTGCATCACACGGGCGCGCATCTGGGCCTCATTGGTGCCGAGTTCGCGGGGAGTCAGCAGGTCTTTGCCCGAGTCGAATGACAGGGCCCGCATTTTGACTTCATCACGGGCGGTCAGCAGGTGGGCGATGTCGCGTTCGGCATCCAGAATGCTTTTGCGCTGCACTTCGGTGGGGTGGGCGGTCAATACCGGCGACACATGGCTTTTGGCCAGCGTGCTGGCAATGGTCTTGGTGGAAATGCCGGCCCAGCGCAGGCGTGACAGGGCCACTTCGATGCTGCCTTCCTGGGTATCACCGGCGCGTTCATGGATGGCGCGGCGGCGAATATGGTGCCGGTCTTCGGCCAGATTGGCCAGGTGTGAAAAATAGGTGAACGCCCGGATGACGCTCACGGTCTGGTCCCCGCTCAAGCCCTTGAGCAGCTTCTTGAGGGCCTTGTCGGCCTCATGGTCAGCATCGCGGCGGAACGCGACCGAGAGCTTGCGAATCTGTTCAATCAATTCAAAAGCGGCCGCACCTTCCTGCTCCCGAATCACGTCGCCCAAAATGCGGCCCAGAAGCCGGATGTCTTCGACCAGCGGCCGCTCGTTGTCCCGGGCTTTGGCCAGAGGCCGTTTGGCGGTTTTTGAGGTGGGTTCGGGTGCCGTTTTGTCGGGCTTGTTCATGGCTTTTCCGTCGCAATGGTTTGGCGTTGGGTCGCCAGGATCTGTCAAGGGTGTGGTTCGGCCCATGCTAGCATCACCACACCCTAAAAAATTACAAACAGGTTACGACTTTGAGCAAGGTATTGAGTACGCCGACAGGCAGGCCGGGAAATGGGCTGGTGATCGCCACGCGCGAGAGTCGCCTGGCCCTTTGGCAGGCAGAACACGTGAAAGCGCTGCTGGAGCAGCAGGGCCACCACGTCACGCTGCTGGGCATGACCACCCGGGGCGATCAGATTCTGGACCGGTCCCTCAGCAAAGTCGGTGGCAAAGGCCTGTTTGTCAAAGAGCTGGAGGTGGCGCTTGAAGAGGGGCGGGCCGACCTCGCTGTGCATTCACTCAAGGATGTGCCGATGGAGCTGCCGGACGGCTTCAGTCTGGCCTGCGTGATGGCGCGCGAAGACCCGCGAGACGCCTTTGTGTCCACCCAATACGCCAGTCTGGCCAATTTGCCGATAGGCGCCGTAGTGGGCACGTCCAGCCTGCGCCGGATGGTGCTGCTGCGTGCGCTGCGCCCCGATCTGCGGATTGAACCCTTGCGTGGCAACCTGGATACGCGATTGCGCAAACTCGATGAAGGCCAGTTTGATGCGATTGTGCTGGCCGCCGCAGGCCTCAAGCGGCTGGGGCTGTCCGACCGTATTCGAACTGCGTTTGAGACCGATGAAATGTTGCCGGCGGCCGGGCAGGGGGCTTTGGGCATTGAAGTGCGCTCGGACCGCCATGACGTGATCGCCGCTTTGGCACCCTTGAGCCACCTTGCCACCTGGCTGACCGTGGCGGCGGAGCGTGCCGTGAGCCGCACCATGGGCGGAAGCTGCTCCATGCCGCTGGCTGCATTTGCCACGCTCACCGGTAACCAGCTCCACATCGACGCCGCCTGGGGTGACCCCGAGGGGCTCACCCCCATCGTGCGTGCCCAGGGTACGGCTCAGGTCACGGATCTGGCAGGCGCAACCGCACTGGGTGAGAAAACCGCCAGCAGGCTGCAAGCGGGTGTGCAGTTGCAGGCCAGGGATGCCATGCCCGGGCGCGGGAACCCGACGGACCCGGCGTGACGATGCGGGTTATCGTCACCCGGCCAGCGCGTGATGCCGCCATCTGGGTTGACGCCATGGCGGCGGCTGGTCTGGATGCCATGGCCCTGCCCCTGATTGCGGTGTGCCCGGTTGAAGACCGCGCGCCCCTGCACGCCGCATGGGGCCGAATGTCAGACTACACCGCGCTCATGTTTGTCAGTGGCAATGCAGTTGAGCATTTTTTTGCAGAAAAACCGCCTCTAGCCCCCGTATTCATTGCGCAATCAGCTATCAAAATAAGAGCGTTTGCAACCGGGCCCGGCACGGTGAGTGCGTTGTTGCAGGCCGGTGTGCCCGCTGTTTGCATCGATTCCCCGGCGCCGGACGCAGGGCAGTTTGACTCCGAGGCACTGTGGGGCGTGGTGGGGGGGCGTTTGCTGCCCGGCCAGCGTGTGCTGATTGTGCGCGGCCGTGATAGTGGTGATACCGCGCCCAATGCCGGCGCGGGACGGGACTGGTTCGCCAATCGGGTGTTGCAGGCAGGTGCGCAGGTTGACCTGGTGACGGCGTACCAGCGATGCCTGCCGCCTTTTGGTCCCTACGAACAGAAACAGGCAGACGATGCAGCGACCGACGGGTCTGTCTGGCTTTTCAGCAGTTCGCAGGCGATTGCCAACCTGGTGAGCCTCATGCCCCGCCAACATTGGCGTGCCGCAAGGGCCGTGGCGACACATTCCCGGATTGCCCTGGCTGCCAGACAGGCTGGATTCGGTGTTGTTTGTGAGTCACGTCCGACGCTGGTTGATGTGTTGGCGTCGATAGAATTGATGGCATGACACCGGACCCGAATCACGCCAATACTGTGGCAACAGACGGCAGCATCGCCCTGGCGCCTCAGGGCGTGGTGCTTTCGCGCGGATTGATGTTGGGACTGGCGGTCCTGCTGCTGAGCGCCCTTGTCAGCAGTGCCCTGTTATGGCAAAAGTTGTCCAATATCCAGGAAAAACTGGCGCGCCAGAGCGCTGACTCGACCGTGCAGGCCACGGAAGCCCGGATCGTCGCCCGGCAATCACAGGCATTGGCGCAAGAGACAGCGGCACGGCTGGCACTGTCGGAAACCCGGCTCAGCGAGGTGGCGTTGCAGCGTTCCCAGTTGGAGGAGCTGATTCAAAGCCTGTCCCGCTCACGGGACGAAAATTTGGTGGTTGACATTGATTCCGCCGTGCGCCTGGCGCAGCAGCAAGCGCAGCTGACAGGCAGTGTGGAGCCCCTGTTGGCAGCACTCAAAAGCGCCGAACAGCGTGTTCTCCGGGCGGCCCAACCCCGACTGACGCCACTGCAGCGCGCCATTGGCCGTGACGTTGACCGCGTCAAGGCCACAGCCGTGTCCGACACACCTGCCTTGCTGATTCGAATGGACGAACTGGTCCGGCTGGTCGATGACCTGCCGCTGGCCAATGCTGTTGCCCCTGCGACCTTGCTGGGTACACAAGCCCTCGCAGCGGATGACAAACCACGGACGTGGTGGATGCAGGCGCTGCAGGTGTTGCGCCTTGAGGCCAGAAATCTGCTGCGGGTGAGCCGCATTGAGCAACCTGAAGCCGCGCTGTTGTCGCCCGAGCAGTCATTTTTTGTGCGTGAAAATCTCAAGCTCAAGTTGCTCAATGCCCGCTTGGGCCTGTTGTCCAGGCAGCTTGAATCGTCGCGTGCCGATATGGCTTCGGCCGTCACGTCCCTGCAAAAATACTTTGATGTGGGCGCGCGCAAGACCCAAGTTGCCGCGGGCCTGTTTCAACAGGTCCAGATGCAAATGAAGACGCTGGAACTGCCACGTGTTGATGAGACGCTTGCGGCACTGTCCACTGCGGCGGCTGGACGTTAGCCATGCGCGGCGCATTTTGGTTGCTGGCGCTTTTCTGCATGGCAGTCGCCGGGGCACTTTTCGCCGGCAACAATGAAAGCACCATCACTGTTTTCTGGCCTCCCCACCGGATCGATCTTTCCCTGAATCTGGTGATTCTGGTCTTGCTGGGCCTGTTTTTTGCACTCCACGTGGCCTTGCGTGCCCTGGCCGCCTTGTTCGCGGTGCCCGGTGAAGCGCGGCGCTGGCGCCTGCAACACAAGGAGCGTGCCATGCATGTGGCATTGCTGGACGCCCTGTCCAACCTGCTGGCAGGTCGTTTTGTTCGCGCACGCAAGATGGGAGAGCTCGTCCTGATGCACGAAAAATTCCTCCATCGGGGCGGTGAGAATTTGCCTTACGCCCCCCGGTTGCGGGCGCTCTCCAACTTGCTGGTCGCAGAGAGTGCCCATGCCCTGCAGGACAAGCCCCTGAGGGACCGGCATTTTCTGCAGGCCATGGAACAGGTTGGCATGCGTGACGCCCAGGAGACGCTTGACGGTGTGCAACTGCGCGCTGCCCGTTGGGCCTTGCACGATCGGGATGCACAGGTGGCCCTCATGCGACTCGATGAATTGCCCGCGGGCACGGCGCGGCGGACCCTGGCATTGCGTCTGCGCCTGCAGGCCGCCCGCATGGCCCGGCGTACCGAGGTCGCGCTGGAGACAGCCCGCCTGCTGGCCAAACACGGCGCAATGTCTGCCACCGCAGCGCAGGGTGTGCTGCGAAGTCAATCGCTGGAACTGATTGCCGCGGCACACGATGAAGCCCAGTTGCGCAAGGCCTGGGGCCAGCTGGAGGACACTGAGCGGGCCCTGCCGGAAGTGGCCACGGCAGCCGCCGAACGGGCGCTCATCCTGGATGCCGACGTGGGGTTGTCGCGCCTGTGGCTGTTGCCCGTTTGGGAGCGTATGACGCACGAAACGGCGGCTTTGTCGCCAGAGCAACGTGCCAGGGTTGTGCAGGTGCTGGAAGACGGCTTTACCAAGGCCGCCGGAATTCCCGATGCCGGGTGGCTGGCCCGCATTGAAGCGGCCCAGATGGGCAATCCTGGCGATCCCCTGATGCAATATCTGGCGGGCATCAGTTGCATGCACCTTCAGTTGTGGGGCAAGGCGCAAAAATTGTTGACCCAGTCTTTGGCCGGGTTGAAGAATGTCGATCTGCAGCGAAACGCCTGGTGTGCGCTGGCCGAAATGGCCCAGCGGCGTGGCGACACGGTCGCTGAGACTGATGCTTACCGCCATGCGGCGAAAAGGTGACGAACCCGCCAATCGGGCCTATCATGTTGACAATGACGTCGTTGCTGGACCATCTTCTGAAGTTGACAGATCACCGTGAGCGGGATCTGCTTGAATTGACTTTATCCAAGGCTTTGATCGGCCAGCTTGGTATTCAGCGCGTTGTGGTGGCGCGTGTCATGACCGAATTGGGTCAAAAAAGGTGGCTGGAGGTGACCCGGCTGGACGCCAGGGGCGGCGGCAAGGTGGCTGATCCCCTGCGGGTTGATTTTCTGACTCTGCCGCATCTGGAGGACGCTCCTGATCGAACCCGATGCCTGCAAAGTGGCGAGGTGGTTGAAATCGCGTGGGCGGGCGAGAGCGGCCCGCGCATCACCATGTTCCCCCTGTTTTCGGATTCACGTTCAGACGACGAAGGCGTGATCGAAATCCATTCAGAGGCCCCTTTGTCGGCGGGTGAAATCTCAACGATTGGCCAGTTGCGTCATGTCTACCGCAACATGTACAGCTTGCTGGAATACAGTGACCGCGATGCCCTGACCGGACTGCTCAACCGCAAATCACTGGATGACGCTTTTTACAGCGCTGTTCTGGAAGGGCTGGATGGCGCCGTGGGTGATTCAGCGGCTGATGCCATTGCCCATGGGGTCGAGCTTGAGCGACGCCACCGCGTGCCCGCCAACTATTGGCTGGGCGTTGCACGCATTGATAACTTTGCGGCGATCAGTGATAAACACGGACACCTGATTGGTGAGGAACTCATTTTGCTGGTGGCGCGCATGTTGAAGAATACGTTTCGCACCTACGACCATCTTTACCGGTTCGGCGCAGAGCATTTCTCCGTTTTGATGCATTGTCCGGACGAATCTTTGGTGTATGCCGCGTTTGAGCGTTTTCGAAGCGGCGTCGATCGTTTCAACTTTCCGCAGGTGGGCCGTTTGACGGTGAGCTGCGGATTCACCAGCGTCCTGGCTGATGACACACCCGGTACCGCGCTGGGCAAAACAGATCGGGCGGTTGAGTACGCACAAAAAAATGGCCGCAACAAAGTGTGCAGCCATCTGGAACTGGTTCGCGCCGGATTCTTTACCGAGACGCCCGTTTCGGGTGCCGTTCAAATTTTCTAGCAGCCCGCTCTCAGTCAGGTTTTGTAGTCAAAAAAGGGCACTTCCGTGCCCTTTTTTTATGCTTGCGGCGGTGCCTCGTCAAATGGCAGAACCATGTTGCGCAGATCGCGTTTGGTCTCTACCAGGACCAGTGGCGCACTGTCGATTTGCACTGCGGCAGGGCGCTCGCGCGGCTTGTGAACCGGTTTGGGTTCAGCGGCAATCGCCGCCTGTACCGCCGCAATTTTTTCAGCGTTGGAGTTAACCCAGCTCAACCCGGAAGACTGTGCAATTTGTGCCAGATCGTTCATGGGCAAGACAAAGGATTGAACTTTCGGCAAACCGGCGACAGCGGCTGGCGCAGCGACGGGCTGGGGTGCAGCCGCCATTGACGCAGGTGCCGACGCCGACACGACGGGCGTTGGCACGGGTGACGGCACTGGCACAGGCACCTGCACTGCTGACGCGGCCGCCTGAATCAGCGTTTGCGGTGCCTGTTCAGCCCCTCCGTCGTTGTTGTTGGATGGTGCATTGCCCTGGAGCGACTGGTCGTCAGTTGAAGGGCGCTCTTGACGGTCACCCCGATCATCGCGATCGGCACGTGGGCCACGTTCGCGGCCATAACGGTCACGGGAGCGTTTTTCGCGCGGCTCCTGACCCGCCTCAGCCATGGGCGCGGCCACGTTCGTGCCATCCTGAGCCCCTGCCTGGGGCGCAGCGGTGTCGTCTTGACGTGCGGGCCGTTCAGAGCGTCGACCATTGCGTCCTTCACGGCCATCGCGGTTGTCACGCCCTTCTGGACGGGCCTCGTTGTTGCGTTCGGGGCGTGCATCCGGTGCCGCCTCGGACCTGGACTCGCCACGTTCGGTGGGGGCACCACGGTCTTGACGCTCACCGCCCTCTGGTCGATCGCCACGACCGCGGCCGCCACGTTGACCACGCTCGGGACGGTCACCATTTTCGGTCCGTTCCTCACTGCGGCCACGATCTGCATTGCGGGGTGAACGATCGCCTCGGGGCTCGGTTCTTGCGCCTTCTTGCCCTGCTGCAGGGCCGGCATTTTGAACCATGGTGTTGGCTTGCTCTTGTGCCAGAGGCTTGCCCTCGGCATCAAAGCGTTCACGCGGACCCGAACGGTCGCCGCGACCGCCACGTCCACCGCGACCGCCACGTCCACCGCGGCCCTCATTGCGGCCCTCACCTCGTCCGTCACCGCGTCCATCGCCCCGACCCTCCGGACGGCGCGCGCCATCGCGGCCACCTCGGGGTTCGTTCTTATCGGATTTTTCGTCAGTTCGGACGACTTTGGCTGCAGGGCTTGCAACGGGTGTGACCGGTGCTGTACCAAACAGGTTTTTGATCCAGCCGAAGAAGCCTTTTTCCGCGGAACTGGCCACCGCCACCGGGGTGGGTGCCACGGCAGGGCGAGGTGCAGGGGCTTGCGGTTTGACAGCTTCAGCACGCGGTGCAGCAGCTGGCGCAGGTGCATCAGGCAACACGCCTTTGATGATGGGCGTCTGCTTGTTGGTAGGCTCTTGCGAGCGACGTGTCACCGATGTTGGATCTTCGATTTCGTCAGCCATTTTGTAGCTGGCTTCAATGTTGTCCAGACGTGGGTCGTCATGTTTCAGCCGCTCCAGGCGGTAGTTGGGCGTCTCCAGCGTCTTGTTGGGCACCAGCAGCACGTTGATGCGCTGCTTGAGCTCGATCTTCGCGATCTCGGAGCGCTTTTCATTAAGCAGGAACGATGCGACGTCAACGGGCACCTGGCACAAAACCGAGGCGGTACTGTCTTTGAGTGACTCTTCCTGGATGATTCGCAAAATCTGCAGTGCACTGGACTCGGTATCGCGGATATGGCCGGAACCACCGCAACGCGGGCAGGGGATGGAAGCGCCTTCGCTGAGCGCAGGGCGCAGGCGCTGGCGGCTCATTTCCATCAGGCCGAATTTGCTGATGGTGCCGAACTGCACACGGGCGCGGTCTTGACGCAATGCATCGCGCAGGCGGTTTTCGACGTCGCGGCGGTTGCGTGACTCTTCCATGTCGATAAAGTCGATCACGATCAGGCCACCCAGATCGCGCAGACGCATCTGGCGGGCCACTTCGTCCGCGGCTTCCAGGTTGGTGCGGGTCGCGGTTTCCTCGATGTCGCCGCCCTTGATGGCGCGGGCCGAGTTCACGTCCACCGACACCAGCGCTTCGGTGTGGTCAATCACGATGGCGCCACCGCTTGGGAGTTGCACCGTGCGGGCGTAGGCGGACTCGATCTGGTGTTCGATCTGGAAGCGGCTGAACAGGGGTGCGTCGTCACGGTAGCGCTTCACACGGGCGGCGTGTTCAGGCATCACGTGGGCCATGAACTGCTGGGCCTGCTCGTACACGTCGTCGGTGTCGATCAGGATGTCGCCAATGTCGTTGTTGAAATAGTCGCGAATCGCGCGGATGACGAGACTGGACTCCTGATAAATCAGGTAAGCGCCCTTGCCACCCCTGGCTGCGCCGTCAATGGCGGTCCAGAGTTTGAGCAGGTAGTTCAGGTCCCACTGCAATTCGGGCGCGCTGCGGCCAATGCCGGCGGTGCGCGCGATGATGCTCATGCCATTGGGGTATTCGAGTTGGTCCAGCGCCTCCTTCAGCTCTGCGCGGTCATCACCTTCAATGCGACGGCTGACACCGCCGCCACGCGGGTTGTTGGGCATCAGCACCACATAGCGGCCAGCCAATGACACAAAGGTGGTCAGTGCTGCACCCTTGTTGCCGCGCTCTTCTTTCTCGACCTGCACCAGCATTTCCTGGCCTTCGCGGATCGCATCCTGGATACGGGCCTGGCTGACGGACACGCCTTGCTGAAAATATTGCCTGGAGATTTCCTTGAATGGCAGGAAGCCGTGGCGGTCTTCGCCGTAATCGACAAAACAGGCCTCCAGTGACGGCTCGACGCGCGTGACCACAGCCTTGTAAATATTGCCCTTGCGCTGTTCGCGCCCTTCAATTTCAATTTCGTAGTCGAGGAGTTTTTGTCCATCGACGATGGCCAGGCGGCGTTCTTCAGCCTGCGTGGCGTTGATCAGCATCCGTTTCATGACGCATTTCCTTGTTGTTCAGTCTCACAGAGTCTTGCGACTCACTACATGCCCAATATGAGCAAACGATGTCTGAACTGACGTCTTGAAACGAAGGGAATTGCCGGGAAGCCGTGACTCAAATAGTGAGTCGGGCGTTGGGCGCGTGGATGGTGGCGAGGGGATGCTGCTGTGGAGTTGCTATCAGAAGATAAGCGTTTCTCGCCCGTTGTGCGGGCGTGACAAGCTGATTTCCCAGCCAACAAGTCAGCACGAAAACGCGCTGCAGGCAGGTAAAAATCAAATTCATCAACACAAACATGTCGCTTTGGTCCGTCTGCAAGCGCAGGGCTTGCAGATTTGGGTATTCCGTATCAGTGTTTCAATTCGTCGGTTTTGACCCTGTGGGTTGCGTGCCACTGTTGGCGTTGGCCTTCAGTTTGCAGGCAATGCTACGGGGCGGCATCGACCTTCTAGCGGGGCTGGTGACGGCGGGTGGACTAAACTCCACTCAAGCCACGAGTTAACTTTCAGTTAAATCAACCACTTACAGCACATCGCTAGTGAAACACATTATAGGGGTCAATCCGGCCCCCCAATCCCCGCAAGTTCAAACCGTTTTGGTGGATGAAAATTCTGCCGGTCAGCGGTTGGACAATTTCCTGATTCGGCTGCTCAAAGGGGTGCCCAAAACCCATGTTTACCGGATCATTCGCAGCGGCGAAGTACGGGTCAACAAGGGCCGCGCCGCCGCAGATGACCGGGTGGAAATGGGTGATGTGGTGCGTGTGCCACCGGTTCGGGTGTCGGAGCGGATTGCCGAAAAAGCGCAGGCGGTTGCCGAGTCGATGGCCGATGCAAAAGCCCGTGGTGTGCCTGCGCGCGAATTCCCGGTGTTGCTGGAAGATGAGCACCTGTTGGCGATTGACAAACCCGCCGGTATTGCCGTGCATGGCGGGTCGGGTGTGAGTTTTGGCGTGATTGAGACCTTGCGGATGGCACGTCCGCAGGCCAAATTCCTGGAGTTGGTGCACCGCCTGGACCGGGAAACCAGTGGCATTTTGCTGATCGCCAAAAAGCGCAGTGCGCTCAAACACCTGCAAGACCAGTTCCGGGAACGGGAAACCGGAAAAACCTACCTGGCGCTGGTCGTGGGCGACTGGCCAGCCAATAAAAAAGTGCTGGACAAACCCCTGCACAAGTACCTGTTGACGGGACCCGACGGCGCCGCCGGTGTGGGAGAGCGCCGGGTCAAGGTGGTGGCCCGCGATGATCCGGATGGCATGAAGTCCGTGACGTTGGTGAAGGTGGCCCAAAAGCTGAATGGTTTTACCCTGCTGGAAGTCACCATCAAGACCGGTCGTACGCACCAGATCCGCGTTCATCTGGCCAGCGAAGGCTTTGCAATCGCCGGGGACGACAAATACGGCGATTTCGAGTTGAACAAGGCATTGCAAAAACGTGGCTTGAAGCGGATGTTCCTGCATGCCTGGCGATTGACGGCCACGCATCCGGCCAGCGGGGCTGCGCTGTCGTTGCTGGCACCTCTGGCCGTCGAACTGGAAAACTTTGTAAAAATGAACGAGCGCCTGTGAAAACCCGAAAATTCGACCTCATTGCCTTTGACTGGGATGGCACCTTGTTCGACTCAACGGCCATCATCACGCGGTGCATACAAATGGCTGTGCGGGACGTGGGGGGCACGGTGCCCACCGACAAGGCGGCTTCCTACGTCATCGGCATGGCGCTGATGCAGGCCTTGGCCCATGCCGCACCGGATGTGCCCAAAGAACGCCATGCGGAACTGGGTGCCCGCTACCGCCATCATTACAGTGCCCATCAGCACGACATCAGTCTGTTTGGCGGCGTATTGCCGATGCTGGCCGAGTTGAAGTTGCGCCACCACTGGTTGGTGGTGGCGACGGGTAAAAACCGTCTGGGCCTGAATGAGGTGTTGCAGACGGTCGAGTTAAAAGGGGTGTTCGACGGTTCACGAACGGCCGATGAGACCGCCGGCAAGCCCCATCCCTTGATGCTCCAGGAGCTGATGCGTGAATTTGGCGTGTCGCCCGAACGGACCCTGATGATCGGGGACACCACCCATGATTTGCAAATGGCGATGAATGCGGGATGCGCCAGCCTGGGGGTGAGTTATGGCGCACACGAGCCTGCGGCATTCGATGTGTTGAACCCGTTGCATGTGGCCCATTCGGTGCCCGAATTGCATGACTGGTTGATGGCCCATGGCTGAAAATCCCATTCCCCTGTGCAACGCCCCTGATTTGCAAAACAGCGGCGATGCCGTTCCTTTTGACGTCATCTATCAGGGCCAGACCTGTCGCGCCTTTGCTGTGCGCCATGCGGGTACAGCCCATGCCTACCTGAACCGTTGCGCCCATGTGGCAATGGAGATGGATTACCAGCCCAACCGCTTTTTTGACAGTTCCGGCCAGTGGTTAATGTGTGCTACACACGGTGCCACGTACAGCCCCGCCACCGGTGCCTGCGTGGGCGGGCCCTGCCGGGGCGGGCTGGTCAAGATTGCCCTTTCCGAGTTTGACGGTGTCGTGCACTGGCATACTGCCCACAACCTGAAACCCCTTGAGTTTTGAAATGACCGATCCAAATCACCCTGATAACCAGAATTCAGAGCAAAATCAGCCTGAAGCCCCCGTCAGTCCTGCGCAAGAAGCTATAAAAAACATAGCAACCCCTGCTGCGGCCGATCAACCCGGCTGGGAGCGTTCAGCGCTTGAAAAACTGGCCTTCGCCGCGCTGGCCGAGCAACGTGCCACACGACGCTGGCGCACCTTTGTGCGGCTGGCCTGGTTGGGGTTCTTTATTTTTGTGGCCTGGGCTGCCTTGAGCCACAGTGGTCCGTCCTCCGACACCTCAACGCCACACACCGCCGTGGTGCAGATCAAGGGTGAAATCGCGTCAGGTGCCGAAGCCAGTGCAGAGCTGGTGGTGGCCGCCATGCGCAGCGCATTTGAAGACACCGGTGCCCAGGCCGTTGTGTTGCTGATCAATTCGCCGGGCGGCAGCCCGGTTCAGGCGGGCATCATCAACGATGAAATCAGGCGGCTCAAGGCGATTCACAAAAAGCCGGTTTACGCCGTGGTAGAGGAATCGTGTGCCTCAGCGGCCTATTACATCGCCGTTGCCGCCGACAAGATCTACGTGGACAAGGCCAGCATTGTGGGCAGCATTGGTGTGCTGATGGATGGTTTTGGTTTTACCGGTCTGATGGACAAGCTCGGGGTAGAGCGTCGCCTCATGACAGCGGGTGCGAACAAGGGTTTTCTGGACCCGTTCAGCCCGCAAACCGACACCCAGCGGGCATTTGCCCAGACCATGCTCAATGAAATCCACAAACAATTCATTGATGCCGTGAAGGCCGGGCGTGGCAAGCGATTGAAGGAAACACCCGAGACCTTCAGTGGTTTGTTCTGGAGTGGCCAGCAAGCCATTGAATTGGGGCTGGCCGATGAGCTGGGAAACCTCGACTACGTTGCGCGCGAAGTGGTCAAGGCCGAAGACATTGTTGACTACACCATGCGCGACAACGTGGCCGAGCGCCTGGTCAAACGTTTTGGTGCTGCCATCGGTGAGGGCAGTGTGCGGGCGGCGAAATCCATGCCATTGATACGTTAAATGGCCTTTAACCCCCGTCTGGTGGGTCAGCGCCCGATGGCAAATACTGCCGGGGTCTGGTTATCCGGGCCACCCGGCTGCTGACGCCAGAGTTTCACCAGCTGGCTGCGGTTGCGGGCGCTGGCCAGTGTCAGGCCGCTGCTGACGGCCAGACGGGTGTTGGATTGAAGTGTCTGCGTCAACGCCTGCAGCAGTACTGCGTTGCGGTAGGGCGTTTCGATAAACAGCTGGGTCTGACCAGTCTTGAGTGCCAGTGACTCGAGTTCACGAATTCGCTGTACCCGCTCTGCACCGTCTTGCGGCAAATAGCCCACAAAAGCAAAATTCTGACCATTGAGCCCACTGGCCGCCAAAGTCAGCAACAGGGACACCGGACCGACCAGCGCAATGACCTCAATGCCGAGGTCGTGTGCAGCGCGGACCACGGAGGAACCGGGGTCTGCGACCGCAGGCATGCCGGCCTCGCTGAGCAAGCCCACGTCATGTCCCTGGGTTGCGGCCACAAGCAGGTGTTTCGCGTCAAAACCCCCGTGGTGGTCACCTTTTTTGTGAACCTCCCGGGGCAGCTCCTGCAGGTGCAGTGCCTGAAGTGGTGTGGTCAGCGGGTACAGCTCGTTGATGCGCTTTAAATAGGCGCGGGCCGTTTTGGCGTTTTCGCAAACCCAGTGTTCCAGCCGGGCGGCAAGCTGCATCGTGCCCGCAGGCATCACATCGGGCAGCGGGGTCTGGGCGTTGCAGCCAAAATCCAGTGGGGCCGGAACCAGGTACAGAACCCCCATGCCTGTCTCTGGGTTGGCCTGGTGCGACCTGGCGCGGCGCTCATCCGGCGCTTGCGGTGCCGTGCTCATGCCAGCAGCACCATGCCGGCGGCCCGCAGCATCCGGCAGGTGCGGATCAGGGGCAGACCCACCAGAGCCGTTGGGTCGTCGTTCTCAATGGAATCCAGCAAGCTGATGCCCAGGCCCTCGCTTTTTGCACTGCCGGCACAGTCGTAAGGTGTCTCGGCTTGCAGATAGGCTTCAATGTCGGCATCGCTGAGATCACGAAAAACCACTTTGACTTGTGCCAGATCCATTTGAGCGAACTTGGTGTCCTTGCACACCACCGCCACAGCGGTCTGGAAAATGACGGTTTTCCCGCGCATGCGCTGCAGTTGAGCCACTGCACGTTCGTGGGTGTGGGGCTTGCCCAATGCTTCGCCTTGCAGATCGGCCACCTGATCAGACCCGATCACCACACTTGCCGGATAGCGATCGCCCACCGCACGCGCCTTGGCCATCGCCAATCGGCAGGCCAGTTGTTGGGGGGTCTCACGCGCTCCAGCGGTTTCATCGACGTCGGGCGAAACCACCTCGAACGGAATCCGTAAGCGGGTCAGAAGCTCGCGTCGATAGGGGGACGTGGAGCCCAAAATGAGTTTACGGTTGACAGGTTGAGACATGGCCTGATTCTCTTACACTGCTGGCATGAACCATCCGCTGAGCCATCCATTTAACGCCCATCACCTCGATTTGCGGGCTTTTTCCCTGTCCCGTGGAGAAATCGCAGCGCATGATTCGCTATTGAAATATGAGCGTCTTATGCAGGAAACACAAGGGCTTGGAGGTGATTTGGCTGTTAACTGGACGGCTACGGGCGAGATCCGGCAGGGTGGCCCTGATCAGGAACAGGTCTGGTTGCATCTGGTCGCCGACGCCCACGTCCCCCTGATTTGCCAGCGTTGCCTCAGCCCGGTCGAGTCTCCTTTGGCCGTCGATCAGTATTTTCGTTTTGTGGCAGATGAAAAGACTGCCGAAACCCAGGATGAGGAGTCTGATGAGGACGTGCTGGTTTTGAGCAAGGAATTTGACCTGATGGCACTGGTAGAGGATGAATTATTGATGGCCTTGCCTTTGGTTCCCCGCCACGAGGCGTGCCCAACACCGGTCCGGCTTGAGGCGGCAGACGCGGATTTTGAGGTAGCCGCGACCGAAAAAATCAATCCTTTTGCCGTTCTGGCCAAGTTGCAAAGCGGCAAATTGAGTTAAATCAACCAGTTAGGCTATAATTTAAGGCTTCGAGCGAATTACTCGCGTATCCATATAACCACGCATTGCGGTGTTCGCAATGCATTGACCAGGAGCGGATCATGGCCGTCCAGCAAAACAAAAAGTCCCCTTCCAAGCGCGGTATGCACCGTTCGCACAATGCCTTGGTCGTTCCAGGCATCGCAGTCGAGTCCACAACGGGCGAGACCCACTTGCGTCACCACATCAGCCCGACCGGTTTTTACCGCGGTCGCAAGGTGCTCAAAACCAAGTCTGAAGCCTGATAGAAACAAAAAAACAAAGGCCCGACGCTGCACCCTGTGTGGCGCCGGGCCTTTGTTTTGATGCGTCTGCTCTTCAATGTCGCCCATGATCACCATTGCTGTTGACTGCATGGGGGGCGACCACGGGCCCGGTATCACGCTGCCCGGGTGTCTTCAGTTTTTGAATCAGCATGCGGATGCCCGGCTGATTCTGGTAGGCCTGCCTGAACGCCTGCGGGCGTTTTCGCATGAACGAGCCACAACGGTGGGTGCCAGTGAGGTGGTCGGGATGGATGATCCACTGGAGGTTGCACTTCGTCGCAAAAAAGATTCATCCATGCGGGTGGCTGTGCAACAGGTGAAGGATGGCGCGGCCCAGGCTGCCGTATCTGCCGGAAACACCGCAGCCCTGATGGCAATCTCACGTTACGTGCTCAAAACCATGGACGGCATTGATCGGCCAGCCATCGCCGGGCAAATTCCCAATTCACGTGGTCAGGCAACCACGGTGCTGGACATGGGTGCCAACGTGGATTGCTCCCCCGAGCATTTGTTTCAATTTGCGGTGATGGGGTCGGCGCTGGTGTCGGTTTTAAACGGCAACGATAACCCCTCCGTCGGCCTACTCAATATTGGTGAAGAAGCTATAAAAGGCAATGAAATCATCAAAAAAACAGGTGAATTGCTGCGATCTGCCGCTAAAGCCGGAGATTTGAACTTTTATGGCAATGTTGAGGGCAACGATATTTTCAAGGGAACGGTCGATATCGTGGTGTGTGACGGCTTTGTCGGAAATGTGGCGCTCAAAACCAGTGAAGGCCTGGCGACCATGATCGTCAATTTTCTGAAGATGGAGTTTTCCCGCAACATTTTCACAAAAATGGCAGCCATCATTGCCTATCCGGTCATAACAGCGCTTAAAAACAGAATGGATCACCGGCGCTACAACGGCGGTGCCTTGCTCGGCTTGCGTGGTCTGGTTTTCAAGAGTCATGGCTCGGCGGACGCATTGGCTTTTGAATACGCCTTGAACCGGGCGTATGATGCAGCCCGCAACAACTTGCTTGACCGGGTTCAGGTTCGAATTGCCCATGCTGCACCGCTTTTAATGGGTACCTTGGGCACTTCACCACTGGATGCCCCGGCTTCGGCGTTATAAATGAGACGATATTCCCGCATTACTGGAACTGGCAGTTATTTGCCGCCCCGTCGCCTGACAAATGCCGACCTCGTCGCTGAGTTGGCTGTTGCTGGCGTCGAGACCTCGGATGACTGGATTGTCGAGCGCACCGGCATTCGGGCCCGTCATTTTGCTGCCACGGGCGTTGTTTGCAGTGACCTGGCGACAGCGGCCGCTCAAAACGCCTTGCAGGCTGCCGGCCTTGAGGCCAAAGACATCGATTTGATTATTGTTGCGACGTCCACGCCTGACATGGTGTTTCCGTCCACCGCCTGCATTGTGCAGAACAAGCTGGGGGCCCCGGGTGGTGCGGCATTTGATGTGCAAGCCGTGTGTAGCGGTTTCGTCTATGCGCTGAGCGTTGCCGACGCCATGATCCAGACGGGCACTGCCAACAAGGCGCTGGTGATCGGTGCCGAAATTTTTTCCCGCATTCTGGATTTCACGGATCGAACCACTTGTGTGCTGTTTGGTGACGGTGCGGGCGCCGTGGTGCTGGAGGCATCCGATACCCCGGGCATTTTGGCCTGTGACTTGCATGCGGATGGCAAACACATGGGTATTTTGTGTGTGCCGGGCCATGTCTCGGGCGGGCAAATTCTGGGTGTTCCGCTACTCAAGATGGATGGCCAGGCGGTGTTCAAGCTGGCCGTCGGGGTGCTGGAGCAGGCAGCGCGTGCGGTATTGGGCAAGGCGGGTAAAACCGAAGCCGATATCGATTGGCTGATTCCCCATCAGGCCAACATCCGCATCATGCAAAGCACGGCAAAGAAACTCAAACTCCCGATGGACAAGGTTGTTGTGACGGTAGACCAGCACGGCAATACCTCGGCTGCCTCGATTCCCCTGGCGCTGGACACGGCTGTGCGCAGTGGCCGTGTCAAACCGGGTGAACTCCTCATGCTTGAAGGCGTGGGTGGCGGCTTCACCTGGGGCGCCGTGCTGCTTAATTTGTAGCCCAATACACCATGAAACCTTTTGCTTTTGTTTTTCCCGGTCAGGGTTCCCAGTCTGTCGGCATGCTCGACGCGTGGGGTGGCCATCCCGTCGTCGGCCAGACTCTCCAGGAGGCATCGGATGCGCTGGGCGAGGATATCGGCAAACTGATTCACGAGGGCCCGAAAGAAGCGCTGGCGCTCACCACCAACACCCAGCCCGTGATGCTGGTGGCCGCCGTGGCCGCCTATCGCGTCTGGATGGCTGAGACCGGGTTGGTGCCACAAGCGGTTGCCGGGCATTCCCTGGGCGAGTATTCTGCACTGGTGGCGGCGGGCGTCCTGACGCTGGCGCAGGCCACGCCGCTGGTGCGGTTCAGGGCACAGGCGATGCAGGAAGCGGTGCCGGTGGGTGTGGGTGCAATGGCTGCCATTCTGGGTATGGATGCTTCCAAAGTCATAGCAGGTTGCGCAGAGGTGACGGGGGCTATGAGGGTTTCTGGCTCTGAGTTTGCGGATGAAGTGGTGGAGGCGGTCAACTTCAACGATGCGTCACAGACGGTGATTGCGGGCAGCAAGCTGGCGGTAGAAAAAGCCTGTGAATTATTGAAGGCCAATGGCGCCAAGCGCGCCTTGCCCCTGCCGGTGTCCGCGCCATTTCATTCCAGTCTGATGAAGCCTGCCGCAGAAAAACTGAAGGAAAAGCTCGCCTCGGTCGCGCTGGCTGTCCCCCGGATCGCCCTCATCAACAATATTGATGTGGCGGTCGAGACCAGTGTCGAACGAATCCGTGACGCGCTGGTGCGCCAGGCTTTTGGTCCGGTTCGCTGGGTCGAGTGTGTGCAGGCCATCAAAGCGCGTGGGCTGTCCACGGTGGTGGAGTGTGGCCCCGGTAAAGTGCTCTGCGGCATGGTCAAACGCATTGATGCCGAGATGACCGGTGTCGCACTGTTTGATCCAGCCAGTCTGGCTGAGGTGAAAGGAGCATTGTCATGAGCGACACGAAATTTGAAGGCCAAGTTGCTCTGGTGACCGGTGCGTCACGGGGTATTGGTGCCGCCATCGCACTGGAACTGGCACGAAAAGGCCTGACCGTCATTGGTACAGCCACAACGGACGAAGGAGCGACAAAAATCAGTGCTGCACTGGCTGAGTTCCCGTTTTGCAGTGGCAAAAACCTGAATGTGACCGATGCCGCCGCCGCAGAGGCCTTGATTGACACCCTCGTCAAGGAGCGTGGAGGCCTGCACGTACTGGTCAATAACGCCGGCATCACGCGCGACAACCTGGCCATGCGGATGAAGGACGATGATTGGGACGCGGTCCTGGACACCAATTTGAAGGCGGTGTTCCGCATGAGCCGTGCTGTCATGCGCACGATGATGAAGCAGCGGTATGGCCGCATTATCAACATCACCTCGGTGGTGGGCGCGTCGGGCAACCCGGGGCAGGTTAACTACGCCGCCTCCAAGGCGGGTGTGGCGGGCATGACCCGCGCGCTGGCCCGGGAACTGGGCTCGCGTAATATCACGGTGAACTGCATCGCCCCCGGGTTTATCGAAACCGACATGACCAATAGCCTGTCCCAGGATCAGCAAAAAGCTTTGCTGGGTCAAATTCCGCTGGGCCATCTGGGAAAGCCGGCGGACATCGCGCATGCAGTAGCCTTTCTGGCGTCGCCACAAGCCGCTTACGTGACCGGGCAGGAACTGCACGTTAACGGCGGCATGTACATGTAAGGACGGGCCGCAAGTACAAACCGGTTTGTCCGTCCGGTGGTTGATCTTTTGGGGAAACTCCCTTTTAGCCAGCTAAAATCACGGATTCATTTACAACCCTTTGAGGGACCCCATGAGCGATATCGAAGCACGCGTTAAGAAAATCATTGCCGAACAACTCGGTGTTGAAGAATCACAAGTCACCAACGCAAAGGCATTCGTTGCCGACCTGGGTGCCGACTCACTGGACACCGTTGAGCTGGTCATGGCTCTGGAAGATGAGTTTGGAATCGAGATTCCCGATGAAGATGCCGAAAAAATCACGACTGTGCAAAACGCAGTCGATTACGCCAGCACGCACAAAAAGGCCTGAGCGCCAAACGCCTGATTGCGGCAGCGCGCCTGTGGGTCATGCCGCAGGCGCTGGATCCTAAAACATTCGCACACATCCCTATCTATGTCCCGTCGTCGCGTTGTCGTTACAGGTTTGGGTTGCATCAGCCCCGTTGGAAACACGGTAGATGATTCCTGGGCGCAATTGCTGGCCGGGCAGTCAGGTATCGACTTCATCACCGGTTTTGATGCGAGCAACTTTGCCTGCCGATTCGCGGGTGAGGTGAAGGGCTTCAACATTGCCGACTACATTGCCGAGAAGGAAGCGCGTCACATGGACCGCTTCATTCATCTGGGTCTGGCAGCGGCCTGCCAGGCGGTGGTGGATTCCGGCCTGCCTACGGGCGATGCCTTGAGCGAGGAAGACGCGGTCCGCATCGGTTGTGTCATTGGTTCGGGTATTGGTGGCCTGCCGCTGATCGAAAACACGCATGCCGAGCTGACAAGCCGGGGCCCGCGGCGCATTACCCCGTTTTTTGTGCCAGGTTCGATCGTCAACATGATCGCCGGGCACGTTTCCATGAAATTCGGTTTCAAAGGCCCCAATATTGCGATAGCCACGGCATGCACAACGGGTTTGCATTGCATTGGGGACGCCGGTCGCATGATTGAATATGGCGATGCCGACGTGATGGTGGCAGGCGGTGCTGAAGCAACCGTGTCACCCCTCGGTGTGGGTGGATTTGCCGCCATGCGTGCGTTGTCGACCCGCAATGACGATCCCAAAACAGCCAGCCGTCCGTGGGACAAGGATCGTGACGGCTTCGTGCTTGGCGAAGGTGCCGGCATGATGGTGCTGGAGGAATACGAACACGCCAGGGCCCGCGGTGCAAAAATCTATGCCGAGCTGGCCGGATTTGGCATGAGTGCCGACGCCGGGCACATGACAGCCCCGAGCATGGATGGCCCACGCCGCGCGATGCAGTCTGCATTGCGCAACGCCGGTGTCAACGCCGATGCGGTCAACTACCTGAATGCACACGGCACCTCCACGCCGCTGGGCGATACCAACGAGACCAATGCCATCAAGGGCGCCTTTGGGGATCACGCCAGGAATATGGTGGTGAGCTCCACGAAGTCGATGACAGGCCACTTGCTGGGCGGCGCAGGGGGCATTGAGTCGGTGTTCACCGTGCTGGCCTTGCACCACCAAAAAGTTCCTCCCACCATCAATATCTTCAATCAGGATCCGGAGTGTGATCTGGACTACTGCGCCAATACTGCGCGCGACATGAAGATTGATGTGGCAGTTAAAAACAACTTTGGCTTTGGCGGGACAAACGGAACACTCGTTTTCAAACGGGTCTGATTCCCGTCATACAGGCGCCTGCCATGTATAGCGCCCCGTCGGTCAGCTATCACGCAGGTCGATCACGATTTCAGGGGTTGATGACGGTGCTGCTCTGGCTGGCCGCTGCGGCGCTTTGGGTCACCTGGGTTTTCCAGGTTGAACACCTGCAGTGGCGCCAGTGGTTGACGATGCTGGTGCTATTGTTGTCTGGCACTGTGGCTGGGTGGGCCTGGTGGCGCACGCCCACTGGCATCTTGCAGTGGAACACCCGGAATTTGCAATCAGGGCAAACCGGACCCTCGTGGTTATGGCAGGCGAACCACCATTTGACGCAAGCCGGAACTATCTCCGTTCACCTTGACTTCCAGCGCCTTGTCTTGCTGCTGCACACCTGCGAGCAGGGCCGTCGGCGCTGGTTATGGCTGGCGCAGCGCACGGATCCGTCCAACTGGATGGCCTTGCGCCGGGCGGTGTTTGCCCATCCCCGCGTTCAGGCGCGTCAGACCCCGTGACCGACACCCTGCCACCCGTTGCAACAGACAGTGACCTGATGCTGGTCGAAAGGACAGTCGCGGGTGACCAGCGGGCGTTTGAACTGCTTGTGATCAAGTACCAGCGCCGAATCCAGCGGCTGATCGGGCGCATGGTGCGCGATGTCGACCTGGTCGAGGACATCGCCCAGGAAACCTTCATCCGGGCGTATCGTGCCCTGCACCAGTTTCGCGGGGACGCCCAGTTCTACACCTGGCTTTACCGTATTGCGGTGAACACGGCAAAAAAGTTCCTACTGGAACTCAAACGGGATCCGACGGTTTCTGAGGGTTCTTTGCGCGCAGGCGACGATGACGATGAAACTTCCTGGCGTGGAAATGAACCAACCTCTGAAGAAACACCTGAATCGGTACTGGCCGCCAAGGAAATTGCGGCTGTGGTCAATGCTGCAATGGATGCTCTGCCGGCCGATTTGCGACAAGCGGTAACGTTGCGGGAAATTGAAGGCCTGAGTTATGAAGAAATATCTGTTGTGATGAACTGTCCGATTGGAACAGTTCGGTCGCGCATCTTCCGTGCGCGTGAAGCGATTTCCGAGAAGGTCAAACCCCTGCTGGACAACCAGTCTGGCAAACGTTGGTAGTTCTGGCAGGTTTAGCCCCCACGAGGTAGTGAATGATGATGCAAGACACTTTGAAAATCCGCGAAATGGTGTCGGCCCTGGCCGATGGGCAGTTGCGCGGGAATGAATTCGCCGTAGTGGCTGAAACAGTCAGTATGGATGTCGATGCCCGGGCCACTTGGCACGCCTACCACGTGGTCGGCGACGTACTCCGATCCGGGGATGCCTTGGGCAGCGCCGGTGATCTGGATTTTGTGGCACGTCTGCAGCAACGCCTGCAACGCGAGGCCATCCCCCTGCAAACGGTAGATGCTCCTGTATTAATAGCTGTTAGCGCAATGAATACGAGGGTTAATGACCTGAATGGCATCAAACAAGAGGGTGCCAATGCCTCCCGCTTTCGATGGCAGCTGGTGGCCGGACTGGCGTCAGTCACAGCCGTGGCGGTGCTGGGCTGGGGTGTTGTGAATGGCCCCGGCACCGTTTCGCCCGGTACGACTCTCGCGGGGGCAGGGATGGCCACCGAGTCTGTCGCCGTGGTGGCAGGGCAGCCGCCGGTCATGATTCGTGACCCGCGCCTGGACGAGTTGCTGGCGGCGCACAAGCAGTTTGGCGGCACGTCGGCCTTGCAGATGCCGGCGGGGTTTTTACGCAATGCCACGTTTGAGGTGCCCAACCGCTAGCGCGGCTGGATCAGGCCCGTCATGCAGTTTCTGAAAATAGTCAAAGCTCGGGCACGCGGCTGGGGTTGTGTGATGCTGTCTCTGGTGGCTCTGGCTGGCGCTTCTTGTGTGGTTGCACAAACCCCTGCACCCGTTGCAGGGGGTGCCCCTGGTGTAGTCGCCCAAAATGAAGCCCAACAAGCCGGCCGGGGTGTGACGGACTGGTTGATGCGCATGCACGAAGCATCCCGTCGCCGTGCGTATATCGGCATCTTTGTCGTTTCGTCCGGCAGCAACATGTCCAGTGCGAAGATCTGGCATGTGTGTGATGGTGAGCATCAGATGGAGCGCGTGGAATCGCTCAGTGGTGCGCCACGCTCAACCTTCCGGCACGATGACCAGGTCATCACGTTTTTGCCGGGCAGCAAGCAGGCGGTAGCGGAACAGCGTGAATCGCTGGGGCTTTTTCCTGACTTGCTGAAATCCACTGACTCGTCGATTGCCCAGTTTTATGCTGCCCAACCCTCAGGGCAGGATCGTGTGGCGGGTTTTGATGCGGATGTGGTTGAGCTGCAGCCCAAAGACAAACTTCGCTATGGCTACCGTGTCTGGACCGAAAAAAAGAGCGGCCTGGTGGTGAAGCTGCAGACGCTTGACACCGAAGGACGTGTGCTCGAGCAGTCTGCTTTTTCAGAGCTGCAGCTTGATGCGCCGGTCAGCATGAGCAAGCTCAGCCAGATGATGGGCAACACCGATGGTTACAAGGTTGAAAAACCTGAGCTGGTGAAGACGACTGCGGTCGCGCAGGGCTGGGTACTCAAGAATCCGGTGGCCGGATTCAAGGCCATGAGCTGCTACAAACGGCCGGCTGTGGCGTCAGAAGGCAGCACCCCAAAGAACACGATGCAGTGGGTTTTTTCTGATGGATTGGCATCAATCTCCCTGTTTGTTGAGGTATTTGACTCGCACCGGCACCTTCAGGAGGGTCTCATGACCCTGGGCGCAACACAGACTTTTGCCCGGCGTGTCGGTGACTGGTGGGTGACTGTGGTGGGCGAGGCGCCAGCCCAGACGCTGACTGCTTTTGCGCAAGGGCTTGAGCGCAAAAAAACACCCCCCAATTAGCGTTGTATCCGTGATGTGTCAGCGTGACATGGCTCTGTTGCGTTGCGTCAGTTCCGAGTGAATTTTTTAAATTGAAAGGTCGATGATGTTGCAAGTCGATTGGAAAAAGCTGCGATCTGTTGTGTCGGTTGGGGTGCTGGCAGTGGTCACGACGGCTACGCTGGTTCCGGTTGTGCCTGCTTTGGCACAGACCCGAACCTTGCCCGACTTCACCGATTTGGTCGAACTGGTTGGCCCCTCGGTGGTGAATATCCGCACGCTGGAGAAGGTAGTGGCCCGTACACCAGCCGCGGCCAATCCAGGTGACGAGGAAATGCTTGAGTTTTTCCGTCGTTTTGGTGTGCCCATACCTAATTCGCCCAACACCCCGCGACAGGCTCCTCGCGGCAATCGCGCGCAACCCCAGGAGGAAGACCAGCAGCCCCGGGGTGTGGGTTCCGGTTTTGTGCTGACATCGGATGGTTTCATCATGACGAATGCGCACGTTGTGGAAGGTGCCGATGAGGTGCTGGTCACATTGACCGACAAACGTGAGTTCAAGGCCCGGATTATTGGTGCCGACAAGCGCAGCGACGTTGCTGTCGTCAAAATTGAGGCTACTGGCCTGCCTGCGGTGAAAGTAGGCGATGTGAGCCGCCTCAAGGTAGGTGAATGGGTGATGGCCATTGGTTCGCCTTTCGGTCTGGAAAACACCGTGACCGCTGGCATCGTGAGTGCCAAGCAGCGCGATACGGGTGACTATTTGCCCTTTATCCAGACGGACGTTGCCATCAACCCCGGAAATTCGGGTGGTCCCCTGATCAATATGCGGGGTGAGGTCGTGGGCATCAATAGCCAGATCTATTCCCGCTCGGGTGGTTTCATGGGCATTTCATTCTCCATTCCCATGGACGAGGCGGTTCGCGTGAGCGATCAGCTGCGGGCATCGGGGCGTGTTTCACGCGGTCGAATCGGTGTGCAGATTGACCAGGTCACCAAAGAGGTCGCTGAGTCGATTGGTCTGGGCAAGCCGCTGGGTGCGTTGGTTCGCGGTGTCGAAGCCGGATCTCCCGCCGAGAAGGCCGGTGTGGAGGCGGGCGACATCATTACCAAATTTGACGGCAAGCTGATTGAGAAATCGAGTGACTTGCCGCGCCTGGTGGGCAGTACCAAGCCCGGAACCAAAAGCAGCTTGACGGTGTTCCACCGTGGCAGCGCCAAAGACCTGACCGTGACCATTGCCGAGATTGAACCTGAAAAGCCGGTCAAGAAAGTAGTTGAGCGCGAAGAAAAACCAAAGGCTTCTCCGGCCGCGCAAGTGCTTGGCCTGACTGTCAGCGAGATCCTTGACGCCCAGAAAAAAGAGCTCAAGATCAAGGGCGGCGTCAAGGTTGAGGCCTCAACCGAAGGCGCTTTTCGCGCCGGCGTGCGTGAAGGTGATGTGATCGTCGCTGTCGCCAATATGGAAGTGGTCAACGTGAAAGAATTCGAAACCGCTGTCGCCAAGATTGACAAAAGCAAGCCTGTGAACGTGCTCTTTCGTCGTGGCGAGTGGGCTCAGTACGCGTTAATCCGCCCTGCGCGTTGATCGGACGCGTCTGTAAAAGCCCCCGACCCTGACCAGGGTTTGGGGCTTTTTTGCCATTGAAATGGCTTGAAAACATTTTTTTTTATTTTTTTGAGATGCCATTTTTCTTAAAATGACGTGGGCAATCACTAACTTAAAAAAATCCAAATTGTGATTTTGGTTAGAATAGAGGCAAATCATCGGGTTTTATGGGCATAACAAAAACCCCAGAATCCACCATATGGGATGAATCGAGTCACTTCATCAGTGCTCCACAGATCACCCACAACTTGTCCAAGTAGTCGCTTTTAATTTTTGTGAATAACCTGTGCATAAAAAACCTGTTGCTCTATCGCAACTTCCCTGTTTCGGGATTTCCGGGACTGCACACCCACCACTTTTTCCCTACAATGAAGTTCCAACCTTCGCAGTTGCCAAAGATTGTTGGTTCAGGGCGCGTCGTAACACGACGCGCCCTTTTTTCTTGTCTGTTCGTTTTAATTCAATCACTTAAGCGTTCTCGTTGATGAATCACATCAGAAATTTTTCGATCATTGCGCACATTGATCACGGCAAATCAACATTGGCAGATCGATTGATCCAGCGATGCGGCGGGCTCGCCGATCGTGAGATGGAGGCGCAGGTTCTGGACTCGATGGACATCGAGAAAGAGCGTGGGATAACCATCAAGGCGCAGACCGCTGCACTCAAATACAAAGCGCTTGACGGGCAGGTTTACAACCTCAATTTGATCGACACACCTGGACACGTTGACTTCTCTTACGAAGTGTCCCGCTCGCTGTCTGCATGCGAAGGCGCGTTGCTGGTTGTCGATGCAAGTCAGGGTGTTGAAGCGCAGACCGTTGCCAATTGCTACACCGCCCTTGAGTTGGGTGTGGAAGTGGTACCGGTGCTCAACAAGATGGATTTGCCAAATGCAGATCCAGAGAACGCGAAATCCGAAATTGAAGATGTCATCGGGATCGACGCGACGAACGCGATTCCGTGCTCGGCCAAAACGGGCATGGGTGTGGACGACATTCTCGAAGCCGTCGTCGCCCGGATTCCTCCGCCCAAAGGTAACCCCGATGGCCCGTTGCGGGCCATGATTGTTGACAGCTGGTTTGACACCTATGTCGGTGTTGTCATGCTGGTGCGTGTGGTTGACGGCCGTCTGGGCAAAGGCGAGCGGTTCAAAATGATGGCGTCAGGCGCGATGTACAACGCCGATTCGCTGGGTGTGTTCACACCTGCCAATGAGGCGCGGCAGTCTCTCGAAGCGGGTGAGGTGGGTTACATCATTGCGGGTATCCGCGAATTGCAGGCGGCCAAGGTGGGCGACACCATCACCCTGATCAAGCCCGGTACCGGCGGCGCAGCCTTCACTGCCACTGAAGCGTTGCCCGGCTTCAAGGAAATCCAGCCTCAGGTGTTTGCCGGCTTGTATCCAACGGAAGCCAATCAATATGAGGGCTTGCGTGACAGCCTGGAAAAACTCAAGCTCAACGACTCCTCGCTGCACTACGAACCTGAAGTGAGTCAGGCGCTGGGATTTGGTTTTCGCTGCGGTTTTCTGGGGCTGCTGCACATGGAGATCGTGCAGGAGCGCCTGGAGCGCGAATTTGACCAGGACCTCATCACCACCGCACCCAGTGTGGTGTATCAGGTGGTGGGGGTTGACGGTGAGGTGAAGATGGTCGAGAACCCGTCCAAGATGCCCGATCAGGGGCGACTGGACGAGATTCGCGAGCCCATCGTCACGGTGCACCTCTATATGCCGCAGGAGTATGTGGGCTCGGTCATGACGCTGGCCAACCAGAAACGTGGCGTGCAGATGAACATGGCGTACCACGGTCGCCAGGTGATGCTCACCTACGAAATTCCGCTGGCCGAAATCGTGCTGGACTTCTTTGACAAGCTCAAGTCGGTGTCACGCGGCTACGCGTCTATGGATTACGAGTTCAAGGAGTACCGTACTGCCGACGTGGTGAAGGTCGACATCCTTCTCAATGGTGACAAGGTGGATGCGCTGTCGATCATCGTGCACCGGTCGCAATCGCAGTTCCGTGGGCGAGCTGTGGTCGCCAAAATGCGCGAGGTCATTTCGCGCCAGATGTATGACGTGGCCATCCAGGCTGCCATCGGGGCCAATATCATTGCCCGTGAGACAATCAAGGCGCTGCGCAAGAACGTGATCGCCAAGTGTTATGGCGGTGATATTTCACGCAAACGCAAGCTCCTGGACAAACAAAAAGAAGGCAAGAAACGCATGAAGCAGATTGGTTCGGTTGAGGTTCCCCAAGAAGCCTTTTTGGCCATTTTGCAGGTGGACGGCTGATGCAGTTCCTGACTTCCATTGTTCTTTCGGCGTTTGTCGGATACGCCGCCGCCTGGTATTTTGGTGTTGTTGAGGGCAACTTTGCCCTGCTTTTGTTCATGGCGACGGTTGTCACCGGCGTGTACTGGCTGGCTGAGCGGTTTTACTTTTTGCCAAAACGCCAGCAGGCCGCTGTGGTGCTGGAGGTTGAATCCGCCAGGCGCCGTGAGGACCTGGGCAAAATGGGTATCAACCAGGTCGATGACAACATGACGGAGGCCAAAAATCACCTGCTGGCCCAGCCCTGGTGGCTGGATTGGACAGCCGGTTTGTTCCCCGTCATCATTGCTGTTTTTCTGCTCCGCTCGTTCCTGTTTGAGCCCTTCAAGATTCCATCGGGCTCGATGATCCCCACCTTGCTGGTGGGGGACCTGATTCTGGTGAACAAATTCCATTACGGCGTTCGTTTGCCCGTCATCAATGCCAAAATCACCGAAGGCAGCAAACCGCAGCGTGGTGATGTGATGGTGTTCCGTTACCCACCCAAACCCAGCCTGGATTACATCAAACGGGTTGTTGGCATACCGGGTGATGAAGTCGCATACCTCAACAAACGCCTCACCATTAACGGGAAAGCTGTCAGCACTGTCGCCGTGCCCGAGTTTTTTGATGGCGATGCCATGCGTTACTTCAAGCAGTTTGAAGAGTCTCTGGGCGACAAGCCGCATCGTTTGCTCAATGACGATGATCGCCCGGCGTTTGTTCCGGGTGTTGAAGAATTCCCGAACCGTCAAAACTGCCAGTACAGCGTCGAAGGTGTTGTCTGCAAGGTGCCAGAAGGTCACTATTTCATGATGGGCGATAACCGCGATAATTCGCTGGATTCGCGTTATTGGGGCTTTGTTCCCGATAAAAACATCGTCGGCAAGGCGTTTTTTGTCTGGATGAATTTTGGCAACCTCAAACGCATTGGTTCGTTCAATTGAAACTGGTTCAGTGGTCAAGGGGAAATACATGAAGATTCAACTCAAATCCAGGCAAGGCGGCATGTCATTTTTGGGCCTGTTGTTTGTGGGCGGCATTTTGGCCGTTTGTGGTGTGGTCGGGGCGCAAATTGTTCCAACCTACATTGAATTTGAGGCCATCAAGAAAGCCGCCAACAAAGCGAGCGCCGGAACCACCGTGGCTGACGTGCGCGCCATTTTTGACCGGGCCGGGGCAATCGACAATATCAGTTCGATCTCGGGTAAAGACCTCGAAGTGACCAAAGAGGGCGACAAGATCGTCGTCAAATTCGCCTATCAGCGGGAAATTCACCTGGCAGGCCCCGGTTTTCTGACACTCAAATACGATGGGCGATCCAAATGACCCGTCGACATAAAGGCTGTGGGGCGTGAGTGATGGGCTGGTTGGGCTGCAACAACGGTTGCAGCACGAATTCGCCAACGTCTCCCTCCTGAGTCAGGCTCTCACACACCGCAGCTTTTCCGCTGACCACAACGAGCGGCTTGAGTTTCTCGGTGATTCTGTTTTAGGTCTTGCCGTTGCTGATCTGCTGTACCAGCGTTTGGGCGATCTGCCAGAAGGCGATCTCTCCCGCGTGCGCGCCAACCTCGTCAAGCAGGATACCTTGCACCAGTTGTCAGTCAGTCTGGGTCTGCCCGACGTGATTCGCCTGGGTGAGGGGGAAGTGCGCTCGGGAGGGCAGAAGCGCCCCTCCATTTTGGCGGATGCGCTGGAAGCAGTGATTGGTGCGGTTTATCTGGATGCCGGTTTTTTGACAGCTCAGGGTTTGGTTCATCGCCTTTTCAAGGCGGTCGAAATCAACCCGCAAATGGATGCGATCGGTAAAGACCCCAAAACCGAGTTGCAGGAATGGTTGCAGGCGCGCAAGATGACCCTGCCGCTGTACCGTGTGGTCGGCACGCTTGGTGTGGCGCACAAACAGACCTTCGATGTGGAATGTGAAATTATTGAATTCAACTTTGTCGAGCGTGGCATTGGGGGTTCACGTCGTGCCGGTGAACAGGCCGCCGCCGCTGCGATGTTGCAGACCCTGAAAGCAAAGGCAAAATGATGAACGCTACTAAAACCATAGCTGCTGATGCAGACGCTACGGGGGCTGAAGGCCAAAATGACCTTGAAGGCATGCTCAAGGGCCTGCTCAGGGAGTCGCGTGTTGCTGCACCTGCGGGCGTGCCCGTGGAAGGGCAGCGCTGTGGCCTGATTGCCATCGTGGGTAAACCCAACGTTGGCAAATCGACTTTGCTCAACGCGCTGGTGGGCCAAAAGATCAGCATCACCTCACGCAAGGCCCAAACCACGCGCCACCGCATCACCGGCATGCACACGCTGGGGGCGACACAATTTGTGTTCGTCGACACACCAGGCTTTCAGACCCGTCACAACAACGCCTTGAACCGCGCCTTGAATAAAACCGTGAAAGGTGCTGTCGGCGACGTGGACCTGATTTTGTTTGTGGTCGAAGCAGGCATGTTCAACCAGGCCGATGCCAAGGTTCTGGCGCTGTTGGGCAAAGACATTCCCACCCTGTTGGTGGCCAACAAGCTTGACCAGGTCAACCGCCGGGCCGACATCGCACCGTGGTTGCAAGAGATGCACCAGCGCCACGCCTTTAACGAGTTTGTGCCGATGTCGGCCAAGAACGCCAAAGATATCGAACGATTGCTGGGCATTTGCGAAAAATACCTGCCCGAACAAGCTTGGCGTTATGCCGAAGACGAACTCACCGACCGCAGCGAGAAATTTCTGGCCAGCGAGACGGTGCGCGAAAAACTCTTTCGCCTGACAGGCGACGAGCTGCCCTACACCTCCACCGTGGTGATCGACAAGTTCGAGGAAGAGGCCGGACGTGGCAAACAAAAGCGCCTGCTGAAGATCGCCGCCACCATCGTGGTGGAGCGCGACACCCATAAAGCCATGGTGATTGGTGACAAGGGCGAACGCATCAAACGTATTGGTACCGAGACGCGGGTTGAGCTTGAGAAACTCCTGGACGCGAAAGTGTTCATCGAGATGTGGGTCAAGGTGCGCTCGGGTTGGGCGGATGATGAAGCCCGGGTTCGCTCATTCGGGTACGAATGAGCACTCCCCCCGGCTTGCTCGCTGCGCGTAGCCGCTTTCCCCCTTGCAGGGGGCAACGCCAGCAGCCCGGCAGAGCCGGTTCTACGGCGTTCGCTGGTAGGGTGGCAAGGCCGCTGGTGTGTTGAGCCATGGCCGCCCTGCGTATATCTGACGAACCTGCCTACGTTCTTCACCGCTATGACTGGAGCGAGTCCAGCCTGATTCTGGATGTCTTTACCCGCCATCACGGCCGTATTGCGCTGGTGGCCAAGGGCGTGAAGCGGCCCAGCTCCAGCTTCCGCCCCATCCTGTTGCCCTTGCAGCCCCTGCACCTGTCGTTTGGCGGTGACGCCGAAATCCGCACACTCAAAGGGGCGGAATGGATGGGCGGGCACGTCATGCCCACGGGTGATGCGCTGATGTCGGGTTATTACCTCAACGAGTTGATCCTGCATCTGCTGGCCCGGGATGACCCGCATCCGCGTCTGTTTGATATTTATGCCAACGTGGTGCAGGTGGTCGCGTCCGGGCATGGCGAGGCCCTGCAGGCGGCGCTGCGCACCTTCGAGTTGCTGCTGCTGCGCGAGATTGGCCTGTTGCCCATGCTGGATGCCCAGACCATGACCCTGGCCCAGCTGGAAGGCGGGGCGCGCTACAGCCTGGTGCCGGAAGGTGGCCTGCGCCAGACCCATGTGGGAGACCGTGCCAGCCTGAGCGGAGACCAGTGGACTACTCTGCAGCAGAGCCTGAGCGATGACGCACCGTTTACCGCCACCTTGCGTGCCTGTGCCGCCGTGATGGCCGAGCTCAAACCCCAGTTGCGCACGCTGTTGACTTACCATTGTGGGGTCGGTACCTTGCGTACACGGCAAATGATGATCGATCTTCAATCGTTATAGAGATATGACCCCCACGTTTTTTCAAACCGCCTTGTCTGTCAATCTCAACAAGGTCGCGCTGGTACGCAACACGCGGCATCTGGGTATTCCCGGCGTCACCCGCGCCGCTACCCTGTGCCTGCAGGCCGGGGCCCACGGCATCACGGTGCACCCCCGCCCTGATGAGCGCCATATCCGGTCGACCGATGTGCATGATTTGGCGGCCTTGATGAAGGCCTGGCCTGACCGTGAATTCAACATCGAAGGCAATCCGTTCCAGAATTTGATGGATTTTGTGCGCCAGGTGCGTCCCCATCAATGCACCTTTGTACCTGACTCGGAGGGGCAATTCACCAGCGACCATGGCTGGGATTTACCCCAGGACGCCGTTCGACTGGCCCCCCTGATTGCCGAGGCCCGAAGCCTGGGCGTGCGTGTCAGCCTGTTCATGGACGCAGACCCCCGGGCCATGGCCGCCGCCAGGGCGGTGGGTGCGGACCGGGTTGAGCTGTACACCGAGCCCTATGCGGCGGCCTGGGGCGGCGCGCAACAGGCGGACCAGCTGGCGCGTTTTGCGCAGGCGGCCCAGGCTGCGCTGGAGGCGGGCCTGGGCGTGAACGCGGGCCACGACCTGAACCGGGACAACCTCACCACCTTCCTGAAGCAGGTGCCGGATGTACGCGAGGTGTCGATCGGGCACGCCCTGATCGCGGATGCCCTGGAAATGGGCTACACCAACACCATCCACAGCTATCTGCGCTGCATTGAAGAGGCCGGCAGGTGAGTGGGATTGCTTCATGATTTACGGCATCGGCACCGACATCTGCGACGTTCGCCGAATCCGCGCCAGCCTGGAGCGCCATGGCGACCGTTTTGCACAAAAAGTGCTAAGTGATGCCGAGTTCACCACCTGGAAAGCCCGAAGCGCACGCTGGCCGGAGCGCGGGGTGCGCTACCTGGCCACCCGCTTCAGTGCCAAGGAGGCGTTCAGCAAAGCCATCGGCCTGGGCATGCGTATGCCGATGACCTGGCGCCTGTGTGAAATCGCCAAACTGCCGCAAGACCACCCCAACGCCGGCAAGCCCTGCATCGTGCTGCATGGGGGCCTGAAAGACTGGTTCGAAGCCCGGGGCCTCACCGCCCACGTGAGTGTGACCGATGAGACCGATTACGCTGCCAGCTTCTGCGTCGTAGAGAAAATTGGCCCTTAGCCCCCGTAGAATATGCGTGAGCAGCTATTTATTTTGTAGCATCCATATGACCCAACACGCCCCCTTGATCATCGACGTTGCAGGCCTGAACCTCACGCCCAAAGACCGCCAGCGTCTCCAGCACCCCCTGGTGGGTGGCATCATCCTGTTTGCCCGCAACTGGAGCAGTCGCGAGCAACTCGCCCGCCTGTGCCGCGACATCAAGACAGTGCGTCAAGACCTGCTGATCTGTGTCGACCACGAAGGCGGGCGCGTCCAGCGTTTCAAGACCGATGGTTTCACCCATTTGCCGCCGATGCGGGCGCTGGGCGAGATGTGGATGGACGAGAGGCCCGGCCACAAGCCGGGGAGGCCGGGCGCATCGGCCATGGCCGCCACCAACGCGGCAACCGCCTGCGGCTACATTCTGGGTTCCGAGCTGCGTGCCTGTGGCGTGGACTTAAGCTTCACACCCGTGCTGGACCTGGACTTTGGTGCAAGCAGTGTGATTGGAGACCGCTCCTTTGGACGCGATCCGCGTGTCGTCAGCCTGCTGGCCAAAAGCCTGATGCACGGCCTGCACATCAGCGGCATGGCCAACTGCGGCAAACATTTCCCCGGCCACGGCTTTGTCAAAGCCGACTCCCACACCGATATCCCGGTTGACAAACGCAGCCTCAAAGCCATTCTGGCGGATGACGCTGCAGCCTACGGCTGGTTGAGCACCACGCTGTCCAGCGTGATGCCGGCCCACGTCATCTACCCGAAAGTCGATGCCCGCCCGGCAGGTTTTTCTGCCAAATGGCTTAACGACATCCTGCGCGGTCAGCTCGGATTCGGTGGCGCGATTTTCAGCGACGATTTGTCCATGGCCGGTGCCCGCCTGATCGACGGGCAGCAAGTCAGCTACTCGCAGGCGGCTGTGGTGGCGCTCAACGCGGGCTGCGACATGGTGCTGCTGTGTAACCAGTCTGTGGACGGTGGCCAAGCCGTAGACGAGTTGCTGGACGGCATGGTGGAGGCGCAAATCAGGAGTCAATGGCAGCCAATGGACGCCAGCGAAGCGCGCCGGCTGGCCTTGCTGCCCGTGACGCCGGCGCCGGACTGGGACGCCCTGATGGTGCACCCGGCGTACA
The DNA here is from genome assembly GCA_041192445.1 of Pseudomonadota bacterium. Taxonomy (GTDB): domain Bacteria; phylum Pseudomonadota; class Gammaproteobacteria; order Burkholderiales; family Burkholderiaceae_C; genus Egaibacter. Next base: position 69,605 of record JBEEMW010000070.1, on the reverse strand, counting down.
TGCAGGCGCTTGACCTGATTCCATAGACCAACATGTTGGCGCTGCGGCATCTGACAGGTACGGTCCGTTTTTCCCTGGTCTTTGTTGCCCTCACGCTCGGTTTGGCGCTGTGGTCCGAGCCCGAGCTTCCCGACGCATGGCGGTTTTCACGCCCGGCTTTTGAGACGGGCGCCTGGTGGCAGCTCATCACGTCTCAATGGGTGCATTTGAGTGGCTTGCATGCGGTTGTGAATGCTACGGGCATGGTTTTGATGCTGGTGGCGTTTCACGGGTTTGTTGATACGCGAACCCAGCTTGTGGCCTTGCTGGGTGGCTACCTGGGTGTAGCGACAGTCCTTGCGCTGGACACCCACTGCAATTATTACGCTGGCGCGTCAGGCGCTTTGCATGGGTTTCTGGCGGGCAATGCCATTCACATGGTGTTGGGCAAGCCGGGCCAGGTTGCCACGCCCCAAACCAGCCTGTTGGTGGCGCACAGTTCGCAAGCAGCGCGTGTGCTGGCGTTGATTGTCTTGCTGGGCCTGATCGTCAAGCTGGTGGTCCAGCACAGGCCGGGAACCCCTGCAATGCCTGGCTGGCTGGGTTTCTCGACCTATTACCCGGCGCATGAGGCGGGTGCAGCGGGTGGCCTCATCGCGGTGGTTCTGGTGTCAGCGTGGCGCAGGGGTGCGTCGGCGAAAGGCCAGAGCCATAAAGGCCAGTAGCAAAACGGCCAGCAAATCAGTCCAGTCGGCGGCGCCGCCACCCGATGATGTTGCGACTGCGACTGCGGCGGCGGTAACCGTCACAGTGACCGTTTGAGCCGCACCATAGGCCGCTCCATCGGAGGGGGCTATGAAAAAACTGTAGCTGCCAGCCGGTTGTGCGTTGCTCCAGCTGAATGCGCCAGTAACGGTGTTGAAGGTTGCACCGGACGGGAGACCACTGGCTGAATAGGTCACCACATCCCCATCGGTATCCGTGGCACTGACAGTGAAGTTCAAACTATGACCAACCACCACGGTTTGGGCTGAAATGGTGTTCAGCACCGGGGCTGTATTGCTGGTCAGAACGCTGACCCAACTGTCTGAGGTGTGCCCGAGGCCATCTGTTGCCCTGAAACGGAACACATAACTGGCTGCACCAGACGAAGCCACAAAAGACGCATTGCTTGTAGCGGCGTTGGTGATGGTGACGGCAGGTCCGGAAAGTTGAGTCCAGACCACGGACGAAATAGCACTGGCCCCCGGTGTGGCAACACCGGTCAGGCTCACCGTAGCGCCCCGTAGGACTGGATTCGCTGGCGCGGTTGACGCTGTGGTGATGGGGACTGTTGCATCCAGCGTGAGCGCCACGGCAGCATCCGCATCCAGCAGACCCGCGCCGCATGCCGCAATGCCAACACAATAAGTCCCTGCAGGGTGTGCGCGCGCCGAGGTGACCAAGCGGGACTGAACTTCATCCGGTGTGATGCCCGGTTTGGCCTGAAACATCAGGGCAACCACGCCCGCCACGTGGGGAACTGCAAAGCTGGTGCCGGCCTCACTGGTGTAGTTGTCAGAGGCGGGTGTTGTAAGGCCGGCGTTGGCAGTTGAATAAATGGAGCTGCCATCACCCGCAATATTGGTCCCATAACCACCTCCCGGTGCACTGATGGTGGTTCCTGCGCCGACATTGGCGTAATCGGCGTTGTCACCGAGTCGCGTGTGTGCAGTGACCGCAATAACACCATTGCAGTTGGCTGGTTGACCGATGGACAGGGCACCGTCGTTGCCGGTCGCTGTCACGATCACGCTGCCCGCAGCACGGGCCGCTGTGATTGCAGTTTGAAAGGTGCTGGAGCAAATCCCGCTGCTGCCCAGACTCAGGTTGATGACTTTGGCAACGTTGAGATTGTTGCTGACCCCACTCACGGCGAGACCAGCTGCCCAGCGAATACCTGCTGCGATATCGGAGGTATACCCGCCACAAACTCCCAATACACGCACAGGCAAAATCTTTGCACCGTAGGCCACACCAATCACACCGGCGCCGTTGTTGCCGACGGCCGCAACGATTCCCGCCACATGGGTTCCGTGCCAGCTGGAGTCTGCGACCGGGCAGTTGGTCGATGCCGTTGCCACCCAGTCGCCGGGGTCCTGCGCATCAGCGTCACGTCCGTCGCCATCACGGGCGGTCGTGAATACGCCGGCGGAGTCCGCGCTGATAAAGTCATAACCCGTCAAAATGTTGGCGGCCAAATCAGCGTGAGGGCGATACCCGGTGTCCAGAACGGCCACCACGACGCCCACCCCATTGATGGGGGCTAATCCAACTGTCTGCCGGTCCCACGCTGGCGTCAGATTGGCTCCACCCACGGCGACGCCGGGGGCTTTCAGATTCCACTGTTGGGTCGCAAAGTCGGTGTCGGTTGGCACCATCAACGGATAAACCTTCTCGTCAATCTCGGCGTATTCAACCCGAGGGTCTTGTGCCAGCTGTTTGGCCAGCGCAGACAGTTCGGCCCGGCCGAGTTTTTGCGTCGTCAGGGCCACATGGGACTGCGGGGTGATGGATTTGAGATACGACAGTTCGACAAGCCCGGTGCTTGCGGATTGCATGGCACCACCGGCACTCAAGGCCTTGACATGCCCTTGAGCCAGGCTTGCGCTGAACGCACCGGTTTTATCCGTTGCCTGATCCTTGAATTTGATGATCAACCGGTTCAAAGGGGCTTCGCCAGCCAGGGGCCCGGTGGTCGCATGGGCTCGTGCAGTCGACTTTTTGCCGCCCAGAGTTGTGAGCTGGGCGGTGGCGATGATGGACACGGTTGCAAGAACCGTGAGAATGGTGAATGCTGACAGGCGTTTCAAGGTGGACTTCATATTTTGATTATTGGAATTTCATCTGCTGATCGACCTCAACCCGGCGCACAACGGGCATATTGCCCAGACGCTGGAGCACTTGGGTGATGGTTTGTCCCGGCAGCGGCTGAATGCCGTAGACATGGGTATCACCGGACACCGCAGCAATGTAGCTGACATTGGCCTGGGTTTGCACCTTCATGTCCATCAGGAACGCGCTGCTGCTGTAGGGCACAACCTGCTTGAATTGCACGATGACCCGAATAGCCTGTGTGGGGGCGGTGCCCACCTGATGCGTGCTGCCACTGCCCGGCAGCGCCATAACCGGTGCGTTTGTCGCGTCCTGGGCGCAGGCCGTCATTAAAAGCACACCGCAAAACAGCCCTGCCAGGCAGCGCATCAGATGAGACGAATTTCTGAACAGGTGAAGTCGCGGATGCCAGATGTTCTTCATGCTTGTAACTGGGTTTTGGCGGGACAAAAATGGTGCTGGACGTCGCTATGGGTGGTTATCGGCAATTCTTGCTAACCTCTGGATATGAACACAATCAACAAGCCTATTCCTGGCCGGCAATCTGCGGGTAGTTTACCCAGTGTCAACCTGGCACTTCAGGGGGGTGGTTCGCACGGTGCTTTCACCTGGGGCGTGCTGGACGCTTTACTTGAAGATGGCCGTGTCGCCATCGAAGGCATCAGTGGCACCAGCGCCGGGGCAATGAATGCGGTGGCGCTGGGGCACGGGTTTGCCCAGGCCCACGGAAATGCCCGGTCTGACCCCCGGGAAGCGGCGCGCGAAGCCCTGGCGAGGTTCTGGAACGGCATTGTTGACATGGGTGCGTTGTCCGAGGCGCAGCGGGGGCCATTTGATGTGCTGTTTGGGCAGGGCAGTGCCGACAACTCTGCGACTGCTGCATGGGCCAGTGCGATGACCAGTTTCTGGTCACAAACGGTGTCACCTTACCAAAGCAATCCGTTTGATATCAACCCATTGCGCCAGTTTTTGGAGCGGCAGGTCGACTTTGAGCACCTGTCCCAGCTCAAAACGCTCAAGGTGTTTGTTGTGGCAACCCGCGTGTCTACGGGCAAGGCCGAGGTGTTCTCGGGCAAGCGCCTGACAGCCGATGCTGTCATGGCATCGGCCTGCCTGCCCATGATGTTTCAGGCGGTCGAGATTGAAGGTGACCACTTTTGGGATGGCGGCTTCTCAGGCAACCCCGCTATTCATCCATTGATCTACAACTGCCAAAGCCGCGACATCCTGCTGGTGCAGATCAACCCGATCAAGCGCGACAAGCTGCCTACGACGGGTGCAGAGATCATGGACCGCATGAACGAGATCACGTTTAACGCCGGCTTGATTGCCGAGATGCGCGCCATCGATTTTGTGAAACGCTTGCTGGCCGAGGGCAAACTGGACGCCACATCCTACAAAGACGTTTTGATGCACCGCATTGATGGGGGTGAGGCGCTGGAGGCCTTTTCTGCGTCCACCAAAACATCGACCAGCGCCAGTCTGATTCACGCTCTACGCGATCTGGGTCAGGCGAGTGCGAAGGCCTGGTTGAGAAGGCACTACAACGCGCTGGGTGTCGCGGGTACGGTGAACATTGCCCAGGACTATCTGGACGACTTGCGTGTGCCGGTGACGCTCAAGCCGTGAGCCAGACCGCCTCAGTTACGGCGCCGGGTTGGGGCAGGTCTTGCCAGGTCAGGTACAGGCGCAGATCAAATTCCAGTTGGTGATAGTTGGGCTCCATGTGGGCGCAAAGTTTGTAAAAGGCTTTGTCGTGGGCCTTTTCCTTGATGTGCGCCAGCTCATGCACCGTGATCATTTTGAGTAGCTCGATGGGCACGTCTTTGAAGAGCGTGGCGATACGAATTTCACGCTTGCTCTTGAGCTTGTTGCCCTGTACCCGCGATACGGTGGTGTGGGTGCCCAAGGCGTGCTGGATGACTTTGAGCTTGCTGTCAAACGTGACCTTGGCCAAAGGCTCGGAGCTTCGCAGGTATTCATTTTTAAGACCCATCACGAAGTCGTACAAGGCTTTGTCTGTGCGAATGCCGTGCGCACGGCTGTATTTTTTTCGCAGCAGCGCTGTCAGGCCATCCTGCGCAATGAGATCACGGACCTGGGCCTGAACGGATTCAGGGTAGGCCGTGAGGTACTTGAGCGTCTGCAAGGTAATTTGTGCCTTCAGCTTTCCCGGCGCAGTGCCGGAAACAGGATGACGTCACGAATGCTGGCACTGTCGGTCAGCAGCATCATCAAGCGGTCAATGCCGATACCGCAGCCGCCCGTAGGGGGCATGCCGTATTCCAGCGCACGCACAAAATCATGGTCATAGAACATGGCTTCGTCGTCACCACCATCTTTGGCGGTCACCTGAGCCTGAAAACGTGCGGCCTGGTCTTCGGCATCGTTGAGCTCGCTGAATCCGTTGCCGAATTCGCGGCCCGTGATGTAAAGCTCAAAGCGCTCGGTCACTTCGGGGCGTTCGTCATTGGCGCGCGCCAGCGGCGAAATCTCGGTGGGGTGTTCCATGATGAAGGTTGGCAGCCAGAGCTTTTCTTCCACGGTTTCCTCGAAGTACATCACTTGCAGACTGGCCAGCGAGCGGGTCGAGAATTTGTGTTTGGCCTCGGTCAGGCCGAGTTTGCGCAGTGCGTTTGTCAACCACAAGGCGTTGTCCACACGCAGGCCGGAGCCGTCTTCTGTGGCCGCAGCGGCTTCGGTGTGTTTGATGATGGCATCGCGAATCGTGAGGCGTTCAAACGGTTGGCTCAGATCGACCGGTTTGCCTGCATAGCTGAGCTGTAACGAGCCGGTGGCCCTTTGGGCCGCATCACGAATCAGTGATTCGGTGAACGTCATCAGGTCAAGGTAGTTCCAGTAGGCCGCGTAGAACTCCATCATGGTGAACTCAGGATTGTGGCGCACGCTGATACCTTCGTTGCGGTAGCTGCGGTTGATTTCGAACACACGCTCAAAGCCACCGACGATCAGGCGTTTCAGGTACAGCTCGGGCGCGATGCGCAAAAACATTTCCTGGTCCAGCGCGTTATGGTGTGTTTTGAACGGCTTGGCGTTGGCACCACCCGGAATCGGGTGCAGCATGGGGGTTTCAACTTCCAGAAAATCGTGTGCCACCATGAACTCGCGAATGCCACTGACGGTTTTGCTGCGTCCTACAAAACGCTTGCGTGCGGCTTCATCGGTCATCAGGTCCACATAACGCTGGCGGTACTTGGTTTCCTGGTCAGCCATGCCGTGAAACTTGTCAGGCATCGGCCGAAGGCTTTTGGTGAGCAGGCGCACGCTGGTGGCGTGGATGGACAATTCACCCGTTTTGGTTTTGAAGACACGGCCCTCGGCGGCCACGATGTCACCCAAATCCCAGTGCTTGAAGCTGGCATAGAGCGCCTCACCCACGTCTTCGCCCTTCACATAAATCTGGATCCGTCCGCCGGTGGGGCCAAACGACGCATCCTGCAAGGTGCAGAAGCTGGCCTTGCCCATCACGCGCTTGAGCATCATGCGGCCAGCCACCTTGGCCATTGGCGCCAGTGTGACCAGGTCTTCGGTGGTCTGCGCGTCGAACGACGCAAACAGGTCTGCCGCACGGTGCGCAGGCTTGAAGTCGTTGGGAAACGCCACACCCTGGCCCAGTGCTTGTTGCTGGCGGATGGCTTTGAGTTTCTCCCGGCGCTCAATCATCAGCTGGTTTTCGTCCTGGGGGGCTTGGGGGAGGGTGTTGTCTGACATGAAAGGGCAAGAAATGTAGGGAAGCGGCAAGCCGCACGAGATGTTCCAAATGAGAGATTTTAAGTTTTTGTTGGGCGGCAAGGGCCGGCGCTATGATTCGACGCTCAAACCCTTTCAAATTCATGGTCTATCAAATCATTTCCCTCCTGCTCGAAGTGGCGTCTGGCCTGGTTGCTGGCGCCTGTCTGTTGCGGCTGTATATGCAGTACCAGCGCGTACCCATGTCCGCGCGTTCGGGTAATCCGCTGGGGCGTTTTGTTTTTGCGCTGACAGATTGGATCGTTTTGCCCTTGCGGCGTGTTGTGCCGGCGATGGGGAGATGGGACATGGCCAGTCTGGTCGCGGCTTTTTTGATCCAGTTGGCGCAGTTTTTGGTGCTGTGGTTACTGGCCGGAGCCGCTGGCGGGATAGTGACTATTCCCATTCTGGCGCTGTTTGGCCTGGTCCGGCTGGCCCTCTCGGGCATGACTGGTCTGATCATTGTCTACGCCGTCTTGTCGTGGGTGTCGACACAATCGGTGATTTCGGATGTGGTTGAACGCCTGTGCGCACCTCCACTGATACCCATTCGGCGTGTCGTACCCCTGGTGGGCGGCGTCGATCTGTCGCCGCTGGTGCTGCTGGTACTCCTGCAGGTTGCGGCTATCGTGCTGGGCGCCCTTCAGGGCGCTGTGCTGCTTTAACCGGGTTGCCGGTCAGCTCACGGCATCTGCTGGCTGGCGCTGCAGCATGGCCAGCGTACTGGCCACGGTCTTGCGCAATTCACGGCGATCACAGATGAAATCAATCGCGCCTTTTTGCTGCAGGAATTCGGCGCGTTGAAAGCCCTCTGGCAAAGTCACACGCACGGTGGACTCGATCACGCGCGGACCGGCAAAACCAATCAGCGCTTTGGGTTCCGCAATCACCACATCGCCAATGAATGCAAAACCGGCGCTCACACCGCCCATGGTGGGGTCGGTCAGCACACTGATGTAGGGCAGGCCTTTTTTGGCCAGCTTGGTCAGTGACGCGTTGGTTTTGGCCATTTGCATGAGGGACAGCAGGCCTTCCTGCATGCGTGCGCCGCCGGTGGCGGTGAAGCAGATGAAGGGCACTTTCTGCTCAATAGCGGTTTCCACGCCGCGCACAAAACGCTCGCCTACCACGGAGCCCATGCTGCCGCCCATGAACTCAAATTCAAAGCAGGCCGCCACCACACTGATGCTGTGCACCGCGCCGCCCATCACCACCAGCGCGTCAGTCTCGCCTGTGTTGTCCATGGCTTCCTTGAGGCGCTCGGGGTATTTGCGGCTGTCCTTGAACTTCAGGGCATCAACCGGCAGCACTTCCTGACCGATTTCGAACCGGCCCTCGTTGTCCAGAAACACATTCAAGCGGGCGCGTGCACCAATGCGGTGGTGGTGGCTGCACGTGGGGCAAACGTTCTGGTTTTGCTCCAGATCGGTCTTGTAGAGCACGGTTTCACAGCTTGGGCATTTGATCCACAGGCCTTCGGGCACACTGCGCCGGTCGGCCGGGTCGGTGTGCTGGATTTTCGGGGGAAGCAGTTTTTCGAGCCAGGACATAGGGTTTTCCTCAGAAGCGGATCGGTTGAAGGCCGGGTCAGGGCAGGGCTGAATTATGAATCCAAAGCGGCCCGGATTCCACGCAGGAAATCTCCCGCCGCCTGAACGACTTTGTCGCGCGGCTGGTCATCAATCAACTGGATGATTTTGCTGCCAATGACCACAGCGTCAGCAACTTTGGCTATGGCTTTGGCCGTGGCCGCATCACGAATGCCAAAGCCCACGCCAACCGGTACATTCACAAACCGGCGAATGCGGGGCAGCATGGCCTCTACAGCGGCGGTGTCCAGCGTGCCTGCACCGGTCACACCTTTGAGTGACACGTAGTACACATAGCCGGTAGCAATGCGGGCGATTTGTGCCATGCGCGCGTCGGTACTGGTGGGGGCGAGCAGGAAGATCAAGTCCAGGCTGGCGGCCTTCAGTTCTGCCGCGAAGGCCTCGCATTCTTCAGGCGGGTAGTCCACCACCAGCACACCGTCCACACCCGCCGCGGCTGCGTCACGCACAAAGGGGCTCTGTGCAGATTGCGTTGTTGTGTGCTTCTGGTTGTAGCGCTCAATCGGGTTGGCGTAGCCCATCAGCACGACCGGCGTGGTGGCGTCCTTTTGGCGAAACACACGCACCATCTCCAGCACATGCACCAGGCCAATGCCAAAGGCCAGAGCCTTGTCGCCCGCCTTCTGGATCACCGGGCCATCGGCGCTGGGGTCGGAGAAGGGCACACCCAGCTCGATCACGTCAGCACCAGCCGCCGCCATGCCATGCATGAGCTCGGGCGTGATGTCGGCAAACGGGAAACCGGCGGTCACAAAAGGAATCAGCGCCTTGCGACCCTGTGCCTTCAATGTCGCGAGGGTTGTGGCGATGCGGCTCATGCTGATGCTCCCGCCTTGATCACCTGCACAGGTTGCTCCAGGTTCATGGCCCCGCCTTTAATGGCTTGTCCCTTGCAACTGGGGCGGCAGTAAAAGTCGGCGTTGCTCAGGTCGGCTACCGTGCCAATGTCCTTGTCACCCCGACCGGACAGGTTGACCAGAATTGACTGGTCGGTGCGCATGGTTTTGGCCAGCTTCATCGCGTAGGCCACGGCATGGCTGGACTCGAGCGCGGGGATGATGCCCTCGGTACGACACAGGTAATGGAAGGCTTCCAGCGCCTCCTTGTCGGTGATGCCGACGTATTCCGCCCGGCCAATATCCTTGAGGAAGGCGTGCTCGGGGCCGACACCAGGGTAGTCCAGGCCTGCGCTGATGCTGTGCGTCTCGGTCACCTGGCCGTTATCGTCCTGTAGCACATAGGTGCGGTTGCCATGCAACACGCCAGGGCTACCCTTCTGCAGCGATGCCGAGTGTTTGCCGCTGTCCAGGCCTTCACCTGCTGCCTCCACACCGATGAGGCGCGTGTTGGCGTGGTTGATGTAGGGGTAGAAGATGCCCATGGCATTGCTGCCGCCACCGACACAGGCAATCACCGCGTCGGGCTGGTCGTTGGTGCAGCCCTGGGCTTTGAGCATCTCGGGCATCTGCACCAGACATTCCTTGCCAATCACACTCTGGAAGTCGCGCACCATCATCGGATAGGGATGAGGCCCGGCCACCGTGCCGATGATGTAGAAAGTGTTGTCCACATTGGCCACCCAGTCGCGCATGGCCTCGTTGAGTGCGTCTTTCAGCGTCTTGCTGCCGCTCTCCACGGGCACCACGGTGGCACCGAGCAGTTTCATGCGATAAACGTTGGGGCTCTGGCGCTTTACGTCTTCGCTGCCCATGTAGACCACACATTCCAGCCCGTAGCGGGCGCAGATGGTGGCGGTGGCTACGCCGTGCTGGCCGGCTCCGGTTTCGGCGATCACGCGCGGCTTGCCCATGCGTTTGGCCAACATGGCCTGGCCGATGGTGTTGTTGACCTTGTGGGCACCGGTGTGGTTGAGGTCTTCTCGTTTGAGGAAGATTTGCGCGCCGTGGCCTCTACCTCCATTTTTTTCGTCTGCCATTTCGCGGCTCATGCGGGCCGCATGGTAGACCGGGGAGGGGCGGCCGACAAAATGCGCCAGCTCAGACTCGAACTCGGCGATAAAGGCCGGGTCGTTCTGGTACTGGGCGTAAGCGGCTTTGAGTTCGTTGATGGCGTGGGTCAATGTCTCCGAGACAAAGCTGCCGCCGTAAATTCCGAAGTGGCCTGACGCATCAGGCTGTTGGTAGGTGTTCATGATTTTGATCAGTTGAGGACAGAGCAAACTCATTCGCGTTGCTCATGGCGTCTTGGTCTGTCCCGCAAGGTTTTCGAATTGCCTGTCGGCTGCGCGAACGGCAGCGACGAAGCGGTTGATTTTGTCGATGTCCTTGATCCCCTTGGAGGATTCGACACCGGAACTGACATCTACGGCCAGCGTTTTACAACGCGGCCGCACCTGCAAAATGCCGTCGGCCACGTTTGCAGCACTCAGCCCACCACTCAAGACGAGGTGAACGTTGACGCTTGGAGGAAGAAGTGACCAATTAAAAACCTTGCCGCCGCCGCCATAACCCTCAACATGTGCGTCGAGCAATATGGCCTGGGCGTTTGAGTAATCTTGTGCGTATTTTACGAGGTCAAAGCTGGCAGCGCCATCCCCCAGCGGAATGCGCGCCGCACGCAGGTAGGCGCGGGTGCCTTGCAGGGTGGCCTCCTGGCACTGTTCAGGTGTTTCATCACCATGAAATTGGGTTGTAGCCCCCGGAATATGTGCACAAGCAGCTATTATTTTAATAGCAGTCTCGTTAACGAACAGCAACACGGGGGTGACGAAAGGTGGCAGTCGGCGGGCCAGTTCAGCCGCCCGCTCGATGGGGACGTAGCGCGGGCTTTTGTCATAGAGCACAAAACCGACCGCATCCGCCCCGGCGGCCACAGCCGCATCCACGTCCTGTTCACGGGTCAATCCGCAAATCTTGATTCGGGTGCGTTGGGCTTTTAAAGGCGTCGTGTTCATGGCAGCCCATCATACGCAGGCGTGCGGTCCGGTAAACCCCAATGGGCTTCGTAGCGCGGGCCCAGAAAGTACAAACCGTCTGGTGAAAAGGTCGGAGCGGCGGCATCGCGGTCTCGCGCGGCGAGCACGTCCAGAATCCATTGCGGCGGGTATTTGCCCTGGCCTATGGCGACCAGGCAGCCCATGATGTTGCGAATCATGTGGTGCAGGAAGGCATTCGCCTCGAATTCAAAGCGCCAATAGGCTCCGCGCTGCGTGATGCTGATGTGAAGCAGGTTCTTCACGGGTGAAAGTGCCTGGCACGCCGAGGCGCGAAACGACGAAAAGTCGTGCTCCCCAATTAGATGGCTGGCCGCCTGTTGCATCGTGTGCAAGTCTAGTGTTTTAAACACCCAGCCGACCCGGCCCGCATCCACACTGGGGCGCACCGGCGAGTCCAGCAAAATATAGGCGTAACGACGGGACACAGCACTGGCGCGGCAGTGAAATTCTCTGGGAACTTCATGCGCCCACTGCACGGCAATGTCGCGGGGCAAATGGGCATTGGTACCGCGCACCCAGGCGTTGGTGTCGCGCACCAGATCCGTGTCGAAATGGATGACTTGCATCAGGCCGTGCACACCGGCATCCGTACGGCCGGCGCACAAAGTGGACACGCGTGGCACACCGGTGAATTTGCCCAGCGCCGCTTCAAGCTTGTCCTGAACGGTCAAACCGGACAGCTGACTTTGCCAGCCCTGGTAAGCCTGACCGTTGTAGCTAATGCCTAGCGCCAGCCTCACGGAAAATCAGGTTATTGGAAGTGACTGAACGCGTTCAGTTCAACTGGCTTAAAGCGTGTTGCGCGCGGGATTTGACATCACCCGAGGCCTCAGCAATCACTTCTTCGATCAGGGACCGGGCGCCGTCACTGTCACCAATCGCCACAAACTCTTCAGCCAGGGCCAGCTTGGTTGCCAGAGGATCTTCATTTTCCAATGACGGCGTTGCCGAAGTTCCTTCAGTCGAATCGTCCAGGTCAAGCGACAGGGACCCCATGTCAAACTCCAGCAGGCCGGGCCCGGTCTGCGAGGCTTCTCTGGCAATGGGTGTATTCAGAGGTGCTGGCTCGGTAGTGCCAAAACTGGTTTTGGCCTGCCGCGCCAACTCGGCGTTCCCATGGGAGACTGGGCTTTCAGGAGATTCGAGATCGAGGTCCGGCAGATCGAAGTGAATGGCAGGCAAATCATGGCTGGCCGGTGGATGGGTGACCGCTTCGTGCCGCTCGCCGGGCAGGGATAAATCCAGACTGGGCATCGCCATTGCGGGTGCAGCGGCAAACTGATTGCGCGTACTGGTTGTCTCAGTGATGGCACTGGGTGCCACGTCGTCCAGGGAGAAGTCCAGATCCAGATCCAGGTCTACCGGACCGCCAATTTGAGTTGGGTGAATGGTGAGGGGTTGGGTATCGGGACTATTGGTAAAGCTGCTAGGGCTCTCGAAGGGGATCGGGCGAGACAGGTTGCCAACCGGTGAGGGTTCGCCACCGGCTTGATACAACTCATTTGCGGGATCCAGGCTGAGCCCGAGCTCACTGATACGCTCCCAGGCCGGACCTTCACCTTCGGTGAGCTTGTGCGCCTGGCTGGCGATGGTCTCAAAACCTTTGAGGTCCTGACGCTTGGCGTAGATTTCAAGCAGTTTTTGGTGAATTGCAATGCGTCCCGAGTTCGTCCGCAAAGCCTCTTTCAAAATCTCTTCGGCCTGCAAATCGCGGCCGTAAGCAAGGTAAACATCCGCTTCTGCCACGGGATCGACGTCATCGGCGGCCTCCAGCTGGCTTGGTGAATACACCATGGATGATCCGGTCAGGCCACCGTCTTTGGTGTCCACACGCTGCCCACCGCTTGCACCAAAGAACGAGTCGGGCTGAAGCCGGCTTTCCAGGTACGCGCTGTCCACTTGCGAAACGTTCTTGCGCTGGCGAGCGCGGTAGAACCCAAAGCCTGCCAACAAGGCGATCAAACCACCCGCACCAGCCGGCACAAGCGGGTTCTCAAGCAACTGGTCAATCAAACCGGGCTCGGTCGGTGAGGCAGGCACCACCACCGGCGCTTTGACGACTGGTGCTGGAGGTGCTTTGGCAGCAGGCTCAGGGACGCTGGCCGCAGTTGCTGGGGTTGTTGCTGGGGCAGGGGACGGCGTTACCGGTGGAACGGCGACTGCTGCAGGGGCTGCTGCCGCCACTTTGGGCGCAGCGTCTGCTGCGGCCTTGGCGGCGCTGGTTGCCGGGGAAGGTGCGACAGCACTCGAAGCGGCGCCCAGTTTGCTTAATTCCTTGATATTTTTCGACAATTCGGCAGCCCGTTCGGCCGCTTCCTTTTCTGCGCGCTCTTTGGCAACCATCGCTTCAGTTGCTTTGGCTTGCACGCCACCTTTGGACAGGGTTAATTTGTCCGGAACATTTGCGGCCGGTTTTTTGTCTTCTACCTTGGCCTGCACCGAGCCACCAGACTGGCGGTCGGCCTGGCCAACCTGGGCTGCGGGGGCATTGGTAGCCAGTTTTCTTCTGAAATCGTTGAAGTCTTTGCTTTGCGCCAACACGGTCTGGGACGCTGATTCGGGCGTGACTGCCTTAATCTGTTCGGTACCCGGCACATTCACCACCGCACCGGCCTTGATCCGGTTCATGTTGCCGTCAACGAAAGCCTCGGGGTTGGCGCGCAACAAGGCAACCAGCATCTGATCCAGCGAGACGCTGGCTGGTTTGGTATTAGCGGCAATCTTGCTGGCTGTGTCGCCCGACTTGACTGTCACACTTTTGTTGCCATCTGCAGGACCTGGCGCTGAAACCGTTTCAGCCCTGGCAGGCGCGGGTGTCTTTTTTACGGCAACTGGCGCAATTGCTCGGGGCACATTGGTCGCACCAACTGCGGGCAGTGGTGCAGCGGGAGCCTGAGTTCCGGCAGAAATCTGGGGAGCCGTGGGCACAACCAGGGCAGGTTGGCGCATGCTGGCGGGATCGAACAGCATCGTGTAGTCCCGAACGACCCGTCCGGTGGCCCAGCTGGCTTCGAGAATCAGGTCCACGAACGGCTCGGTGACGGGTTTGTCACTGCTCAATCGCAGAAAGGAGCGCCCATCCGCGCGCTTTTGAAGCGTGATCTGCACGGAAGCCATCGCGGCGTTGTAATCCATGCCTGCTGCCCGGAATGCATCGGGGGACGCCACGGTGGTTTTTAAAGAACCCGCTTCCTCGGCATTGATGTCGGGTACATCGACTTCGGCACGCAGGGGCTCGCCCAAGGCCGACAGAACACTGATGCGACCAAGAGACAGCGCAAGCGCCCCGGTGCCCCACAAACCCAATAATGCTGCGGCAGCCGCTGCTATGGCGGTCCTCTGCCAGTGATGTGACTTAGCGATCAATTTATTAGCCTCCGATGTTCGGGCGACTGGCAATTATTTCTCATTACACGAGCAAACGCCTCGACACTCAAAACGTAAAAAGTACCTTAACATCAATATGTTAGCCTGACAAGCTCAGAAAGCTTCTAACTTTGAAGGCATATTGACCAAGGGGCGCAAGGAGGCGTTTCGCTGTTGTCAATCGACAACGCCTGGCCTGTGGCTAACCAGGTGTTGGCGTTGGATCTCCAGTTGGCGTCAGGCATCATGCGTTGAGGGTCAGGCACCGAGCAGGATGCGCAACATGCGGCGCAGAGGCTCTGCAGCACCCCACAGCAACTGGTCACCGATTGTGAACGCACCAACATAGTCCGGACCCATCGCCAGCTTGCGAATGCGACCCACAGGAATGGTCATCGTGCCGGTGACGGCGACGGGGGTCAAATCCGCCAGGGTGGCTTCCTTGGTGTTGGGTACGACTTTCACCCATGCGTTGTCGGCTGCGATCATGGCTTCTATATCGGCCACCGGAACGTCTTTCTTGAGCTTGAAGGTCAAGGCCTGGCTGTGGCAGCGCATGGCACCCACCCGCACGCAGAAACCGTCTACTGGTATGGTGTCGATAGCGTCGCCTGCGCCCAGACCCAGAATTTTGTTGGTTTCAGCGCCGCCCTTCCATTCTTCCTTGCTCATGCCGTTGCCCAGGTCCTTGTCAATCCAGGGGATCAGGCTGCCGCCAAGTGGTGCGCCGAAATTTGCCGTCTCCAGCGCGGACAGGGATTGTTGCCGGGCCAGAACCTGCCGATCAATTTCCAGGATGGCTGATTTGGGATCGTCCAGCAGGGGTTTGACCGCGGCGTTCAGGCTGCCAAACTGGTTGAGCAGTTCGCGCATGTGCTGGGCACCGCCGCCGGACGCGGCTTGATAGGTCATGGTTGTCATCCATTCGACCAGACCTGCCTTGTAGAGGGCGCCCACACCCATCAGCATGCAACTTACCGTGCAATTGCCGCCGACCCAGTTACGGCCGCCTTTGGACAGGGCGTTCTGGATCACCGGTAAATTGACGGGGTCCAGAATGATGACGGCGCTGTCATCCATTCTCAGGGTGGATGCTGCATCAATCCAGTGGCCCGTCCAGCCGGCAGCCCGTAACTTGGGGAATATCTCTGCGGTGTAGTCGCCACCCTGGGCCGTGATGATGATGTCGCACTGCTTCAGCGCGGCAATGTCCATCGCGTCTTTGAGCGTGGTCTCGTTTTTGGCTTGAGCCGGGGCTTTGCCGCCGGCGTTGGAGGTGGAGAAAAACACAGGCTCAATCAAGCCGAAGTCGCCCTCGGTTTGCATGCGGTCCATCAACACCGAGCCGACCATGCCACGCCAGCCTACAAGCCCTACTACGTTACCAACTTTCATGTCATTACCCCTTTTTAAACTGGAAATACAAAGGATTTCAGTTGCCCGGCTCGTCTGGCCGGTGGGGCGCGACGAACCGGGCTGTGTCAGCCTTTAATGGTTGTCGTTTTGGTGGAAAACGCGAACGTGTTCAAACCCATTCCTGCCTGTGAGGCATGGACTTGGGTAGAAATAGTCAGGTTGCGTTGCACCATTTGATTGTAAACGACGTGGTTACAGCGCCCTGACAACTGCCTCACCCATTTCACGGGTGCTGACTTTGCGGGTGCCTTCGCTATGGATGTCGGCCGTACGCAGTCCTTGTGTCAAAACACGTTTGACCGCGTCTTCAATGCGGTCGGCGGATGACGCCTGGTTCAGGCTGAAGCGCAGCATCATGGCGGCACTCAAAATGGTGGCCAGCGGGTTGGCGATACCTTTGCCGGCGATATCGGGTGCGCTCCCGTGACTGGGTTCGTACAGACCCTGGTTGTTGGCGTTCAGGCTGGCTGACGGCAACATGCCGATTGAGCCTGTCAGCATGGCGGCCTCATCACTCAGAATGTCACCAAACATGTTGCCGGTGACCACAACATCGAATTTCTTGGGCGCCTTCACCAACTGCATCGCAGCGTTGTCTACATACATGTGGTCGAGCGCGACGTCAGGGTATTGCTGGCCGACCTCGGTGACCACGTCTTTCCAGAACTGGAAGGTCTCCAGCACGTTGGCCTTGTCCACGCTGGTCAATCGCTTGCTGCGCTTGCGCGCGGCTTGAAAAGCAACGTGGGCGATCCGCTCAATTTCGGGGCGGCTGTAGCGCATGGTGTCAAAAGCTTCTTCGGCACCGGGAAAGTGCCCATCCACCGCTGTGCGGCGGCCGCGTGGCTGGCCAAAATAGATATCCCCGGTCAACTCGCGGATGATCAGGATGTCGAGTCCGGAGATCAGCTCGGGCTTGAGGCTGGAAGCATCGACGAGCTGCTCATAACAAATGGCCGGCCGGAAGTTGGCGAACAGGCCCAGGTTCTTGCGAAGACCCAGAATGGCCTGCTCCGGACGCAATGGGCGATCGAGTTTGTCGTATTTCCAGTCACCGACAGCCCCAAACAACACGGCATCCGCGTCTTTGGCCAGCTTGAGCGTGGCTTCGGGTAGCGGATGGCCATACGCCTCATAAGCGGCACCACCAACCAGGGCGGTTTCCATCTCAAACTGAAGATCAAGTGCCTGCAGAACCTTGACTGCCTCGGCCACAATTTCGGTACCAATGCCGTCACCTGGCAAAACTGCGATTTTCATATTTGCTATGTTATTTATAGCTACTAACGCCCGTTTCACGGGGGCTGTAAGCCAATTTGTTCAATAAAATGATCAAGGTGCCAGAGTGTTGGCGAGCCAGGGCTTGGTCGCCAGACGAGCGGCCTCAAAAGCCTTGATTTTGTCCGACTGACGCAAGGTCAGACCAATGTCATCAAAGCCATTGAGAAGGCAAAACTTGCGAAATGGCTCGACCTCGAACCGCAGTTCTTCTCCCTGCGGCTTGACGATAACCTGCCGCTCCAGATCGACCGTGAGCTGGTAGCCGGGGAATGCCAGAGCGTCGTCAAACAGTTGTGCAACCTGCGTCTCACTCAACACGATGGGCAGCAAGCCGTTTTTGAAGCTGTTATTGAAGAAGATGTCGGCGTAACTGGGGGCAATGATGGCCCTGAAGCCATATTGGTCCAATGCCCACGGGGCGTGTTCGCGTGACGACCCACAACCGAAGTTCTTGCGCGCCAGCAGGATGGAAGCACCCGGGCTGCCCGAGGGGCCTGGTTGATACCGGGGCTGGTTCAGCACAAAGTCGGGATTGGGTTTGCGGCTGGCGGGGTCTTGCCCGGGATAACCTGGATCCAGGTAACGCCAGGCGTCAAACAGATTTTCTCCAAAGCCAGTCTTGCGAATGGACTTCAGAAATTGCTTGGGAATGATGGCATCGGTATCCACGTTTTCCCGATCCATGGGGGCCACAAGGCCCTTGTGCACAGTAAATTTTTGCATGGCTGGTTACTTCTTCTTGACCACACCTTCAATGGACTCACCCGCTTTTTGCAGGTCCTGCCCCATGCCTTTGACGGTATTGCAGCCAGCCAGCCCCAGCAGGGAGAGGACGATCAGCAGGAAAAAGCTTTTTTTCATTTCACGGTCCTCATGCGAATTTGCGGATATCAACAAAATGGCCGTGTATGGCCGCGGCTGCCGCCATTGCCGGGCTGACCAGATGAGTGCGACCGCCAGCACCCTGACGACCCTCGAAGTTACGGTTGCTGGTGGAAGCGCAGCGTTCTCCGGGCTCCAGCTTGTCAGCGTTCATGGCCAGACACATGGAGCAGCCAGGCTCACGCCATTCAAAACCAGCAGCCTTGAAGACTTCGTCCAGACCTTCGCGTTCAGCTTGTTCCTTTACCAGCCCTGAGCCCGGCACGACCATGGCCAATTTAACATTTTTGGCGACTTTTTGACCCAGCTTCCTGACCATGGCCGCGGCTTCGCGCATGTCCTCGATGCGGCTGTTGGTACAGGACCCGATAAACACCTTGTCAATGTAAATATCATCCAGCGATTTGCCGGGCTGCAGGCCCATATAGGTCAGCGCACGTTCGATCGCACCGCGTTTGTTGGGATCTTTCTCGCGATCGGGATCGGGCACGCGGTCATCCACACCGAGCACCATTTCCGGCGACGTACCCCAGGTGATCTGGGGAATGATTTGTGATGCATCGAGTTCGACAACGGTGTCGAACTTCGCGTCGGCATCAGATTGCAGGGTCTTCCAGTAGGCGCAGGCTTGATCCCATTCAACGCCCGTCGGGGCCAGTAGCCGGCCCTTGAGGTAATCAATGGTTTTCTGGTCTACCGCAACCAGGCCTGCGCGGGCACCGGCTTCAATGGCCATATTGCACACGGTCATCCGGCCTTCCATGGACAGTGCCCTGATGGCGGAGCCCGCGAACTCGATGGTGTAGCCGTTGCCACCCGCTGTGCCGATGCGGCCAATGATGGCAAGCACAATGTCTTTTCCACTGCAACCTTTCTGCAGGGTCCCTTCCACCTTGACCAGCAGATTCTTGGCCTTTTTTGCCAATAAGGTCTGTGTCGCCAGCACGTGTTCAACTTCGCTGGTGCCGATGCCGTGTGCCAAGGCGCCAAATGCGCCATGGGTTGAGGTATGCGAGTCGCCGCAAACCACGGTCATGCCAGGGAGAGTGGCTCCATTTTCTGGGCCGATAACGTGCACGATACCCTGACGTTTGGAGAGAAACGGGAAATAAGCTGCCGCGCCGAATTCGCGGATATTGGTATCCAGTGTGGTGACCTGTTCCCGGCTGATGGGGTCGGTAATGCCGTCATACCCCAGCTCCCAGCCCGTTGTTGGTGTGTTGTGATCGGCCGTAGCAACAATCGAGCTGATGCGCCAGACCTTGCGCCCGGCCTGACGCAGGCCTTCAAAAGCTTGGGGGCTGGTGACTTCGTGAACCAGATGCCGGTCAATGTACAGGATGGCCGTGCCATCTTCTTCGGTATGGACGACGTGTTCGTCCCAGATCTTGTCGTAAAGGGTGCGGCTCATGGTGATGATTCCTGTGGAGGTCTGATTTTATGCTTCCCGCAAAGAAAAACCCCGGACCAGCCGGGGTTTTCGTGGCGTCAGCAGGTCGCAGCGGTTTATCGCTGCGAAATTGGCAAGACGTCGCGTCGGGTTGCACCAGTGAACAATTGGCGGGGACGGCCAATTTTGTACTCCGGGTCACCGATCATTTCATTGAGCTGGGCAATCCAGCCCACGGTTCGGGCCAGTGCGAAGATGGCGGTGAACAGCGAGGTCGGAATGCCGATCGCGCGCTGCACGATGCCGGAATAGAAGTCCACATTGGGGTAGAGCTTGCGCGACACAAAATAGTCGTCTTCCAGTGCAATTTTTTCAAGCGCCATCGCCAGTTTGAACAAGGGGTCATTCTCCAGGCCCAGGGCAGCCAGGACTTCCTTACAGGTTTCCTGCATCAGTTTGGCACGGGGGTCGTAGTTTTTGTAAACGCGATGGCCAAAACCCATCAGCTTGACGCCGGAATTTTTGTCCTTGACCTGGGCCATGAATTCACCCACTTTGCT
This sequence comes from Pseudomonadota bacterium, assembly GCA_041192445.1. Classification (GTDB taxonomy): domain Bacteria; phylum Pseudomonadota; class Gammaproteobacteria; order Burkholderiales; family Burkholderiaceae_C; genus Egaibacter. Next base: position 49,541 of record JBEEMW010000070.1, on the reverse strand, counting down.
GATGCCGCCCATTTTCTGGATGTCACCGAGCATGTTTAAACAGGCTTCATTGGCCCCGCCATGCGCAGGGCCCCACAGACAGGCGACGCCTGCTGCGATGGCTGCGAACGGGTTGGTGCCGGAGCTGCCGCACAAGCGGACAGTGGAGGTGGACGCATTTTGTTCGTGATCGGCATGCAGGACGAAAATACGGTCCAGCGCGCGCTCGATCACCGGGTTGACGGTGTAGTCCTCACATGGCGTTGCAAACATCATGTGCATGAAGTTGCCGGCATAGCTCAGGTTGTTTCTGGGGTACATGTAGGGCTGGCCTGCGCTGTACTTGTAGGCCATGGCCACCAGGGTCGGCATTTTGGCAATCAGGCGAATCGCAGAAATTTCGCGATGTTCCGGATTGTTGATGTCAGTACTGTCGTGGTAGAAGGCCGACAACGCGCCAACCAGCCCGGTCATGATGGCCATCGGGTGTGCATCACGGCGGAAACCCCGCAGGAAAAACTGCATCTGCTCGTTCACCATGGTGTGGTTTGAGACACGTTTGGTGAAGTCCGCCTTGCCGGCTGCATCGGGCAAATTACCGTACAGCAGCAGGTGGCAGGTCTCCATGTAATCGCAGTTGGTGGCGAGTTGTTCAATGGGGTACCCCCGGTACAGCAACTCGCCTTTGTCACCATCAATGTAGGTGATGGCCGACTGGCATGCGGAAGTTGACAAAAAACCGGGATCGTAAGTAAACATGCCCGTCTGGGCATACAACTTGCGGATGTCGACGACGTCAGGACCGACTGTGCCTTGATAAACCGGCAAATCGACGCTGGGGCTGCCGTTGCTGAACGACAGGGTGGCTTTATGGTCAGCTAGTTTCATATATTCCCTTTCACCGGATTTCTCTCAACATACTTAAAACTTCACGCACATCATCCCGTTCCAGATCGGCATTGATCTGCAACAGCGTTTTTCTTGCCAGGTGGAGGTCCAGCAAATCGTTATCGCTCAAATCCATCAGCACCGTCAAAGCCCCTGACTGGGTGACTGTGAGACTTTTTTCGAACCGTTTGAAGAAACGCTCAATGAAAAGGTCGTTTTCCAGCAAGCCACGACGGCAACGCCATTTCAGCTTGCTGAGTTCACGCTCTCCAATCAGTACTTCGTCCACTCTGAGGCTTTCTGTAATGCTTACACCGTACGCAGAACCATCATTTCCTTGATTTTTCCAATCGCCTTGGTGGGGTTCAGTCCCTTTGGGCATACATCGACACAGTTCATGATGGTGTGGCAGCGGAAAAGGCGGTAAGGGTCTTCCAGGTTATCCAGACGCTCACCGGTGGCTTCGTCGCGGCTGTCGGCGATGAAGCGGTAGGCTTGCAGCAGCCCGGCCGGGCCCACAAATTTATCCGGATTCCACCAGAAGCTGGGGCAGGCCGTGGAGCAGCTGGCGCACAAAATGCATTCGTACAAGCCATTGAGCTCGTCGCGCTCCTCGGGGCTCTGCAAACGTTCCTTTTCGGGTGGCACGTTGTCGTTGACCAGATACGGTTTGATGGAGTTGTATTGCTTGAAGAACTGCGTCATGTCGACGATCAGATCCCGCACGACCGGCAGACCCGGCAGTGGCTTCAGAACAATGGTGCCTTGCAGCGTGAGCATATTGGTCAGGCATGCCAGACCGTTCTTGCCGTTGATGTTCATGGCATCCGAGCCGCAAACACCTTCTCGGCACGAGCGGCGAAAGGTGATGCTGGGGTCTTGCGCCTTGAGCTTCATCAGCGCATCGAGCAACATGCGCTCGCTGCCGTCAAGCTCAACCTCGATGGTTTGCATGTAGGGCTTGGCGTCGGTATCGGGGTCGTAGCGGTAGATCTGGAATGTGCGTTTTGACATGGGGTGTTCTCGCTGGTCTTGTTCGCTTGACGTTGGCTTAGAAGCTGCGCACGGTGAGGGGCACAGAATCGACGGTCAAAGGGGTCATCTTCACAGGCTTGTAGGTCAGCGAGTTGGTTGCGCTGTGCCAGAGCGTGTGCTTGTGCCAATCGGTGTCGTTGCGGCCGTTCGGGTGCGCTGCGCTGTCGCTGTAGTCGTTGACCGAATGGGCACCACGGCTTTCGTGGCGGGCTGCGGCAGATACCATGGTGGCTTGGGCGGCCTCAATCAGGTTTTCAACTTCCAGCGCCTCGATACGTGCAGTGTTGAAAATCTTCGACTTGTCTTTCAAGTTGATGGCGTTGACGCGCTCGCGCATGGCTGCGATTTTTGTAACACCCTCGTCCATGCTGGCCTGGGTGCGGAACACACCGGCGTGTTGCTGCATGATGCTGCGGATGTCGTTGGCCACATCTTGTGAATACTCACCCGTTGTGGCGTCGTCCAGCCGTGCAATGCGGGCCAGTGTGGCGTCCGCTGCATCGGCCGGAAGTGGCTTGTGTGTGGTATTAGTCTTGTTGAATTCAACAATGTGATTGCCTGCGGCCCGGCCAAACACGAGCAAGTCAAGAAGCGAATTGGTACCCAGGCGGTTGGCACCGTGCACGCTCACACAAGAGCATTCACCCACGGCATACAGGCCATTGACGACCTCGCTCTGGTTGTCAGCGTTTTGCGTGACGACCTGGCCGTGGATGTTGGTCGGGATGCCTCCCATCTGGTAGTGAATGGTGGGGACAACGGGGATCGACTCTTTGGTGATGTCGACGTTGGCAAAGTTGTGGCCAATCTCGAACACCGAGGGCAGGCGTTTCATGATCGTTTCCGCGCCCAGGTGGGTCATGTCCAGATTGATGTAGTCCTTGTTGGGTCCACAGCCACGGCCTTCCTTGATTTCCTGATCCATGCAGCGCGACACATAGTCACGTGGGGCCAGATCCTTGTAGGCAGGTGCATAACGCTCCATAAAACGCTCGCCATTGCTGTTGCGCAAAATGGCACCTTCGCCACGGCAGCCCTCGGTCAGCAAAACGCCAGCACCGTGCACGCCGGTGGGGTGAAACTGCCAGAACTCCATATCCTCCAGAGGAATGCCTGCACGAGCGGCCATGCCCAGGCCATCGCCGGTATTGATGAAGGCGTTGGTTGATGCCGCAAAAATGCGCCCGGCACCGCCAGTGGCCAACAGGGTGGTCTTGGCCTCGAAAATATGCACGTCACCGGTTTCCATTTCCAGTGCGGTCACGCCCACCACGTCGCCTGCGGCGTCGCGGATCAGATCCATCGCCAGCCATTCCACAAAGAAACTGGTTTTCTCCTTGACGTTTTGCTGGTACAGCGTGTGCAGCATGGCGTGGCCGGTGCGGTCAGCCGCTGCGCAGGCCCGCTGCACGGGCTTTTCACCGTAGTTGGCGGTGTGGCCACCAAACGGACGCTGGTAAATGGTGCCATCCGGATTACGGTCAAACGGCATGCCCATGTGCTCAAGGTCGTACACAACCTTGGGCGCTTCGCGGCACATGTACTCAATGGCATCCTGGTCGCCGAGCCAGTCGGAACCTTTGACGGTGTCGTAGAAGTGATAGTGCCAGTTGTCTTCGGACATGTTGCCCAGAGAGGCGCCAATGCCGCCCTGTGCTGCAACAGTGTGTGAACGCGTTGGAAACACTTTGGAGAGCACGGCCACGTTCAGACCCGCGCGGGCCAGTTGCAGTGAGGCGCGCATGCCGGAGCCACCGGCGCCGACGATGACGACGTCAAATTTGCGCTTGGGAAGTTTGGAAGTAGCGGTCATGATTTTGATGGAGTCTTGGAAAAAAACGCCTTACAGGCGCCACAGGACCTGAATGCCCCAGCCAGCGCAGGCAACCAGCCACACGATGGTGAAAACCTGTAGGGACAGGCGCAAGCCCACTGGTTTGATGTAGTCCATCCAGATGTCGCGCATGCCAAGCCATACGTGGTACAGCAAGGCAATGATGACGGCAAAGGTCAAGGCCTTCATCCATTGCGATGAAAAAATACCGGCCCATTTGTCATAGCCAATAGGACCTTTGCTGAAAATGACCTGGGCCAGAACCAGCAGGGTGAAGAGGGCCATCAGGGCCGCCGTCACGCGCTGACCCAGCCAGTCGCGCAGACCGTAATGTGCACCGACAACGATGCGTTTGGAGCCGTAATTGACAGACATGATCAATTTCCTGGTTAGTTGAGGTCAGTGTCGAAAGCCCGACCCGCAAGATTTAATAAAGGCCAAACAGCTTGGCGCCCAGCACGATCGCCAGGGCAATACTCACGGCCAGCGTGAATACGGCCGACGATTTGCCGAATTCTTTGCTCACGGCGTCGTGGTGGGTGTCCATCCAGAGGTGGCGAATGCCTGCAATGAAATGGTGCAAATAGGCCCAGATCAGCGCCAGCGCGACCAGTTTCCAGATGATGCCCGGCAAGCCCAGCATGCCCACATTGAACGCAGACTTGAATCTTGCAAATGAGATTTCCGAGGAAATCGAGGTGTCAAACATCCAGATGATGAAAGGCATCAAGATGAACATGATGGCTCCGCTGACCCGGTGCAGGATGGATACGATACCTGCCAGCGGCAAGCGATAGGAGGGAAGGTCGGTGAAGGCGTTGATGTTGCGGAATTCGGGCCGTTTCTTCGCTGCGGTTGTCGCTGATTCGGACATGCTTGGCTTTCTATATGATTTGGTAACTGCTTTGTAACTAACAAAAGTTGCGCCCGGCGAAATTCTATTGCAATGCAGCATGAATGTTTTGGGCGGACGGCTTTAGCGGCTAATTTTTGTCATAAAAGTGTGTTCGCGATGCAATTGGATACAAATCCAGCGCCAGGATCGCCCGGGGCTGACTCGCAGATTACAAAATACTCAAATGTTTAACCCAGGGTGTTGTGGTAGTGATGCGTGTCGGTCCGGTAATAGCCGCGACGCAACTCCATCGGCGCATCCTTGTAGGTGTAGGCGATGCGCTCCACGCTGAGCAAGGGTGTGCCATGCGCCACTTTTAATAGCATCTCACGCCCATCGGTGGCTGGCTCAGCCCGTATTTTCTCTTCGGCACGAACCATGCGGACATTGAATTCGGTTTCAAATAATGCGTACATCGGGCCGTGGTAGTTGGCCAGTCGCTCGGCTGTCAGACCCTTGAACGGGGCAGCTGGCAGCCAGATGTCTTCCAGAATCGTCGGTGTACCGCCAAAGCTCAAGACCCGTCGGGCCTGCAACACGGCGTCACCGGTACGCAGCGCCAGCGCACGGGCCACGTCAGCACTGGCGCGGGTACGGCGGCACTCAATGATGTCGCGCTGGGCCGGTCCTTCGCTGCCCGGGGGGCCGTTGTCGGGCACCAGTTTCAAAAAGCGGAACTGCACCTGCTGCTCGGCGTGGGTGGCCACAAAGGTGCCCTTGCCCTGGCGCCGAACCACCAGATTTTCTGCCGACAGCTCGTCAATGGCTTTACGTACGGTCCCCTGGCTGACGCGAAAACGCGTGGCCAGGTCCATCTCACTGGGAATGGCTTCACCGGGCTTCCACTCTCCCATGCGCAAACTTTGCAGAATCAGGGACTTGATCTGCTGGTACAGCGGGCTGAATGAGGGCGTCTGAGCCACGCCCTCCGCTGCGCCCACGCCTTCGGCCATATTGGCGTTTTCGATGGAAAGGGCGGATGAAGTGCGCATTGAAAATGGCAGCCAGGAGGCGCGTGTGGTTTATGCCGAGCTTAGTCGAATGGGGTCGAATAGGGAACGAATCATATCTTATATAAGACATAAGATTAATTGACGACCTAGGGTTTTCCAGAGTAAACTCCCATCACTTTCTGAGGGGCACCGCATCCTGTTTGAGTGCTCCCCAGTACCTGTTTTATCCTACTTCCCGGAGTTCTCGACATGAGCAAAAAGCCCGTCCGCGTTGCCGTTACTGGTGCAGCAGGCCAAATTGGTTACGCCATTCTTTTTCGCATTGCCTCAGGCGAAATGCTTGGCAAAGACCAGCCTGTGATATTGCAATTGCTTGAAGTGCCCGTTGAAGGGCCTCAAAAAGCGCTCAAGGGCGTGATGATGGAATTGCAGGACTGTGCCTTCCCGTTGCTCGTGGGCATGGAAGCCCATGGCGACCCGATGACCGCGTTCAAGGACGTGGATTACGCCTTGCTGATCGGTTCACGCCCTCGTGGCCCCGGCATGGAGCGTGCCGAGTTGCTGGCTGTGAACGCCCAGATCTTTACGGCTCAAGGCAAGGCGCTCAACGCCGTTGCAAGCCGCAACGTCAAGGTGCTGGTCGTAGGCAATCCCGCCAACACCAACGCCTACATCGCGATGAAGAGCGCGCCCGATCTGCCGCGCAAAAATTTCACCGCCATGCTGCGCCTGGATCACAATCGCGCCCTGAGCCAATTGGCCAGCAAGACTGGCAAGGCAGTTGCGGATATCGAAAAACTGGTGGTGTGGGGCAATCACTCCCCAACCATGTACCCCGACTACCGTTTTGCCACCATCAATGGTGCCGGCGTCAAGGACATGATCAACGACCATGACTGGAACGCCAACACCTTCCTGCCGACCGTGGGCAAGCGTGGTGCGGCCATCATTGAAGCGCGTGGGGTGTCATCTGCCGCATCGGCTGCCAATGCGGCCATCGACCACATGCGCGACTGGGCGCTGGGCACGAATGGCAAGTGGGTCACCATGGGCATCCCGTCCGACGGCCAATACGGCATCCCGAAAGATGTGATGTTTGGTTTTGCCGTGACCTGCGAAGGTGGCGAGTACAAACCGGTTGAAGGCCTGACGGTGGATGCGTTCAGCCAGGAATGCATCAACAAGACGCTCAAGGAATTGCAGGACGAGCAGGCCGGAGTTGCCCACCTGCTTTGAGCGGCAAGTTAATGGTCATGCATCCACGCGACGCACTGATGGGTGCCCAGGCATCCGCCGGTTTCTTGCCGGTGTGTGACCATTACAGTGGTGTTGAGGCGCGGATGCGCAAGAGCTTGGCATTGCAGGCCGAGATGACCGAAGAGTTCGGTGTGTGTGTCTTTGATGTCACGCTGGATTGTGAGGATGGTGCACCGGTTGGGGGTGAGCTTGACCATGCCAATATGGTTGCAGCCCTCGCCAATCATGCACGATTAGCTACAAAAAACATAGCAAATGTCAAGAATTCTGCAGCAGCCCGGGTGGCTGTGCGGGTTCACCCGGTGGACCATCCGTTGTTTGAGCAGGATGTGGCCACCGTTGTTGGCAAAGCTGGTGCAGCGCTGTGCCACCTGATGATTCCCAAGGTTGAGTCCGTCGCAGATGTGGATCGTGCGGTCAAGGCTGTTGATCGCGCATGGCCGGGCCCTGCGGGCAGCCAATTGCCGCTACACGTGCTGATCGAATCACCCGCTGCCGTGCACCGGGCGTTTGATATTGCAGCCCATCCGCGTGTGCAGTCCATCAGTTTTGGACTCATGGATTTTGTGTCTGCACATGCCGGGGCCATTCCCGCTGAGGGTATGTCGGGCGCGGGGCAGTTCAGCCATCCGCTGGTGGTGCGGGCCAAGCTGGAGATCGCATCGGCTTGCCATGCGCATGGCAAGGTGCCGTCGCATTGCGTGGTGACCGAGTTCAAGGACACGGCAGTATTGCGTGCCGCGGCCCGACAGGCGGCGCGAGAAATGGGTTATCAGCGCATGTGGAGCATTCACCCTGACCAGATCCGCCCGATTATTGCGGCGTTCATGCCGGACGAGCTTGACATTGAAATGGCTTCAGAAATTATTCTGAAAGCCGAAGGTGTGGCATGGGCTCCCATCAGCTTTGGGGGGCGCCTGCATGACCGGGCCAGCTATCGCTATTTTTGGCAGACGCTGGAGCGGGCGCATCATACGGGCAGGGCATTGCCATCCGGGGTCAGGGCCTATTTTGATGTCCCTGGCCACTGAGGGTGAACTTTCGTATTGCATAACCTGATCGACCATGACCACACCCGCTTCAACCCCTCTTTTTCGCCTGTTCGCCTTGGTCCTGCTCACGCTTGTGTATGGCGGTGTGGCGGCGCAGTCTAAAGCCGGCCGGGTGGACATCAAGGCCGTTTTGACGCCTGCCGAACTGGAAATTGCGCAACGCGTCCACGTGGGCAATTTGCCCTGTGAACACGGCGGTGTGGTGGTTTTGCAGGCCGATCCCGGCGCGCCGGGTTTTTTCAATTTGCGGGCTCGCAACGTGAATTACCGGGTGTCGCCCGAACAAACTACCACCGGAGCGATTCGCCTGGAGGACAAGGCAGCAGGCGTGGTCTGGCTGCAACTGGCGAATAAATCGATGTTGATGAATCAAAAGCTGGGCCAGCGTCTGAACGATGGGTGCATGAGCCCGTCGCAAGAACAAGTTGCCCAAGCCATGCTGAAGGCGCCACCGGCCAGTGTGCTGGATGCCAAACCCGCAGCACCTGTTGAAGGTGCTATTAAATAAATAGCTATTCACGCCCTGTTGACGAGGGCTGGAACCATATTTCGTTCATTAAAGGAGTAAAACCATGTTGCAAGCCTACCGCGCCCACGTCGCTGAACGCGCCGTCCTCGGCATTCCACCGCTGCCCCTGTCTGCCAAACAGACGGGTGAACTCATTGAGTTGTTGAAGAACCCGCCCCCAGGTGAAGAAGCCACCTTGGTAGACCTGATCACGCACCGCGTGCCTGCAGGCGTGGACGATGCTGCCAAGGTCAAGGCATCCTATCTGGCTGCCGTGGCCCATGGCACCGAGAAATGCACGCTGATTTCCCGCGAAAAAGCCACCGAGTTGCTGGGTACCATGCTGGGCGGCTACAACATCAGCCCGCTGGTTGATTTGCTGGACGACGCAGCCGTGTCACAAGCCGCAGCCAGTGGTCTGAAGAAAACCCTGTTGATGTTCGATCAATTCCATGATGTCAAGGACAAGGCCGACAAAGGCAATGCCCAGGCCAAAGCCGTGTTGCAGAGCTGGGCCGATGCCGAGTGGTTTACCTCCCGTCCTGAAGTGCCCGCGTCGATCACACTCACTGTTTTCAAAGTTGACGGTGAAATCAATACCGATGATTTGTCACCCGCGCCCGACGCCTTCAGCCGCCCCGACATTCCGATGCACGCCCTGGCCATGCACAAAAACGCACGCCCCGGCATCGTTCCGGAAGAAGACGGCAAACGCGGCCCGGTCAAGTTCTTTGATGAGCTCAAAGCCAAGGGCAATCTGGTGGCCTATGTCGGTGACGTCGTCGGCACCGGCTCCTCGCGCAAATCCGCCACCAACTCGGTGCTGTGGTTCACTGGTGAAGACATCCCGTTCGTGCCGAACAAGCGTTTTGGGGGAGTGTGTCTGGGTAGCAAAATTGCCCCGATTTTTTACAACACCATGGAGGACTCCGGCGCGCTGCCCATCGAGCTGGATGTGAGTGCCATGAACATGGGCGACGTGGTGGAATTGCGCCCCTATGACGGCAAAGCATTGAAGGATGGCAAAGTGATTGCCGAGTTCAAGGTCAAGAGCGATGTGCTGTTTGACGAAGTGCGTGCCGGTGGCCGTATCCCGCTGATCATCGGCCGTGGCCTGACCGCCAAGGCGCGTGAGGCGCTGGGTCTGCCGGTCAGCACGCTGTTCCGCCTGCCGCACAATCCGGCTGATACCCACAAAGGTTTCACGCTGGCGCAAAAAATGGTGGGCCACGCCTGTGGTCTGCCGGTCGTCAAGGGCAACCAGCAGGGCGTGCGCCCCGGTACCTATTGCGAGCCCAAGATGACATCCGTGGGTTCGCAAGACACCACTGGCCCGATGACCCGCGACGAGCTGAAAGACCTGGCCTGCCTGGGTTTCAGCGCCGATCTGGTGATGCAATCCTTCTGCCACACCGCCGCTTATCCCAAGCCCGTGGACGTGAAGATGCACCACGAGCTGCCTGACTTCATCAGCACCCGTGGCGGCGTGCCGCTGCGTCCCGGTGACGGCATCATCCACTCCTGGCTGAACCGCATGTTGCTGCCCGATACGGTTGGCACTGGCGGTGACAGCCACACGCGTTTCCCCATCGGCATCAGCTTCCCCGCCGGTTCCGGTCTGGTGGCGTTTGGTGCTGCCACGGGAGTGATGCCTCTGGACATGCCTGAATCCGTACTGGTTCGCTTCAAAGGCAGCTTGCAGCCCGGCGTGACGCTGCGCGATCTGGTTAACGCCATTCCGCTGTACGCCATCAAGGCTGGATTGTTGACCGTGGCCAAGCAGGGCAAGAAGAACATTTTCTCGGGCCGTATTCTGGAAATCGAAGGTTTGCCAGATTTGAAGGTCGAGCAGGCGTTCGAGTTGAGCGACGCGTCCGCCGAGCGCAGCGCGGGTGGCTGCACGGTTCATCTGAACAAAGAACCTATTCAAGAGTACATCACCAGCAACATCACCATGCTGAAGTGGATGATTGCGACGGGCTACTCTGACGTGCGCACCATCAATCGCCGCATCAAGGCGATGGAAGCCTGGCTGGCTGACCCGCAATTGCTCAAGGGCGATGCAGATGCGGAGTACGCGGCCATCATCGAGATTGACCTTGCCGACATTCACGAGCCTATTGTTGCCTGCCCGAATGACCCCGACGATGTCAAAACACTGTCTGACGTGGCCGGTGCCAAGATTGACGAGGTGTTCATCGGCAGTTGCATGACCAACATCGGCCACTTCCGCGCGGCCTCCAAGCTGCTGGAAAACAAGCGCGACATTCCGGTCAAGCTCTGGATGGCCCCGCCGACCAAGATGGACGCCAAGCAGCTGACCGAAGAGGGGCATTATGGTGTTCTGGGCGCTGCCGGTGCGCGTATGGAAATGCCAGGCTGCAGTCTGTGCATGGGCAACCAGGCTCAGGTGAAAGAGGGCGCTACCGTGTTCTCAACTTCCACCCGCAATTTCCCGAATCGGCTGGGCAAAAACAGCTTCGTGTACCTGGGCAGCGCCGAGCTGGCCGCAATTTGCTCCAAGTTGGGCCGGATTCCAACGAAAACCGAGTATCTGGCCGACATGGGCGTGCTGACCGCTGCGAGCGACAAGATTTATCAGTATCTGAATTTCGACAAAGTGCAGGATTACACGGACGCTGCTGCTTCTGTGAAGGACAGCGCAACGGTTTAACCCACCTCCAGCAAGATCCAGTCCCGGCTGGATGTGGCTTCCCAAAAGCGCCCCGTAACCTCGTTGTTACGGGGCGCTTTTATGCCGTTTGCCATGCTTTATTTCGCAGTGCCTGAGCAATTTCTCCCGCTGCAGGGCCTGAATTCGGGAGGCTCGCGGTTACACTGCCGACTGTCGCCAAATCGTCGTCTTTCTGTTCTATTTCCTCTGGAGTGAGCAATGTTGTTTGCCAAGTTGCTGCCGCGTGAAGGCAATTTTTTTGAAATGTTCAACCAGCATGCGGACCGGATCGTGGAGGCGGCCCGTGCGTTTGCCAAGCTGGTCGCCAATTACAGTGATGCGCACTTGCGGCAAAAGTACAACCAGGATGTGGACAACGCCGAGCGGGCTGCTGACCGCGTAACGCACGACGTCAACAAGGCATTGCACGTCACATTCATCACCCCCATTGACCGGGAACAGATCCATTCCCTCATCAATACCATGGACGATATTGCTGACCTGATCCAGGACTCAGCGGAAACCATGGCGCTGTACGACGTGCGTCACATGACTGACGAAATCGTGCGCTTGACCGATGTCAGTGTGAAATGTTGTGAGCGCGTGCGTGACGCCGTGAACCTGCTGGCGAAGATTGCTGACCCCGAGACGGCGGCTGCCGCCCTGAAAACCTGCGAAGAGATCGACCAGCTTGAGTCCGACGCTGATCGCATCATGCGCAGCGCCATGAGCAAGTTGTTCCGCGAGGAGCCCGATGTGCGGGAAGTGATCAAGCTCAAGGCTATTTACGAATTGCTGGAGACCATCACCGACAAGTGCGAAGACGTCGCCAATGTCATCGAGGGCATCGTCCTCGAAAATTCCTGAGACCGGGCTGTCATGTCGTCGGTTCAGGTGGGGTTGTGGGTCGTCATTTTGCTGGTGGCACTGGCACTGGTATTCGATTTCATGAATGGATTTCATGACGCAGCCAACTCGATTGCCACGGTTGTCTCCACCGGAGTTCTAAAGCCAGGACAGGCCGTGGTTTTTGCCGCGTTCTTCAATTTTATTGCGATTTTCATTTTCCATTTGAGCGTGGCGGCCACCATCGGCAAGGGCCTTGCCCAGCCCGGTGTGGTTGACGTGCATGTGGTTTTCGGTGCGCTGGTCGGTGCGATCAGCTGGAATTTCATCACCTGGTATTACGGCATCCCCAGCAGCTCTTCGCATGCGCTGATCGGTGGCATTGTTGGTGCCGTCATATCCAAGGCCGGGGCCTCGGCGCTCGTCTTTGCAAGCGTCATGAAGACCGTGCTGTTCATCTTTGTCTCGCCATTGATGGGATTTTTGCTGGGGTCGCTCATGTTGATCGCCGTCTCATGGACCTTTCGCCGAAGCACCCCAAGTCGCGTGGACCGCTGGTTTCGGCGCTTGCAGTTGGTGTCTGCCGGTGCTTACAGCCTGGGCCACGGCGGCAATGACGCCCAAAAAACAATCGGTATTGTCTGGATGCTGCTGATTGCTACGGGTTACACCGCAGTTGGCGAGAGCTCACCACCGACCTGGGTTGTACTCAGTTGCTACACGGCCATCGCCATGGGGACTTTGTTTGGCGGATGGCGCATCGTCAAGACGATGGGGCAGCGGCTCACCAAGCTCAAGCCGGTGCATGGGTTTTGTGCTGAGACGGGCGGTGCGATTACGCTCTTCACGGCCGCCATTCTGGGTATTCCTGTTTCCACGACGCATACCATCACGGGTGCCATCGTGGGTGTCGGGGCCACCCAGCGTGCCAGTGCCGTTCGCTGGGGTGTGGCGGGCACCATTGTTTGGGCATGGATATTCACCATTCCCGCCAGCGCCTTTGTCGCAGCCATCGCCTACTGGGTCAGTTTGCAATTATTTTGATGCTATCGAAATAGTAGCTACCCGCGCAATATTGACGGGGGCTAAAGGCCTTTTTCATTGAGAAATCTTGCGCGCTTCCTCAATTTGGTGCTCAAAATAGCGTTGAAAACTGAACACGATGGACGACATCAAAACGGTCGATCCAACAAGCAGTGCGAACACCACTGCCCCTATCGTTAACCAGTGGGTTTCTCCGGCAGGCGCGTCCGGCGAGGCGTGAATGTTGAACTTGGCGTTCCACTTTTCCGGGGTCATCAATCCGTAGACGATTGCGGTGAGGGCGCAGCCTGCGATGGTGAATCCCAGCAGGGGAATCAAAATCCAGGCCCATTCGTCATCGACGCCAAGACTTTGCATCCGCTGAACGCCATACAAGCCCAGAGCCGTGGGAATTGGCAATAACCATCCCAACAGATCACCAAACCCCGCCAAATAAAACCGGTGCAGACCCAGAGGGCCGCCTACAAATGCGAGCCATGCAGCGGCAGTTTTGTTTTTCATCTAGGCATTTTCCCCGCCTTTCGGTGTTGGCGGCGCTGTGCTCCCCAATCCCAGGGTTTTTTCCATTAAAACCACGTCCAGCCACTGGTCGAATTTCCAGCCGCATGACTTCAGAATACCGACGTGGGTAAAGCCAAGAGACTGGTGCACGCGGATTGATCCAAGGTTGCCGGAGTCGCCAATCACGGCAATGAGTTTGCGCACACCGGCCCGTTCGGCACGCATCGCCAGCTCCGCCAGCAACGCCCGGCCAATACCTTTGCCCTGTGTGCCGGGAGCCAGATAAATGGAGTCTTCGGCCGAAAATCGGTAGGCAGGGCGGGGTTTGAACCAGGTGCAGTAGGCATACCCGACGACTTGCCCCGACGCTTGCGCCACGAGATAGGGCAGGTCTTTGGCAAGGACATCTGCCCGACGTGCCGCCATATCTGCTGCCAGGGGCGGGTCAATCTCAAAAGTACCCGTGCCATGCAGCACGTGGTGGGTGTAAATGGCCGTAATGGCGGCAATATCGGCTTCAAGGCTGGGACGAATAATGAGCATGGTGTTCAATCGCGATACAATAGAAGGCTTTTCAGCGTGTTTCTGGCCGGGTGGTCATGTTACGTGTCTCAACGCTGAAATATGGGTGGAAAGTAATTTCCGCCTCCCCCAAAGGATAAATTATGGTCGTCATTCGGCTCTCTCGTGGCGGTGCAAAAGCACGCCCCTTCTTCAATATTGTCGTTGCTGACAAGCGTACCCGTCGTGATGGTCGTTTCATTGAGCGCATCGGGTTTTATAACCCGATTGCAACCGCCAGCGAAGAGAGCATCCGCATTGCCCAGGATCGCCTGACCTACTGGCGTGGCGTGGGTGCACAGGCATCTCCTACGGTCGAGCGCCTGATCGATCAAGCCGCCAAAAAAGCAGCCTGATCCTGAACCGTTGAAGACAGCGTGGCCTTAGCGCCGCGCCTGTCGGCCAAGACCCATGATCTCCCAACTCGAAACAGCTGAATTGCCGCCTGATGCCATTGAAGTCGGGCGCATCGCTGATGCTTGGGGTATCAAGGGCTGGTTCAAGGTTTTGACACACAGCGCCACACCTGAGGCGCTTTTTTCTTCCAAACGCTGGTATTTGCTGCCTTCGGAACGGGGCGCAAAAACCTTCACCGGCGTACTCAAGCTCGCCATCCGGGAGGCTAAAGAGCACTCCGGAACGGTTGTTGCCACGGCCACTGACGTGGATGACCGCAGCGCGGCCGAGGCGCTGCGCGGGGCCCGAATTTTTGTGGCTCGCTCAAGCTTTCCGACCGCCGAAAAGGATGAATACTACTGGGTTGACCTGATTGGCCTGAACGTGATCAACCGTGAAGGTGTTGAGTTGGGGCTGGTCAAAGAGCTGCTCTCAACCGGCGCCCAGACTGTCCTGGTGATGGACTGCGAGCAGGACGGGAAAACCCAGGAGCGCATGATTCCTTTTGTGGCGGTATACATCGATGATGTTGACCTGATTGCGCGACGAATCACGGTTGACTGGCAGCCTGACTTCTGAGCCTGCCGTTATGCGGTTTGATGTTGTCACACTGTTTCCCGAGTTATTTGCGCCGTTCCTGACATCGGGCATTACCCGGCGGGCTTTCGAGTCTGGTCAGGTTGATGTGCGGCTCCAAAGTTTGCGTGACTTCGCCGAGGGCAATTACCGTCGTGTGGACGATCGCTCCTATGGGGGCGGGCCTGGCATGGTCATGCTTGCGGAGCCACTGGCCATGTGCCTTGAAAGCATCCAGCGGGACAGGCAAAGCAAGGCGCCCGTTATTCTGTTCTCGCCCATGGGTCGACCCCTGAATCATGCTGGCGTCCAGGCTTTGGCGTCCAGCGAAGGGGCGGTGCTGATTTGCGGTCGCTATGAGGGTCTGGACCAGCGTTTCATTGACACCCATGTGGACCAGGAGATCAGTCTTGGCGATTTTGTGTTGTCGGGTGGTGAAATTGCGGCCATGGCTGTGCTTGACGCGGTAGCCCGGCTGCAGCCAGGTGTTTTGAACGACGAAGGCAGTCACCAGCAGGACAGCTTCAATCCTGCTCTGGACGGCTTGCTGGATTGCCCTCACTACACGCGTCCGGAGGACTGGCGAGGCCACCCGGTACCTGCGGTTCTGTTGTCAGGCCATCACCTTCAAATTGAACGCTGGCGGCGGGAGCGCTCGCTGGAGACGACACTGAAGTTCCGGCCAGAGCTGATTTCGCAAGCCCGTTTCGCCGGGAAGTTAAGCCAGCAAGACGAGTTATTTTTGGCGGGGCTGGCCAATCTCAAGGCCGCCCCAAGCATATTGCTATAATGTAAGGCTTACCGATCCTCTGCTCGGCCGTCCCGGCATTTTTGCTTCGGGGCCCTTTTGTGTCATTCCGGCACTGGCGCGACCAAGATCATTTGAGGAAACCATGAACCTGATCCAAATCCTGGAGCAAGAAGAAATTGCCCGCCTTGGGAAGAATATCCCTGTTTTTTCACCGGGCGACACCGTTGTCGTCAGCGTCAACGTCGTTGAAGGTACCCGCAAGCGGGTGCAGGCGTACGAAGGCGTTGTGATTGCCAAGCGCAATCGCGGTCTGAACAGCGGCTTCATCGTCCGTAAAATTTCCAGCGGCGAAGGTGTCGAGCGTACGTTTCAAACCTACAGCCCGCTGATCGCTGGCATCGAAGTCAAACGCCGTGGTGATGTGCGCCGTGCCAAGTTGTATTACTTGCGTGACCGTAGCGGCAAGTCAGCACGTATCAAGGAAAAACTGCCTGCCAAGAAAACGGTCGTCGCATAAGATGATCGTATAGGCGAGTTTGCCTTTCTAAAAGCCGCCCAGCGTTTGCGTGAGGCGGCTTTTTTATTGGTCTTGTTCCCATGTCAAATCCAGAATCGGTTATGCCGCTGTCAAAGTTGCCCAACTTTGACCCCCGAAAAATTCCTGTGCTGGGAGTTGATGCGCATTTGCCAGCCGTCGCCGCAACCTCATTGGTGCCAGAGTCCCTGAGGCAGCGTTTCCTCAAACCACCGGTTTGGGAACCCGAATTGGTGGCAGAGAAGAAGTTTGCGGACCGGTTGCCGACGAAGGCGTCAGTGCTGATACCGATCGTGATGCGTCATGAGCCGACAGTCTTGTTAACCAAGCGCACAGCGCACCTGTCCACGCATTCCGGGCAGATCGCATTTCCTGGAGGCAAGCAGGACGCTGACGACGCAGACCTGTTCGTCACGGCCCTGCGCGAGACGCAGGAGGAAGTCGGGCTGGAGCCTGAATTTGTCCAGATATTGGGATCGTTACCGGTTTATGTCACCGGCACTTCGTTCATCATTTCCCCGGTTGTCGCACTGGTTCGTCCTGGCTTTACACTGGTTCCCAATGCCAATGAAGTAGAAGACGTGTTTGAGGTGCCGCTGGCTTTTTTGATGAATCCTGCTAACCATCACCGCCATGCCTTTGAGTGGGCGGGTGTTCGGCGGGAGTGGCTCTCCATGCCTTACCAGGACCAGGCGGTTGAACGCTTTATTTGGGGCGCCACGGCGGGCATGCTGCGTAATTTCTACCGGTTCCTGTCCGCTTGATCACGCATCTGGCCGCTATGATCGTTATATGAGCTTTCTCGCCATCCTCATTGCCTTGCTTCTTGAGCAGGCACGCCCCCTGACCAGCGGCAACCTCGTCCACACCAGCGTTCGCATTTGGGTCCGATGGACAGCCCGCAATTTTGACGCCGGCCGTCAATCCCATGGCTGGCTTGCCTGGAGCTTTGCCGTGGTGGTACCTGCCTTGGTGGCGCTCGGGATTCACTGGATACTGGTTTTCACGCTCGGCTGGCCCGTGGCCATTGTGTGGAACGTGATGGTGCTCTACGTGACGCTGGGTTTCAGGCAGTTCAGTCACCATTTCACCGGAATACGGGATGCATTGGCGCAAGGGGATGAAGAGTTGGCCCGTACGCTGTTGGCGCGCTGGAAGCAAATTGATGCCAAAGACCTTCCTGGACCTGAAATCGTCCGGCAGGTGATCGAGCATTCTGTTTTGGCTGCGCACCGCCACGTCTTTGGCGTACTGGCCTGGTATTCGTTGCTGGCGGCCTTTGGTTTTGGCCCTGCAGGGGCAGTTGTCTACCGGCTGGGCGAGTTTGTAGCGCGTTATTGGATGCCCCGTCACGAGTTGTCGCGTCAACCGGTTAGTGCGGCGCTGCGTGGTGTATCTGTAGTTGCCTGGGGCGTCATTGACTGGTTGCCGGCGCGAATTACTGCGCTTGGATTTGCGGTGGTGGGGAGCTTCGAAGAGACCATCGACAACTGGCGCAACCTTGATCAAGCTAACGGTAGCGACAACGATGGGGTCATTCTGGCCGCGACTGCGGGCGCGGTGAACCTGAACCTGCGGGCGCAAGACCTTGCCGGGGACATCGGCGATGCAGCGCGGCAACCCGAGCAGCGAGCGGAGCCCCGAACCGGTCAAACGCCTGAGTTTGCCCATCTGCGGACGATTGTTGGTCTGGTGTGGCGCACCGTCGTCATGTGGATGCTGCTGCTGGCGTTGCTGACATTGGCCCGCCTATTGGGGTGAATGCCACTGGATGGCATGAGTCGTCAATATTTTGACTGTTTCAGCTCAGCAAACAGTTCGCTATAAATTTTGTAGCGGTTTGCGCTTATTCCATCAGGGCTGGGGCCCGATTCTGTTGAATTGACGGCAGCCATCACGCCGCAGCCTGGTTCGTGCAGGTGCGTGCAGTTGTAAAACTTGCAGTTGGCCACATGGGGTTTTATGTCGGGCATGTAAGCGGCCAGTTGCGCCGGATCGATATGGTTGAGGCCAAATTCCTGGAACCCCGGAGAGTCAATCAGGGCTGTGGTTCTCTCAGTGTCGACCCAATACCAGGTGGTACTGGTCGTTGTGTGTTTGCCGGAGTTCAGAGCCTGTGAAATCTCGCCGGTCTGGGCCAATGAGCCGGGTGCCAACAGGTTGATCAGTGTGCTTTTCCCCGCCCCCGACGGCCCCAGAACCAGGGTCGTTTTGCCTTTCAGGTGTTTGAGCAGTTCGGCACGGTCCACTTCACCCGATTGCTTTAAAGACAGTGGCAACACGCCATAGTGCATGTGACGGTAGGGCAACAGCCATTCCCAGGCGCGGGCAAAGGGGTCTACCAGATCACTCTTGTTGAGTGCAATGATGGGGGTAATGTGCTCCGCCTCAGCGGCGATGAGGGCACGCGACAGCTGGCTGCTTGAGAACTCGGGCTCGGCCGCGACCAGTATCAAAACCTGATCCAGGTTAGCCGCAAACGACTTGGTGCGAATCTCGTCTTGCCGGTAGAAAAGGTTGCGCCGGTCTTCAATTTTTTCGATCGTGCCTTCGTCCTGGCTGGCCTGCCACAACACGCGGTCACCCACGACCACTTGGCTTTTCTTGCCACGCGGGTGGCAGATCAGACGCCGGCCTTCTGGCGTTTCGACCAGAAAATGGCGGCCATAGTTGGCCACGATCAATCCCTTTTCGAGGGTGGCCCGGACCTCGCTCATGTGATTAGCGCGTCAATCTGGGTGGCGCATTCAAAGTCGGTCACCGAAATGCCGCCGACGTCATGTGTGTTGAAACGCACGACACAGCGGCTGTAATGCACCGACAAATCCGGATGGTGGTCCTGAACATGCGCGATGAAGGCAACGGCATTGACGAACGCCATCGTCTGATAGTAATTTTTGAACGGATAGGTCTTTTCAATGGCGATGGACGCCCCGTCTCCAGTGAGCGTCCAGCCTTCCAGTTTAGCCAGATTCGCTATGATTTCAGTAGCTGTCAACGCACGTCTGGCAAGGGCTGACCAGTCTTTTTTCTTCAAAGTGTCGTTCATGACGGTAATCGGAATGTTCAGACCGAAGCCGACGGGTTGAAACGCATCAGACGCTCTGTCGCGGGGGGGTGGGAGTAATAGAACCTGACAAAAACAGGATCAGGTGTGAGTGTTGATGCATTGTCTTCATACAGCTTGAGCAGGGCGCTCGACAAGTCCTGCCCACTGGTTTGTGTGACCGCATAGGCGTCGGCCTCGAACTCATGCTTGCGTGAAAGTTGGGCGAACACCGGCGATATGAAGAAGCTGAACACCGGCATGGCCAGTATGAACAGCAGCAGTGCCAGGGCATTGTTGGGAGCGCCCAGATTGGGCTGAACACCCAGTCCGGTGTAAAACCAGGCTTGGGTGGTCAACCACCCCAATACGGCAAAACCCAGCAAACTGATGGCGAACATCGTCACCATGCGCTTGACGATGTGCTTGTGCTTGAAGTGGCCCAGTTCGTGCGCCAGTACCGCCTCAACCTCCGGCACCGACAGTTTGGCCAGCAAGGTGTCAAAAAATACAACACGTCTGGAGGTCCCGAATCCGGTGAAATAAGCGTTCCCATGGCCACTGCGCCGGCTGCCATCCATGACGAAAAACCCTTTGGCTGCGAAGCCGCAGCGTTGCATCAGGGCTGTCACCCGCGCCTTGAGGTTTTCATCGTCCAGAGGTTTGAACGTGTTGAAAAGCGGCGCGATAAAGCTGGGATAAATGAACAGCAAAAGAAGGTTGAAACCAGTCCATACGCCCCAGGTCCAGAGCCACCACGCATGGCCAGCGGCACCCATCAGCCACAGTACCAGTGCCGCCAGTGGCAGGCCAATTGCGGCACCCACCAGGCTTGATTTGACCAAATCAAGCAGCCACAGCTTGAGCGTCATCTTGTTGAATCCAAACTGCTCCTCAATGATGAACGTCTGGTACAGCGTGGCTGGCAAATCCATCAAACCGCTGATTACGGCAAACGCCGCCAGCAGCGCCAGTTGCTGGGTGATACCCCCAGCCAGCCAGGCCAGCAACACCTGATTCAGGAGAGACAGCCCGCCCAGCAATGTCCAGGCCAGCAGCAAGACCGTGCCCAAGGCCAGTTCGAGCAAACCGAAGCGTGCTTTCACAATGGTGTAGTCGGCTGCCTTCTGGTGCGCGGGGAGCGAAATGGTGTGGGCAAACGCCGTTGGCACCGCATCACGATGGCGGGCCACGTGCCGAATCTGGCGTGACGTCAACCACAGTTTCAGGATCAGGCCCAGAAGAAGCGTGGTCGCAAAGACCAGCGTCAAGGTGAATGACGAAGGGGAGGGGGCGGTTGAATCAATCATGAGCCCCGAGTTTAGGTCATCGGTGACAATGCAGGCTATGTCTGATACAACCCCCCTCCTCACAAAATCTGACCAAAACCTGGTTTGGCTTGACTGCGAAATGACCGGACTTGAGCCCGATATCGACCGGATCATCGAAATAGCCGTGGTCGTGACCGGACCCAACCTCGAGTCACGCGTCGAGGGGCCGGTGCTGGTCATCCACCAGACGAATGACCAGCTGGACAAGATGGACGCCTGGAACAAGGGCACCCACGGCAAGAGTGGCCTCATTGACAAGGTCAAGGCATCCAGCCTGTCGGAAGAGGTGGCCCAAGCCCGATTGATCGAGTTTTTGAGCCAGTACGTGCCCAAAGGGGGCTCGCCCATGTGTGGCAACAGCATCGGGCAGGATCGGCGTTTTTTGGTGAAGTACATGCCCAAGCTGGAGGCCTTTTTCCACTACCGCAATCTGGACGTCAGTACGCTTAAGGAGTTGTCAAAACGCTGGCGTCCGTCGGTCTACAGTTCCTTCAAAAAGCAGCAAAGCCACACGGCGCTGGCGGACGTACATGAGTCCATTGACGAGTTGATGCATTACCGGGAACACTTCCTCAAACTGACTGATTAGGTAGAAACCCGAATCCGTGACATAATCTGAGGCTGCGCTACAAACAGTAGCGTTTTTGCACATCTCCCCTCACACACAGGACTCGCAGAAATGAGTCCCAAGCGCCGGTCAGACCAGCGCAGGTTCCGTTTGATGGTTGATGTTTTTTAACCATTGACGGAGTAGCTACCTACCCGGTAGCACTCGCGTGTGAGAAATACATGAACGACGCATTTGACGTTGCAGGCGATCTTTCGCTTGCTGATTCCTTTTCCAGCAATTCCAGCGACTCGTTTGAGGCGCAAACCTTCGCTGAGCCATCCGAACTCGTGCAAGATGATGTGGCTGCTGCAGCCGACACCGTCGAAGCAGTCGAGGCCGTACCCAACGGGTTCGTGAAACTCGGCCTGCGCCCTGAGTTGCTGCAAGCCGTGCAAGACCTGGGGTTCACCCAGCCAACCTCAGTGCAGTTGCAAACCATTCCCCTGGCTTTGCCAACCGACAGTGCGTCGGGCAAAGCCAGCCGTTTCATTGACCTGATGGTGTCCAGCCAGACGGGTAGCGGCAAAACGGCTGCATTTTTGCTGCCGGTTCTGCATACGCTGCTGATGCAGGAAGCCCAGGCAGAGGCTGATGAACGCGCAGAATTCGAGCGGGCTGTGGCTGACGCTGCCGCCAAAGGCGAAGCGCCTCCCAAGCGTGCCAAACGCAAAGACCCCACCAATCCACGTCATTTCAAGGCGGCCGAACCCGGCGCGCTGATTTTGTGCCCTACGCGTGAGCTGGCTCAACAAGTTGCGCATGATGCCATCGACCTGGTGCGTCATTGCCGTGGTCTGCGCGTTGCCAACGTGGTTGGTGGCATGCCATACCAGTTGCAAATTGCAAAACTGCAAAACGCCAACCTGGTGGTGGCCACACCCGGCCGTTTGCTGGATCTGCAACGCTCCATGCAGCTCAAGCTCGACAAGGTTCAGTTCCTGGTCGTTGACGAAGCCGACCGCATGCTGGACCTGGGTTTTGCCGATGACCTGGCTGAAGTCAACCAGCTCACCATCGAACGCAAGCAAACCATGATGTTCAGCGCGACGCTGGCACCACGCATTCAGCAACTGGCAACCCGCGTGATGCGCGAGCCACAGCGCGTTCAGATTGATTCGCCACAGGAAAAGCATCAAAACATCAAACAGATGTTGTTTTGGGCGGATACAGCACAACACAAACGCAAACTGCTTGACCATTGGTTGCGCGACACCACCATCAATCAGGCGATTGTTTTCGCCAGCACACAAATCGAGTGTGATGGTTTGGCCAATGACCTGCAACAAGATGGTTTCAGTGCAGTTGCCCTGCATGGTGCCCTGAATCAGGGTTTGCGTAATCGCCGTTTGATGGCGCTGCGTGAAGGACATGTCCAGATTTTGGTGGCAACCGACGTGGCCGCTCGCGGTATTGACGTGCCCACCATTACCCACGTGTTCAACTTTGGGCTGCCCATGAAAGCGGAAGACTACACCCACCGCATTGGCCGTACTGGCCGTGCTGGTCGCGATGGCATTGCAGTGACGTTTGCTGAGGTTCGTGATCGCCGCAAGATTTTTGACATCGAGGCTTACACACGTCAGCCGATCAAATCTGAAGTGGTCCCCGGCATGGAACCCAAACAACGTATGCCTGATTCACGTCCTGCCGGGAATTTCGGTGGCCGTAACACTGGCCGCGGTGCCAACGACAATCAATCCCGTGACCGCAAATTCGGCGGCGGTGGTGGTTTCGGTGCGGGCAACGGTGGCGGCCGTCCAGGCGGTTTTGGTGGCGATCGTGAAGGATTCAGCTACGAGCGTAAGGGTGGTTTTAACGACCGCTTTGCTGGCGGTGCTCGCCAGGAGTCGGCTGCGCCGCGTGGTGATTTTGGCGCACCACGTGGTGATTTCGCTGCACCTGCCCGCAAACCCGCATTTGGCAAGCCCATGGGCGCGAAGCCGGGCAATGGTGGCAAAGTATTTGTACCCCGCGACGCGAAAAAGACTTTCTCCAAACCGGCTCGCTAAGGTTAACGCCTCGCAGCCAGAAAAAAAGGAACCGCGAGGTTCCTTTTTTTTCATCTGGAGGCCTGACATCTCAAGTTGGGTGGGGCGTGACCTCGGCGTAACCGTATAGGCGCTCCGGCGGCATGTTGCCAATCAGTGTTTTGTCTGCGACTGTACCGATAATCACAAACTCCGGCTCGGCGGTGTCGCGGCGAAGGGAAGTGTTCACCGGCTTGCCAGAACGGTCGGTGATGGCGGCAACCAGCGGTGCCTTGGCATTTGCGCTGCGTTTGACGACGATGGCCAGCTCGCCCGATTTCAACTTGACAAAATCACCGGGCGGATAAATGCCAAATTCCTTGATAACCGCCATCGAGAGCGGACCCCCCTTGTCTTCGCGAAACAGCTGACGGGCCGCCTCCTGGACCGTCAGCGCCGGGCGTATGGTGCGCGGGCTTATTCTGGCCATGAAAACGTCGGCTACCCGCAGCGCTACGGCCAGTTCTGATGGTGCACTTGACCCCGTCGGGTAACCCGTCCCGTCTGCCCGCTCATGGTGCTGTGATACAGCGGTCAGCCAGTCCTGATCGGTCACACCGGCCTCTTCGAGCCACAAGGCCGCCTGCGCCGGGTGCTTTCGAATAATGGCTTTTTGTACACCTTTAAGGGACACCTCCTGCTTGGCCATCTGTCCCTGTAACTCCAGAATTGGCAAGTTCATGGTGAGTGCCGCTTTGACCAGGCTCATCCCCTTGCTTTCTGGCCAACCCAAACGGCGAGACATCAAAATGCAAATGAGCGCGGTATGAACGCTGTGGATATAGCCGTAATGAAAGGGTTGTACCTTGTCCTGGCGCACAGTGCGATAAATTCCAACCTCCGGATCACGGTCCACGAGTGCAAAAATCTGTTTTGCGAATTGATCGATCCGGTTGACGAAGTCATGCGTCTTCGGGACGTCCCTGAGCAGCAGTTCCAGCTCATGCGTTGTGTTTTCCCACAGACCAAACAAATTGAGCGAGCGCCCGGAAGATACCGGCGGGTTGTTCGACAGGCCGGCGGCTTCCCGAATTTCTTCAATATCGACAAATGCACCGCGTTGCAGCAAGGCCTGCAGCTGTTCTTCGCTACTGACGATGTGGCCACGGGTAAGCAACAGTCGCCCCTCGGAATCACGAACATTCCAAGGCAGCGGCCCGCCGAGCTGCACTTTTTCATATGGCAGCCTCAACATCTTCATCTTTGACCCTCCTTGCATGAATAGGGTGGACAAGAGAATAGAGCGACAGACTTTTGCATCCCTGACAGGCCCACCACGCGAGCCACCCTTGGCATCTAATTTGATGTTAGCAGGCGCTTGCCTGTGCAGTCACACAATGACGCACGCCTTCCTGTTGGTTATCGGCCCTTATGGCGGGATCTTGATGCCCGGATAAAGGGGGCATCAAGGCATCACACGGCATTTATCAACCAGGGCCCCGCAGTGGGAGCCGGCGGGCGCAAGGCTACATCAGCAAGTGTTCGCCCGCGTTGTCCCCGCCCAGGGTAACGTAATTCACCTTGCGGATATCCATCAGTTTTTTGCCACCGGAGTAGCTGATGGAGCTTTGCACGTCCTGCTCCATCTCGACCAGCGTGTCGGCCAGCTTGCCTTTGATGGGCTCCAGGATGCGCTTGCCTTCAACGTGTTTGTACTCGCCTTTGTTGAAGTCACTGGCCGAGCCGTAGTATTCCTTGAACAGCTTGCCATCCACTTCTACGGTTTTGCCCGGTGATTCTTCGTGCCCCGCGAAGAGAGAGCCAATCATGACCAGGGTGGCACCGAAACGAATACTCTTGGCAATGTCGCCGTGGTCCCGAATGCCACCGTCCGCAATGATGGGTTTGGTCGCCACGCGCGCGCACCACTTTACTGCCGACAGTTGCCAGCCGCCCGTGCCAAAACCGGTCTTGAGTTTGGTGATGCACACCTTGCCAGGGCCAATGCCGACCTTGGTCGCATCAGCGCCCCAGTTTTCCAGATCAATCACGGCTTCGGGTGTAGCCACATTGCCCGCGATGATGAAGGTGGACGGCATTTTTTCCTTGAGATAGCCAATCATGTCTTTCACGCTGTCGGCATGGCCGTGCGCGATGTCGATGGTGACGTATTCGGGAATCAAACCCAGGCCCAGCAATTGATCGACGGTTGCGTAGTTCGGCTTTTTGACACCCAGCGAAATCGACGCGAAGAGTCCTTTGGCCTTCATGTCCTTCACGAACTGCACATTGTCCAGGTCAAACCGGTGCATCACGTAAAAATAGCCGTTTTGCGCCAGCCAGACACAAATGGATTCATCCACCACCGTTTTCATGTTTGCAGGGACAACGGGGATACGAAAACGCCTGCCACCAAGCTCCACGCTGGCGTCGCATTCCGAGCGGCTCTCCACGCGGCATTTGCGTGGCAGCAGCAAAATGTTGTCGTAATCAAAGATTTCCATGATGCGGGCTCCAAAAAAAACCGGGCCTCAATTGCTTGGGCCCGGTGGCTGATTCTACTCATGAATACCCGACACCCCATATGCCCCCGGTTTGAGGTGCATAGGTTGCGGCTTATGGGTTTCTACAATGCGGTCATGACTCTTGCCCCTTCGTTATTTGATGCGTCGCCCGACGCCACCCAATCCCCGCTTCTCGGCACCCTGAACCCCGAGCAGCGCGCCGCAGTGACCTTGCCGGCCGAACATGCCCTCATTCTTGCCGGCGCGGGCTCTGGCAAGACCCGCGTGCTCACCACCCGCATCGCCTGGCTGCTGCAAACGGGGCAGGTTTCACCCGGCGGTGTGATGGCGGTCACGTTCACAAACAAGGCGGCCAAGGAGATGATGACGCGCCTCTCGGCCATGTTGCCAATCAATGTGCGTGGCATGTGGATTGGCACGTTTCACGGACTGTGCAACCGGTTTCTGCGTTCACATTTCAAAATGGCCAACCTGCCGCAGGCGTTTCAGATTCTGGACACACAGGATCAGCTCAGTGCCATCAAACGCCTGTACAAACAATTCAACATCGACGACGAGCGGTTTCCACCCAAGCAGACGCAGTGGTTCATTGGCGGTTGCAAGGAGGATGGCCTGCGGCCCAATATGGTGGAGGTGCGTGATGAAGAAACACGCAAGAAAATCGAGATTTATCAACTCT
This sequence comes from Pseudomonadota bacterium, assembly GCA_041192445.1. Taxonomy (GTDB): domain Bacteria; phylum Pseudomonadota; class Gammaproteobacteria; order Burkholderiales; family Burkholderiaceae_C; genus Egaibacter. The sequence goes on along the minus strand of JBEEMW010000070.1, from coordinate 23,098 downwards.
ACGAAGACCAGTGTCAGCGCGAGGGCGTGGTGGATTTTGGTGAGTTGATGTTGCGCAGCTTTGAGGTGCTGCGCGACAACGACCCCATTCGTGAACACTACCAGCGCCGTTTTCGCCACATTTTGATCGACGAATTTCAGGATACCAACAAGCTGCAATATGCCTGGATCAAGATGCTGGCAGGCACTGGTGCGGGTGGTTCCGGGCTTGACGCGGCCAGTTTCAGTCCGACCGGCAGTGTGCTGGCGGTGGGGGATGATGATCAGAGCATCTACGCCTTTCGCGGTGCGCGGGTCGGCAACATGGCCGATTTTGTGCGTGAGTTTGGTGTGCAGCACCAGATCAAGCTGGAGCAAAACTACCGCAGCTACAGCAATATCCTGGATTCCGCCAATGAACTGATCAGCCACAACACCAGGCGACTGGGCAAAAACCTGCGTACCGATCAAGGCCCCGGTGAGCCGGTGCGTGTGTATGAGTCCGCCAGTGACCTGGCCGAGGCGCAATGGATGGTGGATGAAATGCGCCAGTTGGTGCGAGAAGGCATGGCGCGCAAGGAGATTGCCGTGCTGTACCGCAGCAATGCGCAGAGCCGGGTGATTGAGACCGCATTGTTCAATGCCGCCATGCCCTACAAGGTGTACGGTGGTTTACGCTTTTTTGAGCGGGCCGAGATTAAAAATGCGCTGGCCTACCTGCGCCTGCTGGAGAACCCGCGAGATGACACGAGTTTTCTGCGGGCTGTGAATTTCCCACCCCGTGGCATTGGCACTCGCAGCCTGGAGCAGTTGCAGGACGTGGCACGGGTCAGCGGGTGTTCGCTGAGTGACGCCGTGAGCGGTGTCAGCGGCAAGGCTGGCACCAATATTGGTGCATTTCTGGCCAAAATCGAGGTGTTGCGCGAACAGACCCAAGGCATGACCTTGCGTGAAATCATCGAGTTGGTGCTGGACCACAGCGGCCTGATTGAGCACTACCGGGCCGATCGCGAAGGCGCTGACCGCGTCGAGAATCTGGAGGAGCTGGTGAACGCGGCAGAGAGTTTTGTTTCTCTCGAAGGGTTTGGTCGTGACGCCGTGGCTTTGCCGGTGGATGAGCTGGGAGCAACCGCAAATCCCGTTCAGCCTGAGCCCTTCGGCGGGCTCAGGACGGGTCCTGTCGAAGACCTTGCGGGCACTTCGACAAGCTCAGTGCGAACGGATTTCCCGGATACTGAAACCGGTGAGACACTTTCTCCGCTCGTCGCCTTCCTCACCCATGCGGCCCTGGAGGCCGGCGACAACCAGGCGCAGGCCGGGCAAGACGCCATTCAGCTCATGACGGTGCACTCCAGCAAGGGCCTGGAGTTTGATTGCGTGTTCATCACCGGCATGGAGGAGGGCCTGTTCCCCCATGAAAACTCCATGAGCGACCATGATGGTCTGGAGGAAGAGCGCCGCCTGATGTACGTGGCCATTACCCGCGCCCGCCAGCGCCTGTACCTGAGCCACTCACAAACCCGCATGTTGCATGGGCAAACCCGTTACAACGTGCGGAGCCGGTTTTTTGATGAGCTGCCTGAATCGGCGCTCAAGTGGCTCACGCCCAAAGCCAGGGGCTTCGGTTCTGGCGCAGCAGGTGCTATTAATTCAGGAGCTGACTACGCAGGCTACTCGGGGGCTAAGGGCCAATTTGGTCGGGATTATTCGGCTTTTGCAAGCTCGCCGGTACCTGCTCAAAAAGCGCCGCCCGCGCATGGTTTGCGGCTGGGTATGAAGGTGTTTCACGCCAAGTTTGGGGAGGGTGCGGTGTTGACACTGGAGGGCTCCGGAGATGATGCCCGGGCACAAATCAATTTCCCGCGTCATGGCATCAAATGGCTGGCCTTGAGTGTTGCCAAACTCACCCCGGTCCCTTGATTTTTCACAGTACTGTCATGCCAGTTTTTTACGATGGCGGTTGATGTCTTTGTCAACTTCCGGAAAAACTGATCATGTCTCAACTGCCTCAACCATCCCGCCGCCACGCTCTTAAATTTCTTGCCGGGGCACCCATGCTGCCATGGGGTGCAATGGCCACGAGTTCATTTTTATCCGCCTGTACGACCACGGGTGGTACGCCATTGCATAGCGCGAGTAGTTACCTTTCCACGGCGTTTGCACCGATGGCAGCGCCAACGCTAGGCAATCCGGCAGCTATGGCCACCACCACGGTGACGTCCAGCTTGCAGGTTGTTCGCAAAGATGGCAGTTCGCAGAGCTACAAACTCGCCTATCAACCATTCTTCATCACAGGAGACATGGTTGAAGACGGTAAAGGTGGCAAAGTATTGGCCGGTGGCTATGTCGACATTCTGAATAGACCGATTGTCGACAAATCCGTGCCGGGCAAAGAACGCCAGTTCTTCTCGGATGCCCCGGATGGCACGTCTCTGCTGCAGCTCCCCAAAACGACTGTCACAGGCGTCAAGGGCAAAGTGGTGTTCGCGGTCGTGCAGTTTGAATACACTACACGCGACCAGAGCAACGTGGACGCTTATGCCATTTTGCCCTCACCCATTGCCGTGCTCACGCTGGACCAGGACCAAATCACGGGCAGGCTCAACCTGGTGGGGTATCACAATGTTGACACATCCTCGGCTAACGGTTTGTGGATTACCTGCGGCTCCAGCCTGACGCCCTGGAACACCCACCTTTCCAGCGAAGAGTACGAGCCCGACGCACCCTTTGCTGCGCAAGACGCCCGTTTCAAGGCGTTCAGTAAGAATCTTTTTGGTGGAGAAACCATTGCCAACCCCTACCACTACGGCCACCTGCCCGAAGTGACAGTTCAACCGGATGGCACCGGCACCATCAGGAAACACTATTGCATGGGACGCATCTCGCATGAGCTTGTGCAGGTCATGCCTGACAACCGTACGGCACTGATGGGTGATGACAACACCAACAGCGGTCTGTTCCTGTTTGTGGCCGATAAGGAGAAAGACCTTTCGGCCGGCACCTTGTATGTGGCCAAACTAGGCACTGGTTTTTCCATCAACCCGACCGATGCCGGTGCAGCATTGTCGTGGGTGAGGCTGGGTCATGCCACCAGCAACGAGATCGAACGCATGGCCGACACACTCAAGCCTGCTGACATCATGACGGTGCTCAAAACTGATCCGAGCGACACCACGTTCTCCAAAGTGTTTTATAACGGCACCGCCAACTGGATCAAGATCAGGCCTGGCATGGAAAAAGCCGCTGCCTTCCTCGAAACCCACCGCTACGCCTACCTGATGGGCGGCAGTATGGGTTTCACAAAAATGGAAGGCACCACAGTTAATATCCAAGACAAGATTGCCTACTCCGCACTGCAGAACATGCAGGACTCCATGGTCATCAGCGGCAAGGGCTGGAACGCTGCAAGCGGCATTGCGCTGGACACACCCCTCATTGCGGGTGGCATCATGGCTCACACCTTGGCGGGTGCCCAAAAAGACCTGAGTGGTGTGGCCATCAACAGCGAATGGGTGCCTGTGCAAACCCGGGCTTTGCTGGTGGGTGAGGATATTGCACCGGATGCGCTGGGCAACAAAGCCAATCCAGACAGGATTGCCAACCCGGACAACCTCAAGTTTTCCGAAAAAATGCGCACACTGTTTATTGGTGAAGACAGCAGCACCCACGTCAATAATTTCCTGTGGGCCTATAACGTGGACACCAAACAGCTCTCACGCCTGATGTCCATGCCTGCGGGTGCTGAAGCAACCGGCCTGCACGTGGCAGACGACATCAATGGCTGGACCTATATCATGACCAATTTCCAGCACGCGGGTGACTGGATTCCCGGGCTGCACGGAAAAGTGCAGGCGGTGTTGGATCCTTTGGTACGGGTCAACTACAAGGACCGCTTTGGTGCAGCCGTGGGCTATTTGACCGCAGACTCCCGCAGTATGAGCCTCCTGTAGGCCACGCAGGCTATGCCAACAGGCTTGCAAGGGTCTGTGGGTTTATGTATTAATTTGTCTTGAGGCCCATGTGTTGGGGCCCTGTTTTGAAAGAACGTCCCATGAAAACCCTGTTGATCTGTTTGTCGATCTTGATTGCCAGCAATGTGTACGCTGTCGACATGGCCACCGTCGATGCGCCCACCGTGGCCGAACGCATGAGCAATGCCCGGGAAGCGATTAAAGCCAAAGACTGGAAACGCGCACTGGCCGAGCTGAAGGTGGCCGTTCGGGATGAGCCCCGCAACGCCGATGCCCACAACTTGCTGGCCTACAGTTATCGCAAACAGGCCAGACCAGACTTGCCCAACGCGTTTGAGCACTACAACATCGCGCTCAAACTCGACCCCAGACATCGGGGTGCGCACGAATACATGGGGGAGGCCTATTTGATGGACAGAAAACCTGCCGAGGCCGAAAAACACCTGGCTGACCTGGAGAAAATCTGCGGCAACCGGACGTGTGAAGAATATACCGACCTGAGCCGGGCCATTGCGGATTACAAGACCCGGGGCAGCGCGTCGTCGTACTAGCCACCTGCACCAGCACCCAGGCGATCCCCCGGCGGCCGGGGCGCCTGTTGGTTCTCAGTTCGTTCCGTTGTCAGGGGCCTCAAAAGTGGCCTGGTACGTGAAGTAAATTGAGGTGAAGAACATGGCTGCCATGAGCATGGCAGCCGGAAACATGACCATGCCGGCGACGTCTGCGCCGCCAATCAGCGCCGCCAGCAGCGTCACCACCACGCCAGCCATCAGAAATATGGCCATCCAGGTCAGCCCGAATACCAAAAACGCCCGAAAGTTGCGTACACAGGCCACACCGCTGAAAAACAGGCTTTTGACCGGCGTCATCTCATGCCAGTGAACCAGGGCAGGTGCATGCCAGAACAGCATGGACAAGGGCAGGTAGAAAATCAGCGCGATCCACATGGCTGCCTGAAAGTCAGGTTCCATCACCATCTCGCGGGTGATGGTGCCACCAACCAGGTACAGATGTGCAAAGTGCCCGCCATCGGCCAGTGCCGAGGCACCCATCACCAGCAAAAAGCCCAGCGCATACAGGCCTCCCAAAATCAGCATGGCGTGCATGCGCTTCTGGCCAGCGCGAAACGCACTGATCATGACCATTGGCATCGGGAATTTGCCCTGAACGGCTTCACGGGTCGCAGCCATCAGGCCCAGCGTGCAGGCTGGCAACAGCACAAGGGCCAGAAAACTACCCAAAAACGGCAGGATGCTCAATACCGACACCACGGCCAGGAACATGAAAAACAGCCCCGATAAGGCCAATGGCTGCTTGAAAAAGGTCCGTATCCCGAGGCTGACCCATTGCGCGCCTGTAGACGCCGGGACGATATTTAATTTCATGGCTGGGTGGGTTTAAAGGACAAGAGGCTTTGCAATCCGCTGTCGCAAGACACGCTCGAAATGAGTGGGGTCATGGGCCTTGAGCATGGAGGCTTCGCGGGGCAGGTGAAAATCCCACAACCGGGATAACCAGAACCTGAACGCGGCTGCTCGGGCCATGGCGGGCAATAGCTGGCGTTCAGCCGCAGTGAGCGGCCGAACGGCTTGATAAGCCGCCATGAAGCGGTCGGTACGCGCAGGGTCTGAAGCGCCTGTGGGCAAATCAACACACCAGTCATTCAGGCACACCGCAATGTCAAATAACCAGGTGTCAACGCCGGCAAAGTAGAAGTCAAAAAACCCGGTGAGTTGAGGCACGCCGGACGTTCCCGCGCTTTGGGGTGCATGGGTCTTGTTGTGCAAACCGGGAGCTGTTTCAAACATCACGTTGTCGCGAAACAGGTCTGCGTGAATCGGCCCGCCTGGCAGGGCGACATAGGCCGATGATTCCGCAACGTGATTCTGATAGGCCAATTCAGCGCCGATCAGCGCGGCACGGGGTGCGTCCAGATAGGGCAGAACCACCGGCACGGTTTCGTTCCACCAGGACAATCCGCGCAGGTTGGGTTGTTCCATGGGGAAGTCGCGGGCCGCAAGATGCATGTTCGCCAGCGTGGTGGCCACGGCGGCGCAATGCGCCCCAGTTGGTGCCAGTTCGCTTTTGCCCCGAAGCCGGTTGACCACCGCCGCGGGTTTGTCCGCCAGCCGGTGCAGGATGTCACCGTTCTGGCTGGCGGCAGGGTCAGGCACCGGAATGCCGCTGGTGGCCAGATGCTTCATCAGGCGCAGGTAAAACGGCAGTTGCTCAAACGTCAGCCGCTCAAACAGGGTCAGCACGTAAGCGCCCTGGTCGGTGGTGACAAAGTAATTGGTGTTCTCGATGCCGCCGGTGCAACCCTCCATGGTTTGCAACTGACCCAGCCCCAAAGGCTCAAGAAATTGTTTGGCCTGCTCGAAAGAGACCTCTGTGTAAACCGCCATGAATCAGCAACCCAATCGTCAGAAGCCCAGAACTTTCCAGACGCGCGTGCCGCCGCCCGAACTGCCACTTGCCGGCAAAACCTCGTAGCGCGGCATGCCGCCTTTGGGATACACCACAATCGTTTGGGTTTCTCCGCCCAAACGCACTTCCTCAATGGCGGCACCCGCGTCTTCCGTGCGCAGGGTTTGCCCCAGTTGGGCACTGCGAATGGCCGTTCGCCCGGTAGCGGGCGCACTGGCTGCGGCAATCGGGCTGACTGGCGCAGTCGTCTGGGCCCAAATGGTTTGGACAGTGACCAGGCCAAGCAGCAAAAGAGCCGTTAGCGGCCGAAAAAGAGGCAATAAAGGGTGTGCGGTGCGCATGCCTGAATTGTAGGTGCAGCCGTGCCCCGTGCTGGCAATGCAAAATGCAGCCATGAGTGATCAAAAAACACCGCCTCAAACCCTGCTGTTGGTGGACGGCTCCAGCTATTTGTACCGCGCCTTCCATGCGATGCCTGATTTGCGGGCCGTGGCGGGCGACCCCACCAGTGCCCCGACGGGTGCCATCCGCGGCATCATCAATATGCTGCAAAGCCTGCGCAAGGAGGTTCCTGCCGATTTCGCCGCCTGCGTGTTTGATGCCAAAGGCCCTACCTTTCGTGATGCGCTCTACCCAGAGTACAAGGCGCATCGTTCGCCCATGCCCGATGATTTGCGGGCCCAGATTGAACCCATTCACGAGGTTGTGCGGTTGATGGGCTGGCAGGTGCTGGATGTGCCTGGCGTCGAGGCCGACGATGTCATCGGCACCCTGGCCGTGATGGCAGCCGGGCAGGGCATCGATGTGGTGGTGAGCAGTGGCGACAAAGACCTGGCACAGCTGGTCAACGCCCGCATCACCATCATTGACACCATGAATGGCAAACGGCGCGACCTGGCCGGTGTGGAGGCCGAGTTTGGCGTGCCGGCGCACCTGATGGTGGACTATCAAATTCTGGTTGGTGACGTGATTGACAACGTACCCGGAGTGGCCAAGGTGGGGCCCAAAACCGCGGCCAAGTGGCTGCAGCAATATGGCTCGCTGGACGCTGTGGTGGCCAACGCCGACGCCATCAAGGGTGTCGTGGGCGAGAACCTCAAGAAGTCGCTGGACTGGCTGCCGATGGGTCGCCAGCTGCTGACCATCAAGACCGACTGTGATTTGAGCAATTGGTTGCCCGAATTGCCCGCTATGAATTCAATAGCTACTGGCGCAATGGATACGGAGGCTCTTGCCACTTTTTATGATAAATACGGGTTCAAGGGCCTGGCAAGGGCGCTGGGGGGTGGTGCCGCTGCGGTAACCCCGGGCAGTGCTGTTGGTGCTCAGCTTAAGCCGGCAAGCAAAAGTCAGACCGAGCCCGGCCTGTTTGATGAGCCGCAGGAGCCCGCCATTGCGGTGGCGCCCAAGGTCTCGAATCTGGCCTATGACACGATCCTGACCTGGGAGGCTTTTGACGGTTGGCTGGCACGCCTGCAAGCAGCCGAACTGGTGGCGGTGGACACCGAAACCACGTCACTGGACGAAATGCGTGCCGAAATCGTGGGCGTGTCCTTCAGCGTGACGCCGGGCGAGGCGGCCTACATCCCGCTGGCTCACAACTACCCGGATGCCCCCGTGCAGTTGCCGCGGGACGGGGTGCTGGCCAGACTCAGGCCCTGGCTGCAAGACGCCAGCAAAAAGAAGCTGGGCCAGCATGTCAAATACGACCGCCACGTCTTTGCCAACCATGGCATTGAGGTGCAAGGCTATGTGCACGACACCATGCTGCAGAGTTATGTGCTGGAGGTACACAAACCCCACGGTCTGGCCAGCCTGGCTGAGCGACATCTGGGTCGCAGCGGCATCAGTTTTGAGGACTTGTGTGGCAAGGGCGCGCATCAAATCTGCTTTGACCAGGTTGATGTTGCCAAAGCGGCTGAATACTCCTGTGAAGACTCGGACATGACCCTTGACGTGCACCTGGCGCTGTGGCCGCAGCTTCAGGCCCATGACAAGCTGCGGTTTATCTACGAACTGGAAATCGCCAGCAGTGAGGCGCTCTACCGCATTGAGCGCAATGGCGTGTTGATTGACGCGCCGACCCTTGCCGCGCAAAGCCATGAGCTGGGTCAGCGCATCCTGCAACTGGAAACCCAGGCGCACGAACTGGCGGGGCAGCCCTTCAATTTAAGCAGCCCGAAGCAGATTGGCGAGATATTCTTCACCAAACTGGGTTTGCCCATCGTCAAGAAAACCGCGACCGGCGCACCCAGTACCGATGAAGAAGTGCTGGAAAAACTGGCCGAAGACTTTCCCCTGCCCGCCAAGATTCTGGAGCACCGTGGTCTGGCCAAACTCAAGGGCACTTACACCGACAAACTGGCCCAGCTGGCTTTGCCGCGCACCGGTCGTGTTCACACGCACTATGCGCAGGCCGTGGCGGTGACGGGGCGGCTTGCCAGCAATGACCCCAACCTGCAGAATATCCCCATCCGTACGGTAGAGGGTCGCCGCGTGCGTGAAGCCTTTGTGGCGCCAGCCGGTTGTGTGATTGCCAGCGCCGATTACAGCCAGATTGAGCTGCGCATCATGGCCCACATCAGTGGGGACGCGGCGCTGCTGCTGGCGTTTCACGACAACATGGATGTGCACCGCGCCACCGCCGCCGAGGTGTTTGGTGTGGCAACCAGCGAGGTCACTTCCGAACAACGCCGCTATGCCAAGGTCATCAACTTCGGGCTCATTTACGGCATGAGCGCCTATGGTCTGGCGCGCAATCTGGGCATCGACAACACGGCGGCCAAAAATTACATCGAGCGCTACTTCGATCGTTATCCGGGGGTGAAGCGTTACATGGACGAAACCCGCCAGTCGGCCAAGGCCCAGGGCTATGTCGAAACCGTGTTCGGCCGCCGTTTGTACCTGCCCGAGATCAATTCCCCCAATGGTCCACGGCGCAGCGGGGCCGAGCGGGCGGCCATCAATGCCCCCATGCAGGGCACCGCTGCCGACCTCATCAAGCTCAGCATGGTGAAGGTGCAACAGGTTCTGGACGATGAAAAGAAGGGCACCAAGATGATCATGCAGGTGCATGACGAACTGGTGTTTGAAGTGCCCGATTCAGAAGTGGGCTGGCTGAAAGCCGAGATTCCCCGCCTGATGGCCGGTGTGGCGCACCTCAAGGTGCCGCTGCTGGCCGAAGTGGGCGTGGGTGCCAACTGGGATCAGGCGCATTGAATCCCGGCGCCAGCCGTCGTGCGGCCCTGAAGATGGCGTTGGGGGTTGGCTATGCCGTCGCGGCCATGCCCGTCATGACCCAGACGGCCATCAAAACCCCGTTTGATGGCCTCCAAACCGGGGAGGTCAGTTACGACGTGGCCGGCTTCCAGGTCCCGGCGTACTTTGCGGCACCCGAAGGCAGGGCCCATTTGCCGGTGGTGCTGGTGATTCACGAGGTGTTGGGGGTTCATGAGTACATCGCCGATATTTGCCGCCGCTTTGCCCGGGCCGGTTATCTGGCCATTGCCCCCGAGCTGTACGCCCGTCAGGGCGACCCCAGCGCCTATGGCGAGCTGGGAAAATTGCTCACCGAAGTGGTCAACCAGGTGCCGGACGCCCAGGTGTTGGGCGATCTGGATGGTGCTGTGAGATGGGCCAGTGCCCATGGCGGCGACACCACCAAAGTGGCCGTTACCGGTTTTTGCTGGGGTGGCCGCATCGCGTGGCTCTACGCTGCCCACGCGCCGATCAGGGCGGCGGTGGCCTGGTATGGCAGTGTGGTGGGCATGCCCAATGCGTTCAGGCCTCAAAACCCGATCGACGTGGCTGCCCGCATGCGCGCCCCGGTTCTGGGCCTGTACGGCGAACAGGACGGTGGCATCCCGCTTGACACCCTTGATAAGATGAAGACTGTACTGGCGGCGGGGACCGGGGCGTCCAGAGCATCCCGGTTTGTCGTGTACCCTGACGCACCCCATGCCTTTCATGCAGACTACCGGACCAGCTTCAGGGCCGGGCCCGCAGAAGACGGCTGGAAGCGGTGCCTGGCCTGGTTCAAGGCCCATGGTGTTGCCTGATTTAATGAAACTGGGTGTTAACCCTCGTAAAATAAGCGTTTATAGCTATGATTTTGATAGCAATTGTGATGGGCACCCTGGTTGCCGGTATTGGCAGTGTCTGGCTGGCGGCGGCGCTGAGCTTCGGCGTACTGGCCCGCTACACCCAGCACATGCTCAGCCTGGCGGCGGGGGCCTTGTTGGCCACGGCCTTCATGCATTTGTTGCCTGAGGCTTTTGAGAGCCGGGTCGAGGCGCATGATTTGTTCATGACGCTGCTGATTGGCCTGGTGTTTTTCTTCCTGCTGGACAAGGCCGAGTTGTGGCACCACGGGCACGAGCACCACCATGATGCGGGGACGGCTGACCACGACCCTGCTCACGGGCATGCGCATGCCCCGGCCAGATCCGGGAGCTGGGCTGTGCTCACGGGTGACAGCGTGCATTGTTTTGGTGACGGCATCCTCATTGCCTCGGCTTTTATGGCCGATATCCGGTTGGGTGTGATCGCCTCGCTTGCCGTGCTGGCGCATGAAGTGCCCCACCACATGGGTGACTTGATGGTGCTGCGCTCCGGGGCCAGCAATAAGCAGGCGGCGCTGGTCAAGGTGTCGCTGGCGGGCGCTGTCACCGCGATCGGGGGCCTGGTCGGGTTCTGGCTGGTGGAGCAGTTGCAAGGCTATTTGCCCTACTTTTTGGTGGTTGCCAGCAGCAGCTTTGTCTATGTGGCACTGGCTGATCTGATACCGCAGTTGCAAAAACGCCTGACAGCCGTTCAAACGGCCGCGCAAATCGCCTGGTTATTGGCCGGTATTGTGCTGGTGACCCTGGTCAGCAGGCTTGCGCATTGAGCTTTGCGCCGATTTCAACGCGCCGTCACACCCCTATTGCACTTTCACCGTTGTTGAAACCGGGGCTGTGAGTGCCTTGGCGGGATTCATGTTGTCCAGCAACTCCAGCTTGAGTGTGTAGTCTCCAAGGGGGGGCGCCAGCCAGACCTCGGTCTGGCCTTCAACGAAGTCGAACTCCACGGATTTGCTTGGGTCTTTGGGAATGGCCGTCAACTTGAAATGTCCGGTGTCCGCCATTTGCTGGGCAACGTGCGCCACGTTCAATGCCGATGCGTGAAACCGCACCCGAAAAGGCGCGTTGACCACCGGGCCAGCAACCGAAACCGCGATACCTTTGACGGACAGGCTTTTGGGGTCCGTGCCGGTTTTCTGCGTCACGGTGATATTCATGGGTTTGCTGTAAACGAAGTGAGGCAAATGCTTGTCGTTGGCCAGCAGCATGCGCAAGGTGTAAGTGCCGGGCGCCAATGTCAAGACTGTCTCCATCTGCCCCTTGCCAAAGTGGATGTACTGGTCGTTGAAAGGCAGGGCTTCCGAGAAGTTCAGTGGCAGGGTGCGGTTGACCAGCAAATGGTGATGGCCGCTCTTGGCCCGGGCTGGCTTGGCAATGGGCGCCAGGCCCCAGCCACCTGACAGGCCAAACTTCAGCAGAAAAGGCGTTTCAATCTTGTCGCCGTCGTGCAAATTGGTGAAATACGCCTCCGCTGTCAACCGTGGCAGGGCCGCTTGCCATGGATGCAGTTCCGGGCTTGGGTTTTGTGCATGGGCCAGGACAGCCAGGCCACCCAACCCCAGGAATACGAGGGCCGAACGACGGCCCGTGGACGATGTGTACATATAAATTTCCCTTTCAAACCGATTCCGGATCGACCGCTCACCTGTCCGGTGCTCACATCACAATGCGCCGCTTTCAACGCTTGACATATTTCCGGGCGCACTTGGATGCCGTATCTGAGGAATCACTTTAGCTGAATTATGTAAGCAATTGATTCAAATGTTGTTTTTAGAAGACAAATGGTGAAAACGTGCTAGCCATATTGGCGTGCGGCCATTATCTTAGTGGCCTGAAATCCCATTCTTTTCACAGCCTTAAATCTGGAAATTTATGCATAAGAACTATTCAATCGTTGTGTGCCCCATCCCGACAACACGAAAGGTGCAGTCATGATCCATACCTTCGTCGTTTTTGCCCACCTGATCGCCACCTGTGCGGCGATTGGCACCATCGTCATCACCGACCTTCGCCTGCTGGCCAAGGTCTTGGGCTATAGGGTCGTCATTCCACGCCCCGAACGCTTTGAGACCATCATGATTTCCGTTGCGCTGGCCATGCTGTACCTCACCGGTGGCACGCTGCTCTGGCTGGGTCTGGAGAGCAACCCGCAATACCTCAGCAATGGGAAGTTGCAGGGCAAGCTGATTTTGGTGGCAATCCTGACCGCCAATGCTTTCGTCCTGCACAAGCAGGTGTTCCCCATTCTGAGCCGCTCCAAGCCGGTTTCCCGCTGGAAACGGCTTGAGTGGACCACGGTTGCATCCGCCGTCTCCCTCTCCAACAGCACCTGGTTTTATTGCGCATTTCTGGGTATTGCCCGGGCGTGGAACAACACCGTATCCATGACCTATGTTGTCTCCATTGCCGTGCTGGCGTGGGCAATCATCTTCCTGATGGTCAATGCCGTGTTGTTAATGGCGTCCAGAGACGCGCCCAAAGAACGGCCAGACTGGATCGATTCGGTGAAAGCCAGTCTGAGTGATTTTGCGGTGCTCAGTGACCGGCCACCCCTTGGCCAATCTGCCAGTGACCGCCGAAAACAGCCGCGATATGAGGCCAGCGCACCCGATAGTCTGCGTGACGACTCCAGAAGGCGTACGGCCACTGCAAGCGTCAGGCTGTCTGGTGGTGCCACCATGCGTCCCGACTTCCCCGGTCGATAAAGCACAAAAACATCGGCCCGTTGGGACCTGCAGCGGCGAGCCACGGGCATACTTCCGATGGGTCAATCTAGTTAAATCAAACGATTGATTTAGATGTTATAGTTTTGCCATGAGTGAACATGGCAAAACCCACCGCAGTGACGGCGTTGAAGCGCGCAACCGGCTGCTGGACGCGGCCCTGCAACTGTTTGCCGAGACCGGGTTTGCCAAAACATCCACCCGCCAAATTGCGCTGGCCGCGCAGGTCAACATCGCGTCCATCAGTTACTACTTTGGCGACAAGGCCGGCCTGTACCGCGCCGTGTTCCGCGACCCCAGGCGCAAGCCCCGACTCGGCCTCACCACTGACGCTACCGACGCTATCGATGCCAGGCTGACCGATCAGCCCGGTTTCAGCCTGCGCGAGTCGCTGCAGGGTTTGCTGGTCGGCTTTACCGACCCACTGAAGCAGGGCGACGTCATGCAATGCTGCATGCGCCTGCATTTTCGGGAAATGCTCGAACCTACCGGCGTCTGGCAGGAAGAAATTGACACCCGCATCAAGCCTGCCCACGCAGCGCTGGTGGGTGTTTTATGCCGCCACCTGGAGGTGGCGCAAGCTGACGACGATGTGCACCGTCTGGCATTCTCGATCGTGGGCCTGGGCATCAACCTGTTTGTGGCCCGCGATGTGATGCAGGCGATCCGGCCCGAACTCATCGCGTCAGACCAGGCCATCGACGACTACGCCCAACGCCTGGTGGACTATGCCCTGGTCATGGTGGAGGGCGAAGCCCGGCGCCGCAAAAAAATAGAACCTGTCAAATCAAAACTATGAACACCACCCCCTCCCGACTGCGGCCCGCAGTCCTGATGCCCCTTGTTCTTGCGCTGGCGGCCTGCGCCACACCCGCGCCACCGGCTATCGTGCCGGTGGTCATCCCGGCCCAATGGCAGGCCCCTTTGCCGCATCAGGGCACGGTCAGTGCCCTGGCCCAGTGGTGGGAGCAGCAGGGCGATCCGGTCCTGGTGGCCTTGATCGACGCGGCGCAGGCGGTCAGTCCGTCCATGGCACAGGCCTTGTCGCACATTGAAACCGCAAGGGCCACCCAGGTCGCCACCGGTGCTGCGCTGGGCCCCAAACTGGATGCCTCGCTGAGTGCCGGCCGTGGCGTCAGCCAGCCCGGTGTGCCATTGGCCACTACGGTGCAGGGCGGTTTGCAGGCCTCCTGGGAACTCGATCTGTTCGGGGCCAACCGGGCCGCCAGCAGCGCCGCCCTGTCGCAATTCCAGGGCAACCAGGCCCAGTGGCATGACGCCCGGGTATCCGTGGCGGCCGAAGTGGCCAATCTTTACTACGGGCTGCGTACCTGCCAACAGCAGTTGGCCGTGACCCAGGCCGATGCCCAGTCACGCCGCGAGACCGCGCGTCTGGCTGATCTCAGTGCCAAGGCCGGGTTCACCGCGCCGGCGGTTGCTGCCCTGGCCCGTGCCAGTGCGGCGGAGAGCAATAGCCGGGTTACCCAGCAGAACGCCTTGTGTGATCTGGATACCAAGGCGATGGTGGCCCTGACCGCCTTGCCCGAGCCTGATTTGAAACAAAAACTGGCCTCAGCCCCCGTCAAACCTGCGCAAGCAGCTCCTATAACGATAGCAAGCGTGCCTGCCCAGACGCTGGCCCAACGCCCCGATGTGTTTGCCGCCGAGCGCGAAGTGGCCGCCGCCAGTGCCCAGTTCAGCATCGCCCAGGCGCAACGTTACCCGCGGCTCTCGCTGAATGGCTCGATTGGTGCGCTGCGGGTTGGCACGGGCGCAGGCAATACCGACCTGACCACCTGGTCCATCGGCCCCATCGCGTTGTCATTGCCCCTGTTTGACGGCGGCCAGCGCGCAGCCAATGTGGACGCCGCACAGGCCCGTTACCGGGAGGCCGAGGCCAATTATTCGGCCCGGGTTCGCCAGGCCGTGCGGGAAGTGGAAGAAGCACTGGTCAACCTGCAAAGCACCGATTCCCGCCGCCAGGATGCCGACGTCGCAAGCCGGGGTTATACCGAGTCACTGGCTGCCACGCAGGCCCGGTATACCCATGGTCTGGCCAGTCTGGTGGAGCTGGAAGACGTGCGCCGCACCACGCTGGCGGCCCAGTCGGCTTTGCTGTCACTGCAACTGGAGCGCAACCGGGCCTGGGTGGCCTTGTACCGCGCGCTGGGTGGTGGCTGGGGGCCTGACGCCGCACCACCTGCCAAATCCTGAACCTCCTCATCCATTCATCAAAAGTCACCATGAACCGTCCTCAACTGAAACCCGTCACCCTTGGTTTGATCGCTGCCGGTGTCATCGTCGCCAGCGCAATCGGTCTGTTTGCATCGCGGTCTCACGCCGCGGACAGCGCCCGGCCTGCCGTGAGCACGGCCAAGCCCGCCTTGACCGTCACCATTGCCCAGCCACTGGTCGGCGCATTGCCCATCAAGCTCACGGCCAATGGCAATGTGGCGGCCTGGCAAGAGGCCATCATCGGGGCCGAGTCCAGTGGTCTTCGCGTGCTGGCCTTGCATGCCAATGTGGGCGACACGGTCAAGCGTGGCCAGGTGCTGGCAAGCTTTGCGGGTGAGAGTGTGCAGGCCGACGTGGCCCAGGCCCGCGCCAATGCGCTGGAGGCCACGGCCAACGCGGCAGAGGCCACGGCCAACGCCGAGCGGGCCCGCGCCCTGCAACCCACCGGTGCCCTGAGTGCGCAGCAAATCAGCCAATATTTGACGGGTGAACAAACCGCCAAAGCGCGCGTGGAGTCTGCCAGGGCCACGCTGGACGCCCAGCTCCTGCGCCTTAAAAACACGGAGGTCAGGGCGCCTGACAGCGGCATCATCTCCGCGCGCAGCGCGACTGTGGGCTCTGTGGTGGGCAACGGCACCGAGCTGTTTCGCATGATCCGCCAGGGTCGCCTGGAGTGGCGCGCTGAAGTGACCTCGGCCGAGCTGGGGCGCATCGTTGTGGGAACGGTGGCTACGGTCACTGCGGCCAGTGGCACACAGGTCAAGGGGCGTGTGCGCATGGTGGCACCGACCGTGGATCCGCAGACGCGTGCCGCACTCGTGTACGTGGATTTGCCGGCGTCGCCCGGTGCCGGCTCACCCGTCAAGGCCGGCATGTTTGCCAAAGGCGAGTTTGAGCTGGGCAAGACCAACGCACTCACCGTGCCGCAAACCGCTGTGGTGGTGCGCGATGGCTTCAGCTACGCCTACACGGTGGGTGCCGACAACCGGGTGACGCAGGTCAAGTTGCAGACCGGTCGTCTGGCCGGTGACCGCGTGGAAATCATGGGCGGGCTCAAACCCGATGCCCGTGTGGTGGCCAGCGGTGCGGGTTTCCTCAATGAGGGTGATCTGGTTCGGGTTGTGGATGGTTCTATGCCAAATAAGGCATCAGCCCCCGTCAATCCTGCGTCACAAGCTATCAAATAAGGAGCATATTCATGATGAATGTCTCCTCCTGGTCGATCAAGAACCCCATTCCAGCCGTCATGCTGTTTGTGCTGCTTACGTTTGCCGGGCTGCTCTCTTTCAAGTCCATGAAGGTTCAGAACTTTCCGGATCTGGAGCTGCCCACCGTCATGGTGTCGGCATCACTGCCTGGTGCCGCGCCCGCCCAGCTGGAGACGGAGGTCGCCCGCAAGATCGAGAACGCCATCGCACCGCTGCAGGGCCTGAAAAACATCTACACCAAGGTGCAGGATGGTGGTGTGACGGTCACGGCCGAATTCCGGCTGGAAAAACCCACACAAGAGGCCGTGGACGATGTGCGCTCGGCGGTGCAGGGCGTGCGCAGCGATTTGCCCTCTGATGTGCGCGACCCGGTGGTCAGCAAGATCAACTTGTCAGGCTCGCCCATCCTGGCGCTCACCATTCGCGCCCCCAGCATGGATGACGAAGCCCTGAGCTGGTTTGTGGACAACACCGTGGCGCGCCGCCTGCTGGGCGTCAAGGGCGTGGGCTCGGTCAACCGTGTTGGTGGTGTGAGCCGTCAGGTGGACGTGGCGCTGGACCCCATGAAGCTGCAGGCGCTGGGTGCCACCGCCGCAGACGTGTCGCGCCAGCTGCGTCAGATGCAAACCGAAAGCGCCGGTGGCCGCGCTGACCTGGGTGGCAGCGAGCAGCCCATGCGAACACTGGCCACTGTGAAAACGGTGGACGAACTGGCGCGACTGGAGCTGACCTTGAGCAACGGCCAGCGGGTGCGCCTGGACCAGGTTGCCACAGTCAAGGACACGGTTGCAGAGCCACGTGCTGTGGCCTTGCTCAACGGCATGCCGGTGGTGGGCTTTGAGATCACCCGCAGCAAGGGGGCCTCCGAGGTGGAGGTGGGTGCGGCGGTGCAGTCGGCGCTCAAGGAGCTGAAAGCGCAGTACCCGGATATCGAGCTGACGGAGGCTTTCAATTTCGTGCTGCCGGTAGAGGAAGAGTTTGCCGGTTCCATGGAGTTGCTCTACGAAGGGGCGATTCTGGCGGTGATTGTGGTGTGGCTGTTTTTGCGCAACTGGCGCGCCACGTTTGTGTCGGCCGTGGCCTTGCCGCTGTCGGCTATTCCCGCTTTCATCGGCATGTACTACCTGGGCTTTTCCATCAACGTGGTGACGCTGCTGGCCCTGTCGCTGGTGATTGGTGTGCTGGTGGACGATGCCATTGTGGAGGTGGAGAATATCGAGCGCCACATCAACATGGGCAAGACACCACTGCAGGCGGCGATGGAAGCCGCCGACGAGATTGGCCTGGCCGTGATTGCCACCACCTTCACGCTGATATCGGTGTTTTTGCCAACCGCTTTCATGAGCGGCATTCCCGGAAAATTCTTCAAACAGTTCGGCTGGACCGCGGCGCTGGCCGTATTCGCCTCGCTGGTGGTGGCGCGGGTGCTGACCCCCATGATGGCGGCCTACATCATGAAACGCAGCCCGCGCGAGCACAAAGAGCCGTGGTGGATGCACCGCTACATGGTGTGGAGCGCCTGGGCCCTGAAGCACCGCTGGATCACCATGGCGGCGGCGGGTGCGTTCTTTGTGGGCTCCGTCATGCTGATCCCCTTGCTGCCCACCGGTTTCATCCCGCCAGACGACAACTCACAGACCCAGGTGAACATCGAGCTGCCCCCAGGCTCCACGCTGGCGCAAACCCGCGCGGCCGCAGAAGCTGCACGGCTGCTGGTGGCCAAAGTAGACCACGTGAAGAGCATCTACACCACCGTGGGTGGTGGTGCGGCGGGCACCGACCCCTTTGCGCCGCAAGGGGCGTCCGAAGTGCGCAAAGCCACGCTGACGGTGCTGCTGGCTGACCGGGGAAAGCGCCCGCGCAAGCAGGGGATTGAGAACAATATTCGCACGGCCATGTCCGAACTGCCCGGTGTGCGCAGCAAGGTCGGCCTGGGCGGCTCGGGCGAGAAGTACCAGCTGGTGCTCACCGGTGAAGACCCACTGGCCCTGGCTACAGCGGCGGCTGCGGTGGAAAAAGACCTGCGCACCATTCCTGGTCTGGGGCAAATTGCCTCCAGCGCCAGCCTGATCCGCTCGGAAATTGCGGTGCGTCCGGACTTTGCCCGTGCCGCTGACCTGGGTGTGACCAGCAGCGCCATTGGCGAAACATTGCGCATTGCCACGGTGGGTGACTATGATGCGTCCCTGTCCAAGCTCAATCTCTCGCAGCGCCAGGTGCCCATTGTGGTCAAGCTGGAAGATACCGCCCGTCAAGACCTGGAGGTGCTGGGCCGTCTGGCCGTGCCCGGTATCAAAGGCCCGGTGATGCTCAGCCAGGTGGCTACGCTGGAGATGACTGGTGGCCCCGCGGTGATTGACCGCCTGAACCGGGCGCGCAATGTGAACTTTGAGGTGGAGTTGTCCGGTGCCCCGTTGGGCGATGTGACAGCGGCTGTTGAAAAACTGCCCGCCATCCAGAACCTGCCTGCGGGCGTGAAGCAACTGGCGCTGGGTGATGCCGAGGTGATGGGTGAGTTGTTTGCCAGTTTTGGCCTGGCCATGCTCACGGGTGTGCTGTGTATCTACATCGTGCTGGTGCTGCTGTTCAAGGACTTCCTGCACCCCTTCACCATTCTGGCCGCGCTGCCGCTGTCGTTGGGCGGTGCGTTTGTGGGGTTGCTGATCGCGCAAAAGAGTTTTTCCATGCCGTCCCTGATTGGTTTGATCATGCTCATGGGCATTGCCACCAAGAACTCCATCCTGCTGGTGGAGTACGCCATCGTGGCGCGGCGCGGTCATGATGGAAGCGACGGCCGACCAGCCGTTGCAGGCATGAGCCGTTTTGACGCCCTGCTGGATGCTTGCCACAAACGGGCACGCCCCATCATCATGACCACGCTGGCCATGGGTGCGGGCATGTTACCGCTGGCCATGGGGATGGGTACGGCAGATTCGAGTTTTCGCAGTCCCATGGCCGTCGCGGTGATTGGCGGGTTGATGACCTCCACGGTGCTGAGCCTGCTGGTGATCCCGTCGGTGTTCACGCTGGTGGACGACGTTGAACACCTGATCCGGCGTATGGTACGGTGGGTACGGCGCAGCGATTAACAGCACAGGAGACAGCATGGCCCGGTCCGACATTGAAATCGCACAGGCGGCGACCCTCAAACCCATTCTGGGACTGGCCCGGGAACGGCTCGGTATTCCACCCGAAGCCCTTGAACCCTACGGCCATTTCAAGGCCAAGATTGATCTGGGCTGGCTGGACAAACAGGCGCACCGGCCCGACGGCAAGCTGGTGCTGGTCACTGCCATCAGCCCCACACCGGCGGGTGAGGGCAAGACCACCACCACCGTGGGTTTGGGTGATGCGCTGAACCGCATTGGCAAGCGTGCCGTGATTGCGCTGCGTGAGCCATCGCTGGGCCCTGTGTTTGGCATGAAGGGCGGCGCTGCAGGCGGTGGCTATGCGCAGGTGGTGCCCATGGAAGACATCAATCTGCATTTCACCGGCGACTTCAACGCCATTGCCCTGGCGCACAACCTGCTGGCCGCACTGATGGACAACCACATCCACCACGGCAACGCCTTGGGGTTCGACGTGCGTCGCATCGTGTGGCGCCGGGTGATGGACATGAACGACCGTGCGCTGCGTTCCACCGTCGTGTCACTGGGCGGACCGGGCAACGGATTTCCGCGTGAGGACGGTTTTGACATTGTGGTGGCCTCTGAAGTCATGGCCATCTTTTGCCTGGCCACCTCGCGCAAGGATTTGAAAGAGCGGCTGGCCAACATCATCGTGGGCTACACCCGCGACCAGGTCCCCATTCGTGCACGTGACCTGCAGGCCCAGGGCGCCATGGCGGCGCTGCTGAAAGATGCCATCAAGCCCAATCTGGTGCAAACGCTGGAGAACAACCCGGCCATCATCCACGGCGGTCCCTTTGCCAATATTGCCCATGGCTGCAACACCGTGACCGCAACCAAAGCTGCCCTGAAGCTCGGTGAATACGTGGTGACCGAGGCCGGTTTTGGTGCGGATCTGGGGGCAGAAAAGTTCATTGACATCAAGTGCCGAAAATCCGGTTTGCGCCCCGATGTGGCGGTGGTGGTGGCGACGCTGCGTGCGCTCAAACACCATGGCGGTGTGGACGCCAAAGACCTGAACACACCCAACCTGGCTGCGCTTGAAAAAGGTATGGCGAACCTGGAGCGTCATGTGGACAACATACGCCATCACTACGGCTTGCCTTGCGTGGTGTCGATCAACCACTTCACGTCTGACACGCAGGAGGAACTTGATCTGCTTCGCCGCAACATGGACCGCCAGGGCGTGCCGGTGGTGGTGGCACGCCACTGGGCCGATGGCTCGGCCGGTGCGCAAGAGCTGGCCCATATCGTGGTCAAACTGGCCGAGTCGGGCACCGCCAACATGCGATTCGTCTACAGCGACGAAGACACGCTGTGGGACAAGATGAAAGCCATCGCCACCAAGGTGTATGGGGCTGCAGACATCTCGGCCGACTCCGCCGTACGGGCCAAAATTCACAAGCTTCAGGCCGATGGTTTTGGCCACTACCCGGTGTGTGTGGCCAAAACCCAGTATTCGTTCTCGACCGACCCCAAACTGCGCGCCGCGCCGTCCGGCCACATGGTCAACATCCGCGAAGTGCGCCTGGCCGCCGGGGCCGAGTTTGTGGTGATGATTTGCGGCGACATCATGACCATGCCGGGCCTGCCCAAAGAGCCGTCATCGGTGCGAATCGACATTGATGATGACGGGAAGATCTCAGGCCTTTTTTAGGCAAACTGGCTCAGACCCCGCCGGGTTGCAAGAACCCGGTTTTTCCAGGCAGTCAAAAAACGGAAAACGTCGTTTTCTCTGCATGAAATGCAAATGCGAATGATTCTTATATACTCAGAACATCAAATTCATTTATTAACCCATTGCATTTCCACCCAAAGGACCCGGCCCCATGAAAAAGCGCAACTTTCTGCAAACGCTGGCCTTGCCTCTTCTTGCGGCAAACCCTGCGTGGCTCCACGCACAGACATCACCCGCCACGGCAGGTGCCGTTGCGAAAGACTACAGCGCACTGGTGTATGCCACTTATGAAGACACGCTGTCTGCTGCCTTGAGTCTGCAAAAAATCATTCTGGCGTTTGTTGCGTCACCTTCGGCAGAGACCTTGGTCGCTGCTAAAAAGTCCTGGTTGCTGGCACGTGAAAGTTACGAACAAAGCGAGGCGTTCCGTTTTTACGGTGGCCCGATTGATGATGCAAAAGGACCAGAAGGTCGCCTCAACGCCTGGCCGATGGACGAGGCCTATATCGACTACGTCAAAGGCAAAACCTCATCCGGGCTCATCAATAACCGCAAGGTGGTGATCAGCAAGGCCAGCCTGTCGCGTCTCAATGCCCGGGGCGGTGGTGAGAACGTGGCAACCGGTTGGCACGCCATTGAGTTTTTATTGTGGGGCCAGGATTTCAATGCCGATGGCCCCGGTAACCGGCCGTTTGACGACTATGTTGAAGGCAAGGTGCCCAACGCTGATCGCCGTCGCCAGTACCTGAGCGTGGTCACTGATTTGATGATCGATGACCTGCGCTACCTGGTGGGCGTCTGGACACCGGGTGCACGCAATTACCGGGAGCGGTTTGAGCGTGGCGAGATGGAGTCTGTGCGTCGCATCATTGTGGGCCTGGGCTCGCTGTCGCGTGGCGAGCTGGCGGGTGAGCGCATGGAAGTTGCGCTCAATACCCAAGATCAGGAGGACGAGCACTCCTGCTTCTCCGACAACACACATCGCGACATCGTTGTGAGCGCTGTGGGTATTGAGAACGTCTGGCTGGGTCGCTATGTGCGCCTGGATGGCAGTACGGTAAGGGGCGTGTCCTTGCGTGATCTGGTTGCCACGAAAGACAGTGCGCTGGCTGACAAACTGACTCAACAGATGGCCGCTACGGTGGCCGCCGGGCGGTTGATCCAGGCACCGTTTGATCAGGAAATCCTGGGCAACAAAGATGCACCAGGCCGCTTGCGGATCCAGAAAACGATTGACAGCCTGGTTCTGCAATCAAAATACCTGGTGGACGCGGCAGCGGCTCTGGGCATCACCCGTTTGACGCTGGTCAAGGCGAAATAGGGCGACATCAATTCAGACAGGGCAATTTGGCGATGCAATTGAAGACGCGCTTGTTCACCTGGCGTAATACAGGCCTTGTGGCCGCTGTGGTTGCTGCGGGCCCGTTGGCCCTGTGGGCGGTGGAAACGCCTGATCCATTGGGTGAGCGTACGGGTGGCGACACCACGGTGTTTGCGACGGGACAAAACGCATTTTTGTTGCCACTGGCCAATCTCTCTGATGATGAGCGCACGCGTTTTGCTGTCGGGAATTCCTTTTTTCGGCGCAACTGGGTTGAGGCGCCGTCGTCGACTCAGGCGCGTGATGGA
>JBEEMW010000069.1:0-3212 GCA_041192445.1 Pseudomonadota bacterium | reverse complement strand
AAAGTTGCCACCACGGGCGGCGTAAACCCAGCTGGTGCGAAAAATCAGGTGTTTTTGGCACTGCGCCACTGCTTGTTCGCCTTCGAGCTTGGTCTGGCCATAAACACTCAAGGGGCCCGTTTCGTCATCTTCCCGCCATGCCGTGTGGCCACTGCCGTCAAACACATAGTCGGTCGAATAATGCACCAGCCAAGCGCCCAGTTTTTGGGCTTCGGTTGCAAGCACACCGGGCGCCAGAGCGTTGAGGGTTCGCGCCAGATCCGGCTCAGACTCTGCTTTGTCCACGGCCGTATGCGCCGCAGCATTCACAATCACATCGGGCTGCACACGCCGTATCGTTTCAGCCAGGCCGGGCAAATCTGCAAAATTGCCGCACAGGCCATCAGGATTACCAGCCGGGTCAAAGTCAACGGCCACCAGCTCGCCCAGCGGTGCCAGACTGCGTTGCAACTCCCAGCCCACCTGGCCGCCTCGGCCAAACAGAAGTACTTTCAAGTTGCCGCCTCTGCTTCCTGGCCATACTGCTTGGCCACCCACTCGCGGTAGTTGCCACTTTGCACATTGGCAACCCAGGCCTGGTTGTCCAGGTACCACTGCACCGTTTTGCGGATGCCGCTCTCAAATGTTTCGGCTGGTTTCCAGCCCAACTCGCGTTCAATCTTGCGGGCATCAATCGCGTAGCGCCGGTCATGGCCGGGGCGGTCGGTCACATAGGTGATTTGTTCTTTGTACGGCTGACCGTCCTTGCGCGGTTGCAAGTCATCCAGCAGCGCACAAACAGTGTGAACAATGTCCAGATTGGGCTTTTCGTTCCAGCCACCAATGTTGTAGGTTTCACCCAGTCGGCCAGATTCCAGAACCCGCCGGATGGCACTGCAGTGGTCTTTTACATACAGCCAGTCCCTGATCTGCTGGCCGTCGCCATACACCGGCAGGGGCTTGCCGGCCAGGGCATTCACAATCATCAGCGGGATCAGTTTCTCCGGAAAGTGAAAGGGGCCATAGTTGTTGGAGCAGTTGGTGGTCACTACCGGCAAGCCGTAAGTGTGATGGTAGGCCCGCACCAGATGGTCGCTGGCCGCTTTGGAAGCCGAATAAGGGCTGTTCGGTTCGTAGCGGTGGTCTTCGGTAAACGCCGGGTCGGTCCTGGCAAGAGACCCATAAACCTCGTCGGTAGACACATGCAGCAACCGAAACGCTGATTTGGCCCCGGTTTCCAGGCCGCCCCAATAGGCGCGCACGGATTCCAGCAGGTTAAAGGTTCCCACGATGTTGGTTTGAATGAACTCACCGGGGCCATGGATCGAGCGATCCACATGCGATTCAGCGGCGAAGTTCACAACAGCCCGCGGCTGGTATTGCTTTAGAAGTTGAGCGACCAACGCCGCATCACCAAAATCCCCCTGAACAAAACTGTGCCCGGGGTGACCTTCCAGGCTGGCCAGATTTTGCAAATTGCCTGCGTAAGTCAGTTTGTCCAGATTGACAACAGGCTCGTCTGATTGCGCCAGCCAGTCCAATACGAAGTTACTGCCAATAAAGCCGGCACCGCCGGTTACGAGAATGGGCATGTTCAAATTTCCCTGAAGAGAGTAGGAGTGGCATTTTTAAGATTTTTATATTGTCATGGCAAATACGGTAAGGGCGTGTACTGAGACCATATTTCAGTCTGATGAGTGCGTAAATTCACAAATTGCACGAGATTGATTGAGTCTTGGGTTGCGATTTATCTAACGATTAAACGTGAGACTTGGAGTGCGCGGTCTATTTACTGCGTGGTATGAAAAATGGGTATGAATTCTGACTGACCCTACCCCAGAAATCGAGGCCAATCAAAAGTAGAAAAATCCGGCATGATTTTCACCCTATGGGAAAGAAGGCATGTCATGAAGAAAAGCAGGTTTACAGAAGAGCAGATCGCATTTGCGATCAAGCAATCGGAGCTGGGCACCAAGGTCGAGGAGATCTGCCACAAGATGGGCATCAGCGATGCCACGTTTTACAAGTGGCGCCAGAAGTACGCGGGCCTGGGCCCGTCAGAGCTTAAAAAGCTCAAGCAGCTCGAAGAGGAGAATGGCCAACTCAGGCGACGGCCGACGAAAGCACGATTGCGACTTTGCGTCATGGCCCCCCAGACCACAACAAACCAAAGGCTCAGATTCTCCGCAAAGTCTTCCCGCTAGACAGACGGATGCTGCGTTCGCTGCCTAGCGGGGGCATCGCCTATTTAGTGCCCATTCCCCAGCGCCAGTCTTGCATGGGCCACTAGGCGGTCTAGCAACTGGTCTAAACACGTGCATTCTTCTTCGTCAAGGCACGCGACGATCTCAGCATTGCGCCGCTCTACCACCGCGACAACACGCCGCCAAACCACGCCGCCCTTGCGCGTCAAGGTCAGCACCACGCCACGTCCATCGATGGCACTGGGCCGCTTGTTTACCAGGCCTTGCGCCACCAGGGATTGGGCGGCACGGCTGGCCTGGCCCTTGTTCAAATTGGCGCGGTGCGCCAAATCATCGACCGACAGCGGTGTAAAGGCACCCACAGCCGATAGGCAACGCCCCTCGCTCAGCGACATGCCCGCGCCCTCCAGATAGGCCGCCTGGCTGACACGGTCAGTCAGTTTGTGCAGCGTGTGGAGCCGGTGCGTGACGGTTGCATCAAGGGCAAAGCGCGGCTGCACGGGTTGAGGAATTTTGGCGGGGCGGGTCATGCGGATCTGGTGGAAATGCAGTGGATTTAGTCAAGGCGGATGTTATTCGAGCGGATCAGCGCACCCCATTTTGATCGTTCACTTTTTGTGTACGCGGCCATTGTTGCAGGCGTGCCGGGCAGGGCCTCCAGGCCAAGGGTTTGAAAGCGTGCTTTGACTGCGGTGCTGTCCAGCGCCGTCTGCAGCGCTTTATTCAGCGCGGCTATGGTCTCCGGCGGGGTGTTTGCTAGGACGACCATGCCTTGCTACGCGTAGGCTTCAAAGTCTTTCATGCCCTGCTCGGCAAAGGTCGGAACGTCAAAACCTGGCACCCGCTTGGCGCTGGCGATGGCAATCGCACGCAACTTGCCAGACAGGATGTGCGGATAACCGCTGGCGGTATCGACAAACATCAGGGGCAATTGCCCGTCGATGACGTCCTGGATGGCAGGCGGCACCACGGTAGGGCACCTGCGCCAATGTCAGGCCGCTGCGTTCACGGAACAACTCGGTCGCTAGG
>JBEEMW010000068.1:0-63343 GCA_041192445.1 Pseudomonadota bacterium | reverse complement strand
AAGGACAATGCCGCGGGCATCAATGCCACGGTGGCCAAGGTTGCCAGCGGTGCGGCCGAGACCGTGCCTTATTTCATGGTGACCAATCTGGCGCGCACCTTGAATGAGCTGAAAGAGCGCAATATCTGGATCATCGGCACCAGCGACGTGGCACCTAAAACCCTGTACCAGACCGATCTCAAAGGCCCTGTTGCACTGGTGCTTGGCGCAGAAGGTGACGGTATTCGCCAGCTCACCGCCAAAACCTGTGACGAGCTGGTGAGCATCCCGATGCGGGGCGCGGTGGAAAGCCTGAACGTGTCGGTCGCCAGTGGCGTGTGCCTGTATGAGGCACTGCGTCAGCGCACCGGCGCCTGAAAGATCAGACCCAGCCCATCCAGCCCACCACCCCGCCTGCACCGAGTAGCCACAGGAGATGCAGCCGGGTGCGCCAGACCAGCAGGGCGGTCAAGCCGGTCACCAGCCACAGGGGCCAGTTTTTTAAGGCGCTGCCGTGACTGGCGGCCAGAATCCAGCCGGTAGCCGTCAACAGTGCGATCACGATGGGTGCCATGCCCTGTTTGAAGGCCCGCACCGCGCGACGTTCGCGGTTTTGATGGCCCCAGCGGGCTGCCAGAAAGGTGAGGGTGGTGCTGGGCAACATGATGCCCAGCATGGCCACCGCCACACCCAGCAGAGCATGGCCCCAGGCACCGGAGCCCGCGGCCAGGCCACCACCCGAGTTCATGCCGATGTTCCAGCCCATCAGGGCCACAAACAACACATTGGGGCCGGGTGCAGCCTGGGCCAGTGCGATGCTGGAGGTGAACTGGGCGTCGCTGAGCCACAATTTCTCGCTCACCAGATACCGGTGCATGTCGGGTGCGGTGGTGATGGCACCGCCCACAGCCAGCAGGGACAGCGACGCAAAGTGGGTGAAAAAGGCCAGCCAGTCGGCCGCCGACAGATCCAGACTCATGGCTTGAGGGTGCCCAACTGGCGATAGGCCCAACCACAAGCGACGCTGCCCAAGCCCAGCAGAACCAAAGCCAGGGGTAGGCGAAGCAAAGCAATCGCTATAAAAGTAATAGCTGCCAGCGCAATGCATGCGGGGGCTCCCATCACATTTGACTTCAAAGCACTGACCAGTTTGAGCCCGGTGGCGGCAATCAGGCCTGCCGCTACCGCCCCCATGCCGCGTAATGCCCCCTGGGCTGCCGGTGAATCGGCAACCCCGGCAAACAGGGCCGCCAGGACCAGCACCACCAACAATGGAAACGTCAGCATGCCCGCCAGCGCCACCAGCGCGCCGCGCAGGCCAAAGTAGCGGTCACCAATCATCAGCGAGAGATTCACCACGTTGGGGCCCGGCAGGATTTGCGCCACAGCCCAGTCCTCGACAAACTCCTCCAGGGTGAGCCACTTTTTCTTGTCAACCAGCTCGCGCTGCACCACGGCCAGCACGCCGCCAAAGCCCTGCAACGCCAGCCAGGTGAATGACCAGAACAGGTTGCCCAACGAGGCGGGTCTATTCGCCACTGGCGTTGTCCCGGGTTTCCACGCCGGTGATGTTGGCCACAACGGTGTCCACACTGTTGAGCCAGGTCTGCAAGGGCGC
Organism: Pseudomonadota bacterium; assembly: GCA_041192445.1. Lineage (GTDB taxonomy): Bacteria > Pseudomonadota > Gammaproteobacteria > Burkholderiales > Burkholderiaceae_C > Egaibacter. The sequence continues at coordinate 61,746 of JBEEMW010000068.1, read as the reverse complement.
CGGGTAGTTTTCACCCGGTTCTGAGCGCCAGCGGCGCCGGGTCTGGCGCTCCAGCGTGCGCAACTGCCAGACGGCTTCGCGGGCCAGCAGGGTCATTTCCTGCAGCAGGCCACTGTCCAGCGCGTCGCTGCCCAACTGGGCCAGCTGGTCGGGCGAGGCACCCACATTGGCCAGGGCCCGGTGAATTTGTGCCACATGACTGGCCAGCCGGGTGAGTTCGTCACGCCGGGCCGGGGTGACCTGCGGGCTTTGTGCCAGATCTGCAGGCCACTTGGCCAGCGCACCATCAATGTCCATCAGCAGTTTCACCGGATCAGCCAGGTTCACGAGGTCTGCAGCTTGCGTGTCTTCGCCGGGTTTCAGCAGCCCCATGACCTGAAGCGCCAGGGTGTTGTCGTACCGGTGGGTGTTCATGCGCAGCAACACCGACAGGCGCAGTTGCGGGGCCGCACGGCCCGGTGCAAACATGGCACCCACAACATTGGCCAGTGACAGTATTTTGCCCAACGGGCTGATGGCGTCACCTGTGAGACCGCGGGGATACCCCGAGCCATCCAGGTACTCATGGTGCTCGCGCACGGCACGCACCACCTCTTTTGGGTACTGAAGCTGGCGCTCAACCAGGGCCGTGGACACCAGCGGGTGGGAGTAGAGCTGGCGCCGCTGATCACGGTTGAGGGCCGATTCGGGCTGCAGCAACAGCGGGTCAATGTGCAGCATGCCGATGTCGTGCAGCATGCCGGCCGCCGCTGCCATCTTGACGTCAAAACGTGACAGCACCGGGGTTTTGGACAGCCAGGCTGCTGTCAGTGCGGTACGGATCAGGTGCAGGTAGATTTCCGGACGCACATCGCGTGCAATGGTCAGCTGAAACGCCATGGGCTCGGGCAGCGGCATGGTCTCAATGGCGTCGAGCAGCAGGTTGCGGGACTTGTCATCGGGGGCCATCCGGTTGAAAAAGGTGATGTCGGTCATGACGCCCTGGGCACTGAGCCTGAGCGCTTCTCCGGTCACGGTATTGCTGCTGTGCACCGAGTTTTCAAGCGGCGCGGACAGCTTGTGTTGCATCAGGCGCTCATACAGCCCCAAATTGATGGCGGCGCCTTTTTCGATGATCTTGACGCCGTTGTCGTTGAAGATGGCGCAGCTTGCGACAACGGGTTGTTTTTCGCCCAGCTCGGCCACGGCCTGGGTAAAGTGACGGGTGGTATCGGTGGACTCGGTCATGGATACAACGGATTTTTGGGATCGGGGGATGGTGGTGTTGTGAGCTTACAGTACGCAAGGCCATAACAATAAGGGGGAAACCAGTGAAAGTTCAGCCAGATGTGGCGAGTCCTCTATCATGTGGACCGATGAGCCATCCTGTAAAAAACAACACGCCGTCGGCTGCCGTGACGGGCGGCGTGGTCAGCGACTCCGTCGCCCTGCGCAAGGTGCTGGGCCAGTTTGCAACCGGTGTCACCGTGGTCACGGCGCGGGCGCCCGATGGCAGCTTTGTGGGCCTCACGGCCAATTCATTCAGCGCCCTGTCGCTGGAGCCGCCGCTGATCGTGTGGTCTTTGCGGCTGAATTCCGCCAGTCTGCCGGTTTTTCAGCAGACCGCGCGTTTCGTCGTGAATGTGCTGACAGACGCCCAGGTCGAGACCTCGCGCCTGTTTGCCTCAGGTGCTCCCAACAAGTTTGAAGCCGTCGCCCACGCGGAAAACCAGGACGGCACACCGCTGCTGCACGGTGCTGCCGCGTGGTTTGAGTGCCGGCAGTTGTCGCACCAGACGGCGGGGGACCACTGCCTGTTCATTGCCGAAGTCGAGCGGTTCAGCAGTGCCGACGCCGCACCCCTGTTGTTTCACGCAGGGGGCTATTTCACCCTCGGCTCCCGTCTCTGAAGAGGTCTCGACCATGTTGCAACAACGTATCGAAGCCAAATGGATTGACTGTTTTGCCGAGGTCTTTGCCCTGTGTGGGGTGAAGGCGGGCGACAGCGCGGCGGTGCTGTCAGAGACACAATCGCGGCCGGTGAATGTGCAGCTGGCCGAACTGGCACTGGCGCGACTGGGTGCCAAGGTGTTCCATGTGGTGCTGATGACGCCGCGGTTGAACGCCACCACCGTGCCGGTTCGCTCTACCGGCGCTTCTGATGCAATTCAGGGTCTAGCCCCCGTCATACATGCGCTGGCAGCTACTGTTTTTGTAGCGGATCTGACGGTGGAAGGCCTGTTGCATGCGGCCGAGCTGCCCCAGATTCTGGCCGGAGGTGCGCGTGTGTTGATGGTGTCCAACGAGCATCCGGAAGTGCTGGAACGTTGCCTGCCTGATGCCACTCTGGAGCCCAGGGTCAAGGCGGGCATGAGGCTGTTGAAAAACGCCATGTACATGCGGGTGAGTTCGGACGCGGGCACCGACCTCACCATTGGGCTGAATGGGGCGCAAGTGGGTGGTGGCTGGGGTTATACCGCCCGGCCCGGCACCATCTCGCATTGGCCCGGCGGCCTGTGCCTGGCTTTTCCGGCCAGTGGCAGCGTCAACGGCACGCTGGTTCTGGATGAAGGCGACGTGAACCTCACGTTCAAGCGTTACCTTGAGAAACCTGTTGTCCTGACGATAGAAAACGACTTTGTGACCCATATTGCCGGTCAGCACCTCGATGCCGAACTGATGCGTGGCTACTTTGCGGCCTGGGGAGACCAGGCTGCCTACGCGGTTTCCCATGTTGGCTGGGGCATGAATCCGCAGGCACGCTGGGACGCCATGGCTTTCTACGATAAAAACGACTTCAACGGCACCGAGTTGCGCGCCTTTGCCGGCAATTTTTTGTATTCCACCGGGGCCAACGAGGTGGCTGGGCGGCACACGCTGGGCCACTTCGACTTGCCGCTCAGGGGCTGCACCGTGATGCTGGATGAGCACATGGTGGTGGATGCCGGGCAGTTGTGCGGCGAGCTGGCCTAGCCGCCTGGTGTGATCACGGCCATGAACCCGCCCGTTTGCCTGCGTCGCGGCACTGGCCAGACTGCCGTGTTTTTGCTGCATGGTGTGGGCGGCGGCAAAGCGGCGTGGCTTGACAGCCTGCAGCCGCTGGCTGATGCCGGTTTTCAGGCAGTTGCGTGGGATATGCCCGGTTACGGCGAATCACCCCCGCTTGACCCCTGCACCAACGCGGCGCTGGCGCACTCCCTGGAGCAGCTGATTGATCACGTGGGTGCTGCGCGCAATGTGCTGGTGGGGCACAGCATGGGCGGCATGGTGGCGCAGGAAGCGGTGGCGCTGTTCGCACAAAAGATTCACGGGCTGGTGTTGTCGGGCACAACGGCTGCATTTGGCAAACCTGGCGGCGAATGGCAGCAGCAGTTTTTGAACAGCCGCTTTGCACCACTGGACGCAGGTGTCGGCATGGCCGGTCTGGCACGGACGCTGGTGCCGGGAATGGTTGCACCCCAGGCGGGTGTAACCGCCATTGACGCCGCTGCCAGCCTGATGGCCGGGGTACCCGAGGCTTCCTACCGGGCGGCACTGTCGGCCATTGTGTCGTTCAACCGGGTGAGCAACCTGGTCAACATTCGGGTTCCCACCCTGTGTATTGCCGGTGAATACGACCAGAACGCTGCACCGCTTGTCATGAAAAAAATGGCAGAGTGCATTGCCGGTGCCCAATACCTGTGCCTGCCCGGCGTGGGCCATCTGGCCAATATGGAGCGGCCCGATGCGTTTAACGAAGTCGTTTTGAAATTTTTGAAGCACCACTTTGCTGGTTGAGGAGTTATTTTCATGTCTGCGCCCTCACTGTCCCCCCCACCCCCGGCTTCCCGATACCTGCCCCCTTCCATTGCCGGCGATTACGTGGAACTCACAGACAAGCAGAAGACCTTGCTGGCGATTGCATCCGATCTGGGGCGAAACCGGTTTGCACCACGCGCGGAGCAGATTGACCGCGACGCGGTTTTCCCGTTTGAAAACTACGCCGACCTGCGCGAAGCCGGTTTGCTGAAAGTCTGTGTCCCCGAGCAATACGGCGGCTGGGGTGCCGACTTTGCCACCTATGTGATGATGGCCGCCGAAATAGGCCGCCATTGCGGGGCTACGGCCCTGACCCTGAACATGCACGTGAGCTCCACCATGTGGACCGGCTTCATTGCCGATGATCTGGAGATGACACCGGCCCAGCGGGCCAGCCACGAACAGCACCGTGCCCTGCATTACCAGCGGGTGGTGACTGAGGGCAAGGTTTACTCGCAGCCGTTCTCTGAAGGGGGCGCAGCGGCGGCGGGCAAGGCACCGTTTGGCACCTTGGCCCGCAAAGTGCCGGGGGGCTATATCGTCAATGGCAAGAAAATCTTTGCTTCGCTGGCGGGTGCGGCCGACTACTACGGCATTTTGTGCACGCTGGACATCCCCGGCGCCACCCAGCGCGACTCGCTGTACCTGGCGGTTGACAAAAACTTGCCCGGCGTGACGGTTGCCGGGGACTGGGACCCCCTGGGCATGCGTGGAACGGTGTCACGCAACCTGATCTTCAAGGATGTGTTTGTTGCGGACGTCGAGTTGTTGATGCCCGAAGGGCTGTACGCCCAGGCCGCCGTGCGCTGGCCCCACATGTTTGCCACCTTGTCACCGACCTACATGGGTATCGCCCAGGCGGCCTACGACTTCACGGTGCAGTATTTGCGGGGTGAAGTACCCAATATGCCGCCCGTGAAACGCCGCATGTACCCCACCAAGCAAATCGCAGTGGCGGAGATGAAGGTCAAGCTGGAGCAAACCCGTGCCATCTTTTTGCAAAATGCACGGGCGGCCCGTGTGGACCCGTCCAAAGAAATCCGTCTGGGTCTGTACTCGGCGCACTACAGCATCATGGAAAACGCCAACGATATCTGCCGCATGGCGGTGCGAACCTGTGGCGGCCAGGCGATGCTGAAAAGCCTGCCGCTGGAGCGCCTCTACCGTGATTCAAGGTGTGGTTCGCTCATGTTGCCCTGGACGGCCGAGTTGTGTATTGACCGCCTGGGGCGGGAATGCCTGTATGAATCAGGTGAACGGGACGAGGCTGACACCCTGTAGCCCTTATGTGATCTGCCAAAGAGCCCGTCCGGCATGAACCTCTCCCGCTTCATTGAGCAGCACGCCCGCAAAACGCCTTCGGCAGGGGCGCTTCATTTCGAAGGCGAAGACATCAGCTATGGCCTGTTTTGGCAGCGAATTGAGCGTGCCACACACCGCTTGCTGGCCGCCGGTGTCAAAGCGGGCGACCGGGTCGCCTATTTGGGTTTGAACGATCCGGCGATGCTGGTACTGCTGTTTGCCCTGGCCCGCTTGGGTGCCATCCTGTTGCCACTGAATTACCGGCTTGCGCCCGAGGAGTTGCGGGCTGTTCTGGTGCACGCGGGGGCGGGCCTGTTGGTGGTGGATGCGCACCATGCGGCGGTCGCCTCGGGGTTGGCCGCGACGAACGGCATCCAGCTCATGGCCGTTCCCCTGCTGAATGATGGTGCATCAGGTCAGGGTGCCCGTCAAGGTGCGGGTGTCGGCGCGCCCGGTGACGTTTGTGATGTCCCTGAGGGCCATGACGATTCGGTGTTGACCGGGCATGACGCGTTGCCGGTGTTGCTGGTTTACACATCCGGCACAACGGGCAAACCCAAGGGCGCGCTACATACCCAGGCCGGGTTGATCTGGAACTGCCTGATTTCAGCCCACGCCCATGAGCTTGTTCCCAGTGATCACGTGTTGACTGCCTTGCCCCTGTTCCATGTCGGCGGCTTATGTATCCAGACCTTGCCAGCCTTGCACGCCGGTGCCCTGGTGACCCTTCACCAGCGCTTTGACGCAGGTGCCTGGCTGGCAGATGTGCAAAAACGGCGTCCTTCAATAGCCCTGATGGTGCCTGCCACCCTGGGCGCTGTGCTGGCGCACCCGGACTGTGCCGCGACCGATTGGTCGTCACTCAAACTGCTCAATGCCGGATCGTCGATGGTGCCTGCCGCCATGATTGCAGCCGTGCACGCGCGCGGTGTGCCTTTGTGCCAGGTCTATGGCGCGACCGAGACCGGCCCGGTTTCGATCTACCTCAAACGCGGCGACGCCCTGCGTCACCCCGGATCGGCGGGCCAGGCGGGCCTGCACGTCGAGGTGCGCCTGGTCAATGAACGGGGTGATGAGGCGGCTGTGGGTGAGGTCGGCGAAATCTGCATTCACGCCCCCAATGTCATGTGCGGGTATTGGGCTGATTCCGGCAACCCGGCGTTTCGTGACGGATGGTTTCACAGCGGCGACCTGGCGCGTCGCGATGAGGGTGGTTTTTTCTGGGTTGTGGGACGTTCAAAAGACATGATCATCTCGGGTGGTGAAAACATCTATCCGGCCGAGCTGGAAAACATTCTGGCAGAGTGCCCCGATATCCTGGAAGCTGCTGTGGTCGGCCGGGACGACACCCGGTGGGGAGAGGTTGCCGTGGCCGTGGTGGTGAAAAAACCGGGGTCTGAGCTGGATGCCAACTCGGTGATGGCGCTGTTTGAAGGGCGTCTGGCCCGGTTCAAACACCCCCGCCACGTGATTTTCCGGGATGGGTTGCCAAAAACGGCCCTGGGGAAAATTCAAAAATCCGGCTTGCTATTGAAATAATAGCTGCTCACGCTTATCGGGTGAGGAAATTCAGGTATTTTGTTGCAAACTTGCCGTAGGGTGGCCACAGAAATTTGATGGCACTGAAAGGGGCCTGGTAGAACACCGGACGCAGCTTTGAGAAGGTCGTAAACCCTTCATACCCATGGTAGTGGCCCATGCCGCTGTCCCCCACACCACCAAAGGGGAGGTCGGCCTGGCCGACATGAAACAAGGCATCGTTAACCGACACGCCGCCTGACATCACCCGATCCAGCAGGGTCTGGATCTTGTCCCTGTCGTTGCTGAATGGGTAAATGGCTAGCGGGCGAGGGCGATCGTTGATGTATTGAATGGGTTCTTCGAGCGTGCTGTATTCAATGATCGGCAAAAAAGGGCCGAAGATTTCGCGCTGTCGCAAGAGGCAGTCTTCGGGTGCATTCAGCACGATGTGCGGTGCAATTTTGCGTGTCGCGGCATCCCATTTTTTGCCGGGGACCAGTTGCACCAGCGTCGCACCCCGTGCCTGGGCATCATCCAGTGCGGCCGTCAGGCGGTCAAACGCGCGGTCGTCGATGATGGACGTCAGGTCTGGCGAATCAATCGTTGGGTAACGGGCCGTCACAATTTCTTTGGCTAGCGTCACAAATTCTGTGGTCTTGCCCTTGGGCAAAAACAGGTAATCAACCGTGGTGCAGATCTGGCCGGCATTCAGACATTTCACGAACATCAGGCGCTCGGTGGCCTTGCGCAGGGGAAAATCATCACACACGATGGCGGGCGCCTTGCCCCCGAGTTCCAGTGTCACCGGGCACAGGTTTTGCGCGGCAGCGGCCATGACCGCACGACCTGTGGCACCGGAGCCGGTGAACAGCAGATGGTCGAACTTGAGTTTGGAGAACTCGATACCCACACCACCGGTTTCGTCAAAAAAAGCCAGCTTGTCCCGGGGAAAGTAGGCGGGAACCCGGTCCATCAAAAACCGGCATAAATAGCGTGAGTTTTCCGACATCTTGACCATCGCCCGGTTACCCGCTGCAAAAATGCTGACCAAGCCGGTAAACGTCAGATTCACCGGGAAATTCCATGGCACGATGCATCCCACCACACCCAGTGGCTGGGGAATCACCCGGTTGCGCGCGCCAAAATAGTTGATTAAATCTACCCCGCGCCGCTGGGGTTTCATCCATTTCCCCAGATGGCGGACGGCGTGGTCCACTTCCCCCATGACCGGGGCCAATTCAGTCAACAGCGTCTCATGGGCGGACCGGTTTCCGTAATCCGCGTTGATGGCCGCAATCAAGCCCTGTTTGTTGTCCCGAATAAAGGACTTTAATTTTTGCAGGTCGGCCTTGCGTTCGGCCAGACTGGGGATTGGGTGAGCGAGGTAGGCTGCCCGTTGCAACTGGAGCGTGGCTTGCAGGTCTGCACGAACGATGTCCATCGTGTTGCCGTGGCTGGTGGGTGATGCTGACATAAGGACTGATGCTGATACTGACATGCCGGTCTCTCTGTTTTAGTAGTGGGGCTGATGTTGCACGATGGTGGCTTTGACGTCGGGTGTCAAGGCAAACCCGGGACCGAATTTTTCGGCAAGTGCCTCTGCGCGCTGGGCGAAAGCGTCAATCCCCATGCTGTAAATGAACTGCATGGCACCGCCCGTCCAGGCCGGAAATCCGATGCCAAAGATGGAGCCGATGTTGGCCTCTGCCACGGTGGTGAGCACGCCCTCCTGCAGGCATCGGGCGGTTTCTATGGCCTGGCGGTACAGCAGGCGATCCTTGACCTCTTGCAGCGACCAGGCGATATCGGGCTTTTCGAACAGGGTTTTGAGCTGAGGCCACAGGCTCTTTTTACTCCCTTTCTCCATCGGGTAGTCATAAAAACCGCCGCTGCCGTTCGTTGCTGCTGCACGCCCCGGCCGCCTGAATTCCTTAACCATGCGCTCCACCAGCAATTCACCGGCTGTGGCGTTATGCATTTTGCCCTCCGCCGCAAAGTCGGCACGGGTCTGCTCCAGCACATGCACGCTCAAACTGAGCGCGGTTTCGTCCAGGACCGCCAGTGGCCCAACCGGCATGCCGCACTGCATGCCGGCGTTTTCAATCACGGCGGCCGGGATGCCTTCATCCAGCATGGCCGCGCCTTCCATCACAAACGCACCAAAGGTGCGGCTGGTGTAGAAACCGCGTGAGTCATTGACCACAATGGGAATCTTGCCCAGTGCCTGCACGTAGTCGAAGGCGCGCGCCACGGTGTCGTCATCGGTCTGCCGGCCGCGAATGATTTCCACCAGCTTCATCTTGTCCACCGGGCTGAAGAAATGAATGCCAATGAATTTGTCAGGTCTCGCGCTGGCTTTGGCCAATCCGGAGATCGGCAGGGTGGAGGTGTTGGATGCAAAGAAACCACCCCCATCGGCAAACCCGTGCAACAGCAGTTCGGCCTCCCGGGTGACCGCGGCTTTCAGGTCACGTTGCTCAAAAACGGCCTCAATGATCAGGTCACAACCCTGCAGATCGGCAAGCTGGTCGGTGGCCGTGATGTGCGCCAGCAGCGCCGCCTGGTCTTGCAAGCCCATGCGGCCCTTGTCGACCCGCATCTGGGTGAGCTTGTGACTGTACGCCTTGCCTGTGTCAGCTTTTTGCTGTGTGGTGTCTTTGAGCACGGTGGTGATGCCCCGGCTGGCCTGGGCAAAGGCAATTCCGGCGCCCATCATGCCGGCCCCCAGGATGCCGACTTTTTGCGGTTTGTACCGCGCAATACCCGCTGGGCGCGACTGCCCGCTTTTGATCGCATTCATGTTGAAGAAGAAGGTGTTGATCATGTTTTTTGCCACGGGATCAACCGCCAGACGTGCCAGGTAGCGGGACTCGATGCGCAACGCAGTGTCAAAGTCCACCTGTGCACCCTCCACCATGGCGGCCAACGCGGCCTCGGGGGCGGGGTAGAGGCCGCGTGTGGTTTTTTTCAGCGCCGCCGGGGCGACAGAGAGCGCCATCGCAATCTTGGGGTTGGCGGGGGTGCCGCCGGGAATTTTGTAGTCTTTGTGGTCCCAGGGCTGGTGTGACGCGGGGTTGGCCGCGATGAAAACCAGTGCCTTGTCACGCAATTCAGCCCTCGCATTTTCCGACGCAGGCACCAGTGCGTGGACCAGCCCCAATTCCAGGGCCTCGCGGGGGTTGAACAGCTTGCTTTCAAGAATGTAGGGCTGCGCGCCCATCAGGCCCAGCAAGCGCGTCATCTTGGTGATGCCGCTGGCGCCGGGAATCAGCCCCAGCGTGATCTCAGGCAGGCCAAACCGGATAGTTGTGTCATCCACCGCCACGCGATGGTGACCCACCAGCGCAACTTCCCAGCCGCCACCCAGTGCGGCGCCGTTAAGGCAGCTCACGACCGGTTTGCCCAGTGTCTCCAGCGTGCGAAAGTTCTTCTTCATCTGCTCGATTTCGGCAAAGATGGCCGATGCGTGCGCAGTCTGGTTGCGCATCAGGCCCTTGAGGTCGGCCCCCGCAAAGAAGGTGGTTTTTGCAGACGTGAGGATGATGCCCCGGATGGCATCCTTGTCACGCAGGACTTGCGCCGTTGCCTCAGTCAAATCGTGTTGCCACTGCACACACATGGTGTTGACAGGCGAGCCAGGTTCGTCAAACGTGAGTGTGGCGATGCCGCTGGTGAGTTCGTAGTGAATGGTTCTCATATTCTCTCGACAATCGTTGCAATGCCCATGCCGCCGCCCACACACAGCGTGGCCAGTCCGTAGCGCAGTTTTCGGCGGTGCAGCTCGTCAATCAGCGTGTTCAAAATCATCGCACCCGTCGCGCCCAACGGATGGCCCATGGCGATGGCACCACCGTTGACGTTCACCTTCTCGTGCGGCACGCCCAGCTCCTGCATGAATTTCATCGGCACAGCGGCAAAGGCTTCGTTCACTTCAAACAGGTCAATCTGGTCAATCCTCATGCCTGCTTTGGCCAGCGCCTTGCGCGTTGCCGGCATCGGGCCGGTGAGCATGATGGTGGGGTCCGCGCCGCTCAATGCGGCCGCCACAATACGTGCCCGGGGCGTGAAACCGTGGGTCTTGCCAGCCGCTTCCGAGCCAATCAGAACCGCCGCTGCCCCGTCCACAATGCCGGACGAGTTGCCCGCGTGGTGCACATGGTGGATGCGTTCCACCTGCGGGTAACGGGTGAGGGCGATTGCATCAAAGCCCATGGCGCCCATCTGCTCGAAGGCGGATTTGAGCGAGCCCAGACCTGCCAGTGTGGTGTGCGGTTTGATGAATTCGTCGTGGTCCAGTATGGTCTGATCCAGAAAATCCTTTACCGGCACCACCGAGCCGGCAAAGTAGCCACCCTCGCGCGCCCTGGCTGCGCGTTTCTGGCTTTCCATCGCAAATGCATCGACGTCTTCACGGCTGAAACCCGACATCGTGGCAATCAGGTCAGCACCGATGCCCTGCGGCACAAAAACCGTGGCCGAGTTGGTTTCGGGGTCTTGTGACCAGGCCCCGCCGTCCGCGCCAAGGGGCACGCGGCTCATGCTTTCCACACCGCCGGCGACGACCAGGTCTTCCCAGCCCGACCGCACCTTTTGTGCTGCCATGTTCACAGCTTCCAGGCCCGAGGCACAAAAGCGGTTGATCTGCACCCCCGAGGCGCGGAAATCCCAGCCCGCCTTGAGCGCCGCTACCTTGGCAATGACCGAACCCTGCTCACCCACCGGCGACACCACACCCATCACCACGTCGTCCACCATTGCGGTGTCAAAGTCGTTTCGGCGCTGCAGTTCTGATAACACGCCGGCCAATAAATTCACTGGCTTGACCTCATACAGGCTGCCGTCTTTCTTGCCCTTGCCGCGTGGCGTACGGATGGCGTCATAAACAAATGCTTCTGTCATGGGGACTCCTCGAATGGGGCGTTTTCAAGTATATTCATTTCACCAAGCGTATGCTTGGTATAAATCCTCTAATCCTGGCGGACAGCCGCTTTGGCGGCAACACTGGCGAGGCCACAGACATGATCGAACGAACACTTTTTACGCCCGACCACGAAGCGTTTCGTGACAGTTTTCGCCGATTCATCGAGAAGGACATTGCCCCTTTTCACGCCAGCTGGGAAGAGCAGGGATATGTCGCCAGGGAAGTGTGGGGCAAGGCGGGTGACAACGGTTTTCTGTGCGCCACCATGCCCGAGATGTATGGTGGTGCGGGTGCCGACAAACTTTATTCAGTCATTCAGATGGAGGAGCTGGCCCGCGCCGGGGTCAGCGGTATTGGCTACAGCCTTCACAGCGAAATTGTGGCGCCGTACATCCTGCATTACGGAACCGAAGCGCAAAAACTGAAATACCTGCCCCGGCTCGCCAGCGGCGAGATGATTGGTGCCATTGCCATGAGCGAGCCGGCTGCGGGCAGTGACCTGCAGGGCATTAAAACCACCGCACTATGGCAACCTGGCAGCACCGCCAATGAGCGTGATGGCCACTACCTGCTCAACGGCAGCAAAACCTTCATCACCAATGGCTGGCACGCCGATCTGGTGATTGTCGTGGCCAAGACCAATCCCGTTGCGGGCGAAGGGCGTGGCGGCAAAGGCACCAGCCTGCTGCTGGTGGAGCGTGGCATGGCAGGTTTCGAGACAGGCAAGCGCCTCAAAAAACTGGGTCTCAAAGCCCAGGACACATCAGAGCTGTTTTTCAACAACGTGCAGGTGCCCGCTGAAAACCTGCTCGGTGGTCCGGATTTTGAAAACAGGGGCTTCATCTGCCTGATGGAGCAACTGCCCTGGGAACGGCTGCAAATTGCCATCACGGCGGTGGCCAGTGCGCAGGCTGCCATCGACTGGACCGTGGCTTATGTAAAAGAACGCAAGGTGTTCGGCCAGCCCGTGGCCAGTTTTCAGAACACCCGCTTTACCCTGGCCGAGTTGCAAACCGAGGTACAGGTCGCTCGTGTGTTTGTGGACAAATGCACCGAGCTGGTTGTGCATGACAAGCTCGACACCGCCACAGCCAGCATGGCCAAGTACTGGACCACCGACCTGCAATGCAAGGTGATGGATGCGTGTGTCCAGCTGTTTGGCGGCTACGGTTACATGTGGGAATACCCGATCACCCGCGCTTACGCCGATGCACGCGTGCAGCGCATTTACGGGGGCACCAACGAGATCATGAAAGAAGTCATCACCCGCGCCATGGGGCTGGGCAGCCAATAGCCCGGCTGAGCTAGTAGGCAACCCGGTAGCGATAGCCTTTGAAGCTGAGCACCGCGGCGTTTTGGCGGATCTGCTCCACCGTCACCCCGGGGGCCGGCTGGCCGTTTTCTGAAAACACCTGGTTGTTCACAATCAGCAGCCGCTGTGCCGGATTGGACGAATAGGTGCCACCGCTGATGGCCAGCTTCGGGAGCTCCCGCTGGATGGCGTCGGGGAGCTCATTCACGGCATAAATCCGGCTCTCGGCGCTGGCCACGGCGATGGGTTTGTCTGCTTTCACAACCACTTTGGGGTTTGTTTTGATGGGGGCCGTGGCGGCTGCGGCTGCGTCTGGCTTGCCCCGGTCCGGGGTTTTGGCTGCGACCAGCAATGGCGCAACAGGTTGTGACACCGTTGGTGCTGCCGGAACGATCGTTGCGGGTGCTGCCGGTGCGGTAACGGTCGATACCGGTGGGGTTGCCAGCCGGATGACGGGTGCGGCAACCTGCACAGGGGCGTCACCCGTACTCACGCTCATGCGCCAGGCCAGCGCACTCAAAATCACCATCAGCAGGCCTGCAATCAGCCACAGCACCAGTTTGATGTGATGTGACGGTTGGACGCTGGCCGCCATGTGGGGAATCTGCTGGGCATGGATGCTCGGGATGGTGCCGCGATCCCGTTCTGAATCGGCCTTTTTCAGGGCATCAAGAATGTAAGACATCGCCTTAACCTTGCGCCTTGAGACGCGGCTTCTTCACGGGCTTGACCTCGATCGGGGTTTTTTTTCGGGAAAACAGGGCCGAGAAAGGGTTCGAAAAACTCGCCCAACGCCGTGGGGAAGAAAGCTCCATGTTGTCAAACACCTCAGTTGCCGCCTTTTCAACGATGGCGTTGTCAATGCTTGTTGTGCCCGAGGCATACGCCCCCAGCAACGCCCGGCCACACAACAGATTGATACGGCGAGGTACACCCCGCGACAGCTGATGGATACGGCGAATCGCCTTGGCCGTGAAGGGCATGGCCGTCACCATGCCGGCTACCGAGAGGCGGTGAGCGATGTATTGCGTGGTTTCATTCTCTGACAGCGCCCCCAGGTGAAAACGGGCAATCACGCGCTGCGCGAGTTGCTCCAGGTCGGGGTGGGCCAGCATGGTGCGCAGCTCGGGTTGTCCAATCAGGATGATCTGCAGCAGTTTGCGCTCGTTGGTTTCCAGGTTGGTGAGCAAACGCAGTTGCTCCAGCACGTCGGCAGACAGGTTTTGCGCTTCATCGATGATGAGCACGTTGTTTTGCCCGACGGCATGGGTGCGCAGCAAAAATTCATTGAGGGGATCAATGAAGTCCTTGACCGTTGCCGTGCCTGACCCCTGATGGGGATAGGGAATGCGAAACTCGTCACACACCGACTTCAGCAGCTCATCCACCGTGAGTTTGGGGTTGAAGATATAGGCCACGTTGCAGCGTTTGGGCAATTGCTCCAGAAAGCAGCGGCACACCGTGGTTTTGCCCGCACCAATCTCGCCTGTGAGCAAAACAAAGCCGCCGCCACCCCGCAAGCCGTACAGCAGGTGCGCCAGAGCCTCGCGATGCCGTTCGCTCATGAACAGGTATTGCGGGTTGGGCGCTATCGAAAAAGGGTCTTGTTTAAGACCAAAAAATTTCGCGTACATGGGGTCCGAGCATACGTGGGTGGCCAGGGCTTAACAATCCGGCGGGGTGCAATGTTGGCTATCCGGTCATTCTAAGCCGGGTAACCGGTTGCATTTTGCTATTGAAAACGTAGCTGCTAGCGCAGAATTGACGGGGGCCAGTAGGCTATTTCATAGCTAATCTTGATCAACACCCTGGTTGTGCCTATTGCTGGATGTCGGAGTAGGATGCTGAATCTGCAACCACCCTTGGGGATCCTCATGAACCTGTACCGTCAACGGCTATCCGCCATTCTCTTTATGGTGTCAGTGGGGGTCCTTGGAGGCTGCGCCCTGATTGACAAAAACGCGCACATCGAGGCATTTAGCACACAAATGACGGGCATCAACGAGGTGCCCTCCGTTGCCACTGCCGGTACCGGGCGGGTCGACGCGATCCTGGACAAAGAGACGCTGCTGTTTCGCTGGAAGATTTCGTATTCCGGTTTGAGCGGCCCGGCGACTGCAGGGCACTTTCATGGACCCGCCGCTATTGGTACCAACGCCGGTGTGTCATTGGCGTTTCGGGCCCCGATCACAAGCCCGATTGAGGGGCAGGCCACCCTGACGGCAGTCCAGGCCGCAGACCTGATTGCCGGAAAATGGTATGCCAACATTCACACGGCAGCACATCCCGGTGGGGAAATTCGCGGGCAATTGATTTTGCGTAAATCCTAAGACTCTGCCGCAAATATCAAGGTGTTGCGCCCGCTTTCCTTGGCTTCATACATGGCCACGTCAGCCCGTTTGAGAACATCAACGGGGGACAGGACTGCGTCGTTGAATATGGTTGCACCAATGCTGGGCGTGCTGTGATAGGCATGTTCGCCCAATTGATAGGGTTCATTCAGGGCCGCCAGGATTTTCTCGCCGACCACCCGGGTCTGGGCAAGGGCTTCAGCGATGTTCTCATTCAGGTCTTCAATCAGCACCACAAACTCGTCTCCGCCCAGTCGTGCAACCGTGTCAACTGCGCGAACGCTGTTTTTGAGCCGTTCAGCGACCTGATGCAACAGTAAATCACCGACATCGTGACCCAGTGAATCGTTGAGTTTCTTGAAATGGTCGAGATCCAGAAAAAGCAGGGCACCATGTTGTTTGTTGCGCAAGTTGACCTCAAGCGCCCGCTGCAGCCGGTTCATCAGCAGGCGCCGGTTGGGCAGGCTGGTGAGCACATCCTGAAAAGCCATTTGCCGAATCGTCTCTTCTGATTTTTTTCTCTCGGTAATGTCCATCAGGGTGCCCGCCAGCCGGACCGGCTCGCCCCGGTCATTGGTCTGGATGACACGCCCGCGACTGTTGAGCCAGACCCAGTGGCCCAGCTTGTGTTGCGCGCGAAATTCAACGTTGTAGGACGCCGCCTGGCCATCCAGATGTCGCTGGTATTCCATCCGGGCATGGGGGAGGTCCTCAGGGTGAATCCGGTCTGGCCAGACACCACCGTGCTCGTATTCTTCAACGGTGAGACCCAGCATGGCGCAGGCGCGTGTGTCCATCCGTTTGAACGGGTCATGGGCCAGGTCGTAATGCCACAGGCCCAGTTCGGTCCCGATGATGGCGAGTTCAAGCTGTTCAGTGGTGTCACGGAGCCGCTCTTCGGCGCGTTTTCGCTCCGTGATGTTGCGGCCCATGCCCAGCACCCCGGTCACGTTGCCGGATACATCGCGCATCGCCGTTTTGACAATTTCGTAGGTGCCAATCGAACCGTCCGGGCCTAAAACACATTCTTCTTCGAACGACACCGGACGCAGGGCCTCAATCGCTGCACGGTCAGTTCTGGTGAACTGCAATGCCAGATCGGCGTTGACCAATTCAGCATCGGTTTTGCCAATGATGTTTGATGCTGGCAGACCCATATAGGCTTCAAACGCAGAGTTACAGGCCAGGTAGATACCTTCTGTGGATTTCAGCCAGACCCGGTCGGGGATGGTCTGAATGAGGGTATGGAGCAAGGCCTCGTTCATCAAGGCGTTTTCAACGGCCTTCTTGCGGGCCGTGATGTTGCGTCCGATGCCGCGGTAGCCACAGAACTCGCCGGTGGCGTCAAAGATGGGTTGTCCGCTGACAGACATCCAGTAGGTTCCTACTGAGGGGTGGTGCCGCTGGATCTCAAAGTCCTTGAACGGCTCACATTCATACAAAATATCGCGATGGGCATCCCAATCTGCCTCGCTCAGGTTGAGCGCACCAATCTCCCATCGGGTTTTCCCCAGTGTGCATTCGCTGGGCAGGCCGGACTTCTCCACACTGCCGTCGAAACGGATAAAGCAGAAGTCTGCGTCCTGCTCCCAGTACCAGTCGGCGGATAACTCGGTGAGGCTGCGAAATCGCTGCTCACTGTCTCTCAGACGTTCCTGAATCTGGCGTCTCTGGCTGATGTCTTCAGCCGTACCCTCATAAAACAGGATTTCGCCCCTGTCGTCATACACCGCATGTGCATGTTCACGCACCCAGATGCGCTCACGCGTCTTGTGTCGATAGACTTCTGAAACAAAATCGATGACACGACCCTTGGAGGCCATCAGTGCCATGAATTCATAGCGTCGGTGGGGTACCACGTACCATTCTTTGGCTATGTCACGAACCCCGGCGAGCATGGCGGGCTCGGAGCCATAACCGTTCATGCGGACCAGTGCGGCGTTGGCCCGCAATTGCCGTCCATCGGGTGTCGTCCGATAGGCGCCTATGGGCAGAAGGTCAAAAAGAGTCGAAAAGTCGTCCTCGGAATCGATATCCGAATGTGTGGCGAACTGCGACCGCGTCATGACTCAAGTGCCGTGTGGATGGGTTGTATTTCAGGTGGAGCCGGACCAGTCTAACCCAGCGCGGTTTAGTCCGGAATGGACTTATTCACGGAAACAGCCTATTTCAGGCTGCCCGATAAAAATTGAGCCAGGCGCTCACTTTTGGGCTGTGCCAACACCAAGGCGGGTTCGCCTTGTTCCTCAATTCGCCCCTGATGCAGGAAAATAAGGTGATTGGCCACCTCACGGGCAAAGCCCATCTCGTGGGTAACCACCACCATGGTTCGCCCCTCGGAGGCCAGTCTTTGCATTACCCGCAGCACTTCAGACACCAGTTCCGGGTCCAGCGCGCTGGTGGGTTCGTCAAACAGCATCACTTCCGGCTCCATGGCGAGTGAGCGGGCAATGGCGACCCGCTGTTGCTGGCCGCCACTCATGTGAGCCGGGTAGCGGTCTTCCATGGTCGGCAGATCGACCAGGGTCAGGTACTTGCGGGCCCGCGCTATGGCTTCGTCGCGGCCAATGCCCATCACGTGAATCGGCGCTTCAATGATGTTCTGCAGCACCGTCATGTGGGCCCAGAGGTTGAAATGCTGAAACACCATGGCGAGTTTGCTGCGCATGCGTTGCAACTGTTTCTGATCAACCGCGTGAAGCTCCCCGTTTTTGGCCGGAGCGAGCCGGAGTTCCTCGCCAGCGACCGTAATTCGCCCCTGATTGGGTTTTTCCAGAAGATTGATACAGCGCAAAAAGGTGCTTTTACCTGATCCGGAGCTTCCAATGATGCTGATGACATCACCTGCCCGGGCCTCAAGCGACACGCCTTTGAGGACCTCGTTCTGGCCGAATTGCTTGTGGATATTTTCGGCCTGGAGTTTCAGTGGTGCGGTATTCATGGGCTGATTTTCAGAAAATGGGTTCCGGAATGGCTTCCTCAGGCGCTCAACAGGTAACCTGTCCTGAACGGTGTGCTGCCCGCAATGTTGGCCAGATCATCGTTGGCGATGACGTAGCGGTCACGTAACCGGGCATACATCACGCCATCAACTTCGGCGCGCGCGGTGTGGGTCGTGTTGGCAACAGGGTCAATGACCTCGGCCACCACATCGCCCACTTTCAGGTGATCGCCCGGTTTGGCAGCGAAGACCACCACACCTGGAACGGGCGACTTGACGGTTTGCGAACCGGCAAGGGGCGTCGCCTCACATTGCAATACAGGGAGTTCAGGGGCAACACCCGCAATGACACCCAGATGTTGCAGGTAGGCAAACAGGGCCTGTGCGTCTGCGCTGGCCCATGCGTGGCCGACATCTGCTTCTCCGCGCAACTCGACTGTTGTTGTGACACAGGCCTGGGGGATGGGGTGGGCCGGCCCTGTCCCGCCCAGTTTTTCGGCAAGTTGCCACCAAAGGCCTGACAGACATTCGTCGAATGACAAGCCGCCTGAATTCATGGCGAGCAGAACTGTCTGCGCTCCGAGCAGGCGGGCCAGGGGTTCGAGCCGGGGCCAGCAGGGGGTTTCGGTGTAGAGGTGCAAAACCGCCTCACAATCACAGTGCAGGTCAAGCACCACGTCGGCGTCAAAAGACAGGCTTACCAGCCGTTTGCGCAGACTCTGCAGTTCGGTGGCCGGCACCCATTGCTGCAAATACGCTTTCACGGCATCACGGATGATTTTGACGTTTTCAAGCGGGTCCTGAGTCAGGCTGTCCCGAACGACCGGCAACACAGCGGTACACAAATCAGGGTAATGTCGGTTGAAGTTTTCCGAAGTGTCGAACTCAAAACGACCCATGGGCTTGTGATCAAGCCGCTGCGCCAGCCCAATCGGGTTGGCAACGGGCACCAGGACAACTTCACCCTGAATCAGCCCTTGCGTCTGGGCCTGTTCCAGCAGGGGCCGCAGGTGGTGTGCGGCCAGCATGCCCGGCAGTTCTTCGGCATGCAGACTCGCCTGGAGATACACCTTCGGTCTTGCGCCAGGATTGCCAAAATGCAGGCTGGTCAATGTTTTCTGGCTGCCCAGGCTTTGACTGAGAAGTGGATGGTCAACACGCTGCATGGGGGTCAGTTTTTGCGGGGGGCGAGGTGGGCAAGGAAGCGCTGCTCAGCCAGCTTGAACACGCCAATGAGGCAAAACGTTGCGACCAGGTAGATCGCCGCCGCGAAAAGATAGGCTTCAAACGGCAGATAGAAATCAGAGTAAATCCGGCTGGCTGCGGCGGTGACATCCAGCATGGCGGGCACCGCGCTGGCCAGACTGGTGCTCTGGAGCATCATCACCACCTCGTTGCTGTAAGCGGGCAGGGTACGGCGCATGGCGCTGGGCAGCACGATGCGCAGCATCACCATGAAGCGACTCATCCCCACGGCCTGCGCGGCCTCAATTTCACCGGCATTGGTTTCGCGAATCGATCCGGCCAGCATTTCGGCGGTATAGCCCGCCGTATTCAGGCTGAAGGCGAGAAGCGCGCAAAAGAAGGGCTCTTTGAAGTGTGTCCAGGGCCACACGGTATCCCACCGCGCCTGAATCCACTCCAGTTGACCGAGGCCGTAATAAATGAGGTAGACCTGAATCAACAGGGGGGTTCCGCGAATGACAAAGGTATAGGCCCCAACCAGGCGCTGCAGAAAGACGCTGCGCCCTGTCAGCATCAAGGCAAACAGCAGCGCAAGCACACCACCTGCGGCCAGCGACGAAAACAGCAACACCAGTGTGGTGACAATTCCTTCGCCATACATGGCGAGGCTTTCCGGCCGAAAAATGACTTCCCAGTTCATCTAGAGTTCAACCCGCTTGGTTCCAAGGCTGTAACGCTCATTGAGCCTGCGAAGGATGATCAGCGAGACCCAGGTGTAGACGAGGAAAAGGGCCGCTGTAAACAGAAAATAGGCGAATGGCGAACGTGT
Organism: Pseudomonadota bacterium; assembly: GCA_041192445.1. Classification (GTDB taxonomy): domain Bacteria; phylum Pseudomonadota; class Gammaproteobacteria; order Burkholderiales; family Burkholderiaceae_C; genus Egaibacter. The sequence goes on along the minus strand of JBEEMW010000068.1, from coordinate 41,607 downwards.
TGCCGCACTGGCCTGTTTGGCCAGATAAGTCATCTCCTGCAGGCCAATCAGGCTCACCAGGGCCGTTGCCTTGATCATCACCAGCCAGTTGTTCGTGAATCCCGGCAGGGCATACCGCACCATCTGCGGTGCAGTGATGCGCAGAAATGCCTGGCTGGGACTCATGCCAAAAGCAGCAGCCGCCTCAAACTGCCCGCGTGGGATAGCCAGAATGGCGCCTCTGAACGTTTCCGTCATGTAGGCCCCATAAATAAACCCCAGGGTCACCACGCCAGCGGTAAACGGATTGATCTCGGGCGCAGCGTCATTGCCAAAGGCTTCCAGCAAGCTGTTGAGGCCGATGCTGCCACCATAAAAGACCAGGAGCATGAGCACCAGATCAGGGATGCCGCGAATGATGGTGGTGTACAGGGTGGCCACTGCCACCATCGGACCTCGCCCGGAAAGTTTGGCGGCCGCACCCATCAGCCCCAAAATAATTGACACCACCAGCGCGCAAAGGGAAACCTCTACGGTCAACAAAGCGCCGTAGAGGATGGACCAGTAATAGTCAGTCAAAGGTAGCCCAAAAAATTAGCCGATGCATGACCGGCCAATGGATACTTACTTGCCGTACACGTCGATTTTGAAGTACTTGTCGTTGATCTTCTTGTAAGAGCCGTTGGCACGGATGGCTTTGATCGCGGCGTTCAGTTCACCCTTCAATGCGGCATTGCCCTTGAAAACGGCAAAGCCCGCACCGGTACCAAAGTACTTGGGTGTGAACAGGTCCGGTCCGACCAGGCCGTAGTCCTTGCCCTCTGGCTTGCTCAGGAAGCCGCCCTGTACTTCCAGTGTGTCGGCAACGGTACCGTCAAGACGGCCCGATTTGATGTCAAGGTAAACCTGATCTTGTGCCTCATAAGGCGTAACGATCACACCCTTGGTCTTGAGCTCGCCCATGGCGTATTTTTCCTGGGTGCTCCCCTTCAAGACACCAATCTTCTTGCCTTTGAGTGAGGCTGCATCGGTGAACTTGATGGTGTTCTTGACGACGATGCGGCTGGGCGTGTTGTAGTACTTGTCGGTGAAGTCAACCACTTTCAGGCGGTCTTCGGTGATGGACATCGAGCTGATGATCACGTCATATTTTTTGGCCTGCAGGCCCGGAATCATGCTGTCCCACACCTGCTCCACAAACACACACTTGCGTTTGACTTGCTCACACACCGCATTGGCGATGTCCACGTCAAAACCTGTGGGTTTGCCATCTGCCGTTTTGAAAGTAAACGGCTCATAGGTGGGGTCAATTGCCACTTTCAGTTCTTTGGCTTGTGCCAACACACCAATCGACAGGGACGTCATGGCAATTGCCAGGATCACTTTTTTCATCTAGGTTCCTTTGAACAAAAAATTCATTCTAGCGATTAAACATGCGCTCACACCTAGCGTTTCTACTGCCATCCCAAGGGGCGCAGCGAAGCGCGTGCCCCGCTATTTTTGAGCAGGGTGTGCCTGTCGCCCCTGAGCCGGTTTGAGCGGCAAACGACGTTTCGGCGCTGATTGCCAACACCCGCCAGCAGTGCATTCAGGAGATTGACCCGGGCAAGCAGACAAACCCGTAAAATGGGGGCCTTATCCCCGCTACCGCCCATCGCAGTGAATTCCTGCGGAATTGGCGCTGAACCTGCCCCCTTGCCATGAACGCCCCCGTTGACGTCTCCTTTTTTGCGCGCGCCGCCAAGCCGCTGACCAGTTACCGCAAGTACTGGGCGGCCCGTTTTGGCACAGCCAGGTTTTTGCCGACCACTCGAAAAGAGATGGATGCACTGGGCTGGGACAGTTGCGACATCGTCCTGGTCACCGGCGACGCTTATGTCGATCACCCGAGTTTTGGCATGGCGGTGATCGGTCGCATGCTCGAAGCGCAGGGCTTTCGGGTGGGCATCATTGCCCAGCCCGACTGGCAAAGCGCCGACCCCTTCCGTGTTTTGGGCAAACCCAACCTGTTTTGGGGAGTGACCGCGGGCAACATGGATTCCATGATCAACCGCTACACGGCGGATCGCAAAATCCGCTCGGACGATGCCTACACGGCGGGTGACGTCGGTGGCAAGCGGCCTGACCGTGCGGCCATCGTCTACAGCCAGCGCTGCCGCGAGGCGTTCAAGGACGTGCCCATCGTGCTGGGTGGCATTGAAGGCAGTTTGCGCCGCATCGCCCATTACGATTACTGGTCTGACAAGGTGCGCCGCAGCATCGTGGTCGATGCCAAGTGCGACCTGCTGTTGTACGGCAACGCCGAACGTGCCATTGTGGAGATTGCCCACCGGCTGGCCGCACGTGAGCCGGTTGAGCAGATTACCGATGTGCGCGGCACGGCTTTTGTGCGCCGACCCGACGATGAGACGGGTAAAGACTGGTTCGAGATCAATTCCACCAGTGTGGACGAGCCGGGCCGGGTTGAGTCGCATGTCAACCCGTATATGACCACCTCGGAGCAGGCTGCGGGGCAGGGCAGCACCTGTGCCAAGGAAGATGCCGGGAAAGAGGCCATGCAGGCTTCGACCCTGGACGCTATCAAAACAGGAGCTGCTGGCGCATATTCCACGGGGGCTAAGGGCCAAATCGGCACTCAATCGGTGGCAAACCCAGCCATTCAGCCGCTGACCTTCATGCCCAACCCGAATTTGCCTGCGCAGAAGGGCCGGCTCAAGGTGCCGCCACGTGACCGCTCGGTGATTCGCCTGCCCAGTTATGAGCAGGTCAAGGCCGATCCTGTGCTCTATGCCCACGCCAACCGTGTGTTGCACCTGGAAACCAATCCTGGCAATGCCCGCGCTTTGGTGCAGGCGCATGGCGAAGGCATCACAGCACGCGACGTGTGGATCACCCCACCGCCCATCCCGTTGACCACAGCCGAGATGGACTTTGTGTTTGACCTGCCCTACGCAAGAAGCCCGCACCCGGCCTACGCGGACGAAAACGGCAGCCATGACCACGCCACCAAAATCCCCGCGTGGGAGATGATCCGCTTCAGTGTGAACATCATGCGCGGCTGTTTTGGTGGCTGCACCTTCTGCAGCATTACCGAGCACGAAGGCCGCATTATCCAGAGTCGCTCGGAAGACTCTGTTATCAAGGAAGTCGAAGACATCCGCGACAAGGTCAAGGGTTTCACCGGCACCATTTCCGATCTGGGTGGCCCCACGGCCAACATGTACCGCATTGGCTGCAAAAGCCTGGAGATCGAATCCGCCTGTCGCAAGCCGAGCTGCGTTTACCCCGGCATTTGCAGCAACCTCAACACCGACCACACGCCGCTGATCCACATGTACCGCCGCGCCCGCGCCTTAAAGGGTGTGAAGAAAATCCTGATCAGCTCGGGCCTGCGTTATGACCTGGCCGTGCAAAGCCCCGAATACGTGAAAGAACTGGTGACGCACCACGTGGGCGGCTACCTGAAGATTGCGCCCGAGCATACCGAACAGGGCCCGCTCACCAAGATGATGAAGCCGGGCATTGGCAGTTACGACAAGTTCAAGACGCTGTTCGAGAAGTACAGCGCTGAGGCGGGAAAAAAGCAGTTTCTCATCCCGTATTTCATCGCCGCCCACCCCGGCACCAGCGATGAAGACATGATGAATCTGGCCGTGTGGTTGAAGAAAAATGGCTTTCGTGCGGACCAGGTGCAGACGTTTTACCCATCGCCCATGGCCACCGCCACGGCGATGTACCACACCAACAAGAACCCGCTGCGCAAGATCACGCGCGACAGCGAAACTGTGGATATCGTGCGCGGTGACAAGCGCCGCCGCCTGCACAAAGCCTTCCTGCGCTACCACGATGCCAACAACTGGCCGCTCTTGCGTGAAGCCCTGAAATCCATGGGCCGCGCAGACCTGATTGGCAACGGCAAACACCACCTGATTCCCACGTTTCAGCCTTTGGGTGATGGGGGTTACACCAGTGCGCGGCGCAAGAATTCGACGGTGGTACCCGTGAAGGCCGCGCAACCCGTCAAGGGCCGTATCCTGACCCAACATACCGGCTTGCCGCCGCGTGACACGGGTGCTGCGCCGTTTGCTGGAAAAACCACTCGAAAAGTGCGATAGCACGGTCTGTTTTTTTATCGTGGATGGGCTTGAGGTCACGTTGAATATTCGTGATTAGCTATGATTTCAATAGCAAATGGGGTTGCAACCACAGCAACCAACCCACTAAAACAGCAAAGTGCGTGGTCACGTTACCCCAGTAGGTTGCACGAAATGCAGGTTTGCTGGATTTGTGTCGCATCGCCTGCTGGGCAAGCCATGCGCCCGGCCAGCCGCCGAGCAGGCCGAGAAGATGCAGAGTGTCCTCCCTGACGCGCCAACGGCCATGCTGTGCAGCGTATTTATCGTGCGCGTAGACGCAAAGAGTTATCAAATTCAAGACGACGGTAACACCGATCGCCCAGGTTGGCAGGCGTTTCTGCATAACACCCCATCCGACCAAGGCAACCCATGCAAAAAAGAGTACAAGGACGAGCGCAGCACTGGTTGGTTCCGCGTTAGTGTTGACGTGTCGTGAGTTTGATTTGGTTGATCGCCAATGATGTTTCGGTTTGTGTGACCCTGGTTCGTAAGAACGTGGATCGTTGAGGGTATTGACGGGAAGAACACTCATACCTCGGGGGCCTTTCCCGCCGACATGAATTTCCTCAAACCAGACCGCTTCACCTTCTCGCGGAGCCGTATTCCAACGGTAATCCTTGATATGGAAGAAGACTTCTTGATTCGTATCAGGGCTGCGAATAAAACCAAACCCTTTCGCTGGATCCCAGCGGACGACCTTCCCTTGCTTTCTCATAGGCAGACTCTTTTGGTTGCGTCAACTTATTTTGGCATTGTGTGAATCGGAATATCTTTCTCCACCGCCAGCTTGTCCAGCTGCTTGCGGGTTTGCGACAACAGGAATGTGGCAATGGCCTGGTGTGTTGCGACGGCGAATAGTGAACGGATGCCGGATGCTTCTACGCCCGCCGCCACACACAAGGCCGCAGCAAAGTGCGGCTCCAGCGCGGCCACAGCCACACGGCCATCTTTGCAAGGATAGACACGGTAGCCCGCATGCGCACCGCCAACGGATCCGCCGGGCAGGGTCAGGCCCCAGGTGCGGGGCAGGGCGAGATAGCTGGCAGCGGTTGAGAGGGCCACTTCAATGAACACACCCTTGCCATGGCTGCGTTGTGCAAAGGCGGCTTGCAGCACGGCCTCGCTGGCCATGAGCGAGCCACCCATGTCGGCGTACAGCGTGGGTGGCAAGTCCAGCCCGGTGATCAGGCCGTTGTCCGCGAGGTAGGTCAGGTCGTGGCCGGGCACCTCGGCCAAAGCGCCCGGCGCGCCAACGATGGCGACTTGTGACAGGTTGGGGTAGCGCTTGTGCAACGCCTTCCAGCCCAGCCCCAGCTTCTTGAGTGCCGACGGGCGAAAGGAGGTGAGCAGCACATCGGCCTTGGCCAGCTCGCGGTGCAGTGTGGTCTGGCCTGCCCCGGTTTTGAGATCAGCCGTGAGCGATTTCACACCCTCGTGCAGCTGTGCGTAGGCCGCTGCGTTGTAGTGACTCATCGGGTCGCCGGACGCGCCGGGTGGTGCACCTTTAGGGACCGGGGGTTCGAGCTTGATGCAGACCGCCCCCATCTGCCGGCAGCGCATCAGCGCGGCCGGGCCTGGCAGATTAAGCGCGAGGCTCAGGATGCGGATACCTTTGAGTGGTCGAAGGGCAGGGGATCTGGATGTGGCCATGTGTGTACCAATATGCTACAAAATACATAGCAGGTTACGCATATTCTACGGGGGCAGAGACTCGATTTCCCCGAAAATCAATCCAGTTCGAGTGGCAGCCCCACGTAATTTTCGGCCAGCGTGGTGGACGCCGCCACCGAATGCACCAGGTAGTCCAGCTCGGCGTCCTGCATTTTCTGGCCAAAGCCTTGTGAATCGGGAAAGCGGTGCATCAGCGAGGTGAGCCACCATGAGAAGCGCTCGGCCTTCCAGATGCGGCGCAGGCAACGCTGTGAATAGGTGTCGATGCCCGCAGGCGTTTTGTCGCGGTAAAACTGGATGAACGCACTGGACAGGTATTTCACGTCGCTGGCCGCCAGATTCAGGCCCTTGGCGCCAGTGGGTGGCACGATGTGGGCCGCGTCGCCTGCCAGAAAGAGGCTGCCAAAGCGTATGGGTTCGGCCACAAAACTGCGCAGCGGGGCAATGCTTTTCTCGATGCTGGGGCCGGTGATGATGGCTTCGGCCAGTGCGGGGTCCAGCCTGCGTCGCAGCTCGTCCCAAAAGCGCTGGTCGCTCCAGTCGGCTACCTTGTCGTCAACCGGGCACTGCACGTAATAGCGGCTGCGGGTGAGGCTGCGCATGGAGCACAGCGAAAAGCCGCGCTCGCTGTTGCCATAAACGATGGCGTGGGGCGACACCGGCGGCACATCGGCCAGCACGCCCAGCCAGCCGAATGGATAGACCTTCTCGTATTCGGTGATGGCGCTTTTGGGCACACTGGCGCGGCACACACCGTGAAAACCGTCGCAACCGGCAATGAAGTCGGCCTCAATCTCAACGGTTTTGCCGTCTTTGTCAAAACGTACGCGGGGTCTGTTGCTGTCAAAATCGTGAATACTGACATGAGTGGCTTCGTAAACCGTGGGCAAACCCGCAGCGGTGCGTGCGGCCATCAGGTCGCGGGTGACCTCGGTCTGGCCGTAGGCTGTGACCACCTTGCCACCCGTCAGGCCACGCACATCAATCGGATGGCGCGCACCCGCAAACACCAGCTCGATGCTGTGGTGCACGACGCCGTCAGCCTGCACCCCCGCGCCCACGCCAGCCTCTTTGAGCATGTCCACGGTCGTTTGCTCCAGAATGCCGGCACGAATGCGGCCCAGCACGTAGTCAGGGCTCTGCCGCTCCACGATGATGGCGTCAATACCTGCCTGGTGCAGTAACTGGCCAAGCAGCAAGCCCGAGGGGCCGGCGCCGATGATGGCAACCTGGGTACGCATGACTTTTCCTCCGTTGACCTGATGGGGCCACTTTAAGCGGCCTGTTGCCACAACGCCAGCCACTGACAGATGAGAATGTGCGATCATCGGCAATTAAGTGCGATGATCGCGCAAATATGGGAGACTCCCGACATGGCAATTGCCAAAGCAGACCTGATTGAGGGCATGGCCAAAGGCATGGCGGTGCTGGAGAGTTTTGACACCGAACGCCAGCGGCTCAACGCCACACTGGCTGCGCAACGTGCGGGCATTACCCGTGCTTCTGCCCGTCGTCATTTGCTGACACTGGCCCATCTGGGTTATCTGGAAACCGATGGCAGCTACTTCTGGCTGGCCAGCAAAGTGCTGCGCTTTTCCGGCAGTTATTTGTCGTCGGCGCGCCTGCCCAAATTGCTGCAACCCGCGTTGAACCGGTTGACTTCCCTCACGCAGGAGTCGTTTTCTGCCGTGGTACTGGATGGGGATGAGGTGGTGATCGTGGCCCGCAGCGGCATCGATTTGCGGGTGACAGCCGCCAGTGCGGGTGGCGTGCTGGCCTACGGACTGCACCTGGGTGCCAGATTGCCGGCCCACGCCACATCGACCGGACGGGTGTTCCTGGCGGCCCAACCCCGGGCCGAGTTCAGCCGATGGTTAAAGGCGCGCACCCTGCCACGCCTCACGGCGCACACCGTCACGGACGCCAGGCGTTTTCGTGAAGTGATCGACAAGGTTCGTGTTGACGACTACTGCCTGACCAGTGAAGAGCATGAGCTGGGCATTCACGCGCTGGCGGTGCCGGTGCGCAATCTGCAGGGCAAAACGGTTGCGGCACTCAATGTGGTCGCAGCGCCTCAGCGCCTGCCCGCCCAGGTGATGCAGCAAACCCTGCTGCCGCTGCTGATTGAAGCCGCCAGCGCACTGCGTACCCTGCTTTAGGGCGTGGTGCAGCGGAGTCCGATTTACTTGCGCACAGTGGCTTCGCCCGGATCAAAAGCAGCGGCTTTGAGCGGACTGTTGGCGGCAATATAGGCCTTGAGCACGTCAGCGTCCACAAAGCCGGTGTTGACATAACTTGTGTGGTTTGTCAGTTTGGGATAACCGTCTCCACCCGCAGCCTGGAAGTTGTTGATGGTCATGCGGTAGGTCCGGGCCAGATCAAGCGGTGCACCCTTGATACTGGCGCTGGTGACCGTGCCACCCGTGATCACCAGCTTGATGCCCGCAAACTGCGGGAAAGCACCTGATCCAACCGACATTTTGGCGGCGGCATTCAGGTAGGCCATGGCCTCAGCACCGGTCAGATCGACGATCGCCACGGTGTTGCCGAAAGGTTGGACCTTGAGAACATCTTTGTAGGTGAGCTTGCCAGCGGGCAAGGATTCCCGCACACCCCCCGAATTCAGTACAGCGAAGTCAGCACGGGTTTTCTCGATCATCGCCAGGCCAATCAGAACCCCCATGGCGGCCGGTTTGGCCCGTACCACGCTGCGATCCCCTTCGAGCCTGCCATCGGTTGACCCAATCTCTGCCCCGAGTTTTTGTTGCCCAAATTCCTGATACGGGGAGAGCAGGGCCAGCATCTCCTGGTTTTCGGCAATCGCTACCGTGTAAGGCAGCTGGTTGGTTTTGCCGTCAGCGGTCTTGACTGTTGTCATCAGGTTGACGGGAATCAGCGCGTATTTCACCAGCCTGAAATTGCCGTTGCGGTATTCAAAGTCGGCTCGACCCACGTACTTTCCCCATTCGTGGGCTTGTACCACCCAGGTGCCGTTTTGGCGGTCCGGGGCGCAAGCCGTGCCGGGAATGTAAGCATCGTCACGCACATTCTCAGCCTTCATGCAAACCGGATTTTGCGAGTGCCCTCCGACGATCAGGTCAATGCCGTTGACAGCACGGGCCATTTCCACATCACCCTGGGCCTGTGTGCCGTGCTCGCCGTTGGTGTAATGCCCCATGTGGGTGGCCGCAATCACCACGTCGGCCTTGCGACGCAGTTCGGGCACCACTTTTGAGGCTTCGGCAATTACCCCGCGAAACTCGATGTTCCTGACGGTATCCGGATGCACCATTTTGAAGGTGTCTTCGGTGGTGAGGCCCATCACGCCAACGCGCACGCCGCCCAGCGAGAAGATTTTGTAAGGCGCAAACATGCGCTCGCCGCGGTCATAAATATTGGCGGCCAGCATCGGGAATTTGGCCAGGTCCCGCTGCATTTTCAGCACGAACAGGGGCTTGTCAAACTCGTGGTTGCCCACAGCCATGGCGTCATAGCCCAACAGGTTCATGCCTTTGAAATCCGGCACCGCGTCTTGCAGGTCAGACTCCGGCACACCGGTGTTCACATCGCCCCCGTCCAGCAGCAGGCTGTAGCCACCGGCTGCGGCGACCTCTGCGCGAATGTCATCGATGACGGTCTTGCGTGCCGACATGCCGTATTCACCATCACCGTTTTTCCAGAACCGGCCATGGTGGTCATTGGTATGGAGAATTGTGATTGGGTAGATTTTGTCTTTTTCCGGGCCACCTGATCCCAGGCTGGCACAGGCGGTCAGGGTCAGTGCAAGAGCGACGAGAGCAATGGACTGGTCGAATTTCATGAGAATACTTTAAAGCATTGAAACAAGTTGTATTTATTTGGGAAAGTTTCCCAAATAAATGATTCAATTGAAAACTTCAAAGTTGATGGAGTTTTGTCATGGCGTTATGGACGACACATTTTTCGCGCAGGCTGTTGCTGTGTCTCACCGTGCTGGTGGGCATGTGGGCGGTACCTGCTCTGGCAGATGATTTTCTGGCACCCGAGAAGGCATTTGCTTTTTCATCAAAGGTGCTGGATTCAGGCACCGTCCGGCTGCATTGGGATATCGCGTCGGGCTATCACCTGTATCGTGAACGTATCAGTGTTCAGGCCGATGCTCCTGGCGTGAAGTTGGCAGCGCTTGATCTGCCCAAAGGCCGGGACAAGTTTGACACCAACTTCAACAAAACGATGGTGATCTACGAGCAGGCGCTGGACGTGGACGTCAAGCTGACTGAAGGCAGTGCCGCGGTTCCCATTACCGTGGGTTGGCAGGGGTGTGCGGATGCAGGCCTTTGTTACCCGCCAGACAGCGCCCAGATGCAAGTCGAGCTGACCGGACTGGGCGCATCCCGGAACCTCATCACCCTGGGTGGCGCTGTAGCGCAAATCATCCCTGCTTCTAATACAAAAGTGACATCAACCCCCGTCATAGCTGCGCCGGCAGCTATTGATTCGATAGCGTCTACGCTGGCTTCAGGTAGTTTGCTGCGCACCATGGGGGTGTTCTGGCTGGCGGGTTTGCTGCTGGCATTCACGCCCTGTGTGCTTCCCATGGTGCCCATTCTTTCGTCCTTGATCGCGGGTCAGTCGGGGCCGGTCAGTCGCACCAAAGGTTTTTCTTTGGCGCTTGCATATTCGCTGGGTATGGCTGTTGTGTACGCCGGGTTTGGTGTCGCAGCCGGGTTGGCTGGTGAGGGATTGGCCGCTGCGCTGCAAAACCCATGGGTTTTGGGCGGCTTTGCATTGTTGCTGTCCACCCTGGCGATGTCGATGTTTGGTTTTTACGAGCTGCAAATGCCCAGTGCCATCCAGAGCCGTGCCACCGAATGGTCCAACAACTTCAAAGGCGGTTCTTTTGTGGGTGTTTTCATCATGGGTGGCGTGTCCGCCCTGGTGGTCGGGCCCTGTGTAGCCGCACCGTTGGCGGGTGCATTGGTCTATATCAGCCAGACGCACGACGTGTTATTGGGTGGCTCGGCCTTGTTTGCCATGGCGCTGGGCATGAGTGTGCCGCTGCTGCTGGTTGGTGTGTCGGCCGGTAGCCTGCTACCCAGAGCCGGGGCATGGATGGATCGCGTCAAACAAGTCTTCGGCATGATGCTGATGGGCGTGGCAATCTGGATGGTGTCCCCGGTCGTCCCCGCGTCTGTTCACATGCTGCTGTGGGCGACCTGGTTGCTGGCCGCGGCGGCGCTGTTGGGTGTGTTTGGTGCGGCGACGATGGAGCATTCACGCACACCTGTGGCCGCACGGTCGGCTGGTTTTGGTCTGCTGGCTGTGGCCGGGCTGCTTTTAGTGGGCGCTGCATCAGGCGGTCGGTCGGTATTGCAACCATTAGCCCATCTCCAGGGTTCCCAGGGCGGTGGTGCGGGTCTTGCTGTTGAATCCAAAGGGCTCAAGTTTGAGCGTGTGACCAGTGTGTATGCACTCGACGCCGCTTTGACACAGGCACAGCAAAAGGGCGAAACCGTGATGCTGGACTTTTATGCTGACTGGTGCGTCGCCTGTAAAGAGTATGAGACTTTCACCTTCAGCAACCCCGAAGTGAAGAGTCGTCTGGGTAAAGTCAAACTTCTGCAGGCTGACGTCACGGCCAACAACCCCGAAGACAAGGCCTTGCTCAAGCGCTTCAGCCTGTTCGGCCCACCCGGAATTGTTTTCTTTGACGGCGCTTCGGCGGCCAAAGTGACCCACAAGGTGATTGGCTACCAGGCCCCGGCAGACTTCCTCGCGTCGTTGACCAACGCATCGGTTCACTGAGTTTCACCGCATGTCACCCCATCAGTTCTCAATCTCCAACTGGGTCACGTTCACAATGTCACCGAACTTGCTGCCCTTGAGGTGGACCCTGGCGCCTACCCTGAGGTCAGCCAGCGTGCCATGAGCAACAGTGGTTACCCCGCTGGCATCGCATCGCTGCCCCCGCACCACAAAGTTCGCCACGCTGGTGAACTGCTCGATGGGGGCTTCGATCTCGACAGAACCCAGCGACAGTTCATCTTCAACTTCCACCACAGATGCCCTGAGTACACCGGCCTGCCACGTGCCATGGACCTCCAGACGGGCACCGATGGTGATCTGCAGGGTCGACGGGATGAAGCTGGCGGCGCTGGCATCCACCTCGATGCTGCCCAACGTGAAGCGGCTGGTTGACGGCGTTGCCGTCACCACCCCTTCGATCTCGGTCTCGCCTTGACTCACCTGGGCTGTATCGTTGTCAAGCCGCTTCACCGTCGTCACCTGGATGCTGTTACCCATGACAGACAAAATGCCTTGAGCCCGCACCAATTGCCCTGCGCTCAGGCTGCTGGCAAGTGCACCCGTCAGAAGCAACCCATTGAGGTAGCGCTGCGAACCCGCGACGGTAACCAAACCACTGGCAACCACGGCCGCGGCAGACACGACCGCCACGCGGGTAGCTATCCACCGACTTGCGTCCACCGAGGCCTGTAAGCCCCAAACCGCGACGGGCAGTCCGGGGGCCAATGCGGCGGCCGAGCTGACACCGTCGAAAACAGTGGCGCTGTCGGTTTGCATGGTCATGCCCATGAAAGTGAACTGACCAGAGCCAGCCTGGGAGATCACCCCCTGGGCGACCGACCACACCTCGATGCTGCTGGCCGTGCCCAACGCTGCCGTGGCACCACGCACACCTTGAACAGTGGCCAGCATGCCCAGGCGTAAATTGGCAGAGGTCGTTGCAATGCCATCCACTTGCACCAGAGCCTGTCCATCATCAAATTTGACGCCATTGACAATCACACTGCCAAAGCCGGCAATGGCTCCGATGGAAAAGATACCTGTGCCACCAGTGCCCGGCAGGCCAGCAAAACCACCCATTCCGCCGCCACAGGACGCCAGTGACCATGCGGTCATAGCAAGAAAGCTGCGTCGGGGCAGCTGGGTGCTGTCTGTCATGATGATTTCTTCTTTCTGGTTTTGGCAACGCCTGCAACAGCCGTTTTGCCTGCGGTCACCGTGCCACCCTGGGTTGCTTCGTGAAAATAGACGCCAAAGCGCACACTTCTCCTGGGTCCCTGGTCTCCCTGACTACGTTGCTCGGAAACCGTTGCGGTCTGCAAAAACTGTTGCAGGATGCCTGACCACAACCGCCGGGCCAGCTGCTGCAGTTGTTCCGCTTGCGCTGCTGACAAGTCCTGTGAAAAGGCACTTTGCTCCAGCATTCGCGGCCCACGACGGGTGGGCGCCAGGTTGTGCACGGCGGTTGACAGGTGATCACTGACATTGGTCGCCAGGAAATGAAACGACTCGCGCAAACCTTCCTGAGGCACATAGGCCGCCGCTTTCAGAACGACATACCCATCGTTTTGCAATTGAACAACGCCCAACCGATCAAGCTCGTCGAGCACGGCCCGCGCCCCGACATCGCTGCTCACTTCTGCAACAAGTGACGTGAAATCAGGTTCACCGGGGAGGCTGCGTCCTGGTGTTCGAGCCAATGGCCGGGTGCTCTGGTCAGCATTCAAAAACCGGGGCTCACTGATCCAGCGAGCGACTACGGATGCCGCCACAGACACCATGGGGGGGGCGGTGTTCGATGGGTTGGGCGTTTCACGAAGGCGTTTGACGTCTTTGCGGTGAACGCCCGTCAGCAAGGCAATGCGGGTATCCGAACTGCCCTTGTCCAGAAGGCTGTAGGTCCCGGCAGCCTCCTGGACCAGCGCATTTTTCAGCATTTCCACCATCGATGGCAGTTGCATGCCGTGGTCAATCATCAACCGCGCAATGGGCTGCAGCACCAGCGCGACAGCTTGTTCTGCCAGCGCAGGCTCGGGCAGGCCTGTCGTCTGTGGGGCAACCAGCTCAACGGGTTGTGCCGCCTTGGTCATGGTGTGTTGCCGATAGAGATCACGGTTAATTTTAGTCTTCACACAGGCACAAATTTTTACAAACAAATTTGGGTAAATTTCCCAAAAATACAAACATCACTTTAAACTCCCGCCACGGCCAGTCAATTATTAGGGAAATTATCCCAATATATGAATATTCCAACAAGCTTTTTATTTAACCACTGCAAACGGGACTTTATGAAAAACATCTTCACGCATATTGCCTCTCTGGCCATGGTCGCATGCCTGAGCCCGTCTGTGCTGGCTGCGGACATGGGGCATGTCGCTCCCGACTTTGATCTGCCGGGTCCACAGAGTGCTGTGAAGCTCAGCGACTACAAGGGCAAAGTCGTCTATCTGGACTTCTGGGCGTCATGGTGTGGTCCCTGCAAGCAGTCGTTTCCGTGGATGAACGACATGCAGAGCCGCTACAGCAGCAAGGGGTTGAACCTTGTGGCGGTCAACGTTGACCAGAAGCCAGAAGACGCCAAAGCTTTTTTGAACGATAACGCCGCGAAATTTGTTGTGGCATTTGACCCGGCCGGGAAAACCCCAAGAGCTTATGCCATCAAAGGCATGCCTACCTCTGTGTTGATTGGTGCTGATGGCAAGATTTTGATGGTTCACAGCGGTTTCAAGGAAGAGCAGCGCGGTGAACTCGAACGCGCAATCAAAACAGCCTTGAATTTGAAAGACTGATCATGAAAGCAAGTCTTTTGAGCCTGTTGGCCATTGCTGGTTTGTCAATTCTGGGTGGTTGCAGCAGCCTGGGTCAGGTCAACCCCTGGGAAAAAAACAACCTGGCCAAACCTGAGATGACGTTTGGTGGTGATCCGCTGGATGACCGTTTCGTGCAACACATCTATGGCAGCAAGGAAAACTCCAGTGGCGGCTATGGCGTCGGTGGTGGTGGGTGCGGCTGCAACTGAAGTTACCGGGTAAAAAAAGAAATACATCATGAAAAAATCAAACCCTGATCGCCTGACACCCGCTACCGGTGTGTTGCTGGCTTCACTGGTGTTGCCGGGCCTGGCGGCATTAACCGCCATTGCACCGTCTCACGCAGTGGCGGAGACTGCGCCGGAAAAAACAACGCTGGCAATTAAATACGGCAGTTACAGCGACAGCCAGCCCGGCATGGACCGTGTGTCGGTGAAGGCCCCACTGATCTATATCCAGGCACCTATGGCGGGTAACTGGTCGGTTGAGGGCTCTTGGGTGGGTGACAGTGTTTCTGGTGCGACCCCCATGCTGCATTCCAACAAAACCATGGGTGGTTTGGGAGGGGCCAGCCGCATGAGTGACTATCGCAAGGCGGCAGACGTCAAGGTCACCCGCTATTTCGCCCGTTCGGCAGTGTCCGCGAGCCTGGCGTACTCGGATGAACACGATTACACCTCACGTGCCTTGGGGCTGGATGCCCGTTGGTCCAGTGAAGACAACAACCGTACCTGGACACTGGGCTATGGCGCCTCGCTGGACAAAATCGACAGCAATTACAGCGGCAATTCCATTGCGACCGATCAACACAAACACACGCGGGAAATCATGGGGGGTGTCACGCAAGTGCTGACCCCAACCGACATTGCCCAGTTCAATCTCACGCGCAGTGTTGGCAACGGCTATTTTGATGATCCCTACAAGTTTGTGGACCATCGCCCGGGTCAACGCAACAACTGGATTGCCCTGGTGCGCTGGAACCACCATGTGGAGAAATTTGATGCTTCGGTGCACAGCAGTTATCGCTATTACACCGATACATTTGGTGTGAAATCGCATACTTTGGGTCTTGAGTGGGCACAGCCTAAAGGTCAATGGACATTGACGCCGGGTGCGCGCTATTACACCCAAAGTGCGGCTAACTTTTACGTCGCTGCGGCACTTGATCCCTCAGGACAGTACGACCCAACCGCATCGGCCCTGGCCGTCATCAGCGCATTGGGTGCGAATGGTGTCGCCTCCGGAGACCAGCGCCTGTCGGCTTTCGGTGCCGTGACCTTGTCCATGAAAGTCAGCTACGCGCTCAAGCCCGATACCGTGGTGGACCTGAAATATGAACGTTATCGGCAGACCTCGGGCCTGCGTCTGGGTGGTGCCGGCAGCGTTGGCATAGACCCTTTCAATGCCACCTTCATGCAGGTTGGCTTGACGCACCGCTTCTAGAGACAACTCATGGCTCGCTGGCGTACCCTGTTCTTTGAATTTCAGTCCATGGCCTCGACTTGCAGCCTGCAGATCGACGGGCGGGACGAACGGGTCATGCGCCAGGCCGCGACACAAACCATTGCCGAAGTACATCGCATTGAACGCAAGTTTTCGCGTTATCTTGACACCAGCGTCATCAGCCGCATTAACCATGGCGCTGGCCTTGACATGATTGAAGTCGATGCAGAAACCCATGGGTTGCTGGATTTCGCCGATCAACTCTGGTCGCTCAGCGATGGGTTGTTTGACATTACCTCCGGCGTTCTGCGCCAAGCCTGGGATTTCAAAAATGCCCGGCTGCCTGAGCCCGAAAAACTGCAGGGTTTGCTGGCCCGGGTGGGCTGGAAACACGTGGAGCGGAGTGGTAACAAAGTGCGGCTGATGATGCCCGGCATGGAGCTGGATTTCGGTGGCTTTGGGAAAGAATACGCGGCCGATCGTGCGGCCGCCGTACTGCATGGCCATGGCCTTGAACACGCGCTGGTTAATCTGGGGGGTGACCTTTTCGCTTTGGGCGAACGGGGTCTGCCCGAGCTTTCCGGCCAGCCCTGGCAAATTGCGATCCAGCACCCCAGAACTGAACCGGCCCATCCAGCCGCACCTCCCCTTGCCATGCTGGCACTGGCGCGTGGTGGGTTGGCCACCAGTGGCGATTACGAGCGCTTCTTTATCTGTAACGGCCAGCGCTATTGCCACATTCTGAACCCGCAAAGCGGCTGGCCAGTCACGCACTGGCAGTCGGTCAGTGTCCTGGCGGCCAACACCACGACCGCCGGCGCACTGTCCACCATCGCCATGCTCAAAGGGCCAGGTGCCCTGGCCTGGCTGGAAGCACAAGGTGCACATTACCTGGCCATCGGGCCGGATGGGCAACGGGTGCGTCATGCCAGCGCCGATCACCCCCTCACTGTCTGACTTGCACAAGGAGCGTCTTTATGAAATACATCCCATCCCACTTCAAACGTGGCCTGATCCTCGCCGCCGCCGCAGCTGCGCTCGCGGCATGCGGCGGCGGCGGTGGTAGCGCCATCACGACCACGGTCATGGATGGATTGATCAAAAATGCCGTGGTGTGTGTTGACACCAACAACAACCGCGTGTGTGACCCGGGTGAGACCCTGGGCCGTACTGACGCCACCGGCAAGGTGACGCTCAGGCTGACATCAGCTGAACTGGGTAGTGCCCGGTTGATTGCCATGATCGGTACAGACGCCGAGGACGCGGATACGGGTGCCATCATGGTCCCCTATACGTTACAAGCGCCGGCGGGCCAATATGAGGTGATCAGTCCCTTGACCACTCTGGTGCAAACCAGAATGGATGCCGATTCGACAGGTTCCACCGCCGCCGCAACCTACGTGAGTGCCCAGACCGGCTTGACGGTTTCCATGTTTGACGACTTCGTTGCCGCACGGGGAAAAGGTACCCACACAAGGGCTGACGTGATGGCACGCCTGCTTGTTGTGAGTGCTAAAAAATCAAGGGAAACCCCCGAAATCTGCAGTACCGATGAGAGCGACGGGGAAAAGCAAGCCCATATCCAGCGCAACCTGCTGGACAAACTCGCCGATATCAGCGTGAAGGCCGCGACCATCGACAACCTGTATGGCACGTCACAGTGCTCGGGTCACGCCGGTAACTTCGCCACGGCCTGCGCCCCAGACATGGAGGGTATGGTTCCGGTCGTGTCGCATTGCACATCACCCGTTTCACAAACCATCACGTTTGCCAAACCCGTGGACAGGCTTGTTGGCGCACCGGTAACGCTGGTGGCCACGTCGTCATCGGGATTGCCTGTTACGTTTACGTCGACCACGTCCCCGGTTTGCACGGTCAGTGGTTCGACTCTGACGCTGCTCGCCGCGGGCGGCTGTTCAATTACCGCCAACCAGGCGGGCAATGCAAACTATGCGGCAGCGCCACCGGTTTCACAGTCTTTTGCGGTAACGACCGTTGCCCCGCCTGCGCCGCTGACCGCCCAATCCATCACATTCAATGCGCCAACCGGCCTCTCAGTGGGGACACCATCCACGCTGACCGCCACCGCGTCATCTGGTTTGCCAGTTGCATTGGCTGCATCGCCAGCCTCAGTCTGCACACTCAGCGGAAGTACCTTGACGCCTGTTGCCACCGGGACCTGTACGGTCACGGCCGCTCAGGTCGGTAACGCAAGTTATGCCGCTGCAGCGACACTGACGCGAACTGTGGCTGTGTCTGCCGTGTCTGTAACGCCGGCAGCGCAAACCATCACGTTCACCGGGCCCGGCAACCAGACGATGGGCGTTGCGGTGCCCGCTTTGTCAGCGACGGCGACCTCCGGCCTTGCTGTTGTGTTGGCGTCAACCACCGGATCGGTGTGTACGGTCAGTGGCACAACCCTGACATTGATCGCGGCGGGGTTGTGCACAGTCACCGCTGATCAGGCCGGCAACACGGGTTATGCAGCGGCAGCAACGGTTTCACGCACGTTCTCCGTCGCTGCAGCCGCGGGGATGACATCCGCTGCCAATGGCAAGATCGTCTATAACAAAATTACCAGTGCCGACGGCAACAGCTGTTTCAGCTGCCACAACATGCCGGCCTACAACATCAGCAAAATCCTGAATGGGGCCAATAACCCGGCCAAAATTACCGGCGCCATCAATGGCAATACGGGTGGCATGGGCAAATTCATCGGCAAATACACCACGCAGGAGATCAGCGACATCGCCGCCTATCTGGGCACCCCGACTATTTGATGGTTGTCCGCAACTGATGATCAAGGGAGAGTCCCCTGAACCAGGATGCTTCACAAGGGCTTGATCGGGAGATCAGCCCTTTTTTCATAGGCTCAGACGGACAGACTTTCCACCTCGCTCGACAAATTCAGCCACTTTTCTTCCAGCCCCTGCAACTCGTCGTTGACCTGCTTGAGACGCTTTCCCATATCGGCAATTTCTGCGGGCAGGGTGGCAGCCGAGAGGCGGCTCTCCAGCGATGCGCCCTCGCTATTCAGGGTCTTCATGCGCTCTTCGATTTGGACCAGCTCACGCTGTGTGGGGGAGTTTTTAGCTTTGCTGGCGTTTTTATCTTTTGCCGCAGCGTCCTTAACGGCTTTGGCTTCGGCCTTGGCCAGTTTGCTGGACGCTTCCTTGATTTCTTCGCGCTGGCGTTTCGCCTCGTCCAGCAGGTAACGCTGGTAGTCGTCCAGATCACCATCAAACGGTGCCACGCCGCCGCGCGAGACCATCCAGAACTCGTCACAGACGGCGCGCAGCAGGGCACGGTCGTGGCTGACCAGCATCACGGTGCCTTCAAATTCATTGAGCGCCATGGCCAGCGCTTCACGGGTGGCCAGGTCCAGGTGATTGGTTGGCTCATCGAGCAGCAGCAGATTCGGGCGCTGCCAGACGATCATGCACAGCACCAGGCGGGCTTTTTCACCACCGCTCATGCTGCCCACGGCCTGCTTGACCATGTCGCCGCCAAAGTTGAAAGTGCCCAGGAAGCTGCGCAAATCCTGCTCGCGCGTCGCCTGACCGGCAATCTTGCCCGCGGCCGTCATGTCCTTGACCAGGCGAATCATGTGTTCCAGCGGCGTGTCGGCCGGGCGCAGCACGTCCAGCTCCTGCTGGGCGAAGTAACCAATGTTCAGACCCTTGCCTTCAGTCACTTCACCGCCGATGGCCGCCAAATCACGGGCCACGGTTTTCACCAGTGTTGACTTGCCCTGGCCATTGGCGCCTAGAATGCCGATGCGCTGACCCGCCAGCACCGAGCGGCTGACGTTGTTGACGATCACCGTCGGTGGTGTGCCGTCGGGTGAGCCTTCAGGCGGCGGGTAGCCGAAGCTCACGCCCGTCATGGACAGCATCGGGTTGGGCAGATTGGCCGGTTCCTTGAATTCGAAGGTGAAATCAGCGTCCGCCAGCAGCGGTGCAATCTTCTCCATGCGGTCCAGCGCCTTGACCCGGCTTTGCGCCTGCTTGGCCTTGCTGGCCTTGGCCTTGAAACGGGCGATGAACTTTTGCAGGTGGGCAATCTTGTCCTGCTGCTTGGAAAAGGCGTTTTGCTGCAGCGTCATCTGTTCGGCGCGCATGTCTTCAAACTTGCTGTAGTTGCCGCCGTAGCGCACCAGCTTGCCGGCGTCAATGTGCAAGGTGACGTTGGTCACGGCGTCCAGAAATTCGCGGTCATGGCTGATGACAACCATGGTGCCTTCGTATTTCTTGAGCCAGGCCTCCAGCCACACCAGGGCGTCCAAATCCAGGTGATTGGTGGGCTCATCGAGCAGCAGCAGGTCAGACGGGCACATCAGCGCACGCGCCAGCTGCAGGCGCATGCGCCAGCCACCGGAGAAGCTGTTGACGGGGTTGCCGAGTTCGGTGGTCTTGAACCCCAGGCCGAGGATCAGCGCCTGGGCGCGGGCCGGTGCATCGTGTGCGCCGGCGTCCTGCAGCGCCATGTAGGCGTGGGCCATGCGGTCGTAGTCGTCGGTGGCCTCCGAGGCCGTGACTTCTTCCTGCGCGGCCAGCAAATCGGTGTCGCCGTCGACCACAAAGTCGGTGGCGCTTTGTTCGGTTTCGGGCATGTCCTGGGCCACCTGGCCCATGCGCCATTGGTTGGGGATGAAATACTCGCCCCCGTCTTCGTGCAGCGAGCCATTGAGCAGGGCAAACAGCGAAGACTTGCCGGCCCCGTTGCGGCCCACCAGGCCTACTTTTTCGCCAGGGTTGATGGTGACGGTGGCACTGTCGAGCAGCATCTTGGCACCGCGGCGCAGTATGACGTTTTTAAGAGTAATCATTCGGAAGTGGAGTTTGTGTCTTGTTTGGGTTGGCCCAGGGGCAAACCCAGAAAAATAAGGTGAGCTTTGGCGGGCTCCCTGAAAGAGGCGATGGGCACGAAGCCCAGCTCCTGGTACAGGGCGAGAGCCAGCGTGTTGTGTGGCCAGGTGCAGATGGCGGCGGTATGGTAGCCCGATAGCCGCGCCTGATTGACGAGGGCCAGGGTCAGCGCGCGCGCCAGTCCCTGGCGGCGAAAACTGTGCCTGACATAGACCCGCTTGATCTCTGCAACGCCGCTGTGCGCCGTGGCCGCATACGCGCCGCAACCCACCAGTTCGTCGCCGACCGTGGCCAGCAGCACGGCGCCTTCGGGTGCCGCGTAGCGCCCAGGCAATTGCTCGATGTCTTTCCAGATCGTGCTGTTTTGGGGGTCGTCGAGGTCGCGCCCGGCGTACTCCAGCAGCAGGCCTTTGAAAATCTCATAGTCTGCCGGGGTGGAAATGCGTGTCAGTGTGAACAATGCCTGCATGGTCGGGTACTAACCCTGCCTGGCGTCCGGCTTGGCCAGCAGGGCTTGCTGCGTGAGCAGCAATACCTGCGCTTCACCGGCGCTGGTTTCCAGCCAGACCGCTTCCAGTCCGGGAAAAGCGGCTTCAAAGTTGTCGCGTTCGTTGCCGATTTCCAGTACCAGCACGGCGTTGGCGCTCATGTGGGCGGGCGCATCGTGCAGCAGGTTGCGAATGAAGTCCATGCCGTCGGTACCGCCAGCGGCATTGCCGTCCAGCGCCAGGGCGGGCTCGGCGTGGTATTCGGCGGGCAGGGCGGCCATGCTCAGGGCATTGACGTAGGGCGGGTTGCACAAAATCAGATCGAACGGCCCGCCGACCGTCGCCAACCCGTCAGATTGGGTCAGCTTAATGCGATCTTGCAAGCCATGTTTGTCCACGTTGATTCGGGCCACGGCCAAAGCGTCTGCAGAGAGGTCTGAGCCCGTCACGCTCACTTCCGGGTAGGCCATGGCGGCGATCACCGCCAGGCTGCCGTTGCCGGTGCACAAATCCAGAACCCGGTGGGTGGATTCGGTGAGCCAGTAGTCAATGCTGCCCTCAACCAGCAACTCGGCAATGAAGGAGCGTGGAACGATGGCGCGTTCGTCCACATAAAACGGCACACCCTGCAACCAGGCTTCCCGGGTCAGGTAGGCGGCGGGCTTGCGGGATTCGATTCTTGCTATAAAAAGAGTAGCTACTCGCGCATATTCCTCGGGGGCTACAGGCCGATTTGCCATTGAATCCGGGCCATCCAGAGGTGAATCCAGCGCCAGGCCCAGTTGCCACAACACCAGCCAGGCGGATTCATCGAAGGCATTGGTTGTGCCGTGACCAAAGGCCACACCTGCGTCGGTGAGCTGCGTGGCGCCCGCGTCTATCAGTTCGATGAGGGTCATGCCGACTCGGTCTGATTGAGGTTGATCAGCAATCGGCGATAAATATTCTTGAGCGGCTCGATGTCGGCCACGTTGACGTATTCGTCAATTTTGTGGATGGTGGCATTGGGCGGGCCCAGTTCGATGACCTGAGGGCAGATTTGCGCAATAAAGCGGCCGTCGCTGGTGCCACCGGTGGTTGAAAGCTGGGTTTCCAGGCCTGTTTCAGCCCGGATGGCATCCCGCACGGCGTTGACCAGTGTGCCGGGCGTGGTGAGGAAGGGCAGGCCACCCACAACCCAGTGCAAGTCGAAGTCCAGCCCGTGACCTGCCAGCAGCGCCTGCAGGCGCTGCTGCAGCCCCTGGGGCGTGGATTCCGTCGAAAATCTGAAATTGAAGTCAATCACCACCGTACCGGGAATCACGTTGCTGGCACCGGTACCCCCGTGGATATTGCTCACCTGCCAGGTGGTGGGCGGGAAAAAGTCATTGCCCTTGTCCCATTCGATCCCGACCAACTCCGCCAGTGCGGGGGCCACAAGGTGGATCGGGTTTTTGGCCAGATGCGGGTAAGCAATGTGGCCCTGAATACCTTTGACGGTGAGCTTGCCGCTCATGGTGCCGCGGCGACCGTTTTTGATCATGTCGCCGGTGCGCTCAACGGACGTGGGTTCACCCACGACGCAATAGTCCATGTGTTCGCCGCGTGCGGTCAGGGCCTCACACACCTTGACGGTGCCGTCAATCGCCGGGCCTTCTTCGTCACTGGTCAACAAAAAACCGAGGGATAACGCCGGGTTGGGGTGGTCAAGCAGAAACTCTTCTGCGGCAACGACAAACGCAGCCAGCGAGGCTTTCATGTCGCTGCTGCCCCGGCCATACAGGCGACCATCACGATGCGACGGCGTGAAGGGGTTGCTCTGCCACTGCTCAAGTGGCCCGGTGGGCACCACATCGGTATGGCCCGCAAAGACAAACAGCTTGCCAGGCCGGGCCGCTTGATCAGAGGTGGCGAGGCGCTTGGCCCACAAATTTTTGACCCGCCCGTCTTCGGGGCCGCTTTCGATCAGCTCGCACACAAAACCAAGCGGCTGGAGCCGGGCCATGATGATGTCCAGGCATCCGGCGTCGTCTGGCGTGACGGAGGCACGCGATATCAATTCCTCGGCAAGGCGCAGCGTACGGGGCATCAGTGGGTCACATCCAGCGTGATTTCGGTGAAAGAGGGCTCGTCATCGTGGTCGTCTTCTGCCTCTGCCGGCTTGAATGCCGAGGCAAAGTCATTTTGCAGACGCCACATCAGGTTGGTGGGTGAATCGGCATGGGACAGGCCTTCCTTGCGGTCCACCGAACCATCCACAATCAGGCGCGCAATGTCCTGCTCGAAAGTCTGTGACCCCTCGGCCATCGATTTTTCTACGGCTTCCTTGACACCGGAAAAATCGCCTTTTTCGATCAGGTCGGACACCAGTTTGGTGTTGATCAAGACCTCAACCGCAGGAAGACGGCTGCCCGACGTGGTTCGCAGCAGGCGCTGGGAAACGATGGCCTTGAGCGCGGACGACAGATCGCCCAGCATGGTCTGGCGCACTTCAACCGGGTAAAAACTCAAAATCCGGTTGAGTGCCTGGTGGCTGTTGTTGGCGTGCATGGTTGCCAGGCACAAATGGCCGGACTGCGCGTAGGCAATGGCCGCCGACATGGTCTCCCGGTCGCGAATTTCACCGATCAGGATGACATCCGGGGCCTGCCGCAGCGCATTCTTCAGGGCTACCTGCAACGACTGGGTGTCCAGTCCGATCTCGCGCTGGTTGATCAGCGATTTCTTGTTCTTGAAGATGTATTCCACCGGATCTTCGATGGTCAGGATATGGCCGGTTGCCAACTCGTTGCGAAAATCGATCATTGACGCCAGCGTGGTGCTTTTGCCGGCACCGGTTGCGCCAACCATCAGCACCAGGCCCCGCTTCTCCATGATCAGGTCACCCAAAATCGGGGGCACGGACAGTGTGCCCAGGGGTGGAACCTCTTGCGGCACATAACGAATCACAACCGCGTAAGAGCCCCGCTGGCGCATCGCGCTGAGACGAAACCGGCCAACGCCTTCAAGCGGGAAACCGATGTTGAGTTCACCGGTTTCTTCCAGTTCAGCAATATGGTGAGGCGCCACCACTTCGGCCAGCAGATTGCGGGGGGCATCGGCTGGCAACAACTGGCTGTTGATCGGCACGCTCTGTCCGTTGATCTTGATCAGTGCAGGTGAATGGGCAGACAGGTAGACGTCAGACGCCTTTTTTTCGCCCATCAGACGCAGGATTCTTTCCATGGTGCTCATTCACACATCTCCTTGAAACAAACTAGTCGCGCAACAAATCGTTCAGGCTGGTCTTGGCACGTGTCTGGGCATCAACCCGCTTGACGATCACGGCGCAATACAGGCTGTATTTGCCGTCCGCGCTGGGCAGGTTCCCGGACACAACGACCGAGCCCGAGGGAATGCGCCCATAAGTGACCGTGCCGGTGGCCCGGTCATAAATTTTGGTGCTCTGGCCGATGTAAACGCCCATGGACAGTACCGAGTTCTCTTCCACAATCACGCCCTCGACGACTTCGGAGCGGGCACCGATGAAGCAGTTGTCTTCAATGATGGTGGGGTTGGCCTGCATTGGCTCCAGCACACCACCAATGCCTACACCACCGCTCAAATGGACGTTTTTGCCAATCTGGGCGCACGAACCCACAGCGGCCCAGGTGTCCACCATGGTGCCTTCGTCCACATAGGCTCCGATGTTCACAAACGAGGGCATCAAAATGGCACCCTTGCCAATGAAACTGCCACGCCGCGCCACGGCTGGCGGCACAATCCGCACGCCGGTGGCGGCAATGGCGGCCTCATCG
The DNA here is from genome assembly GCA_041192445.1 of Pseudomonadota bacterium. Lineage (GTDB taxonomy): Bacteria > Pseudomonadota > Gammaproteobacteria > Burkholderiales > Burkholderiaceae_C > Egaibacter. The sequence continues at coordinate 16,652 of JBEEMW010000068.1, read as the reverse complement.
AGGTGCGCGAATTTGGTTTGCACCTTGTCGTAAAAGCCCAGATCACCAGCCCTCATGATGGCGTTGTCCTTGAGACGGAAGCTCAGCAGCACCGCTTTCTTGATCCACTGATGGGTGGTCCACTGGCCCACACCCTGGCGGGTTGCCACGCGAAGGCGGCCTGTATTGAGCTCGGAGATGACGTGCTCAACGGCATCGATCGTCTCTTGGGGAGCCGATTTGATGGACAGGTTGGCGCGGTCTTCCCACGCGGCATCGATAATTTGTTGCAATTGTTGGGTCATGGGTACAAGTCTTCTGGTTTCAGGTTCGGGATTGGACAAATTGGACGATCCGCCGGGCGGCCTCCACACATTCAGCAGTTTCGGCCACCAGCGCCATTCTGATGCGCCCGGTGCCCGGGTTGCTGCCCTGGGCTTCTCGCGCCAGGTAACTGCCGGGTAAAACAGTCACATTGTATTGAGCCAGCAGATCGCGTGCGAAATCAGAGTCGCTCCCGACCACCCGGGCCCAGAGGTAAAACCCGGCATCGGGCAAGGCCACATCCAGCACCTGTGCCAGCAGTGGCGTGACCCGGGCAAATTTTTCGCGGTACAGGCGGCGGTTTTCAATCACATGCTGCTCGTCACCCCAGGCTGCGATGCTGGCGCTTTGCACTACCGGGCTCATGGCGCTGCCGTGGTAGGTGCGATAGAGCAAGAATTGCTTGATGAGCGCCGCATCACCCGCAACAAAACCGCTGCGCATGCCGGGCACATTGCTGCGTTTGGACAAGCTGGTGAATGAGATGAGGTTGCGAAAATCAGCGCGCCCGAGTTTGGCTGCAGCTTCCATGCCACCCAGAGGCGGCCCGCCTTGCTCGCCATCACGGAAGTAAATTTCGCTGTAACACTCGTCAGACGCAATCACAAAACCGTGCCGGTCGCTCAGGGTAAAGAGTTTTTCCCATTCACTCAGGGGCATCACGGCGCCGGTCGGGTTGCCGGGTGAACATACAAATACCAGCTGTGTGCGCGCCCAGACGGTGTGCGGCACGCTGTCCCAGTCGGGTGCGAAGTTGCGGGCCGGATCAGACGACACAAAGTAGGGCTGGGCACCGGCCAATAGCGCTGCGCCTTCGTAGATTTGATAAAACGGGTTGGGGCAGACCACCAGGGGTTTCAGGTGACCAGAGTTGCCCGTACCCGGGTTGACCAGCGTTTGCGCCAGCGCAAACAGCGCTTCACGCGAGCCGTTCACAGGCAACACCTGTGTGGCCGGATTCACATCCAGTTGGTAGCGGGTGTGCAGCCAGCGGGTAAACGCTTCACGCAAACGCGGTTCACCCGCCGTGGCCGGGTAAGCTGCCAGTCCGCTGGGCTGGGTGGTGATGGCGTCCACCATCGCCTGCTGCAGAAATGCGGGTGTCGGGTGTTTGGGTTCTCCCATGCCCAGGCTGATCGCGCTGAAGGCCGGGTTGGGCGTGATACCGGAGAAAAGCTGGCGCAGCCGTTCAAACGGGTAGGGCTGCAAACTGGAGAGAAGGGGATTCATGGCTGGAGATTATCCAGCCTTGGCACGCAAGCCTGCCAAAAAGGGGCTCGTCTTTCGCGTCAGGCGGGAGCAGGCAGGAGGTCCTGCACCATTTGTGCGACCCGAACGCAATCTTTCAGGTGTTGCTCGCCCAAATGGCGTATGACCGAATAACCCACCACGGCAGAGACCACCTGACCGGCCAGAGGCACGTATTTGACGGCCTGCTGGGTGGTCAGGCGAACGCCCACGGCCTGGGCTGCCTTCAAGACCAGCTCCTTGGTGACAAGCCTGCCAATGAGGAACGAACCCACGGTACCCACAGCCACTTGTACCTGTTCCTGCTTGCTGGGTGCCAGTTGCTCGATCTGGGCCGGTGTCAGGCCAAAAGCCTGGTTGATTTCGGGAATGATGCGGGACAACAGGGCGGCATCCACCACCCAGTCGAACCCCGGCACCGGCAATGTGCTGGCCGCACCTGCCAGCAGGGCACGCCGATGCAAATACTTGCGGCACCGCACAACCGCCGCAGTCAGCACCGCATTGCCTTGGGCCAATTGCAGGGCGCTGGGCATGTGCAGGTCGTCAGGCGGAAGAGCCCGGTGCCGAGGTTTTCTTGACGAGACCGTAGATGACGAGCAACACAACCGTGCCCACCACGGAAGCAATCCAGCCAGCTGCTGCACCCGGTTTGTACCAGCCCATCGCCACACCGGCGTAGTTGGCCAAAAATGACCCTGCTACACCCAGCACAGCCGTCATGATCAGGCCAAAATCATCCTTGCCTGGATGCAGTGCGCGTGCGATGAACCCAACAATGAGGCCGACGAAAAGCGTTCCGAGAATCTCAAACATGTGGCTGTCTCCTTTATAAAATAGGCGGGGCCATCATCCGACAGACCCCTGAATTGAACTATACAGCGCAGTTTGGTGGCTGTGACTGCAGCCGATAGCGGGGTTTGTAAAGTTTGTGGCCGCTCTTGAGGTGTGGGGCCGGTGATCAACCTCAAGGTGTCAGCGAGGTATCATGTCAACCTGTTTCCGGGGCGGTTTGAAGGCCTGTTTTTCAATTAAATCAATAAGTTAGCGTCAATTTTCCGTGCGTCTCAACTCCATCAAACTCTCCGGGTTCAAGTCTTTTGCTGAGCCCACCAACTTCCTGTTGCCCGGTCAACTGGTCGGTGTGGTCGGGCCCAACGGCTGCGGCAAGTCCAACATCATGGATGCGGTGCGCTGGGTATTGGGTGAAAGCCGGGCCAGCGAGTTGCGTGGTGAGTCCATGCAGGACGTGATCTTCAATGGCACCACCACACGCAAGGCCGCCAGCCGGGCCAGCGTGGAACTGGTCTTTGACAATGCCGATCACCGGGCTGGCGGTCAATGGGGTCAGTTTGGCGAAATTGCGGTCAAACGCGTGCTCACCCGTGACGGCACCAGCAGCTACTACATCAACAACCAGCCGGTGCGCCGGCGTGACGTGCAGGATGTGTTTCTGGGCACCGGCCTGGGCCCGCGTGCCTACGCCATCATTGGCCAGGGCACGATCAGCCGCATCATTGAGTCCAAACCCGAAGAGTTGCGCCTGTTTCTGGAAGAAGCCGCCGGCGTTTCCAAATACAAGGAGCGCCGCCGGGAGACCGAAAACCGCCTCTCGGACACCCGTGAAAACCTGACGCGGGTGGAAGACATCCTGCGCGAACTCAACACCAATCTGGAAAAGCTGGAGAAGCAGGCTGAGGTCGCCCATCGTTACAACACGCTGCAGGCCGACGTCACCCTCAAGCAGCACCAGCAGTGGTACCTGAAGCGTGCCGAGTCGCAAGCAGATCAGACCCGGGTCAAACAGGATTCCGAAAGCGCAGTCAATGCCCTGGAGAGCCGGGTCGCTGATCTGCGCCACATTGAGGCCGATCTGGAGACCGTGCGGCAGGCCCACTATGCGGCCGGGGACCAGGTCAATCAGGCACAGGGCTTGTTGTACGAGGCCAGCGGCGAAGTGGGTCGTCTGGAGGCAGAAATCCGTTTTGTGGTGGAGGGGCGCCAGCGGGTAGAGCAGCGCCTCATCACCTTGAAAGAGCAGACCACCCAATGGGCCACGCGCAAAGGCGATGCGCAGACCGAAATCGACAATCTGGCCGAACTGGCCGAACTGGGTTCCGAGAAAACCGAGCTGCTGGCCGCTCAGGTGGAAGAGCAGGCGCAAGCCCTGCCTGATCTGGAGGACGCCTTGCGGCAGGCCCAATCGGGTGCCAATGAACAGCGCGCCAGTGTGAGCCAGGTGCAGCAGCAGATTCAGGTGCTGGCGGCCGAGCAGCGCGGCATCGAAGAGCAGTCGCGCCAGCTTGGAACGCGCCGCGAGCGGCTGATGGTGGACCGCAACGCCCTGGCCGCGCCCGATGACGCCCGGCTGGTCAATTTGCAAAGCCAATTGGCGCAGGCGCAGGAGGATGCCAGTGTGGCCGATGCGCGCCTGCATGAATTGCAGGACGCCGTGCCGCTGCTGGATGACACACGCCGCCAGCAGCAACAGACCGTGAACACGGAGTCTGCGCGTCAGGCCGACTTGTCCGCCCGCATGGAGGCGCTCAAGGCCTTGCAGGAAAAAGTCAAGACGGATGGCAAGCTCAAGCCCTGGCTGACCCGACACGGTCTGGACAACCTGCAAGGTCTGTGGAGCCGCATACACATTGAACAGGGTTGGGAAAACGCGCTGGAAGGCGCGTTGCGCGAGCGACTGGGTGCGCTGGAGGTTTCGCGTCTGGACATGGTGCGGGCGTTTGGACAGGATGCCCCACCGGCCAAGCTTTCTTTCTTCAGCCCACCGCTGGCCGGCGTACCACAAGCCCCGTCGATGCTGCCCAGACTGGCAGACCTGCTGCAAATCAACGATGCCGGACAAAGGGCCGTGCTGACCGACTGGTTGCAGGGCTGCTATACCGCCGTGAGCCTCGAGGATGCGCTGGCCAAACGCAACACGCTGCAGCCGGGTGAGACCATTTTTGTCAAAAGTGGTCACGCTGTCAGTGCCCACAGCGTCAGTTTTTACGCTCAGGATTCCGAGCAGGCCGGCCTGCTCGCGCGCGCCCAGGAAATTGAAAACCTGGAGAAGCAGTTGCGGGCGCAGGTGCTGATCAATGAAGAAAGCCGGTCTGCCCTGGTGCGTGCCGAAGCTGCCTACGCTGACGCCACCCAGCGCCTCGTGATGGCCCGCCGCGAAGCCACCGAAAGCCAGAGCCGGGCGCACGGGTTGCAGGTTGAGACACTTCGCCTGACGCAGCTGGCCGAGCAAACCCGCGCCCGCAGCGAGCAAATTGCCGGCGACATGAGCGAGGTGGACGCCCAGCTGGACGATCTGCAGGAGCGTCGGGTGACCGCCGAGGCCCGCTTTGAAGAACTCGACATGCAACTGGCCGACACGCAGGAACGCCATGCCCAGCTCGACGAGCGGGTGATGGGTGCAGAGCGCCGTCTGGTCGAATGCCGGGAACAGCAACGCAGCCTGGAACGCCAGGCACAGGAAGCCACCTTCTCATTGCGCAGCCTTGATGCGCGCAAGGCGGAGTTGCTGCGTGCTATAGAAACTGCAGCACAACAGGCAGATTCCATAAGGGCTGAGGAGCAAAGAGCCCATGATGAGCTGACACGCCTGACCGATGCGGCAGCGCAGGCAGGTTTGCAAGCCGCACTCGCCATGAAGCTGGAGCGTGAGCAACGTCTGGGCGCGCAGCGCAGTGAATACGACGACCTCACCACCAAGCTGCGTGCCAGTGACGAGCGCCGCCTTCAGCTTGAGCGTGAGCTTGATCCGCTGCGACAGCGCATCATGGAGTTTCAACTTAAGGAGCAGGCGGCCCGGCTTGGGTTTGAGCAGTACGAACAGTTGCTCACCGATGCCCAGGCGGATCTGGCGGCGATTGCCCAGTCGATCGAGGCGGGCCATGTCCGGCTTACCGGCATGCAAGGCGAAATTGACCGGCTCAATCGGGACATTGCTGCACTGGGGGCCGTCAACCTGGCCGCTCTTGATGAACTCGGCGTGGCGCGCGAACGCAAACAATTTCTCGATGCCCAGACCGCAGACCTGAATGAGGCCATGACAACGCTGGAAGACGCCATCAAAAAAATTGACGCAGAAACCCGTGAACTGTTGTCCGGCACGTTCAACAGCGTCAACGAGCATTTTGGCAAGATGTTCCCGGAGCTTTTTGGCGGCGGTAACGCCAAGCTGGTGATCACCGGTGACGAAATTCTGGATTCGGGTGTGCAGGTTGTCGCCCAGCCACCGGGCAAGAAAAACCAGACCATTCACCTGCTGTCGGGTGGTGAAAAAGCCCTGACGGCCATTGCCCTGGTGTTTGCGATTTTCCAGCTGAATCCGGCGCCGTTTTGTCTGCTGGACGAGGTCGATGCGCCGCTGGATGATGCCAATACCGAGCGCTATGCCAAACTCGTCACCAGCATGAGCAAGGAAACCCAGTTCCTCTTCATCAGTCACAACAAGATCGCCATGGAAATGGCGGAGCAGCTGATTGGCGTGACCATGCAGGAGCAGGGCGTTTCGCGCATCGTGGCGGTTGACATGGACGCGGCCGTCACACTTGCAGAACTGGCCTGACAAACGACTATGAGTAACCTTCAAATTGGACTGGCGGTAGCAGGCGGGCTGGTGTTGGCCGGCGTGGTGGCGCACGGCACCTGGTCGTCACGACGCAGTGCGCCGCGACAAGCCACGCCCGAAGAACCCCGGGATGCGGCCGGTCACCCCGGTATCGAGCCCGGTCTGGATGAGGCCGCGTTTGATGTGGCCCATTTCCCGGTGCCCACCCCGGAAAAACGCCTGCTCATGGACGCCCTGATTGACGTGATCGCCCCGATTGCGCTGGACGGCCTGGTGTCGGGTGACGCGGCGCTGGTTGCCATGCCGCCAACACGCCGCGCGGGCAGCAAACCCTATGCCATTGAGGGATTTAATGACGCTACCCGTCGATGGGAAACGCCGCTTGCAGGGCAGCGTTACAGCGCATTCCAGGCGGGAGTGCAACTGGCCAATCGGTCCGGCGCACTCAACGAGATCGAGTACTCCGAATTCGTGATGAAGACGCAGGCTTTCTCCGACGCGATTAACGGCACACCTGATTTTCCGGAAATGCTGGATGAGGTGGCACGCGCCCGGGAACTCGACCAGTTCGCCAGCGCGCACGACGCCCAGCTTGATTTTTTTGTTCGCGCCCGCAATTCCGCCTGGAGTCCGGGTTACGTCCAGCAAAACGCCGCCCAACTCGGGTTTGTTGCCGGTTCGCTGCCGGGCCGCATGGTGCTCCCCGCCCGCACACCGGGCTTGCCCCCGGTGCTGAGCCTGAGCTTTGACACCCAGGCCGCGCTGGCTGAAGACCCGGCCCAATCGGCCATCCGCGAGGTAACGCTGGCACTGGATGTGGCCCAGGTTGACCGCAGTGAATCGGGTTTTGACCGCATGCGTGACGCGGCACTGGCGTTGGCCGAGGCGATGGATGGCGTGGTGACCGACAGCAATGGCCTGTTATTGGTGCCCGAAGCCATGCAAGTGTTTGCCGCGGAACTGCAAGGCATGTACGACACGCTTGACGAGCGGGATTTGTCGGCTGGCTCGGCGCTGGCCCGCCGTCTGTTTTCCTGATTCTGGCGTCCGAGCCCCCGTACCGTGGCCACGCCAGACCCGACCCCCGATCTGTTCGCAGATCAACCCGGAAAGGCTGACCCGGCTGACCTGGAAGCCCTGCGCACGGTCCTGCATCACCATGCCCATCACTATTACGTGCTGGACGACCCGCAGATTCCCGATGCCGAATACGACCGGTTGTTTCAGGCGCTGCAGGCCATTGAGGACGCCCACCCCGAGCTGATCACGCCGGACTCCCCAACCCGGCGTGTTGGCGGCAAGCCACTGGACGCGTTTGCCAGCGTGCGCCATGCCGTGCCCATGCTCAGCATTCGCACCGAAACCGACACCGAGGCCAGTGGTGCTCAAAATTTTGATGCGCGTGTGCGTCGGGAATTGGGCCTGACGGACACCGACCCGGCGGTGGCCTACATCGCCGAGCCCAAGTTTGACGGACTCGCCATGAGCCTGCGCTACGAGTACGGCGTCCTGGTCCGGGCTGCCACGCGGGGAGACGGGGAAATGGGGGAAGATGTCACCCAAAACATCCGCACCATAGGGCAAATCCCCATCCGGCTGCCAGTCAATGCGCCGCCGGTACTGGAAGTGCGCGGCGAGGTTTACATGCGCCGCGACGATTTCGAGACCTTGAACGCTCGCCAGCGCGAGAAGATTGCCCAGGGAATCAAAGGTGAAAAAACCTTCGTCAACCCGCGCAATGCCGCCGCCGGCGCGGTGCGCCAGCTTGACCCCGCGATTGCCGCCCAGCGGCCCTTGAGCTTCTTTGCTTACGGCCTGGGTGAAGTTACACCGGCAGAGCAGGGCGGCCCGGATTTCAAAACCCATTTCGAGATGCTGGATACCTTGAAAACTTGGGGTTTTCCGGTCTCAACCCTCGTGGATATTGCGCAAGGCGCTACTGAATTAATAGCATATCACCAGCGACTGGGCCAACTGCGCGAGGGTCTCGGTTTTGACATTGACGGCGTGGTCTACAAGGTCAACAGCATTGCCTTGCAGCAGAAGATGGGCTTTGTCACCCGCGAGCCGCGCTGGGCCGTGGCGCACAAATACCCGGCGCAGGAGCAGATGACGACGGTGCTGGGCATTGATGTGCAGGTTGGCAGAACCGGCAAGCTCACACCCGTGGCCCGACTCGATCCGGTATTTGTGGGCGGCACGACGGTGTCCAACGCCACCCTGCACAACCTGTTCGAGCTGCGCCGCAAGCGCGTGCGGGTCGGTGACCAGGTGATTGTGCGGCGCGCAGGCGACGTGATTCCCGAGGTGGTGGGGGTGGTGTCCCACACCGCTTTGAGTACCCAGCGCCAGCCCTATGTGCCCAATTTCCACATGCCACGTCACTGCCCGGAATGCAGCAGCGCCGTGGTGCGTGAAAAGGCCGAGGTCAACCACCGCTGCACAGGTGGCCTGTTCTGTGGCGCCCAGCGTAAACAGGCCATCCTGCACTTCGCTCAGCGCCGCGCCGTGGAAGTGGAAGGCCTGGGCGACAAGCTGGTGGATCAGCTGGTCGATGCCAACGTCATCAAAACCCTGCCAGACCTGTATCGGCTGAGCCTCGCGTCATTGGCGACACTTGACCGGATGGCTGAAAAGTCTGCGCAGAACATGGTGGATGCGCTCCAAAAATCTAAGCACACCACCCTGCCGCGATTCCTCTTTGGCCTGGGCATCCGGCACGTGGGCGAGGCCACGGCAAAGGCGCTGGCAAACCATTTTGGCAAGCTGGACAACATCATGGATGCGACCGAGGCGCAACTGCTGGAGGTGGCCGACGTCGGCCCCATCGTGGCACTCAGCCTGCGCACCTTCTTTGATCAACCCCATAACCGCGAGGTGGTCGAGCAACTGCGGCAACCCGAGCCTGACGGCTGCGGCCTGACCTGGGAGGAGGGCGAGCCCGCAGCGGCAGCCCCGAAACCGCTGGCAGGCAAAACCTTTGTCATCACCGGCACCCTGCCCACGCTGAGCCGTGATGAAGCCAAAGACCTGCTGGAAGCGGCCGGTGCCAAAGTGGCCGGTTCGGTCAGCAAGAAAACTACCTACCTGGTAGCAGGCACCGAAGCGGGCAGCAAACTCGACAAGGCGCGTGAGCTGGGCGTGGCGATACTGGATGAAACTGGATTGAAGGAGTTGCTGCATGGGCCTTCGTGATCTTTTTAAAGGTGAAACCAGTAAACTGTCAGGATGAACCGCCAAACCACCCTCCAGCTTCTGGGGACACACAAACCCTACCTTGCCAGCCAGTTTGGTGTGGTCAAACTGGCGTTGTTCGGGTCAGCGGCGCGTGAAAGCGCTACTGCAAAAAGTGATGTGGATGTACTCGTTGGGTTTGACGGCCCGGCTACCTCGACCCGTTATTTTGGTGTCCAGTTTTATCTGGAAGACTTGCTGGGATGCCCGGTTGACCTGGTGACTGACAAGGCACTTCGGGCCCAGTTACGGCCCTATATAGAGCAGGAAGCCGTGCATGTCTGATGCAACGCCAAATCGCGAATGGCGCTTTTATCTGGATGACATGATCGGCTTTTGCGAACGGGTGCAGACCTTTACCCAGGGGCTGGATCAGGCCCGATTTGTGAGCGATGCTTTGCACTTTGATGCCACTGTTCGCAATATCGAATTGATTGGCGTAGCCGCAACCCATATTCCCGACCAGGTGCGTATGTCGTCGCCATCCATTCCCTGGCGGATGGTCATTGCGACACGCAATCAATTGATTTTGAAAACGACGCTGGCGTCATGACCGTGCGTGACATCCTCAAAATGGGCGACCCTCGCCTGCTGCGCATCGCCCAGCCGGTGACGGAATTCGACACCGACGCCTTGCACCTGCTGCTCACCGACATGCTCGACACCATGCGGGCCGCCAATGGTGCCGGCCTGGCTGCGCCACAAATTGGTGTGGACCTGCAATTGCTCATCTTTGGCACGGATGCCCCTAACCCGCGCTACCCGGATGCACCGCTTGTGCCCCGTACGGTGCTGATCAACCCGGTGGTCACACCGATAGGGGTGGCGCAGGAGGAGGATTGGGAAGGTTGCCTGTCGGTACCGGGTTTGCGCGCCGTGGTGCCACGGTTTTCCCACATCCGGTACACCGGTTTTGACCAATATGGGGACCCGATTGATCGCACGGTACAGGGTTTTCACGCGCGGGTGTTGCAACATGAGTATGACCATCTGATCGGCAAGCTGTACCCGATGCGGGTGCGCGACTTCACCAAGTTTGGCTACACGGATGTGCTTTTTCCCGGGCTGGACGCCTCGCAGGACGACTAAAGTACAACGGGCAAAAAAAAGCCGGGGAAAAGTTTGCCCCGGCTTTTTCTGACCCAAACCGAGGTTCGGGTCGACAGATCTGATGTTTACTTTTCCGTCATTGCCGCACCCCATCGGGCGGACAGCAGGCCAAAAATACCCCCTACGATCAGCGACAGGGAAATCACCACAAGTGAGTTTTTCAGACTCGGCGACAGCAGCACCTCCAGTTTGAGCACCTCCGGCGTTTGCAGCAGGTAGCCAAATGATGCAGCGAAGCCGAACACGGTTGCGGGGATGGTTGCCAGCGCGGGAAGGTTGGCCGCAAGCACCACCACCACCACGCCGGCACCCACCGCCAGAGCGGCCCACAGCGGCAAGCCCAGCGCACCAGCCAATGGAATGGCCAGGATGAGCACCGCCACAACCCAGGCCACAAAAGCGCCAAAAATCCCGCAGGTCACCAGCTTTTGCAGTGCAGCCGTATCAGCGCCAAAGGCATAAAAAGCACCCCAGGCAATGAACGCAACCCATATCAGGTACACGCCGCTGAGCGGTCCGAGGGCAAGAAAGGTCGCCAAAGCGCCCAAGGTTGAGATGCTGACGGCCAATGCATTCAAATTTTTCATCGTAGTTGTCTCCTGTGACTGGAATAGTGTTGTTCAATTTTTCACGGAGAAACGGCGTTGCCCGATTTCCCGGGCAGGGGAAATCGCGCGTCGAATCGGGCGTGTCAGGACAGGTCAAAAAAAATGAACACCACTGTTTCTTTTTAGGACACTTGCCGCCAACACCGTCGTTCCTCACCACACATTCAGCACTATTCATGCCATGCGTGTGTGTCGCCTTTGGCTGTTTCAGGCCAGTGCAGCGAGGAGCTCGGTTTCGATTTCGATCTGCGTGCGGCTGTGCTGGAGCTGCGGGCCGTCAATCAGGAAGGTGTCGTCTACCCGCTCGCCCAGCGTGGTTACCTTGGCCAGCTGCAGGTTAAGCTGGTGTTTGGCCAGGACGCAGGCCACGCTGTACAACAGGCCCACGCGGTCGCTGGCCGAAATATTGAGCAGCCAGCGCTGGGCCTTTTCATCAGGCCGCAGTGTGACGCGCGGCGCAATCGGAAAACTCTTGACCCGACGCGACACCCGGCTGCGGACCGGGGGGGCCAGCGGTTTTTGTTCGGTGATGGCGCGGGTCAGACCGTCTTCCAGCATGCTGATCACTTCCCGGTATTCCTCGGGCGCGGCGAGTGTCACCACCTGAAAGGTGTCCAGTGCGTAGCCATTGCCAGCGGTGTGCACGCGGGCGTCCAGAATGCTGAATTCGCCCCGGTCAAAATAGCCACAAATACGGGCAAACAGGTCGGGTTGATCGGGGGTGTACACCACCACCTGCAGACCTTCCCCGACCGGTGAACGATGCGCCCGCACGATGGCTTTGGCCGGCGAGGCAGAGGCGTCGCTGCCTGGGTTCATCACATGACGCGACAACTGCCGGGTGTGCCAGGCAATCTCGGCGCTGTCGTGGCGCATGAAATACCCGACATCCAGCGTGTCCCACAGCGGTTTGTGTGCTTCAAACGGCATGGCGTAACGCGCGATCAACACCAGGGCCTCACGCTTGACGGCCTCAATTTCGGCTTCCGGGTCAGGTGCGCCGCCACCCAGTGCGCGCAGGGTCAGGCGATACAGGTTTTCCAGCAACTTGCCTTTCCAGGCGTTCCAGACTTTGGGCGAGGTGCCGCGAATATCGGCCACCGTCAGCAAATACAGGGCGGTCAGACGGCGCTCGTTGCCAACCCGTTTGGCAAACCCGGCGATGACGTCGGGATCACTCAGGTCCGACTTTTGCGCGATGCGGCTCATGGACAGGTGTTCGTGCACCAGAAACTCGATGACCTGCGCGTCTTCACGCTCAATGCCGTGCTGTTTGCAAAAACGCCGCACGTCGGTGGCACCCAGCTCGGAGTGATCACCTCCACGGCCCTTGGCGATGTCATGAAACAGGGCTGCCGCATACAAGATCCAGGGCTTGTCCCAGCCCGCGGCCAGCTGCGAGCAGAACGGGTATTCGTGGGCGTGCTCAACGATGAAGAAGCGCCGCATATTGCGCAACACCATCAGGATGTGCTGGTCTACGGTGTACACATGAAACAGGTCATGCTGCATCTGCCCGACGATCTTGCGAAACACCCACAGGTAACGTCCCAGCACCGAGGTCTGGTTCATCAACCGGATGGCGTGGGTGATGCCCTCGTGCTGCATCAGGATAGCCTTGAACGTTGTCCGGTTCACCGGGTCGTTGCGAAATGCGCCATTCATCAAACCGCGGGCGTTGTACAGGGCACGCAGCGTGCGGGCCGACAGGCCCTTTACCCCAACGGTGGTCTGGTACAGCAAAAACGTCTCCAGAATCGCGTGGGGCTCGCGCTGGTACAGGTCATCAGAGGCCACATCAATCATGCCGGCCTTCTCATTGAAGCGCTCGTTGATGGGGCGGGGCGCGTGGGTGCTGGGGTTCAGCCGCTCTTCAATGTTCAGCAGCAAAATCTGGTTGAGTTGCGTCACAGCCTTGGCCGCCCAGTAGTAGCGCCGCATCAGCGCCTCGCTGGCGCGTACCGGCAGACCCTCACCATCGGCGGACACGGATTTGTAGCCAAACGTCTCGGCAACCGCGGTCTGCAGGTCAAACACCAGCCGGTCTTCGCGCCGCCCGGCGGTCAGGTGCAGGCGGGCGCGCACCAGACGCAGCAGGGCCTCGTTGTGCTTGATTTGTTTGACTTCAAACGGCGTGGCCAAGCCGTTTCTGGCCAGCTCATCCCAGTTCTTGGCCAGCCCTGCCGCCCTCGCAACCCACAGAATGACCTGCAGGTCACGTAGCCCGCCGGGTGATTCCTTGCAATTGGGTTCCAGCGAATAAGGGGAGTTCTCGAACCGGTTGTGGCGCTGCTGCATCTCCAGCGTCTTGGCCACAAAAAAGGCCTTCGGGTCCATGGCTGCCCGAAACTGTTTGCGAAACCGTGCGATCAATTTGGCCTCGCCCACAATCAGGCGCGACTCCAGCAGCGAGGTCTGAACAGTCACGTCTTTGCGGGCTTCGGCCAGGCACTCGGAAACCGTGCGCACGCTGGAGCCGATTTCCAGCCCGGTGTCCCAGCAACTGCCAATGAAGGTCTCGATGCGGGCCTTCAGCTCGGGGTTGGTGTCGGGCGACTGGTCATCCGGCATCAGCACCAGCACGTCCACGTCGGAATGGGGAAACAGCTCGGCGCGCCCAAACCCGCCGACCGCCAGCAAGGCAAAGGGGCTGGAAAAACCGGCCCGTTGCCACAGGGTTTGCAGGGTGACGTCGGCCAGGTCAGACAGTTTGCGCAAGGCGGTGTTGACACCCCGCGTGGAGGCGCCACTGGCACCGATGGCCGCCAGAAGCCTGGTTTTGGCAGCCCGGTAATCGTCCCTCAGGGCCTGGAAATCGGTCATGCAGGAGACGCCATGAAATCAGATGGCGCCTGGCACAAAAGACGGCGTGGGCGGGCTGCCAACCGACACGGTCAACACCTCGTAGCCGGTCTCGGTGACCAGCACGGTGTGCTCCCACTGGGCCGACAGCGAATGGTCTTTGGTGACGATGGTCCAGCCGTCTTTCTCGGGGCCGTCCTTGATCTCCTTGCGCCCGGCGTTGATCATGGGCTCGATGGTGAAGGTCATGCCCACCTTGAGTTCTTCCAGCGTGCCCGGTTTGCCATAGTGCAGCACCTGCGGCTCTTCGTGAAACACGCGACCAATGCCGTGCCCGCAAAACTCGCGCACCACGCTGAAACCCTGGCTTTCGGCAAACTTCTGGATTTCCCAGCCAATATCACCCAGGCGGATGCCGGGTTTGACCATTTTGATGCCATGCCACATGGCGTCATAGGTGATGGCACACAGGCGTTTGGCGGCGATGGACGAGTCACCCACCACAAACATGCGGCTGGTGTCGCCGTGCCAGCCGTCCTTGATGACGGTCACATCGATGTTGACGATGTCGCCTTTTTTGAGCACCTTGTCATTGGGGATGCCGTGGCAGACCTGGTGGTTGACCGAGGTGCAGATCGACTTGGGGTAGGGGATGGAACCGCCGCCCATGTAGTTCAGCGGCGCAGGAATCGTGCCCTGCACCTCCATCATGAAGTCATAGGCCAGCTTGTCCAGCTCGTTGGTGGTGATGCCGGGCTTCACATGGGGCGTGAGGAAATCCAGCACTTCAGAGGCCAATCTGCCCGCCACGCGCATGCCTGCGACGCCTGCCGCATCTTTGTAGGTGATAGTCATGGGCGACATTATCCCAGAGGGGAAAAATTCAGTTTGAAGCGGACGTATTCTGGGACAGGGTGCCGGCCAAGCGGCTAAACGCACAGGTCAAACGAAACGGGGAGCGCTTCCCGGCCGATTTCCTGTATCAACTCACCGCAGTCGAGGTGGTCACAAATTGCGACCACCTCCGGGAACTGAAGTTTTCCAAAGTGTTGCCCTATACCTCCACGAAAACCGGGGCGATTCACCGTGGTGGATGCCACCTTGATTGCGGCACCCTCATCGACGAAGAATAAGGAACATGCACGCGACCCTGATATGCATTCAAGCAAGAAGGGCCAGCAGATGTACTTTGGCATGAAGGCCCACATTGGCGCGGATGCAGAGTCGGGCCTAGTGCATACCGTTCGTGGCACCTCGGCCAACGTGCATGACGTGGTTGAGGGCAACAGCTTGCTGCACGGTGAAGAGAGTGTTGCATTCGGTGACGCTGGATACCAGGGCATTGAGAAGCGCCCGGATGCGAACGCAGATGTCACCTGGCATGTGGCCATGCGACCGGGCAAGCGCCGTGCGCTGAATAAGGAAAACGCAGCGGATGCCTTGATCGACAAGGCTGAGAAACTCAAAGCAGGGATACGGGCCAAAGTGGAGCACCCATTTCGGGTGATCAAGCGCCAATTCGGATTTATGAAAGTGCGCTATCGCGGCTTGAAGAAAAACACCGCCCAACTCGTCACATTGTTTGCGCTATCGAATTTGTGGATGGTGCGCAGCAAACTGATGGGAGCGCAGGAATGAGTGCGTCCGAAAGCCGGGGAAACGGCCTGCACGGGCCGGAAAACAGCCCAATGGGTAGAAAAAACAGCGCAACTTTGAAAGGTTGCGCGTGAAATTCCACTATTTGAAAACTACCGACTCGCTACGCCAATTGGCCGCGGGTTATTCAGACCATCCTTAAATTAAGAGAGAGACTGGCTGTCAAACTGGGTAGAACGTGCGCTACTAGCTATAAGTTTTACAGCTTGGCGAAAGCACACACGCTGCAAGCCGTGGTGTCGCGTTCACCCCACATGCAGACTGGCTTTGCGGCCGGGCGCGTGCCGGGCCTTTTATCTTGCCATCATGGGCACGAAAGCGATACGGGTCCAGCGTTCAACTCCCAAACAGATTTTCTGTCTAGCCGATAGTCGCCTTCGTGCACGTAAGCCCGCCTGCCATCTATCAGAACGATGGGAACGATGTAGTGCTTCAAATCTTCACATCCCACGACCGGCGCTATCTCTCCCGGCTTTAGGACTTTGATGACTTGTCCATCCATAGGCGTGTCATACAGGTTCACTTGCCCTTTGGCAATCACGTTGATGCGCTGACCTACCAACGCCAAAGCCAGCGCGCAAATTGCGAGTGCGCCTGCAATACTCCAGATCAGTTTGCGCCCCACGCTCATCGCCATACCAAACTACCTCCGAATCCACTGCTAGGACGCGGTGACGGATACGACACATTGCCATTTGAGTTCGGGGAGGAACGCAGATTTTCAAGAATCGAGCTTGGCAACACCGAGTTGCCAACGCCCGCGCCCACTGCATTCAAGCACTGCTGCACAGGGTTACCGCAGTTGTTGGTGACGGCGTTGTACGCAGCCGTCTGCGCCCTCATACACGAAGCCAAAGCGGCCTCTTGCTGCGGGTTCAAATTCAGCATGACCCCACTGCCGCCGCGGAAGTCCTGCTGCCGCTTGTTGTACTCAGCCGCCGTTGCTGATTGCTTATCCCATCCGCCAGGACCCCAGGAGAAGTTCTGCCCGTTGACGTTGGTTGAGACGTGCCCGAAGGAAGAGGAGCCTATTCCAACTCCTTGCCATACAACGACTTCCGTATACAACCCCAGCGGGTCAGTGAACATCAGCGGCGAACCGTTGGCGTATG
>JBEEMW010000067.1:0-17813 GCA_041192445.1 Pseudomonadota bacterium | reverse complement strand
CGGGTGCGGCCATGCACGGTGAGCATCTGCACACCGGCGGCTTCAGCGGCACGGGCTATCGTGACCGCGTTCTTGTGTGATGCGCTCCACCCGGTTCGCATCTTGAGCGTGACCGGCACATTGCGCGGCGCGCAGGCGGCTACAACGGCCTCGACAATTTGCAGCGCCAGGGGTTCATCCTGCATCAGGGCCGAGCCCGCCCATTTGTTGCAGACCTTCTTGGCCGGGCAACCCATATTGATGTCGATAATTTGCGCGCCACGGTCTATGTTGTAGGCGGCGGCTTCGGCCATCATGGCGGCGTCGGTGCCCGCAATTTGTACGGCAACCGGACCTTCCTCACCATCGTGGTTGGCACGGCGCGAGGTCTTGAGGGTGTTCCAGAGGTCTTTGCGGGAGGTCACCATTTCGCTCACCGCATAACCCGCGCCGAATTTTTTGCACAATTGCCGAAACGGCCTGTCGGTCACGCCCGCCATCGGGGCAGCAAACAGATTGTTCGCCAGAGTGAATGAGCCGATGTTCATGCGCAGAAATCAGGGAATGAGGAGACCGGGAAGCTGGGGAAATGGGATCTGCTGGAAATGAAGCGCTGGGTTTGAAGGGGCATTGTAGCTGCCCAAAATTTCAGCAATTGAAATTTTTCTGCAACCGTCCTGTCCGCGAACTTCTGGCCCGCCGCTGCCTATACTGTGTGCTTACTCCCTGGGCCAATCAAGCAGCCACTTCATGGACATCTGGATCGAACACCTGCTCACACTGCTGTCCCTGCCAAAATTCGGGTTGAGCACGGTATTTGTGGTGTCATTCATATCGGCCACCCTGCTGCCGCTGGGGTCGGAGCCCGTGGTGTTTGGGCTGGTCAAACTCAATCCTGAACTGTTCTGGCCCGCCATTTTGATCGCCACTGCCGGCAACACCCTGGGGGGCGCGGTGGATTGGTGGATGGGCTACGGCGCACACTCCGCTGTTGACAAATACCGCCATTCGTCCAAACATACTTATGCAATGAGCTGGCTCGCGCGCATGGGTCCCAAAGCCTGCCTGCTGGCTTGGCTGCCGGTGGTGGGCGATCCGCTGTGCGCCGTCGCCGGGTGGCTCAAATTGCCATTCTGGCCATGCGTTTTCTACATGGCTGTAGGCAAATTCCTGCGCTACGTGATGATGACGGCCTTGTTGATCGGCGTTTTTCCGGGACCGTTCAGGAGCTGAACAGGAAGTTCATCACGTCCCCGTCCTTCACCACGTAGTCCTTGCCCTCCGAGCGCATCTTGCCCGCATCCTTCGCGCCTTGTTCACCCTTGAAGGCGATGAAGTCATCAAACGCAATGGTTTGCGCGCGGATGTAGCCTTTCTCGAAATCGGTGTGAATCACCCCTGCGGCTTGCGGGCCGGTATCCCCCACATGAATGGTCCAGGCACGCACCTCTTTCACACCGGCGGTGAAGTAGGTTTGCAGGCCCAGCAGCTTGTAGGCAGCGCGGATCAGGCGGTTCAGGCCGGGCTCGGTTTGGCCCAGCTCAGCCAGAAACATTAGCCGGTCTTCATCACTCATCTCGGCCATTTCAGCTTCCATCTTGGCGCTGATGGCCACCACCGGGGCATTTTGACCGGCGGCGAAATCCTTGAGGCGGTCCAGGAACGGGTTGTTCTCGAACCCGTCTTCAGCCACGTTGGCCACGAACATGGCGGGCTTGGCGGTAATCAGGAAAAACTGTGTCAGCAAGGGCAGTTCTTCTTTGCTGAAATCCAGCGTGCGCACCGGTTTGGCTTCGTTCAGGGCAGCCTGGCACTTCTCCAGAATCGCCACCAGCTTGATGGATTCCTTGTCCCCTGAGCGGGCCGTTTTGGTGACACGATGCAAGGCCTTTTCAACCGCCGCGAGATCGGCCAGGCACAATTCGGTCTGGATCACTTCAATGTCGGAGATCGGGTCGATCTTGCCGGCCACGTGGATCACGTTCTCGTCTTCAAAACAGCGCACCACGTTGATGGTGGCGTCCGTCTCCCGAATGTGAGCCAGAAACTTGTTGCCCAGACCTTCCCCCGTGCTGGCCCCGGCCACCAGGCCCGCAATGTCCACAAACTCGACGATGGCTGGCACCACACGCTCAGGCTTGACGATGCTGGAAAGCTGATCGAGCCGCGGATCGGGCATTTCCACCACGCCCACATTGGGCTCGATGGTACAAAAAGGATAGTTTTCCGCAGCGATGCCCGCCTTGGTCAACGCATTGAACAGGGTGGATTTACCCACATTTGGCAGGCCCACAATGCCGCACTTCAGACTCATAACAAAACCTCAAAAACAGGGTGCCTAGTGTATGCGAGGCCTGATTAATCAAACTTGTAGTCCGCCGAAACCCCCTGCCCCACTCGCAACCGTTGCCCCGACCCGGACAAAATGATGGCGTTCATGCCAAAGGTAATGGCACCGTTCATGCGGGGGTCTTGCCGGTAGGTTTGCAGCGTGTCGCCCACACTGTGGCTGCTGGTGGCCGTTACCGGGTCAATATTGGGAATCGGGCAACGGGCGCAGGGTTTGACAGGTTTGAGCTGTACCCCGCCGGCCTCCGTGCTCCCCTCGTCAGTGGCAATGCGGACAACGTCCAGCCGGTCCTCGTCATGCGCCTCAATCCCCGACAGAACGAGGTTGGCCCGGAAGCGCTCAACCGAAACCACCTCCAGGCCGGCGTTTTGCAATCGGGCGTTCAGTTCCGCTACGGATGCCTCACTCGTGACCAGCACCGGAAAACCGTCGGCAAACTGGTTGGGGGCCTCGATGCCATGTGTCCACTTGAGACTGGAGAGGCGCTGCTGCCCGGGGTCAAAACGAACCAGCCTGAGTTTTTGTCCCAGAAAATCACTGAACCACTGGGCCGCCACGGCCCCCATGTCGCAGGCCCGGACCTCGTCGTCCCACACCCGAACCCGGATGGGCGTTTCGACCCTGTCCAGGCTAATGTGCAGGGCCAGCATGCCGGGTGCCCGCAAAACCATTTCTTCAGTCCTGATCTGGGGTTTGATCAACGCCATGCGCGGCAACTCTCGCTGGGTTACAAACTCGTGGTGCTCATCCACCACCATCCAGGCACGGTCGAATTCAAGGCCAGTCTCCAGCAGCAAAGCCTCCTGCACCTCAATACCGGCACAGGATTTGATGGGATAGATGAAAAGTCGGGCAATACGGGCCGTGACGTCTGCGCTGGAATGGTCCACCAATTCAGTCCTTTTCACAAAACCCCGATTTTGCCCTGCCTCCTACAATCAAGGCATGCCAAAACCATTTGATGTCTGTATCCGCGGCTCGGGTATCGTGGGACGAACGCTGGCTTTGTTGCTGGCAGGTGAGCGGCTGCGGGTCGGGCTGGTCGCAGCGCCGTCCGATCACCCCGGCGCAACGGTGGATGTGCGCGCCTATGCACTCAACGCAGCGTCCAGATCACTGCTTGAATCCTTGCGCTGCTGGCCCGATGACGCCAATGCGACCGGCGTACTCGGCATGCGCATCTGCGGGGATGGTGATGGCGAGGTGAACTTCCGCGCGGCCGATCAGGGCACGCCTGCAC
The DNA here is from genome assembly GCA_041192445.1 of Pseudomonadota bacterium. GTDB lineage: Bacteria > Pseudomonadota > Gammaproteobacteria > Burkholderiales > Burkholderiaceae_C > Egaibacter. The sequence continues at coordinate 14,244 of JBEEMW010000067.1, read as the reverse complement.
TGGCCTGGATTGTTGACGTGGCGTCACTCCAGGCACGGCTGGCCGAGGCCATCCGGTATCAACCGCTTGTTGAAGAATTGACCGAGCCCCAAACCGCGGACCTGACCGTCGTCTGTGAAGGCAAAACCAGCCGTACCCGAACCGAATTTGGCGTGGATTTCGACGTGACACCCTATGGGCAACTGGCCATTGCGGCGCGAGTCACTTGCGAAAACCCCCACGCGCAGATGGCACACCAGTGGTTCGCAAACGGGGAAATACTGGCTTTTCTGCCCCTGAATGGCGCTGCGGGGAACTCTGTGGCACTTGTGTGGTCTGTCATGGAAGAGCGGGCGGCTCCGTTGCTGTCAATGAGCCCGGACGAATTCACCCAGGCGCTGGAAGTGGCCAGTCATGGCGCGTTGGGCCGCCTCACCCTGAACAGTGAACGGGCAAGCTGGCCGCTGCAACTGGCGCGTGCTGATCGCTGGGTTGGGTCGATGCAGGGCAACAGTTGGGCCCTTGCGGGTGATGCGGCGCATACCGTGCATCCGCTGTCTGGTCAGGGTTTGAATCTGGGGCTGGCAGACGTGGGCAAACTGGCGCAGGTTTTGAAAAAACGGGACAGTTGGCGAAATGTGGGTGACCGCAAAGTGTTGCGTCAGTACGAACGGACGCGTAAATCGGACGTGTTGCCCGTGGGGTTCGTCACCGATGGTTTGCAGCAGTTGTTCGCGCGCAATGCTGCCCCCTGGCAAGCCTTGCGCAACTGGGGTATGACAGGGTTTGATCGCAGCGGGCCCGTGAAAGCCTGGGTGGTCAGTGAAGCGATGGGTTCGCGCTGAGCAGGATGGAACAGCGAAATTGATTAGCGAAGAAATGGGTTTGTCATGAAAAAGTTTTTTATTCTGGGTTTATTGGGTGCGGCGCTGGTGGCGTCGGCAGGGGTCATCGCACAAGCGAATCAAGCTGCGAAAGCACAGCCTGTGCCTGCAACACCTGAGGCGACCATTCGCGCGACCTTGGGCAGCCGCATTCCACAGTTTCAGAACATTGATGAGATCACGGCAAGCCCGATCCCGGGCTTGTATGAAATTCGGGTCAACGGCTCGGAGATTTTCTACTCCGACGCCAAAGGCAATTTCATCGTTCAAGGCAACCTGATTGACACCAAACAGCGCCGCAACCTGACCGAGGAACGCATCGACAAGCTGACCGCCGTGGAGTTTGATGCCCTGCCGCTCAAAGATGCCTTCACAGTTGTGCGCGGCAATGGCAAGCGCAAAATTGCCGTGTTTGAAGACCCGAACTGTGGTTACTGCAAACGTTTTGAGCGCGACCTTCAAAATGTGAACAACGTCACAGTCTACATGTTCCTCTACCCGATTCTCAGCGCTGATTCAGCTGACAAATCACGCAACATCTGGTGTGCCGTAGACAAAGCCAAAGCCTGGACGGACTGGATGGTGCGCGACCAGCCCGCCGCCAATGCGAGCTGCGACACCATGGCACTCAATCGCAATGTCGAGTTCGGCAAGAAGTACAAAATCACAGGCACCCCCACACTGATTTTTGCCGATGGCTCGCGTGTGCCGGGTGCCATCAATACGCAGCAAATCGAGAAATACCTCGCCGACGCCAAATAGGGATACCCTATCGTGCGCCAATCATGCCTAAAAAATCAAATTCTGCGCCACCCATCCATTACCGTGTTGACCTGGCAGATTTGCATGCCCATCTGTTTCGGGTCACGCTGACCATTCCCCGACCCGCGGCCACCCAATGTGTTGCCCTGCCGGTGTGGATACCCGGCAGCTACCTGGTGCGCGAGTTCGCCAAAAACCTGCAGCGGCTCAAAGCCAGTCAGGGCACGCGCGCGCTGGGAACCCGGCAATTGGACAAATGCAGCTGGCAAATCCAGTGTGTACCGGGCGAGCCCCTGGTGCTGAGCTACGAAATTTATGCATTGGACAACTCGGTGCGAACAGCCTGGCTCGACCCGTCGCGTGGTTTTTTCAATGGCACCAGCCTGTGCCTGCGGGTGGATGGCTACACGCAAGGCCCCCACGAGCTTGAAATTGTGTCGCCCGGGTCACTTGCCAACTGGACTCTGGCGACTGCGCTCACGGCAAAAAAAGTGACCCGTAAAGGGTTTGGCACCTACGTCGCAGCCGACTACGATGAACTGGTGGATTGCCCGGTGGAAATGGGCACTTTCTGGAGCGGCACGTTCACGGCGCGCGGCGTGCCCCACCGATTTGTGGTGGCAGGTGCATCCCCATCGTTCGATGGCGAGCGTCTGCTGTCAGACACCCAGAAAATTTGCGAAACGCAAATCGACTTCTGGCATGGTGGCGACGAGCCCGGCGGCCGCAGCAAGGCACGACCGCTGCACAAAAATTACCTGTTCATGCTCAATGCGGTCGATGACGGCTACGGCGGCCTGGAGCACCGGAACGCCACCGCGCTGATATGCAACCGCAAGGACTTGCCACGGCTGGGTGATGCCAGTGTACCCAAGGCCAAAGTCAAACAGGTGGAGGGTTACACCACGTTGTTGGGCTTGATCAGCCACGAGTATTTCCACACCTGGAACGTGAAGCGCCTGCGCCCGGCTGACTTTGCACCTTACCGTTACAACACCGAGAACTACTCTCAACTGCTGTGGTTTTTTGAGGGCTTCACCAGCTATTACGACGACCTGCTGCTGCATCGGGCCCAGTTGATTGACGATGTCACCTACCTCAAACTGCTCAACAAGACCATCAACCAGGTGCAACAGGCCCCGGGACGTGCCGTGCAATCGGTGGCCCAGGCCAGTTTTGACGCCTGGGTCAAGTATTACCGGCAAGACGAAAACACACCCAACGCCACCGTGAGTTACTACACCAAGGGGGCGCTGGTGGCACTGTGTTTTGACCTGACGTTGCGCGCACAAGGCAAATCATCACTGGACGATGTCATGCGCGCGCTGTGGGTGCGCTGCAAGGCTGGCCCCATGACGGAAAGTGATTTCAGCAATGTGCTCCAGGCCTTAGGTGGCAGGTCGTTCGCTGCGGAAATGGCGCGCTGGGTGCATGGCACGCAAGAACTGCCGCTGAAAGAACTCCTGCACCAATGGGGTGTCGCCGTGCTGGAGGATCCCGCGCAACTGGCACAGCGCCTGGGCTTGCGCGTCAGTGAAACCGGGGGCCTTCACGTCAAGACCGTGTTGCGCGATGGCGCGGCCGAAAAAGCGGGTTTCTCGGCCGGGGACGAATGGCTGGGGGTTGAGACCAAAGGCAAAAATGCTGCTGGCTGGCGCATGAGCAAACTTGATGACTTGCTGTTTTACGCCGGTCGCACCAAGAAAATCGGCGTGCTGGTCGCGCGGGACAAACACTTGCTGCGGCTCGAACTGGCCCTGCCGTCGGCCGTGACCACGTGGCGGCTGGTCATGCAGGACGGCGTGCGCGCCAAACAGTGGCTGAAACCACGGGACCAGGCTGACTGACACCCGGCACTCAGGCGCTGGGGGTGTTGGCCTCGATCTGTGAAATGAATTGCGCTGCGGCAGTCTGCCCTTTGACCTCGCGGACCACGTCCCGGGCGCGCTTGACGGCAGCAATGAACTCAACCAAATCGCGCGCCGCCTCAATTTTGACGCACAAGGTCTCACTCATTGGGCCCAAAAGCCCGGTTAACAGCCTCGAGGCAAAACGCCGGGCTCCGGCCAGGGTGGCCGGCGCTGCCACGATAGAGGGTGACACGATTGGTGCAGGGTCTGCGAGTTTTGCCCCGGATGCCACTGGCGCGTCGGGTGTGCCACCGACTAATTCAATCAGGCCGGTGGTTTCAAGCTCGGTCATGAGCACATGCGGGTCGCCCAGCATTGAAATAAGGGGTGCTAATTCGTGAAAACGGCGTTTACCGTCAACCATGATCAAGACTGACCGAAGTTTGGGTGAGAAACCAGCTTGCCGAATAGGGATGGCTTCGGCCCCTTTGACTGATTTTCGAAAAATTGCCTGCTTGTCCATCACGCAGATGCCTTTGCCACAACGACTGATTTGTCAGTCCAGTGTAAGGGTATCATCCCGACACGTCGAGGATGATTCAGGTGTGATGGTGAAAACTAGGTCCGCAGGTCCAGCAGGCGCTTCGCCTTGCCACCGCTGCGCTCCACCCCGCCTTCAGGACGCAACTCGATTTCCGCGCGGGTCCCGACATACACCTTGATGTCATGCTGCAGCCGTTCAGCCGCCGAGCGGGCTTGCAAGCTCTCTGGCGACATACCAGGGCGGGTTTCGACCACTACCGTCAAACTGTCCATCGCCCCGTCGCGGGTCAGGACACACTGATAATGCGGCGCCAGCTCATCCCGCTTGAGAATCAGCTCCTCAATTTGCGTCGGAAACACGTTCACGCCGCGCACAATCATCATGTCGTCACTGCGGCCTGTTATTTTTTCCATGCGGCGCATGGTGCGCGCGGTGCCCGGCAAAAGGCGCGTCAGGTCACGCGTGCGGTAGCGGATGATGGGCAGGGCTTCTTTGGTCAGACTGGTGAATACCAGCTCACCCATCTCGCCGTCAGCCACGGGTTCACCCGTTTCGGGGTTAACAATCTCCGGGTAAAAATGATCTTCCCAAACCGTCGGGCCATCTTTGGTTTCAACACATTCACTGGCCACGCCCGGCCCGATGACTTCACTCAGGCCATAGATATCCACCGCATCCATGCCAGTCCGCTTCTCAATGGCCAGGCGCATGTCGTTGGTCCAGGGCTCGGCCCCAAAAATGCCGATGCGCAAGCCCGAGTCGGACAAGCGCAGTTTCTGGCGATCAAACTCATCGGCAATGGCCAGCATGTAGCTGGGGGTGACCATGATGATGTCGGGTTTGAAATCATTGATCAGCTGCACCTGGCGCTCGGTCTGGCCGCCACCAAAAGGCACAACCGTCAGGCCCAATCGCTCCGCACCATAGTGGGCACCCAGCCCCCCGGTAAACAAGCCATAGCCGTAACTGACATGCACCATGTCACCCGGACGGGCACCGGCAGCCCGCAATGAACGCGCCACACAATTCGACCACATGTTGATGTCATTTTGGGTGTACCCCACCACCGTGGGCTTGCCGGTCGTCCCACTGGATGCATGAATACGCACACACCGCTCGCGGGGCACGGCGAACAGGCCAAACGGGTAGTTGTCGCGCAAATCATTTTTGGTGGTGAACGGAAATCGTGACAAATCAGACAGCGTCTTGCAATCGTCGGGGTGGACACCGGCGGCATCAAACCTGGCTTTGTACACGCGGGAATTGGCATAGGCGTGCTGCAAGGTGACCTTGAGGCGTTTGAGCTGGAGATTTCGCAGCTCGTCAACACTGGCTTTTTCAATGGCTTCCAGAGGAAAGGCGTTCAAATGGGTCTCCAGCGTGAATGATTATTGCGCAATGACCGTGCCCTGAATCTGGGCACTTTTGCCACGGAACAGCGCAATCACATCGCCATTTTGATTGCAAACTTTCATGTCGTACACACCGTGGCGGCCTGCAAGGACCTGTTCGAGGCCTTCACAGGTGAGAACATCGCCCAATCTGGCAGGTTTCAGGAATTCGATGCTGCAGGCGGCGGCCACCGCATTGTGGTTGTGGCTGTTACATGCAAAGGCAAAGGTTGAATCCGCCAGGGTAAAAATGAAGCCCCCGTGGCATATCTGGTGGCCATTCAGGTGAAACTTCTGGACACTCATTTGCATGACCGCACGCCCGGGCGCGCAACTCAGGAGTTGCATGCCCATGGTGTCTTTGGAGGCCGTGTCGGCATTGAACAGGGTTTCACCGACTCGCTGGGCCAGTACCGCGGCGACGTGGGTAGCGTTCATCATTTTCCTTTGAATTGGGGTGCGCGCTTGCCTTGAAACGCGGCCACACCCTCCATGAAATCATGCGTTCGGCCCAGTGCAGACTGGATGTCGCGCTCAACATCCAGCTGCTGGCTGAGTGTGCGCGAGGTGCTGCCCTGCAGCAGATGCCGGGTGGCCACCAGCGCCTGGGTTGGCATGGTGGCCAGGTGTTGCGCCAGTGCCGTGGCAGCGGCCAGGCAGTCGTCTGCCACGTCCCAAATCATGCCCCAGTCTTTGGCCTGCAGCGCCGACAGCTTGTTGCCAGTCATGGCCAGCGCAGACGCGCGCGCCAGACCCAGCCGCTGGGTCAGAAACCAGGACCCCCCCGCGTCAGGCACCAGCCCAATTTTGCTGAAGGCCTGGATGAAGCTGGCATGGGGCGCAGCAATCGCCACATCACAGGTCATGGCCAGCGAGGCTCCGGCGCCAGCCGCCACACCGTTGACAGCCGCAAGGGTGGGCATGCGCAGGTTTTGCAGGCGCCGCACGGTCGGGTTGAAAGCCTGCTCAATCACCAACCCCGGATCAAACCGGCTTTGCGGATCAGGGCCTGGCGCCAGGTCGAACTCGGCCAGATCAGCACCCGCGCAAAAACCCCGGCCCGCCCCGGTGATGATGAGGGCGCGCACGTCAGCATCCGCTTCGGCCCGGTCCAGTGCTTCCCAAAGGTCACGGTGCATCTGACGGGTGAAGCTGTTCAGGGCCTGCGGGCGATTCAGGGTGACGACCGCCACCCCTGCGTTCTGCGCGTACAAAACTGTCGATTCACTCAAATCAGTCATAAAAACCTCTTGAAGACTAATTTAACATTAACCGACCGTTCGGTTGGTTAATGTTTTCCCTTGGTTGTTGCGGTCGTTATAGTCCTTCCATCGAAACTGAAAACGGAGAACACCATGACTTATGCGCTCATCACCGTGCGAACGGAAGGCGAAAAAGTGGGGGTCATCACCTTGAACCGGCCCCAGCAGCTCAATGCCCTCAACGATCAGCTCATGAGCGAACTGGGCACGGCCCTGAAAGCCTTTGATGCGGACACCAGCATCGGCTGCATGATCATCACTGGGTCAGAAAAAGCCTTTGCGGCCGGGGCGGACATTGGTGCCATGGCCAGCTACACGTTTGCAGACGTTTACAAGGGCGACTACATCACCCGCAACTGGGAACAAATCCACTCGGTCCGCAAGCCCGTGATCGCCGCCGTCAGCGGCTTCGCATTGGGCGGGGGTTGTGAGTTGGCCATGATGTGCGACTTCATCATTGCGGCGGACAACGCGCGTTTTGGCCAGCCGGAGATCAAGCTGGGCGTCATTCCCGGGGCTGGCGGCACGCAACGCCTGCCCCGCGCCGTGGGCAAAGCCAAGGCCATGGACATGGCCCTGACCGGGCGCATGATGGATGCGACCGAGGCCGAGCGCGCCGGGCTGGTGAGCCGCGTGGTGCCGCTGGACAAGCTCATGGAAGAGGCACTGGGCGCGGCGCTGATGATCAGTGCCTTCTCACAAATCGCGGTCATGGCGGCCAAGGAATCGGTGAACCGTGCGTTTGAAGGCAGTTTGAGCGACGGCATTTTGTTCGAACGCCGCCTGTTCCACGCCATGTTCGCCACCGCCGACCAAAAGGAAGGCATGGATGCGTTCATGAACAAGCGCAAGGCCAACTTCACCCACAGTTGAGCCCCGCCAAACCCGCCGGCCATGTTTGGCTATAATCTTGACCTTCGGTGATATAGCTCAGTTGGTTAGAGCGCAGCATTCATAATGCTGATGTCGGTGGTTCAAATCCACCTATCACCACCAAAACACCCAAAACCCGCAGTGGCACCAGCTTTGCGGGTTTTTTTTCACAGCCTCTGGATATACACCATGAACAGCTGCAAACTCTTGAGAATGTCCCGCGCCGGGGCGTGGAGCCTGGCCTTATTGGCCGCGGCCCTCACTGCTGCCCTCTCGTTTAACGCCTGCGCGCAAACCGCCGAGCGTCAGTTTCCGAAAAATGCCCAGCGCGCGGTGCTGGTGGTCACGGCAACACCCCAAATTACCCTGGACGGCATTGCCGAACGCCTGTCGCCCGGTGCGCGCATCAAGGGCCTGAGCAATACCCTGGTGATGTCAGCATCGCTCACGGGGCAGCCCGTGCTGGTTAATTACGTCCGTGACCCGCAGGGCATGATCCATGAGGTCTGGATCCTGAGCGACCGGGAAGCGCAGGACAAGCGTGTCGGCAACACGCCGGTTGACCAGGCCCCGAAACCTCCCGCGCAATAGCCCGGCACCAGGGCGCAGCGCCATCGTTCGGCCGCACAGCTTGAGGTCGTTATTGGCCTGAAGCCCCCGTCCATATTGCGTCATTAGCTCCTGAATTAATAGCATCTGAATTGAGATTCCCGCATGACCAAAAAAGTCTTCATCAAAACCTTTGGCTGCCAGATGAACGAGTACGACTCGGGCAAGATGGCCGACGTGCTGCACGCCGCGCAGGGCTATGAGCCGACGCAAAACGTGGATGACGCCGACCTGATTTTGTTCAACACCTGCTCGGTGCGCGAGAAAGCGCAGGAGAAAGTGTTCTCCGACCTGGGCCGCGTGAAACACCTCAAGAAAAAAGGTGTGCTGATCGGTGTGGGCGGTTGTGTGGCCAGCCAGGAAGGTGCCGCCATCATCGAGCGTGCGCCGTATGTGGACGTGGTGTTTGGCCCACAAACCCTGCACCGCCTGCCCGAACTGCTGAACCAGCGCGCGCTGCAAGACCGCTCTCAGGTGGACATCAGCTTCCCCGAGATCGAGAAGTTTGACCACCTGCCCCCGGCGCGTGTGGAGGGTGCTACAGCGTTTGTGAGCATCATGGAAGGCTGCTCCAAATACTGCAGCTACTGCGTGGTGCCTTACACCCGGGGTGAAGAGGTCAGCCGCCCGTTTGAAGACGTGCTGGTCGAGGTGGCGGGCCTGGCCGACCAGGGCGTGAAAGAGGTCACGCTGCTGGGGCAAAACGTCAACGCCTACCGGGCAAAGATGATCGGCTCAGAGAACTCACTCACCGCCGACATGGTCGACTTCGCCACCTTGCTGGAGTATGTGGCCGACATCCCCGGCATCGAGCGCATCCGCTACACCACCAGCCACCCCAATGAATTCACACCGGCGCTGATCGCCGCCTATGACAAGATCCCCAAGCTGGTGAGCCACCTGCACCTGCCGGTGCAACACGGCTCGGACCGCATTTTGATGGCGATGAAACGCGGCTACACGGCCATGGAATACAAGTCCACCATCCGCAAGCTGCGCGCCATTCGCCCCGACATGGCGTTCAGCAGCGACTTCATTGTGGGTTTTCCGGGCGAAACCGAAGACGATTTCGGCAAGATGATGAAGCTGATCGACGACGTGGGCTTTGACAACAGCTTCAGCTTCATCTTCAGCCCCCGCCCTGGCACACCCGCCGCCAACCTGCATGACGACACCCCACACGAGGTGAAGCTCAAGCGCCTGCAGCACCTGCAAGCCGTCATCAATACCAGCATCACGCGCATCAGCGAGAGCCGTCTGGGCACCGTGCAGCGCATTCTGGTGGAAGGTGCCTCAAAACGTGACGCAACCGAGCTGATGGGCCGCACCGAGTGCAACCGGGTGGTGAATTTTGTCGGCCCGGCACGGCTGATTGGTCAACTGGTGGACACCCGCATTACCGAAACCCGCACCTATTCGCTGCGGGGTGAGGTGGTGACTCAGGAGGCGTTCATTGGTTGAACGCTATTAAAAGTGTAGCTGCTTGTGCATATCTGGCTAGGGCTGGAGGCCGATTTGGCTTGTAATTTTGGGGTTTTGGGTGTCAACGTCTCGCCAGGCGGGGGCTTCTCGAATACCGACCTCAGACGCACACTAATTCTGCAAGGCCTTGTTAACAATAGGTAGCACGTTGCACGCCAGTAGTTCTATGACTTGTGCCACCTTGGCAAATGGCAGGCCCCCAATATCGATTTGTGCCAGAAAGCGCTGGTGGCCGAACAACTCATGCTCATACAGGATCTTGTCCACGATTTCCTGCGGGCTGCCCACAAACAGCGAACCACGCGGGCTTGCCAGTTGTGCATAGTCGCTCTTAGAAATCGCCCAGCCCACATCCCGCTGCGGCAGGTTGTGGCGCATGTAATGGGTGTAATGCGGAAAGAATTCGTCTCGTGCGCGCTGCGAGTCCTTTTGCAAATGCAGGTGACCCGAGACAGCCACCCTCAATTCTTCAGCGGCGTATCCAGCGGTGAGCCCAGTCTTGCGGTAGAGGTCGATAAATGGTTTGAAGCGAGCGGGCTCACCACCAATATTGGCCAGGTTCAAGGGCAGACCGGCCAGGCCGGCCCGCACCGCACTTTGCGGGGTGCCGCCGGCGCCCACCCAGATCGGCAGCAAACCGGAAGCTGGCCGTGGTGACACCTCCACCGCATTCAGGGCCGGGCGGAAGGCACCATGCCATGTAATGCGTTCATTGGCACGCAACTTCAACAGCAGCTCCAGCTTTTCGTTGTAGATCGCCTCATAGTCTTGCAGTTCAAAGCCGAACAGCGGAAAGGATTCAGTGAATGCACCGCGCCCAGCCATCAACTCTGCACGGCCCTCGGATAGCAGGTCCAGGGTCGCAAAGTCCTCAAACACCCGCACCGGGTCAGCCGAGCTCAGAATGGTGACGGCACTGGTCAAGCGGATGTTGCGGGTCACTGCGGCGATGGCGCCCAGCACCACGGTGTGGGCCGACACCGCATAGTCCGAGCGGTGGTGTTCGCCCACACCAAAGACATGCAGCCCGGCCTCATCAGCCAACTTGGCAGCAGCCACAATTTCTTTCAGGCGCTGCTGCGCGGCTTGCGGGCCGCGCGCATCCGCGGGAAGGTCACCAAAGGTGTAAATGCCAATTTCCATCCTGATGATTCCTTTCGATGCGCGTTGCGTTTGCTTTGCTTAGTTGCCCAGGCCCAATTGCTTCATGAAGTCCTGGTTGTCCCAGAACAGCCATTCGTGGTCCATGGTCTTGCCGCTCCAGTGACCGATGGTAGCCATGCCAATGGCAAAGCGCTTGCCGGTCGGTGCAATCGTCTTGCCATCACCAATCGGCATGGGCTTGGTAAAGGTGCCCGTCATCACACCGGTGACAGAGGTCCAGGTACCAGAACCAAAGCGGATGGGGTGCTCTTTGATCGTGATGTCCGGTGCAAAGACAAACATGGCCTTCAGATCATCGGTGTGGTGATCAAGTCCTTTGGTCTCATGGCCGTCCGGCCAGGTCACCACGATGTCAGCCGAATGGCTTTCCTTCAGACGATCCCACTTCTGATTGCTGAAGACGTCAAAGTCCAGGCTGTCAAAGACCTTGAGGTTGCGCTCCACCTTGGGGGCCTGCTTTTCGTGCTTGGGCGCTGGCGTGGTGGGGTTCTCTGCGGGCGTCTGCGCCTGGGCCAGGCCCAGGGTGGAGACGACTGCGGCGGCAATGAGCGATTTGAAGAGAACGTTGTTCATGATTGTTACTTTTACTGCGAGTTGAGTGTTTGTGTGTGTACGGGGCGTTGCGCTCATGCGCCAACCCATGTCGGTGCAATGCCGGTGCCGCGTCCGGCGCCGTAGCCAAAGTAAATGTTCAGTCCACCCAAGGGCTCCAGGTAGCGTGCGTTCTTCAGACCACCTGCATCGGCCGTGGCAAAGCCCAGGCTTTCGGCCAGCGCCTTGACGGATTGCTTGGCACTGTCCTCATCGCCTGCATAGAACACCGTGGCCTTGCTGCCATCGGCCAGGGTGGCGCCCTGTGCCAACACCTGGGCAAACAGCGTGTTGAAGGCCTTGACCACATAGGCACCGGGAATGGTTTTGGCAATCTCTTCAGAGGCCGAAGTGCTGTGGCCCAGGGTCAGACCCATGTAGTCCGGGGTCAGCGGGTTGGTGATGTCCACCACCACTTTGCCTTGCAGGTTGCCAACCGACTGCAATGCGCTCACCGCATCGGCATAGCCTGTGGCCAGAATGACCACATCCTGGCCTTCCGCAGCGGATGCTGAGGCTACCGCCTTCACACCAGGATACTGGGCGGCCAAAGCGGCGACCTTGGCGGCATCGCGTGCGGTGACGCTGACCTGATGGCCTGCTGCGCTGATTTGTTTGACGAAGGCAGAACCCATGTTGCCGGCGCCGATAACGAGAACTTTCATACGATTTCCTTTGGTTGGTTGAGGAGTTGCTTCATTGCCTTCACACCGTTGTTGGAAGGCATGGGTCAACTGTATTTGTTGCAATCGATAAGATAAATATGCTTCAATGACATTAATTATTCCGATATTCACAACAAATGGACAAATTCCTCGAGATGAAGACCTTTGCTGCCGTGGTAGATGGCGGCAGTTTTGTGCAGGCAGCCGATGCGCTGGACATGTCCAAGCCGGCGGTGTCGCGCCATGTTGCCGAGTTGGAGCAGCGCCTGGGGGTGCGCCTCTTACAGCGCACCACCCGCAAGCTGTCGCTCACCGAAGAGGGGCGGCAGTTTTATGGAAGGTGCAAGACCGTTCTGGCTGACGTGGAAGTGGCAGAAGAAGAGATCACCTCCCAGTCGATCGCCGTGAAGGGGCTGATCAAGGTGAATGTGCCGGTGTCGTTTGGTCTCTGGGAGCTGGCGCCGCTGTGGCCCGACTTCATGGCTAAGTTCCCCGATGTAGAGTTGGACATCACCCTGGCCGACCGCATCGTGGATTTGGTGGAAGAAGGCTACGACATTGCGGTGCGCATTGCACATCTGCCGAATTCATCCCTGGTGAGCAGAAAGCTGGCTTCAACCCGGCTGGTGCTTTGCGCGTCGCCGGCTTACCTTAAAAAACACGGCAAGCCCAAGCACCCATCCGAACTTGCGGAACACGCCGTACTGTCCTACCGCCTGCTGGCGACCGGCGACCAGTGGAATTTCGAAGGACCCGAGGGCAGCGTTTCGGTCACCGTGAAACCTGTCATGCGAACCAACAGTGGCGACACCTGCATTGCAGCGGCACGCAAGAGCAAGGGCGTGGTCTTGCAGCCCTCCTTCCTGGTGAATGCGGATTTGCAGAGCGGCGCATTGGTAGAACTGATGCCAAGCTACCGCTCCATTGAGTTCGGCATCTTTGCGGTCTACCCGACGCGGCAATATGTGTCACCCAAGGTGCGTGCATTGATTGATTTTCTGGCTCAGGCATTGAAGAGCGTGCATTGATGCCATGAGCAATCAATCAAGCCTCACCGCATCATTTTTCGCCAACCGTGGGACTCGATAGTCCATTGGGTTGGCAAGTTTGATGGGGCTTACGAGATGCCCATCAGAACCGGATGGACACCGGCGGTGTCCATCCGGTATCACTGATTACACGGGATAGTGCTGAACCGATGGCTCAATGGTGATCCACTTGAGTTCGGTGAACTCATCGATCACAGCACGACCATCAAATTTGCCATAACCGCTGTTCTTGGTTCCACCGTACGGGGCTTGCGCCTCGTTCTGCACGGTGGAGCCGTTGACGTGCACAGAACCCGACTCGATCCGCATGGCCACGCCCAGTGCCCGCGTCACATCGCGCCCGAACACGGCTGCTGATAATCCATAGTCGCTGTCGTTGGCTACTGCCACCGCCTCTTCCACACCCTTGACACGCACCACGGTGGTGATGGGGCCAAAGGTTTCATCGCCATAGATGGTCATGCCGGGTTTGACATGGTCCACGATAGTAGCGGGCATGATGGCGCCGTCAGCCTTACCGCCGCACGCCAGGGTCGCACCCTTGGACAAGGCGTCATCAATCATGGCGTTTAGGCGTGCGCCCGATTCGCTGGCCACCATGGGGCCAATTACGCAGGCTGGATTGACGCACGGGTCACCCATGACCAGTTCCTTGGCGCGGGCTGCAAACTTGGCGACAAACTCATCCGCAACGGCCTCGTCCACCACCAGACGTTCGGTGGACATGCAAATCTGGCCCTGGTACAGGAAGGAGCCAAACACGGCGGCCTTTACCGCTTCGTCCATGTTGGCATCGTCCAGCACCACCTGGGGCGACTTGCCGCCCAGCTCCAGAAGGCAACGCTTCAAATAGATGGCAGCCTTTTGTGCAATGATGCGGCCCACGCGGGTGGAGCCAGTGAAGTTGATGCGGCGCACGGCCTTGTGTGCGATCAGCGCATCAATGACTTCAGGAGCATCCTTAGGTGCATTCGTCACCACATTCAAAACACCTGGCGGGAAACCGGCTTCCACCAGGGCATCGGCCACCAGCGTGTGGGTCTTGGGGCTGGCTTCCGAGGCACGGAACACCACGGTGTTGCCGCAGGCAATCGGGTAGGCAATGGCACGGGCCGCCAGTACCACGGGGCCGTTCCATG
>JBEEMW010000066.1:0-31903 GCA_041192445.1 Pseudomonadota bacterium | reverse complement strand
CCACCCCGACGGCACGATGGACGACTGGGTATGCAAAGCCTACGACGACGTGCCGCCCCGCATGTGGCCGGTGGCCAAACGCTCGCTCCTGGCGCATGTGCAGCGGATTCAGTCGATCAATCCGCTCTTTTAGAAACGCCGGACAGGCACGGGTGCAGAGGCCAGGCTAAAGGTCATATTCCCCAGGCCCCTCACCCAGCACACTCAGGTCCAGCGGGCGCACCGCCCCCATCCACATGGCACGGTCGCGGTGGTCTACCAGGTCGTTGTCACTGATGGGGTGGATGAACACCACCAGCCCCTTGCGGTTCATGGCCAGCCAGGGAATCACTTCGCCAAACAGTGCGGGCTTGAAAGCCAGCTGGCAGCTCCAGTCGGGGTGTGGCCCCACCGGTTTTTCGTGTACCCGGCCCATCTTCAGGGGAAAGGCTTGAGCGGCAGCTTCGCACAGTGCGCGGGCCTGGGCTACGGTTTGCTCGCCGAAATACACATGGGCGTGAAAACCGTGGATGCGGGGAGTCGGGGCAGTTAACATGGCCTCAATGATGGCAGAACCCAAACCCAAACTCAAGCTTGCACCCCAAGCCCGCATGCCCGACACCCGGCAGGCTGGCGCGCCGCCCCCGGGCGAGCGCCTGTCCAAACGCGTAGCCGAGCTGGTGCCCTGCTCACGCCGCGAGGCCGAGCAATACATTGAAGGCGGCTGGGTGAGTGTGGATGGCCACGTGGTGGAAGAACCGATGTTTCGGGTGTCCACCCAAAAGGTGGCCGTTGACCCCGATGCCAGCCTGATGGAGCTGCTGCCGGTAACGCTGCTGCTGCACAAGCCACCGGGTTACGACGCGCTGGCCGCGCCGGGTGAGGCCAATCGACACGTCAAACCGGCGCAGCAGTTGCTGCAAGTGGCCAACCACGCGGCAGATGATGCCTCTGGCACCCGTCTGCTGAAACGGCACTTTGCCAGGCTGACGGCCACGGTTCCGCTGGAGACGGGTGCGGGCGGCCTGGTGGTCTACACACAAGACTGGCGCGTGGCGCGCAAGCTCACGGAAGACGCCGGCGTGATGGAGCAGGAAGTGATTGTGGAGGTGGCGGGTGAGGTGTCACCCGAGAGCCTGCACCGCATCAACCACATGCAATCCGACGGCCGGCCCCTGCCACCGGTCAAGGTCAGCGTCAACAGCACGAGCGAGAAATCCAGCAAGCTGCGCTTTGCCCTCAAAGGTGTGCACCTGGGCCTGATTGCCTATCTGTGTGAGCGTGTGGGGCTGGAGATTCTCAGCATGAAGCGCCTGCGCATCGGGCGGGTGTCGATGACGCAGCTCCCGATTGGGCAGTGGCGTTATCTGCACCCACACGAGCGGTTTTAGTCTCGCCCAAGCGGTCCGGTCAGGCGCTGAACAGCTGGCCTCGGGCCGCATCGGTGATGGCCAGCACGCAGGGGTGCGAGATGCGCCGCTCCACCGATACCGCAAAAAACTCTTCCACCAGCTCCGTGGTACGGCCAATCACGTCAACACCAAACTGGGCTACGGTCTCGGCCTCCAGCACGGCAGGGGCCATGAACACGCCCCGCCCTTCACGCCCAAACGCCGTCATCAACGCGCCATCGTCAAACTCACCGATGATGCGCGGGTGAATCTGGTGGCGGGTGAGCCAACCCTCGAGCTGTTGCCGCACCGAGGCGGAAGCGCCCTGAATCAGCATGGGCATGTCATTCAGGCAGGCGGGGAAATCACCTTTTAGCTGCGGCCTGAGCCTGGGCGAGCAAAAGAAACTCATGGCGGTGCTGCCCAAGGGGTGGTTGAACGCCTTGACGCTGATGCGCCGCGACATGGGCTCATCGGCAATCACCAGGTCCAGCCGCTGCAGGGCCAACTGCGCCAGCAAATCGGGAAATTTGCCCTCCACGCAAATCAGGCGCACCGGTTCGGTCAGGTTCAAGGCCGGCTCCAGCAAGCGGTAGGCGACTGATTTGGCGACCGAATCGGCCACGCCCACCCTGAAGTCCAGCACCCGCTGGCCTCCCCGCGCCTGGCGAACCGCGGTTTCCAGCTCGGCACCCAGCGTGAAGATTTGATCGGCGTAGCCCAGCGCCAGCCGGCCATCTTCGGTCAGCTCCAGTTGACGGCCACTTTTGCGGAACAGTTTGCGGCCCAGCCAGTCTTCCAGCAGCTTGATCTGGCCCGACAGGGTTTGGGGCGTGGTGTGCAGTTGCTCGCCCGCACGCATGACACCGCCAGCTTTGGCGGTGACCCAAAAGTAATGCAAGTGCTTGAAATTCATGGAGATTCCCCTTTATCCAGACGATTGCAGATCATTATTGATCGTATTTTTCGAATTTAAATTGTTAAAAATACGAATTTACGCGAAGTAATGTAATCCCTACATTCAGTGCTGTCACACACTTCGTGACGTGTCAGGAGATACCGCTATGCGTTTGAGTACCAAAGGTCGATTTGCCGTGACCGCGATGATTGACGTCGCGCTGCGCGAGAAATCCGGGCCTGTGCCGCTGTCCGAAATTGCTGTGCGCCACCAGATTTCGCTGTCCTACCTGGAACAGATGTTCAGCAAGCTGCGCCAGCACGGCCTCGTGGCCAGCACACGCGGCCCCGGTGGCGGCTATGCACTGGGGCACCGGGCCAACAGCATCACGGTGGCAGACATCATTGGGGCAGTCGAAGGTGACTCATCGCCCGACGAACCGGCGCAGGGAATGGCCCAAGGGGTGACGCAAGACCTGACACAGGCCCTGTGGGACGCGGTGAACTCAAAAATGCTGGACTATTTGCAGTCCGTCACCCTGCACAGCCTGGTGCTGGACCAACTCGCCAAGGGGTTCCGTGTGGAAGAGCGAAAACCGGCCAGACAGGGCGTGTTCAAAAAGCCCAAGACTGCGGCGCTGCAAACGACGGTGCCCAATTCCGTATTCGCGCTGGGGCAGTCGTTGCTGGCCCGAGGCTAGGCCCCTGACGGTAAAAGTGTGAAGCCCACCGATAAGCCGGATTCTGTGCACGGGAGCCGGTCTTGCGACCCGCTTCCGTGTGACTGTCATTAATCTGGGCCACTGGTCACCCAGTGGCTCGGTGCTACCTACCCGCCAGCTCTGGGGGCCCCATCAACGCTGGCCTACTTGGTATTGCTGCGCGTAGAGATTGCCCGTTTCACCCGAACCGCGGTTGCCCGCGGCCCGACTCGTCTCTGTTGCTCTGATCCTCACCTTATATCCCCCGCTTGCGCGTGAGACTTTCAGTGGACAGCCGTTAGCTGCTACGCTGCCCTATGCAGTCCGGACGTTCCTCCAGTGCGGTGTTTCCACCCGACGCTTGCGCGTCGGCCTTGCGGCTTGCACCAGCGACAGTCTGGCGGGCTTCACACGCTGATTATCGCAGTGCGCCACAATGGGCGCGTTTCACCCACTCACCTCTTCATCTGGAGCCGATCATGAAAGCCGACAACGTCCTGCAAACCATTGGCAATACGCCGCACATCCGAATGAACCGCCTGTTTGGTGCCAGCCACAAGGTGTGGATCAAGTCCGAGCGCAGCAACCCCGGTGGTTCGATCAAGGACCGCATCGCGCTGTCCATGGTCGAGTCTGCCGAGAAAAGCGGTGAACTCAAACCGGGCGCCACCATCATTGAGCCCACCTCGGGCAACACCGGCGTCGGCCTGGCCATGGTGGCGGCCGTCAAGGGCTACAAACTGATTCTGGTGATGCCCGACAGCATGTCGGTCGAGCGCCGCCGCCTGATGCTGGCTTACGGCGCCACGTTCGACCTGACCCCGCGTGAAAAGGGCATGAAAGGCGCGATTGCCCGTGCCATGGAGCTGGTGGCCACCACGCCCGGTTCCTGGATGCCCCAGCAGTTTGAAAACCCGGCCAATATTGATGCCCATGCCCGCACCACGGCGCTGGAAATTCTGGCGGACTTTCCCGATGGCATCGACGTGCTGATCACCGGTGTGGGCACGGGTGGTCACATTACCGGCTGTGCGCAGGTGTTGAAGGCCAAATGGCCCAATCTGAAGGTCTATGCCGTGGAGCCCACAGCCTCGCCCGTCATTTCTGGTGGCGCGCCCGCCCCGCACCCGATTCAAGGCATTGGTGCCGGCTTTATTCCCAAAAACCTGGACACCGCCTTGCTGGACGGTGTGATTCAGGTGGATGCCGAACCCGCCCGCGAAATGGCACGCCGTTGCGCCCGTGAAGAAGGCATTCTGGTCGGCATCTCCAGCGGTGCAACACTGGCGGCCATCGCGCAAAAGCTGCCCGATTTGCCGGCAGGTGCCACCGTGCTCGGATTCAACTACGACACGGGTGAGCGCTATCTGTCAATTGAGGGTTTCCTGCCGGCTTGAGCCTGGCGGCATGGACTTGCGGCCAGTCCGCCAGGCCGTAAAATCTGGCGCTTCTGCTTGATCAACACAAGCCAAAGCGACACCGAACATGATCCGACTGACCGAGCTCAAGCTACCCCTTGACCATACCCCCGAAGACCTGGGCGCACTGGTTCACAGGAGCCTGGGGCTGACCACTGCCGACGTCACCCACTGGCAGGTGTTCAAGCGCAGCTACGACGCCCGCAAAGCCGCCTTGCTGGTGGTCTATATCGTGGACGTGACCTTGGCCAGCCCGGGCCTTGAAAACGCCACGCTTCAGAGACACGCGAACAACCAGCACATCGGCGCCACGCCGGACATGGCCTATCACCTGGTGGCCCAGGCACCCCCTCATTTACCCTTGCGCCCTGTCGTGGTCGGGTTCGGGCCCTGCGGCATTTTTGCAGCCCTGATCCTGGCGCAGATGGGTTTCAGGCCCATCGTGCTGGAACGTGGCAAAACCGTGCGTGAGCGCACCAAGGACACCTGGGGCCTGTGGCGCAAAAACCAGCTCAACCCGGAGTCCAATGTGCAGTTCGGTGAAGGCGGCGCAGGCACGTTCTCAGACGGCAAACTCTGGAGCCAGATCAAGGATCCGAGGCATCTGGGTCGCAAGGTGATGAACGAGTTTGTCAAGGCTGGCGCGCCTGAAGACATTTTGATTGAAGCCCATCCCCACATTGGCACGTTCAAACTGGTGAAGGTGGTGGAGAACATGCGTGAGCAGATCATTGCGCTGGGCGGAGAAATCCGCTTCGAGCAGCGGGTGACCGATGTGCTGCTGGCGACCACGCCCGAAGACACTTCGGGGCGAACGCAGCACATCCGTGCATTGACCGTGCTGGACGTGGCCACCCATACCGCTTACGAATTACGCGCCGACCATGTGGTGCTGGCGCTGGGTCACAGCTCACGCGATACCTGCGCCATGCTCTTTGAGCGGGGTGTTGACATGCAGGCCAAGCCGTTTTCCGTCGGCTTTCGCATCGAGCATCCGCAGGGTCTGATTGACCGTGCCCGCTGGGGCCGGCACGCGGGCCACCCGTTGCTGGGTGCTGCGGAATACAAGCTGGTGCATCACGCCAGCAATGGGCGCTCGGTTTACAGTTTTTGCATGTGCCCCGGTGGCACGGTGGTGGCGGCCACGTCGGAGCCCGGCCGCGTGGTCACCAATGGCATGAGCCAGTACTCACGCAACGAACGCAATGCCAACGCGGGCATTGTGGTGGGCATTGATCCGCGCGACTTCCCCGCCATTGACGGTGTGGCGCAGCATCCACTGGCGGGCATGGCGTTGCAGCGTGAACTGGAATCCAACGCCTATGTTCTGGGCGGCAGCACCTATGAGGCACCGGGCCAATTGGTGGGGGACTTCATCGCCGACCAGACCTCGTTACAACTGGGCAGTGTTGAGCCATCGTACAAGCCCGGCGTCAAACTGGGCAGCCTCACCGGCGCGCTGCCTGGTTACGCCATTGAGGCCATTCGCGAGGCATTGCCGGTGTTTGGCAAAAAAATCCCCGGCTTTGACATGTTTGACGCGGTATTGACCGGGGTTGAGACCCGCACCTCGTCACCGCTGAAAATCACGCGCGGCGAAGACTTTCAGAGCCTGAACGTTGGGGGCCTGTACCCTGCGGGTGAGGGGGCCAGTTACGCCGGGGGCATTTTGTCTGCCGGTGTGGATGGCATCCGGGTGGCAGAGGCCCTGGCACGATCAGCAGGACAAACATATGTCTGACATGCAGGTGATCGACGGCGTTGATGTACTCGTGCAGGGCCGGGGCAGCGAGACCATCGTGATGATTCACGGCTGGCCTGACACCTACCGGCTGTGGGACGCACAGGTCGAAGCCCTGCATGGCCGATACCGGTGTGTGCGCTTCACGCTGCCCGGTTTTGACACCACCCGGCCACGCCAGGCTTATTCTCTGCAGCAACTGGTTGCCACCATCACCCGCATCATTGTGCAGGTCAGTCCGGATCAAAAAGTGACGCTGCTGGTGCACGACTGGGGTTGCGTTTTTGGCTATGCATTCTGCAAGAGCCGCCCCGATCTGGTGGCCCGAGTCATCGCGGTGGACGTGGGTGATGCCGGCACGCGCAACCATGTGCGCGCGCTTGCTACCCAAGCCAAAATGATGGTCACGGGCTACCAGTTGTGGCTTGTACTGGCCTGGCGCATTGGCGGTGGTCTGGGTGACTGGATGACGCGGTCCATGGCGCGTGCATTGCGCGCCCGCGCTGACCCGCAATTCATCGGCTCATGCATGAACTACCCCTACGACATCCAATGGACCGGCAGCGCAGGCGGCTACCCCAAGGCCAGACCGTTTGAGCCCACGTGCCCGATGTTATTCATGTATGGCCGCAAAAAGCCGTTCATGTTTCACTCGCAAGAGTGGGCGGGGAAATTGCTGCAGACGCCGGGCAATCAGGTGCTGGGGTTTGACACCGGCCACTGGATCATGACCCAGCAACCACAGTCCTTCAACCAGGCGGTTCTGTCCTGGCTTGCCTCAACACCGATTCCAACAATTTAGCCCTGCGCAGATTGAAGCGCTGCGATGCGCTCCTCGATCGGCGGATGCGTTGAAAACAGCTGGCCAATGCCGCCGGCAATCCCCATGGCCGCCACGCTTTTGGGCAACTCGCCAGGCGTCATGCCACCCAGGCGGGCCAGCGCATTGATCATGGGCTGTTTGCGTCCCATCAGCTGGGCCGCACCCGCGTCCGCCCGAAATTCACGGTGACGGGAAAACCAGGCCACGACGATGGCGGCAGCAAAACCCAGCACGATGTCCAGCACAATCGTGGTGATCATATAGCCAATGCCGGGACCGGAAGAACGGTCATCACCCCGACGCAAAAAGCTGTCTACCGCGTAGCCAATCACCCGGCTCAGGAACACCACAAAGGTGTTCATCACGCCCTGAATCAGGGTCATGGTCACCATGTCCCCGTTGGCGACGTGCGCGATTTCGTGGCCGATCACGGCTTCAATTTCTTCACGGGTCATGCCTTGCAGCAAACCCGTGGATACGGCCACCAAGGCCGAATTTTTGAACGCGCCGGTGGCAAATGCGTTGGGCGCGCCTTCGAAAATGCCCACTTCCGGCATGCCGATGCCGGCCTTCCCGGCAAACTTGCGCACGGTCTCCACAATCCAGGCTTCGTCCGCGTTTTGCGCTTGGTTGATGACCCGCACACCCGAGCTCCATTTGGCAACCGGCTTGCTGATCAGCAGCGAAATAATCGCACCACCAAAGCCCATCACCAGGGCGAAGCCCAGCAAAGCGCCCAAATTCAGACCATTCGCAGTGAGGTAACGGTTGACCCCAAGCAGGTTGGCAACGATGCCCAGCACCACCACAACGGCGAGGTTGGTCATGACAAATAGAAGAATGCGTTTCATGGTTTCCCTTTTTATGCAGCCCGCGCGTGAGGGGCCGATGGCGCAAATGGTAGGGGCAGCGGGATAAAAATCAAGAAGGCGCGGTCGGTTTACCCATGAGATTTATGGTTATTGACGGTGAATGCGCCTGTTGCGGCTAATTTCCGGTCTGCCGCGGCAGCCGGAACACGGACAGGTCACGGTAAAAATCCGGGTCTTCATTGGCAGGCCACCAACCCGGCACCCCCAGCACCGGCAAATGGGCAAAGGGTTTGCCGGCGAGCTTCCCGGCGCTCATATCCTGCGCCACCCAGGCATCCAGATCCGCTATCGAATCAGTAGCTGGTTGCGCCCGGTAGACGTGGGCTGTGATCGCTTTTCGTGGTGAAACCAGCTTTTCCAGCAAGGCGTGACCAAACAACACCAGACGGGCCTGTGCCCACATCGACCGCAAGTCCACAAAGAGCGTTTGCCAGTCTTTGGCCACCAGCGCGTCCCACAAAGGGTCAGGCGCGTGCAGGAAGGCCGCATTTTCGTCAAAGACGGTCAAGGCGTCGCGCACGGCACCCCGCACCGGCTGCACGCCATCTGCCTGGATTTGTGCGGCTTGCAACTGGTTCAGCTTCTGCTTGGTTTGCGGGAAGTGAATCCAGCACAATCCATTAAAAAAGTCGTGCAAGCCCTCGCGGGTAGGGCATTGTTTGCTATTAAAAATATAGTGTTCGTAGGCTTGCCCGGGTGGCAGATCGGCCTGGGCCACAAAGGTCACCGGGGAAGTGGGTGTGACGGGGGTGGCGCCGGCGCCAAGTGCGGCATTGAGTGCGGCGTGGCAAGACTGCCCCGAACTCACACGGGCGGTCACGGCTTGCCCCAGCTCCTGCCACGGGGCCAGCCAGGGCATCTGCCAGTTGACGGCCTCTAAACCATGCGCCACGGCAAGGCTTCGCCTGAGCGCAGCGGTTTCAGGGTCGCTTCGCCAAAAGCAAAACTCTCCGGCGGCGTCCAGGATTCACGTTTCAGGGTGATGTGCCCGGTATTACGCGGCAGGCCGTAAAAGTCAGCGCCATTGAAGCTGGCAAAGGCCTCCAGTTTGTCCAGCGCCCCGACGGCATCAAAGGCTTCGGCATACATCTCGATGGCCGCATGCGCGGTGTAGCAACCCGCGCAACCACTGGCGTGCTCTTTCAGCTGGGCCGGGTGCGGCGCGCTGTCGGTGCCCAGGAAGAATTTGGACGACCCACCCGTGGCGACCTGCACAAGTGCCAGGCGGTGGGTTTCACGCTTCAAGACCGGCAGGCAGTAGTAATGCGGGCGAATGCCCCCCGTGAAAATGGCATTGCGGTTGTACAGCAAATGGTGGGCGGTGATGGTGGCAGCCGTAAAACGGTCTGCCGCCTGCACGTACTGCGCGGCCTCCCGGGTCGTGATGTGCTCAAACACGATTTTCAATTCCGGGAAGTCGCGGCGCAGCGGGATCAGCTGGGTGTCAATGAACACGGCTTCGCGGTCAAACAGGTCAATATCAGGTGAGGTCACCTCGCCGTGCACCAGCAGCAGCAGGCCCTCGCGCTGCATGGCTTCCAGTGTCTTGTAGGTCTTGCGCAGGTCGGTCACACCCGCATCACTGTTGGTCGTGGCCCCGGCCGGGTACAGCTTGGCGGCGACGACTCCCGCGTCTTTGGCACGTTTGATCTCGTCCGCTGGCAAATTGTCAGTGAGGTACAGCGTCATCAGGGGTTGGAACAACACGCCCTCGGGCACGGCGGCACGGATACGCGCCGCATAAGCCTGCGCCTGGGCCGCCGTGGTCACGGGCGGACGCAGGTTCGGCATGATGATGGCACGGCCAAACTGGGCCGCGGTATGGGGCACAACGGTGGTGAGCGCATCGCCGTCACGCAGGTGCAGGTGCCAGTCGTCAGGGCGAGTGAGCGTGATGGCCTGGACAGGCTGGGGGCTTGGGGTGTCGGTCATGGCGACATTGTCCCAAAAACTCATTCCACACTTTTCACCTATTCCACCTATTCCACCTATTTTTCGGCCGACTGCGCCAACAGGTAATCCCACAGCGCCTGCGCCGTGCCCTTGGTCGCCTGCTGTTTGCCCTTGGTAGAGACTTGCACCGCCACACGCTGCCCCCGCACCGGGCTGCGGATGCCGTCGTTGCTGACAGGCCGCTCCCGGTAGGCCCGCACGTCCATGGTGATGTCCAGGCCCTTCATGTCATGCGGCAAGGCGCTCACCAGCTTGCCCGCGCGAAGCTCTTTTTTGACGGCGCTAAAAGGCAGGAAAGCAATGCCATGGCCCTCCAGCGCCATGGCCTTGAGCCCTTCCGCCATGTCGGTCTCGTACACCCGATCAAAATGAATCGCCGTGCTGGAGTCTTTCAGGATCAGGTCCACCATCTGCCCCAGGTAAGCGCCTGGCGCATACCCGAGGTAGGGCAAAAGATTCCCGGCACGTCCGGGCAGGGAGAACAAGGGCGCACCTTCGGAGTCGGGCTTCACATAGGGCGCAACCACCTCTTCGCCCAGACTCACCATTTCATAGCGCTCGGGATCCAGCTGGAAAGGTTGTGAGCTGTGGTGGTAGGCAATCAGCAAGTCACAACTGCCCTCGACCAGCCGGAGCACGGCGTCATGTACGTTGAGCGCAATCAGGCGGCTCTTGATGGGTCCGAATTTCTCGCGCAAGCCAGTCACCCATGCCGGAAAAAATGTGAATGCCAGCGTGTGTGGCACCGCAAATTCAATCACGTCCTGTGCCGCCGAGGTGTGCCCGCGCAGCATGGCGCGCGTACTTTGTAGCGCCTGCAGCATCTCAAGTGACTGGTCATACAGCGTTTCCCCGGCCGGTGTGAGGCGTGTGGGGTAGCTGCTGCGATCCACCAGATCGGTGCCGGCCCATGCTTCCAGCGACTGGATACGCCGGGAGAACGCGGGCTGCGTGACATGGCGCAACTGCGCCGAACGGCTGAAACTGCGGGTTTCAGCGAGGGATACGAAATCTTCCAGCCACTTGGTTTCCATCGGGCGAATTATGCATGAAATGCATAGTGTTGGCGTGCACGACCGTCACTCAGCCGATTGTTGCAGGGCCCACATGGCGGCATAACGCCCGTTCTGTGCCAGCAGCTGCACATGGGAGCCGCGCTCAACAATCCGGCCCGCGTCCATTACCAAAATCTCGTGGGCGTCCACCACCGTGGACAAACGGTGGGCAATAACCAGCGTCGTCTTGTTTTGCGCCACACTTTGCAGCTCGGCCTGGATGGCACGCTCATTGGCCGAATCGAGCGCGCTGGTGGCCTCGTCAAAAATCAGGATCGGGGGGTTCTTGAGCAAGGTTCGGGCGATGGCCACACGCTGCTTTTCCCCGCCCGAGAGCTTGAGCCCACGCTCACCCACCATCGCGCCGTAGCCCGCCGGTGTGTTGCTGATGAAATCATGAATGCGGGCAGAACGTGCGGCTTCTTCCACCTGGGAATGGGTCGCGCCCGGACTGCCGTAGGCAATGTTGTACTCAATGGTGTCGTTGAACAGCACGGTATCTTGCGGCACGATGCCAATGGCGCGACGAACGCTGGTCTGCGTCACATCCTTGATGTCCTGCCCGCCAATGGTGATGCGCCCATGCTGCACGTCATAAAAGCGAAACAGCAGGCGCGACAGGGTCGATTTACCCGCCCCCGAGGGCCCGACCACGGCCACCGTCTTGCCAGCCGGAATCTCGAAGCTGACGTCGTGCAGGATGGTGCGGCCTGCCGCAGCGCTGCCGTTCATTCGGCTATCGCCCGCAGGTTTGTCGTAGGCAAAACCCACATGTTCGAATTTCACGGCCGGGGAACCCTCAATGCCCAGGGGCAGCGCACCAGGGTTGTCGGCAATTTCGCGTTCTTTTTCCATCAACCGGAACATCTTGTCCAGATCGGTCAGGCTCTGCTTGATCTCGCGGTACAACACCCCCAGAAAACCCAGTGGAATGTAGAGCTGGATCATGAAGGCATTGACCATCACCAGGTCGCCCAATGTCATGCGGCCATCCACCACCCCTTGTGTGGCACGGTACAGCATGGCCACCAGACCGATGGCGATGATGAGTTGCTGGCCGGTATTGAGCAGGCTCAGTGTGGTCTGGCTCTTGACCGCCGCACGGCGGTAACGCTCCAGGTTTTCGTCGTAACGCCGGGCTTCGAAGTCCTCGTTATTGAAGTATTTGACGGTTTCATAGTTCAGCAGCGAATCGATGGCACGGCTGTGAGCGGTCGAATCCATCTCGTTCATCTTTTTGCGAAACTGGGTGCGCCACTCAGTCACCGTCACGGTGAACGTCACATAAAACACCAGCGCGATGATGGTGATCCACGCAAACCACACATCAAACTTCACCGCCAGCAGCGTGAGCACCAGCGTCACCTCAATCAGGGTCGGGATGATGCTGTACAGCGAATAACTGATGAGTGAATGCACGCCACGCGTGCCACGCTCGATGTCGCGCGTCATGCCCCCGGTCTGGCGCTCCAGGTGAAAACGCAGGCTCAGGGCGTGCAGGTGGCGAAAAACTTCCAGCGAAATACTGCGCGCAGCACCTTCCGTGGCTTTGGCAAACACCAGTTCACGCAACTCCGTGAAAAGCGAGGTGGACAGTCGCAGCAAGCCATAAGCGACCAGCAAGGCGATGGGCACCACCAGCACGGCCTGCACGTCGCCGGGCTTGAAGCTCATGGCGTCCACCAGGTTTTTGAGCAACAGCGGTACGCCGACGTTGGCCACCTTGGCACCCACCATGAACGAGAGGGCGGCGATCACACGCCACTTGTACTGCCACAAATAAGGGAACAGCCGCTGCAAGGTGGCCCAGTCCGACCGCTGCGGGGCAGGCGCAGCGCCCTGGGGAAGCACTAAGGATGGGGAGCTGAGTTCGCCACTTCGACGCATAGAGGACAATCCGGAACGTTAACAACCACACATTGTGACCATGTCTGCCAATTCAAGCGCGCTCAACGTCCAGCTACCAACCGACAAGGAGCTGGTCCTCAAGGTCATCCCCATGCCGGCTGATTGCAATGCCAATGGTGATATTTTTGGCGGCTGGGTCATGGCCCAGGTGGATCTGGCCGGGTCAGTCGTGCCCGCACGTTACGCCCAGGGCCGCATGGCCACAGTCGCGGTGAATGAATTCGTCTTCAAGCAGCCGGTGCGCATTGGTGATATTTTGTCGTTCTTCTCGTCCCTCACCCGCATTGGCCGCACGTCGATCACGGTGAAAGTGGAGGTCTATGCCGAGCGCTTTCTGGCGCAGGGAAAATACATCAAGGTCACCGAAGCCTCACTGACCTACGTGGCCATCGATGACCAGGGGCAGCCGCGTGAAGTACCCAAACCGGCCACCTCCTAGGCCCGGAGTCACCCGCGCGACTGGCAATCCGGGACAACCCTCAAGGCCCCGGTGAGCAAAGCCGCTATAACCTGACACAAGAATTCAGGAGACAGCGTGCAATTTCTTCAATTGGTGATCAGCGGCATCTCGCAAGGGTGCATCTACGGGCTGATTGCACTCGGCTTCGTGCTGATCTACAAAGCCACCGAGACCGTGAGTTTCGCCCAGGGCGATCTCATGATGCTGGGCGCTTTTGGGGGTCTGGCCTGCATGACCATGCTGGGCTTTCCGTTTTGGCTGGCGGTGGTTGTATCCATTGCTGCCATGGCCGCATTTGGTGTGCTGCTGGAACGCATCGTGATTCGACCCATTTTGGGGCAGCCTGCGTTTTCCATCGTCATGTTGACCATCGGCATTGGTTATGTCGCGCGCGGCCTGATCACCATGATCCCCGGCATAGGGACCGAGACACACATTCTGCCCGTGCCTTACAAAGACGAGATCTGGAAATTGGGGGCACTGATCCTCAATGTCGAACAAATGGTGGTGATTGCCGCGACCACGACCTTATGCGGCCTGTTGTTTGCCCTGTTCAAGTACAGCAAGATCGGCCTTGCCATGCAGGCCAGTTCACAAAACCAGCTGGCTGCCTATTACATGGGCATTCCCGTCAAACGCATCAACGGCCTGGTGTGGGGGCTGGCGGCGGCCGTTGCGGCCATTGCCGGGCTGCTGCTCGCGCCCATCACGTTTGTTCACGCCAACATGGGGTTCATCGGGCTCAAGGCCTTCCCCGCAGCGGTCGTGGGTGGTTTTGGCAGTTTGCCGGGTGCCATTGTGGGAGGCCTGATGATTGGCATCGTCGAGTCCCTGGCCGGCTTTTACGCGCCCGATGGCATCAAGGACGTTGCGGCCTATGTCGTCGTGCTTGTCATGCTCATGGTCAAACCCAACGGGCTGTTTGGCGAAACCATGAGGAAGAAGGTATGAGCGACCTGCCCCTCACGCCCCACCCGGCCTTGCGAAGGAACGCCTGACATGCGTTTTATTTTCAAGACTGACTACGCGCAAGACATCAAGCTGGCCAAACACAGTGGCCAGGTTTTTTGGTACGGCCTGCTGCTGCTGGCACTGCTGGGCGCCCCTTGGGCGCTGCCCGAATATTGGCTGGCCCAGCTGACCTTCATTTTTATCTATGGCATTGCCGGTCTGGGTCTCATGCTTTTGGCAGGTTTTACCGGGCAGTTTTCTTTAGGACACGCCGCGTTTCTGGGTGTGGGCGCCTATACACAGGCGGTTTTTACCAATATGGGGATGCCGTTCCCGTTTGCGCTGGCCTTGTCCGGGGCACTTTCGGCCGTTGCCGGCGTGGTCATCGGGCTGCCTGCGCTGCGTGTCAAAGGTATTTACCTGGGCATTGCAACCATTGCCTTCGGATTCATTGTGGAAGAGGTGTTTGCCCGTTGGGAATCCGTTACCGGGGGTAACACCGGCATTCACATCAAGGCACCGAACCTGTTTGGATGGGAACTGGGCTCGGGGGAAGAGTTTTACCTTTTGTGCCTGGTGATCACGGTCGGCCTGACCCTTGGCATCCTGAACCTGCTGCGCTCACCCACGGGGCGGGCCTTTGTGGCGATACGCGACTCGGAAATTTCCGCTCAGAGCATGGGCATTCACCTGGCCCGCTACAAAACTTTGTCGTTCGCCATTTCTGCAGCCCTGGCCGGTATTGCCGGCGCCTTGTACGCCCACAAGCTGCAATTCATTTCGCCGGACCAGTTCAACATCATCCAGTCGGTCGATCTGTTGCTGCTGGTGGTGATTGGCGGGCTGGGCTCTGTTCACGGTGCGTTTTTGGGGGCCACCTTTCTCATTGCCATGCCGCAACTGATTGCACTGACCAAGGACCACCTGCCTGCCGTCATTGGCCAGGCACCGGGTCTGCAAACGCTGGTGTATGGCGTTGTCCTGATTGCCTTTGTGCTGGGCGAACCACGTGGACTGTATGGCCGCTGGCTCAAGGTTCGCACCTATCTGGAAACCTTTCCGTTCTATCGCAAGGGCATGTTCAAGCGGCAAAAGTCCTTCCAGAAATCGGACCGGCTGAAATGAACGATTTTCTTCTTTCAGCCAAAGACCTGAGCGTGCGCTTTGGCGGTGTGCTGGCCGTCAACAAGGTCAGCTTCGACGTCAGACAAGGCGAGGTGTTCACCCTGATTGGCCCCAACGGCGCTGGCAAGACCACGGTGTTCAATCTGATCAGCCGCATCTACACCCCCACCTCGGGTGACATCACGTACCTGGGTAAAAAGCTGACCGAACAGGCACCCCACACTATTGCGGCACTGGGTATTGCCCGAACCTTCCAGAACATCGAGCTGTTTGAGCATGCCACCGTGCTGCACAACCTGCTGATTGGTGGCCATACACAACGCAAAACAGGGTTTTGGAGCGAGGTGTTCTTCACCTCCAAAACATTGGCGGCTGAAATTGATGCCCGTGAGAAGGCCGAAAAAGTCATCGAGTTTCTTGACCTGCAGCACCATCGCGACTCGCTGGTGGCCGGCTTGCCGTACGGCGTTCGCAAGGTGGTGGAGTTGGGCCGTGCCTTGTGTACCGAGCCCAAACTGCTGCTGCTGGACGAACCGTCCAGCGGGCTGAACGTTGAAGAAACTGAAGACATGGCGTTCTGGATTCAGGACATCAAGAACGAGCTGGGCATCACGGTTTTGATGGTGGAACACGATATGACCCTGGTCTCCAAAGTGTCCGACCGTGTGGTCGCCATGAACCAGGGTGCCTTACTGGCCATGGGGACCCCGCGCGAGGTGCAGGCAGACCCTGCGGTGATTGAAGCCTATCTGGGCTCGATTGACGACGTGTCGTCGCTGCGGAGACCGGTATGAGTACCGTGCTGCCAGCCCTGGGTGATCCGGTTTTGTTGCGGCTGTTGAACGTGGAGAGCGCCTATGGCCCGATCAAG
The DNA here is from genome assembly GCA_041192445.1 of Pseudomonadota bacterium. Classification (GTDB taxonomy): domain Bacteria; phylum Pseudomonadota; class Gammaproteobacteria; order Burkholderiales; family Burkholderiaceae_C; genus Egaibacter. The sequence continues at coordinate 15,758 of JBEEMW010000066.1, read as the reverse complement.
GCCATTCGCGGTGTGAGCCTGCAGGTCCGGCGCGGTGAAATTGGAACCGTGCTGGGCTCCAACGGCGCTGGCAAAACCACCATTCTCAAAACCATCTCGGGCATCATCGATCCACGCAAAGGTTCCATCGAATTCAAGAGTGCCGACATCACTGCCAGAGACCCGGCCTTCATCGTGCAGCAGGGCTTGAGCCACGTGCCGGAAGGGCGAGAGGTTTTCCCACTGCTCAGCGTGCGCGACAACCTGCAGATGGGTGCCTACACCCGCAAAGACCGTGATGGTGTTGCCCGCGACATGGAGGCCGTGTTTGCCTACTTTCCCATCCTGCGCGAGCGTGCCGGCCAGGACGCCGGACTGTTGTCGGGCGGACAGCAGCAAATGCTGTCGATCTCGCGCGCGCTGATGGCCAACCCTGACCTGATTTTGCTGGATGAACCCAGCCTGGGCCTCAGTCCGAAGCTCACCAAGGAAATTTTCGAGATTGTGGTTCGCATCAACCGTGAACGCGGCACCACGATCCTGCTGGTCGAACAAAATGCCAACATGGCACTCAATGCCTCCGACTATGGCTACGTGCTGGAAAATGGCCGCATCGTGATGGAAGATACCTGCGCCCGGCTGCGGGAGAAAGACGACATCAAGGAGTTCTACCTCGGCATGAAAGAAGAAGGTGTACGCAGCGAGCGGCGCTGGAAAAAGAAGAAGACCTGGAGATGAACATGAACGCAGCGACAAGCGTGGGAGCAACAACCCAATGAGTCAGCTCTGGGATCTTGCCAACATTCAGCCCATTCACGACATTGTGATGCCGGGCGAGACCATGCCCGCCATCTTCTGGAACGCCGTGGAACAGCGCGGCCCCAATGTCTGGATGCGCCAAAAGCATCTGGGCATCTGGCGCAGCTGGACCTGGGCCCAGACCGCCACAGCCGTGGGCGAGATCGCGGGTGGCCTGCTGCACCTGGGCTTTGCCAAAGGTGAATGCACCTCCATTTTGGCCAACACCGTGGTCGAATGGGTTTGGGCTGACATCGCAGTGCTGTCATGTGGTGGCGTATCCAATGGCATTTACCCAACCGACGCGGCCAGCCAGGTGAGTTACCTGTGTGAAGACTCCCAGACGACGGTCCTGTTTGTGGAAGATGATGAGCAACTGGACAAGGCCCTGGCCGTGCGGAGTCGGTTGCCCCGCCTTCGAAAAATCGTGGTCTTCAATATGGAAGGTCTGGGTCACCTGGATGATCCGGACGTCATCAGTCTGGACGCCTTGCGCGCGCTGGGACGCACTTACCTGAAAAGCCACCCGGACGAGCTGAAACAACGGGTTGACGGGTGCCGGCCGCAAGACCTGGCCATCCTGGTCTATACCTCCGGCACAACCGGCAAACCCAAAGGCGCAATGCATCTGCACCAGGGACTGGTGTACGCCGTTCGGGGCTACAACACCTTGATCGGGCAAAGCAGCGACGATGAACGCATGTGCTTTTTGCCTTTGTGCCATATTGCCGAGCGCGTGGGCGGCGAGTATTTTTCGCTGTACGCGGGCGCCAAACTCAACTTCGTGGAGAACCCTGAAACAATTCCTGAAAACGTGCGCGAGATTTCGCCCACGGTTTTCACAGCCGTTCCGCGCATCTGGGAGAAGTTTTATTCGGGCGTGATGATTTCCCTCAAGGAAGCTGGCGCGATTCAGCAGGCCGCCTATGGCTGGAGCATTGGGGTGGGCACCGAGATTGCCGACAAGGTACTGGCCGGACAAGCCGTGAACGCCTGGCTCAAACTTAAATTCCACGTGGCTAACTGGCTGGCGCTCAACAACGTGAGAAAACTCATCGGCATCCACAGTGCACGCTTTCTGGTCACGGGTGCAGCGCCCATCTCACCTGATCTGGTGAGATGGTACCTGGCGCTGGGCGTGCCCATGCTGGAGGTCTGGGGCATGACCGAGACCTGTGGTGCCTCCACCGGCGTACCTGCAACGATGATGCGACCGGGCTCCATCGGGCCGGCAGCGGGTTTCAATGAAGTTCGGCTGGACCCCACCACGGGCGAGATTCTGGTGCGGGGCAAAAACGTGTTTGCCGGCTACCTGAACCTCCCGGAGAAAACGGCGGAGGCCATTGACGCTGACGGCTGGCTGCACACAGGTGACGTGGGCGTGATGGATACCGACGGCTACTTCAAAATTACCGACCGCATGAAAGACATCATCATCACGGCCGGGGGTAAAAATATCACCCCAAGCGAGCTGGAGAATGACCTGAAGTTCTCGCCCTACATCACCGATGCCGTGGTGATTGGCGACAAACGCCCTTACCTGTCCGTGATTGTCATGATTGACCAGGAGAACGTCGAAAAGTTTGCGCAGGACCACGATGTCCCCTTCAGCAATTACGCCAGCCTGACACGCTCCCCGCAGGTTCAGGAACTGATTCAGGCCGAAATTGACCGGGTCAACCAGAAATTCGCCAGGGTAGAACAAATCAAACGGTTTTTCCTGCTGGAAACCCAGCTGACAGCGGAAGACGAGGAACTCACGCCTACCATGAAGCTCAAACGCTCTCTGGTGGAGAAAAAATACGGACCTCAAATCGAGGCGATGTATCAATAGCCCAATTTTGTTTAAATTTTGCATTCACCCAAAAGGAGACAGACGATGAAACTGATGACAAAAACCGCAACCGTTTTAGCCACTCTGGCCTTGAGCACCACACTGGTTCAAGCCCAGAAAATGGCGCCGCCGCAAGGCGTGAGCCCCAAGGAGATCACGCTGGGCTCCATTCAGGATTTGTCCGGACCCATCGCCGGGTTTGGCAAGCAGGCGCGCCTGGGCATGTTGCTGGCCGTGGATGAGATCAACGAGCAGGGCGGCATCAACGGCCGCAAGATCAAGATCATTGTCGAAGACTCCGCTTACGACCCGAAAAAGGCCGTGTTGGCTGCCCAAAAGCTGGTCAATCAAGACAAGATTTTCATGATGGTGGGCCACATCGGCACAGCGAACAACCTGGCCGCCATGCCGATTCAGTTTGAAAAAAACGTGATCAACTTCTTCCCGATCACCGCTGCACGCGAGATGTATGAGCCCTTCCACAGGCTTAAATATTCCTATGCCGCCACCTACTATGACCAGATGCGCAATGCGGCGCCCAAGCTGGCGAAGGAAAAAGGCGCCAAGAAGGTTTGCACGATGTACCAGGACGACGATTTTGGCCAGGAGGTGCTCAAAGGCGCTGAGGCGGGCTTGAAAACGATGGGTGTTGAATTTGCAGAAAAAACCTCCTACAAACGCGGTGCAACCGACTTTTCATCACAGATCGCAAAAATGCAGAGCAGCGGCTGCGACATGATCGTGCTGGGCACCTTGATCCGGGAAACCATCGGAGCCATCGGCACCGCGCGCAAGCTGGGTTACAACCCGGTCTTTCTGGGGTCGAGTGGTGCCTACACAGACCTGATTCACAAGCTGGGTGGCCCCGCCATGAACGGTTTGTACGCGACCCACACGGTTCAAAACCCGTATGCCGATGACCCATCCAAGGACGTCGCATTCTGGGCGAGCAAGTACAAAACCAAGTTCAATGAAGACCCAACCGTCTTTTCTGTATACGGCTACTACATCATCGACAACTTTGCCAAGGCTGCCGCCAAGGCCGGCAAGAACCTGACGACCGAGAGTTTCATCAAGGTGATGGACACCATGACCATTCCGGCAGACATGTTCGGCGGCGCGCCACAGACCTTTTCGCCGACCAAACGCCTGGGCAGCGATGCGTCACGCCTGTCGCAAATCACCGATGGCAAATGGAAACCGGTGTCGGGATACTTCTCATCCCAGCCCTGATTGCATCAGCGCAACCCGAAAAGCCGCCGGAAGGCGGTTTTTTTATGGGAAATCGGGCCTTGGCCCCCGTCGAATATGCGTGAGTAGCTATTATTTTTATATCGGATCAAGACACGATGTAGGCCGCCGCGCCAGTCGAAAACAGTTTGCCATCGGGGCCACGGAACTCCATGCGTGTGGACGCAACCCGTGAACCCAAACGCAGTACCTCGGCACGCAACTCAAAATGGTCGCCAATACCGGGGCGCAAATAGTCAACACGCAAATCGATTGTTCCCAGCTTGCCAAAACGCTGCAACCGTATTTCAGGTGGTTCGCCCATGTGGCGTACACCAATGGCTGCCATGACGGCAAGCCCGCCTATAGCGTCCAGGCCTGCGCTGATCACGCCCCCATGCACGCGGTTGTAGGCGAAATGGCCAATCAATTCCCGCCGCATGTCAATGCGTGCGCTCACGCAGTCGGGCTTGAGGGACGTGATCTTCAAACCAAGGACCTGGTTAAAAACGATCAACTCTTCAAAAATCCTTTTCAGACCGGTGATGAATTCAGGTTCGAATTCGGTCACCCGTGCGGGGGCGATTTGTCGGGTCATGTCTTGGCGCTTGTGTTGCGGGGGAAAAATAAAGTCATGGCGGCCTCTGTCAAATCGTCAAGCGACGCAGACTTCTTTTTGTCAAACCACTGCACCGACCAGTTCAGTGCGCCGAGGATCAACAAGCGCGACAGGCCCACAGGCGCCTGCAGCCGTCCGCTGGCATGCAAGGCCTGCAGCACCGGCACCCACGCGGCCTCGTAATCGCCTTGCAGCTTGACCAGTGCCATTCGCTGACGGGGGCCGAGCGCTCGCGCTTCATACAGCATCACCGGAATGAAGTCATTGCCCGGGCCCAGGAGCACATCGAAATGCGTGCGCACCAGCAGCCGCAGGTGGTGTATCGGTTCCAGCACCTGCCCCGGGGCCAGGGCTGTTGCACTCCGTATTGCGCCCGCCTGGCTGTCCATCGCGGCCTGCATGCCCGCTTCCATCACCGCATAAAGCAGTGCTGCTTTTGTTTTGAAATGATAAAAAGGTGAACCACTGTGCATGCCCACAGCCGCAGCAATGTCACGCGTTGTGGTCGCATCAAAGCCTTTTCGGCGAAACAGTTTGCCTGCGCAATGCAGCAAAAGCTGGCGCCGGTTGCCCTCGTCACGTTCGTCAATTGACTTGGGCGGGCGCCCGCGCCGGCGTTTGTCCTGATCAGGTTGTGGGGCAAGGTTCATACCCGGTGACCATAACAAATCCGCGCATTTATAACAAGCACGTGCTTGGTGAAAATAAGAGGTGCAGTTTTACTTGATGGAATAATCCGGCCATGTCTGCCCAAAACCGCCTCAAGAAAAACACGGCCCCAAGCCTTGCGCCGATGCTTGTCAAAGGGCGTGGAAGCATGCAGATGGCGGATATCGCCCGCATGGCCGGCGTATCGACATCCACGGTGTCGCGCGCGCTCAGTGACAGCCCGCTGATTCCCGAAGCCACGCGTAACCGCATCAGCGAACTGGCGCGCTCACTCAACTACCGGGTGAACGTGGGTGCTGCCAACTTGCGCAAGCGCGATGTGCAGACCATCGGTGTGGTCGTTCTGGGCGACAGCGCACAAACCATTTCAGACCCGTTTTTGCTCAGTATTCTGGGGTCCGTTGCCGATGCGCTGGACGAGCGCGGCATGAGCCTGATGCTCACCCGGCTGCGTGAAGACCGCAAGCACCTGTTGACCTCCATGCTGGAGAACGGTCAGGTGGCAGGGCTCATCATCATCGGCCAGCTCACCTGGCATGAACACCTCAACGAACTGGCGCGCCAGGGTCTGCCCATGGCCGTCTGGGGTGCCTGCCTGGCCGATGCCCTGTACCCGGTGGTGGGGAGCGACAACGCCCAGGGCGGCTATCTGGCCACGCAGCATCTGATCCAGCAGGGCTGCCGCCGCATTGCCTTTTTTGGCGACATCTCCCACCCGGAGGCCAATTTGCGCTACCAGGGGTACGCACGGGCCATGCAAGAAGCGGGCATTACGCTGGACCCACGTCTGCAACAGTACTTTCTGTTTGGCGAGACACGCATCCGCGAAACAATCGATCAGTGGCTCAGTCATGCGCTGGGCTTCGACGCCATCTTCGCCACAGGCGATGTGACCGCGATCTCGCTGATGGGTGCCTTGAGCGAGCGGGGCATCGCCGTACCCGGGCAAGTCCGGCTGGTGGGTTATGACGATATCGCCCTGGCAGCCCACGTCCACCCGGCATTGACCACCGTGCGCCAGCCGACCGAGCAGGGCGGCCGTGCACTGGTGGAGGTATTGTTTGAGTCAATCCGGGGACAGCCCCGCCGCACCATGATGCTCCCCACACAGCTCATCGTGCGCGACAGTTCGATCACGGATCTGACTTCAATTCCAGACTAGGGGAAAACCCACCTTGCAAACGATTGCACCAGTGATTTAATCTGGGCACATGATCGGTACGGTTAGGAGTGCGCAAATGAGTCAGTCAGATGTCCGCCTGCGCGGAATCCAGAAAAAATACGGCAAAGTCGAAGTCATTCACGGCATAGATCTGGACATTGAACCAGGCGAATTTGCCGTTTTTGTGGGGCCATCAGGATGTGGCAAAACCACCTTGCTGCGCATGATTGCCGGTCTGGAAGAGATTTCTGGCGGTGAACTCGCCATTGGAGGTGTTCAGGTCAACGAGCTGCCGCCATCCAGCCGCGGCGTCGCCATGGTGTTTCAGAGTTACGCCTTGTATCCGCACAAAACCGTGTTTGAGAACATGGCCTTCGGCCTGAAGATCGCCAAGGTCGAAAAGACCGAGATTGAGCGCAGAGTCCGCGAGGCGTCAGAGATCCTTCAAATCACGGAATACCTGCACCGTTTGCCCAAAGCCCTGTCCGGTGGGCAACGTCAGCGGGTGGCCATTGGGCGCGCCATCGTACGTGATCCCAAAGTGTTTTTATTTGACGAGCCCCTGTCCAATCTGGACGCCGCGCTGCGCACCAAAATGCGTGTCGAGCTCGCAACCCTCCACCGCCGTCTGGGTGCCACCATGATTTACGTGACCCACGATCAGGTGGAAGCCATGACACTGGCCGACAAGATTGTGGTTTTGAACAAGGGACGCATTGAGCAGGTGGGGCGCCCGCTGGACTTGTACAACAAGCCGGCGAGCCTGTTTGTGGCCGGGTTTATTGGCTCGCCTCAAATGAACTTCATCACGGGTGAACTGGCAAGTCAATACAACGCCACAACCCTTGGCGTGCGCCCCGAACACCTCACGGTCGAAACCGGTGGCCTGATCAAAGGCACCCTCAAACACGCCGAAAAATTGGGGAATGAAACCTTTGCATACGTCACAGCGGGGGCGTTGGGTGACATCACCGCCCGAATGGACGGAACCCTGGCACTCGAACCCGGCAACGCCATAGAACTGGGGTTCTCGCAAGAGCACCTGTACAGGTTCGACAGCACGGGCAAGCGATCAGATTAATCAGAATTTGCTTTACGGATGGGCCGTGGAGTATTTAGAGGAGAAAATTTAAATGTTCAAGAAAACCGTAATCGCTGGCGCATCCGCCTTGGCAATGGCCTCGTTCATCAGCCCTGCAATGGCGGCTGATTACAAGGGACCCAATTTAAAAGGTGAAGTGATCACCATCACCTGCCCCTGGACGGGTGCTGAAGAGGGCATCTTCAAGAAAGTCCTCGCCAACTTCGAGAAAGCCACAGGGGCGACTGTCAAGCATTCATGCTCACAGAGCTCGGAACAACAAATCGTGATCGACATCAAGGCGGGCTCTCCCTCCAACATCTCGGTCTTCCCGCAGCCCGGTCTGGCTGCCAACATGGCCGCCATCGGCGGCTTGGTGCCGTTGGGCAGCAAAACCAGCGACTGGGTGAAGAAAAACTTCGCTGCCGGCAGCTCATGGGCTGATCTGGGAACCTACGCGGACAAAGCCGGCAAGAAAGAGTTTTACGGCCTGTTCTACAACGTCAACGTCAAGAGCCTGGTGTGGTACATCCCTGAAAACTTCAAGGAAAAAGGCTACAAGGTTCCCAAGACGATGGAAGACCTTCAGGCTCTGACCAAGAAAATGGCGGCTGACGGCGGTGCCAAGCCCTGGTGTATCGGTTTGGGTAGCGATGCCGCAACCGGTTGGCCAGCAACTGACTGGGTCGAAGACTTCATGTTGCGTACGCAGACACCACAGGTCTATGACGGCTGGGTGAACAACACGGTCAAGTTCAACGACAAACGCGTCGTCGAAGCCATCGAGGCTTACGGCTGGTTTGCCAAGAACGATGCTTACGTGGACGGCGGGGCCAGTGCAGTTGCCACCGTGAGTTTCAAAGACAGCCCCAAAGGCATGTTTGGCTCACCACCCAAGTGCTACATGCACCGTCAGGCCAGCTTCATTCCTGCCTTCTTCCCAGAAGGCAAGGCTGATGATGCTGACTTCTTCTACTTCCCGTCCTATTCCACCAAAAAGCTGGGCAACCCTGTATTGGGTGGCGGCACGATCATGACGATCACCAAGGACAGCAAGGGTTCACGTGCGTTCATGGAGTATTTGCAGCATCCACAAGCGAGCGAGATCTGGATGGCTGAAGGCGGCTTCCTGACCCCACACAAGGGTACAGACCTGTCCAAATACAAGAACAAGGCTTTGAAGAAACAAGGCGAGATTTTGCTCAACGCCACGACCTTCCGCTTTGATGGTTCCGACCTGATGCCCGGCGCAATTGGTGCCGGAAGCTTCTGGAAAGGCATGGTGAACTACTCTGGTGGTCAATCCGCCCAGCAAGTCGCTGATGACATCCAGAAGAGCTGGGACGCCATCAAGTAAGCCAATTCAATGAAGGCCAGCAGCCACAAGCCGCTGGCCTTCATTTGACACATCCAAGATACGCATGAGAGCTGAGCGCCATGATTGATCAAATCCTGCAAACGATCACTGCTGTTGTCATCAGCATTTCATTTTGCGTGCTGTATTTTGCGGGCTCGAATTTCCTGGTCGACAAGATCATTCATCTGCCGCTAGGCACCAGGCACCGGCGTGAGGGCGTGCAAGCCAGCCTTCGTCCGTGGTTGTTTCTGGCTCCTGCCCTTTTACTTTTGGGCACCTACCTTCTCTATCCGCTGTTTGAAACCTTTCGCCTGAGTTTTTACGACGCCACCGGTGAAGTGTTTGTGGGCCTGTCGAACTACAGCTGGGTATTCGCAGATCAAAATTTTCTGATCACCATTCGCAATAATTTTCTGTGGCTGGTGGTGGTCCCCACGATGGCAACCGTGTTGGGCCTCATCGTGGCGGTGCTGGCTGACCGGGTGTGGTGGGGCAACTTTGCCAAGTCCATGGTGTTCATGCCCATGGCCATCAGCTTTGTGGGCGCCAGCGTCATCTGGAAATTCGTTTACGATTTTCGGGGCCCGGACTCGGACCAGATTGGCATCGTGAATGCCATCGTGATGGGCATGGGATTTTCGCCCCAGGCCTGGGTCACGCTGCCGTTCTGGAACAATTTCTTCCTGATGGCCATCCTGATCTGGATCCAGACCGGATTTGCCATGGTGATTCTTTCTGCGGCCTTGCGTGGCGTGCCCACCGAAACCATTGAAGCCGCCCGCATTGACGGTGCCAGCGAACTTCAGATCTTTTTCGAAATCATGGTGCCACAGGTCATGTCCACCGTTCTTGTGGTGTGGACGACCATCACCATCACCGTGCTGAAGGTGTTCGACATCGTGATGGCCATGACGGGTGGCCAGTGGGATACCGGCGTGTTGGCCAATCTCATGTATGACTGGATGTTCAGGGGCGGTGGTGATTACGGTCGCAGCTCCACACTGGCCATGGTGCTGATGTTCGCGGTGATCCCGGTGATGGCGTTTAATATTCGCCGCTTTCGTACCGAAGAGGCGCAACGATGAAAAAGTATTTCAGTCTCCCGTCCATCCTGGCCCAGCTCTTGTTGCTGGTCATCGTGGTGATGTGGGTTTTGCCTACTTTCGGTTTGCTGGTGTCCAGCTTTCGTGAAAAAGAGCAACTGGCATCCAGTGGCTGGTGGACCGCCTTGTCAACCCAAACCCGGGCCGACATGCGCCGAACGGGCGGTGCACAAAGTGCCACCCAGGAAGGTGGCAAGCACGTCATCAATGGCCGGTTGTTTGCCGCCGAAGCCAACATCAGAATCAAAAGTTTTTCGCTGAAGTCGTCCAAACCCGACCAGTACAAGGCGGGTGAAAAAATTGAGGTTGCGGATGGCCAGGTGTTTGACGAAGAAGACGGTGCGCCAGACGGCACCCTGTCAGTCAATGCAGACGGCACGTATCGGCTTGAGTTGAATATGCCCTATGACAAGGACAAGGGCGTCCGCATTTTTTATGTGGCAGAAACACCCCCGGTCTTTTTTACCCAAAATTATCAGCGCGTGGTGGCCTCCGAAGGCTTGGGGCAAGCGTTTCTGAATACGTTCAAGGTCACCATACCGGCTACGTTTATTCCTATCCTGATCGCTGCATTCGCGGCCTATGCCTTTAGCTGGATGAATTTCCCCGGTCGCAAGTGGCTGTTTATTGTGGTGGTGGGTTTGCTGGTGGTGCCCTTGCAAATGTCCCTGATTCCCTTGCTGCGGCTCTACAACCAGCTGGGTGAAGCCCTGGGGGTAGAGTCCAAGTCCTATCTTGGCGTATGGCTGGCCCACTCGGCTTTTGGGTTGCCTCTGGCCATCTATTTGCTGCGCAACTACATTGCAGCGCTTCCCCGGGACATCATTGACAGTGCGCACATGGACGGCGCGTCGCATTTTCAGATTTTCACCAGCATTGTGTTGCCGCTGTCGATTCCGGCACTGGCAAGCTTTGCGATTTTTCAGTTTCTGTGGGTCTGGAATGACTTTTTGATCGCCCTGGTCTTTTTGGGTAAGGCACCAGAACAGATCGTGCTGACCATCAAGCTCAATGACCTGTTGGGATCGCGCGGCGAGAGCTGGGAAATTCTCACGGCCAGTGCGTTCGTTTCCATCGCTGTACCGGTTGCCGTTTTCTTTTCACTGCAGCGGTTCTTTGTGCGCGGATTGTTGGCGGGCTCTGTCAAAGGCGGTTGATCCCCCGGCACAGCACCGGACTTGCTAGTCCCGTAAAAGCGCCTTGAGCATCAAGGCGCTTTTTTTACAGGTTCGTGTTTGTGTTTCAAAATCGACGTGCACGATGCCAAACCGCTGGCTGTAGCCATGAGCCCATTCGAAGTTGTCAAGCAGGCTCCAGACGTAATACCCGCGAATATCGAACCCTTGCGCAATCAGCCCTGACAGCTGCTCCAGATGCAGTTCAAGGTAGCGGCAACGCATGTCGTCGTTACAGACGCCCTGCACCACGGCGCTGTTATCTGCTGCGCCGTTCTCGGTAATCCAGATGGCGGGCAGGGGCCACTTGTGACTCAGGTTTTCAACGACCCGCTTCAAGCCTTCAGGGTAAATTTCCCAGCCAATATCAGTCAGGCCTTTACGGGCATCGGGTGCAACAAAGGTGTAGCCCCGTTGCGCATCACCCGGCGTGAGTGGCGCCCGGGCAATCGAGCGGGTGTAGTAATTCAGCCCTATGAAGTCCAGTGGTTGTGCCGTGATCTGCAAATCACCCGGCTGGCGATCTGGCAGGCGTGGGCCCATTTGCTGGAGCAATTCAGCCGGCCACTCCTGGCCAAACAAGGGGTTCAGAAAACAGTCGTTGCGCTCGTATTCGGCCATATTTGCAGCCTGTACATCGGCCGGGCTGGTGCTCACCGGGTCGCACAATTCAGGGTTCAATACGATGCCCAATGACGTTTCTGGAAGCTCACTGCGCCAGGCCTGCACGCCCAGACCATGGGCCAACATCAGGTGATGGGCCGCACTGAGTGCGCTCGCCCGATGGGTGTGCCCAGGTGCAAAAACACCCAGGTCATAACCTAAAAATGCGGAGCACCACGGCTCATTCAGTGTGGCCACACGCGGCAGACGGTCCCCCAGATGTTGGGCCACCAGCGTGGCGTAATCAGCGAATCGGTAAGCGGTGTCACGCTGCAGCCAGCCACCGTCAAGGTGAGACGGCAAATCCCAGTGAAACAGCGTCGCGCTGGGGGTGATGTGGTGCTTCTCCAACTCATCAAGCAGCCGCTTGTAGAAGTCCATGCCCTCGCTGTTGACCCGGTTGTCCGCATTGATCACGCGCGGCCAGGCAATGGAGAAGCGGTAATGTTTGAACCCCAATTCCGCGATGAGGCGGACATCGGCAGCATACCGATGGTAGTGATCACATGCGACGGCCCCGTTGCTGCCATCCTTGATGCGATGCGGTTGCGCGCAAAAGTCATCCCAAATGCTGGCAACACGCCCGCCCTCGGTACCACCGCCTTCGATTTGAAAGGACGAAGTGGCACACCCCCATTCGAAGCGCTGAGGCAGAAGATTGGTAGGAAGCGTGCGCATGAAAGAGTCTCCTGAAACAAAAGAAAAAGGTGTGGCCTATCGTTGCCTTGCAAGCTATTTTCACAGCATTTTCAAGGCTTAGTTTGTAGAATGTACGAAAGCCCAATCTGATTCCAAAACATGAACAAAGCACCTAACAACAACTGGTGGCGCGGTGGCGTCATTTACCAAATTTATCCCCGCAGTTTTGTCGACAGCAATGCCGATGGCATTGGCGACCTGGCCGGCATCACCGCCCGGCTTGACTACGTGGCCAGGCTCGGCGCAGACGGCATCTGGCTATCCCCCTTTTTCAAGAGTCCCATGAAGGATTTTGGCTATGACGTGAGTGACTACTGCGATGTAGATCCCATGTTTGGCACCATGGCCGATTTCGCAGCATTGGTTGAACGCGCGCATGCGCTGGGTTTGAAAGTCATGATTGACCAGGTGCTCTCCCACAGTGCCGACGAACATCCCTGGTTTGTTGAAAGCCGCTCCAGTGCGGACAATCCCAAAGCCGACTGGTATGTCTGGGCCGATGCGCAAAGTGATGGCACACCACCCAACAATTGGTTATCCATTTTTGGTGGCAGTGCCTGGCAATGGGACACCCGGCGGTGCCAGTACTACATGCACAACTTCCTCACCAGCCAGCCCGACCTGAACTTCCACAACCCGCAGGTGCAGGACGCCTTGCTGCAGACCGTGAAATTCTGGCTGGATCTTGGAGTTGACGGCTACCGGCTGGATACCGTCAACTTTTACGTCCATGATGCCCAACTGCGCAACAACCCGCCGCGCGGGCGTCCAAGCGGCGAAGACCCGGCCGTCAATGCCGTCAACCCGTATGGCTGGCAGTGGCACCAATTTGACAAGAGCCAACCCGAAAATCTGGCGTTCCTGCGTCGCCTGCGTGCCTTGCTGGATCAGTATCCCAACACCACGATGGTGGGAGAAGTCGGCGACGACGACGGGCTGGCCCGCGTAGCCGAGTACACCAGTGGCGGCGACAAGCTGCACATGGCCTACTGTTTCGATCTGTTGGGCACGGCACACAGTGCGCCCTATATCCACACCACACTGCAGCGTTTTGGTGAGGTCGTGGGTGGCGGATGGCCCTGCTGGGCATTGTCCAATCACGACGTGGTGCGGGTGGCAACCCGCTGGGGTGGTGCGGCGCCGGCACCCGGATTGCTGCGCCTGGCTGCAGCTCTGCAAATGAGTTTGCGTGGATCACCTTGTCTGTATCAAGGTGATGAGCTGGGTCTGCCAGAGGCCGATCTTGCCTTTGAAGATTTGCGTGACCCCTATGGCATCACCATGTGGCCTGAATTCAAGGGGCGTGACGGCTGCCGCACGCCCATGCCGTGGTCATCCCAAGCCGCGGATTTGGGTTTTGCGGCGAACCCGTCATCCGTCGCGTCTCCCTGGCTGCCCGTCTCGGAGACTCACCGGGCGCTCGCGGTTGACGTACAGGAAAAGCAGGCCGATTCACTCCTGCATTTCTACCGCAATTTGCTCCAGTGGCGCAAAACGCAGGCAGCACTCATTCACGGCGACATGACGTTGATGCCAGTCCACGAGCAGGTTCTGGCCTATGTGCGCACCCACGAGTCCGATCAGGTCTTGTGCCTTTTCAACTTCAGTGATGCAGATGCCCGGTGGGCTATTCCTGCAGGGGTCCAACCCGGTGGCGTGTTGATGGACAGCGGCCTGCAAGGGGCACGGGTTGAGGGCGTTGCCGTTCACCTCGCGCCTTGGGGTGGCGCGTTTATCCGGTTGTTATGATCCGCCCCCATCGATAGACCCGTTCCAGGAGAACCCCCTGTATGTTCAAAGTTCCCCGTATTGCCTGCCTGGTGGCTGCGCTTGTTGTGTCTGTATTTGCCGTGGGCTGCGCCGGACCGGCGCCAAACTACGCGCCGTCCATTGACAACGTTGAGGCGTTCAAGAAATCAGGTGGTGACACAGCCAACGTCGGTGCTTTTACAGTCGCGGCCAACCTGCCCGGCAGCAAGTCGATAAGCCTGCGTGCCAACACCATGGTGTCGCCCGTCGGTGCCCATTTCGGCGACTACATTGCGACGGCCCTGCGCCAGGAGCTTGAACTGGCCAAGCTGTACAACGCACAGTCAGGCCTGGAAATTTCAGGTGTCCTGCTGCGCAACAACATCGATGCCGGTGGCATCTCAACCAATGCCGGGCAAATTGAGGCCCGCTTCGTCGTCAAACGCGGCGGGCAGGTGCGTTACAACAAGGTCAAACGCATTGAGCACCAGTGGGAAAGCTCGTTTGTGGGTGCAGTGGCTATTCCGCTGGCCGCCAACAATTACCCCGTGATGGTGCAAAAACTGATTGGCACCCTGGTCTCCGACCCCGACTTTGTCCAGTCCTTGCGCAACTAACCCCAACCGAAATACCCATGCAACAGCTATTTAAACTCGTACTCGCCAGCCTGACCTGCGTCGTGCTCTTCGGCTGCGCCCACCCGATCACCGTAAGCGCCAATTTCTCCCCCTTCTTGCTTGACCATCGGTAATCCCCAAGAATGACCATTGGTTCACTTCAAGGAAATTTCAATGGTCAAAGCCAAAGACAAGCTCAGCCATGCCGCATGGCTATGCCCTGGAGTGTCGCTGCATTTCTTGAATCGGAATGTGCTCCAGAACGCAAAGTTGCCTAGCCACGGCGAAATTGGTTTGAAGGAATAGTCGCGGGCATCATTACAGACTTCCCCTAATTGGGAATGGGGAGCATGCAAACGATCTGTCAAAATTGCCGCGTTTGCAGCCATTGACCGATCTGACGTGAACAAGCGGTCTCAGGCGAACCGCAGCGTACTAGCCACAAATTGAGTTACTAAAGCCGTCAGGAAACTCCGGGTTGATCGCCTCCTACATCCAATTCACGCAGATCAATCGTCGTTTGACAGATTAAAGTCTGCCTCCACTAGATGGAGGGCGTTTCGCTAATTCGGCTTTTGGTAGGTCATAAGTTATGGTGATTAGGGGATGTTTACCTAGATCACTTGCGAACACCGAACCCTTGAATTCTGGTTTGTTCCAATACAGAGACATTGTTCTGAATGTCGTAGAGTCATCACGCTTGTCGTCGGGGCGACCGTAGCGATCAATCATTTGGTCTCGGAACATTTCAGCGAAAGTCCAGTATTGGTCACGTGCGATACCCAGTCCAAATTCCAATCGAATTGAATCCAAATTTCCGTCACCCAGGTCTAATCGAATCGTCGGCCTTAAACCAGCAATCGCGAAGGAGTGAAAGTCTCGCTCAAGTTGGCATTGGATACGTGGACGTCACCCGCTTCAATAGACACCTGTTAAGGTTAAATTGAACTGGAGTGATAACCATGAAGAGATTGAGATACCCGGCTGAATTCAAGGCTGAAGCGGTACGTCAAGTTACTGAGC
>JBEEMW010000065.1:0-11236 GCA_041192445.1 Pseudomonadota bacterium | reverse complement strand
CCAGTGGCATCGGCCAGAAAGAGTGGCATCTTGCCAGGGTATTTGAAAATCACACTTTTCAGGCATCAAATAGGCCTCTATCCCCCGTCGAATATGCATGAACAGCTATTATTTTTGTAGCAACTCAGGTGTCTTCGAATTCGCCTCGGCAAACGCTGCACGAATCGCTTCCATGCGTGCGCGGTTCACGCCCAAGTCTTTTCGGCCCAGGCGGCTTGATGAGCGGACCTGAATCACGTTGTTTGGCTTGTCCAGCCAGAACTCCACATCGTCTGTGAACTTGAGCAGGGCGGTGGCGCTGGTGGCATAGAGGTAGTCGGCGTTTTGCGTCACGATGACGGTGCGCTCCCATTTCGTCAGCACTTGCGCCAGTTGCTTGATGGCTGCTTCGCCATCGCCCTTGAATGTCAGCGGCGCAATGGTTGCGTAGGCCTGTTGGGGGTTGTCCGGGTAGAGGCTGGCCTGGCTGGACACGCTGTTGGGCGTGCTGGAGGGGGGCTTGAGGCGCCCATCGGTCACACCCAGCCGCGCAGGGGCTTTGCCCGCCAGCAGGCCCGCCTGACCGGCGATGACCAGCGCCAGAGTCAATACCAACACCAGCAGGGCGAGAAACCAGAGAATCTTCATGACAAGACTTTCAAGAGATACACGGCGACCAGTGTGACACCGTGGTCTCCAGAATACCCGACCCCTTGTGGGGTCAGGGGGTCTCAGGCCCAGTGGGGTTTACTTGTAACCCACCCGATCCAGCATCTGCTGAACCTTCACCTGGTTGCTGGCTACGGCGGTGAGTGGAATGGTCTCGCTCTTGAAGGTGCCGCCCGTCATGGCTTTGAGCGCAGCGTTTTCCACCGTTACACCTTTGGCGGTAGGCCATTCGTTATTGCCGTTGGCAAAATGGTCCTGAGCGTAAGGGCTGGCCAGATATTCCATGAATTTGATGGCGTTATCCCGGTTCTTGGCGTACTTCGCAACGGCTCCGCCGGCGATATTCATGTGGGTACCCCAACTGGATTGGTTGGGAAATACGACGGCGACCTTTTCCATGGCTGCCTTGTCAGCGGGGGCCGTTGATCGCATCATGCGGGCCAGGTAGTAGGTGTTGGTCAGGGCGATGGCGCATTCGCCGGACGCCACGCCGTTAATTTGATCGGTATCGCCGCCTTTGGGCGAGCGGGCCATGTTGTCCACCAGGCCTTTAAGCCAGGCTTCGGTCTTGGCTTCACCCACGTGCTCCACCATGGTCGAAAACAGGCTCAGGTTATAAGGGTGCGACCCTGAGCGGGTACACAATTTGCCTTTGTTTTTAGGGTCACCCAGCTCTTCATAGGTGTCCACGTCATCTTTTTTGACCTTGATCTTGTCGTACACAATGACACGGGCGCGGGTGGAAAAGCCAGTCCAGGTCACACCTTCTGGCGTCGCCGCAGCACGAAAATTGGCGGGAATGGCGTCATCCAGCACTTTGGATTTGATGGGCTGGAACAAGCCTTGCGAATCGGCTGATGTCAGACGGGCAGCGTCCACCAGCAAAATCAGGTCAGCGGGAGAAGCCGCACCTTCTGCTTTGAGTCGGTTCAAAATACCCGCATCATCGGCATCCACCCGATTGATTTTGATGCCCGTTATTTTGGTGAAATTGGAATACAGCGCCTCATCTGTTGCATAGTGGCGAGCTGAATACAGGTTGAGTACAGGCTCTTGGGCCGCTGCGACACCGGCGGACAGTAGCAGGGCTGCACCCAAACACATGTTCAGGCGCGTGGGTGGACTCATGGTTTTTTTGAACATGGTGATTTCCTTGGTTTCCTTGATTTGCGAGAAATGAAATACAACTCAAAACATATTGGTACGATTTTAACGCAAATGCGAATCATTCTTGATAAAGGCCATGACAACCTGATCCAGGGCATGGACATGAGTCTCCTTCTGGTGATGGGCCTGGTTGCTGGTTTGGGGCTGTCGGGTTGTGTGATTCAACCAGTCGTGCCCCCCCGTGAAGAACCCTCTGTGGTGGCTCCCCCCGTCCTCAAAAAACCACCCAAAATTGGTCTGGCGCTGGGGGGTGGTGCTGCGCGCGGCTTTGCACACGTCGGGGTGATTCAGGTACTGGAGGAAGCGGGTATCAAACCGGATTTCGTCGTCGGAACCTCGGCGGGAAGTCTGGTGGCTGCCATTTATGCCAGTGGAAAAAATGGGGTGCAACTGCAGCAGGTGTCCGAAGCCATGGAAGAGGCCATGCTGACCGACTGGACTTTGCCGATATTCAGCCGCGGCTTGCTGCGCGGTGAAGCACTGGCGCGTTATGTCAACACCCAGGTTGCGGGCAAGTTGATCGAGAGCATGCCGTTGCCGCTGGGCATTGTGGCGACCGATCTCAATAGCGGAGAGTCCATCCTGTTTCGTCGTGGTGATACGGGTTCTGCGGTGCGGGCCTCAAGTGCCGTGCCGGCTGTATTTCAGCCGGTGAGAATTGCAGGGCATGAGTATGTTGACGGTGGCCTGGTCTCTCCCGTGCCCGTTCGCTCTGCGCGCCAAATGGGTGCGGAGCTGGTGATTGCAGTCGATATTTCCAGTGCGCCGGAGGGGAACCCGGCCGGTGACACCCTTCAGGTTTTGTTGCAGACCTTTGCCATCATGGGCAAAAGCATCAATTCATTTGAGCTGCGTGACGCCGATGTTGTGGTCAGGCCTTCGCTGGTCGGGGTTGGCAGTTCTGATTTTGGTAGCCGCAGGCGTTCCATTGAGGCGGGGCGTCAAGCCATGCTGGCGCGCCTGCCGCAGTTGAGGGCGGCGATTGAGGCAAAGTCGAAATGACATAAAAAAAGGGCTGGTCTTGCGACCAGCCCTTAAGGGATCCCTGAACCTGAAGGTTTCGAAAGGACCCGAGGAGACAACCAGTGGAAGTTGTTCACTTCCGAAATCCGATTAAGCGAAGTATGTCAGGGTTTTCCCGCGTTGTGTAGAGTTTTACCTCCAGAAAGCAACGAGCTAACCCCTAATCACACGACAACTGTAAAAATTAACGCTTTTTGGCGGCTGGCTTCGTTGAACTAACAACGTTGGCAGATGCCGCGCTGAAGTTGGCTTCGGCCACTTCGGTTGCCTGTTTGACGGCTTTTTGCACGGACTCAAGCGCGGTATTGGCGGCAGCCACGGCACCTTGCATCATGGCAACAGCGGACTCAGAGCCGGCTGGCGCATTTTTGACAGCGCTGTCAACCAGACCCATGAATTTCTTCTGTGCGTCAGTAGCCTGGCCTTCAAGGGCCTTACCGAATTCGGCAGTCGAGCCGGACGCGATGTCATACAGGTGACGGCTGTAAGCAGCGGTCTTCTCAGCCAGAGGCTGGAACAGGCCGGTTTGCAGAGCCAACAGCTCTTGCGCATCTTTGACGCTCAAGACTGATTTGGCATGCTCGCTGGTGTCGGCCAGGGCAGCTTTGGAAGCGGTCAGGTTGAGTTCGACGATTTTCTCAATACCTTCGAATGCCTTGGTGGTGAGGCCCAGCAGGGTTTCGATGTTGGCTTTGTGTGAGGACATAACTTGTTCAACGGTTAGCATTTAAATCTCCAATAAGGATAGATAGTGAAAAGGTATCTGCTCCGAAACGCGGCTTTCGCCTGGTTTATGTTGCAGCGCAGCATGATTTGAATTATAGGGTTATCCCGAATCCGGGCAAGTGTTTTTTGTTGCGTTGCAACAATTTAGAGGGCAAATTCTAGAACCGGTTCCTCGTCGTCACCCCGACACAATGGGGGTATGAATGCGTTCTATTCCGACCACTTTGTGCTGCCATTGCCCGAGGGCCATCGGTTTCCGATGGCGAAATACAGTTTGCTTCGGGATCGTCTGGCGCGCGAACTACCCCAAGTGCGCCAACTGGAAGCACCGCGGGCCAGTGACGGCCAACTCGCGCTGGTGCATACCCCCGCCTATATCGACGCGATCACAGGTGGTTCAATCAGTCAATTGGCCATGCGGGAAATTGGGTTTCCCTGGAGTGAGGCGATGGTGGAGCGATCCCGGCGTTCAAGTGGTGCTACCGTGGCCGCAGTGCGCTGTGCCCTGCAAGAGGGGATGGCGGCAAATATGGCCGGGGGCACACACCACGCCAGTGCCGACAAGGGCAGCGGATTTTGCGTGTTCAACGACGTGGCGGTGGCAGCACGCGTGGCGCAGGCGGAGTGGGGCCGGGTACACCGCGAGCCCCTGCAGGTTGCTGTGATTGATCTGGACGTTCATCAGGGCAACGGCACGGCCAGCATTTTCCAAAATGATGCCACGGTGTTCACACTGTCACTGCATGGAGAGCGAAACTTTCCATTTCGCAAGGAAGCCGGTGATCTGGATGTGGCGCTGCCAGATGGCTGCGGTGATGTGCAATACCTGCAAGCCCTTGAGCGCGCACTTGATCAGCTGGCGCAACGGTTTGAGCCCGGTCTGGTGATTTACCTCGCTGGCGCCGACCCGTTTGAAGGGGACCGCCTGGGGCGACTCAAGCTGACTTATGGCGGTCTGCAAGCACGTGACCGCCGTGTGTTCGCCTGGTGCCTGGCGCGGCGTACCCCGCTTGCCTTCGTGATGGCCGGTGGCTATGGCGTGACTATTCACGAGACGGTGCAGGTTCAGGTCAATACCTATGCGGCTGCCGTGGATTCTTGGCAGCACTGGCAAAATCACGGCTCTTGATTGTCCGAATTGGAAAAAACCGCATGACCTCTGTGACTGAACTGACCTCCCCGTGCAACCCGGCTTCTCTGGTGGATGCCGCCATCACCTCGCGCATGTCTGTGCGTGCGTTCACGCCACAGCCCGTCGACCGCGATGCCATCGAGCATCTGCTGGACGTTGCCAGCCGGGCACCCAGCGGCACCAATACCCAGCCCTGGAAGGTCTATGTGCTGCAAGGCGCCAGCCGGGATGCATTGTGCGAAAAAGTCTGTCTTGCACACGATGCCGTGCGCGCTAACCCGGCACTGGCGGCTGATTACCGTGAGGCGTATGACTATTACCCCGAGAAATGGGTGAGTCCGTATATTGACCGCCGCCGCGAGAACGGATGGGGCCTGTATGGCCTGTTGGGCATCGGCAAGGCGGACAAGGACAAAATGCATGCCCAGCATCAGCGTAACTACCGTTTTTTTGATGCGCCTGTGGGGTTGATGTTCACTGTGGACCGGGTGATGGGGCGTGGCTCACTGGTGGACTGTGGCATGTTCCTGCAAAACATCATGGTTGCCGCACGGGGTCATGGCTTGCACACCTGCCCGCAAGCGGCCTGGAACGGTTATGCCAACATCATCCTGCCCCACATCGGGGCCGGGGCTGACGAGATGCTGGTGTGTGGCATGGCTTTGGGTCATGCGGATACGTCTGACGTGGTGAACACGTTTCGCACGCCGCGTGTGCGTGCGAAAGACTTCACCACCTGGGTGGACTGAGTCAGGAGCATCTGAATCATGTCCCACCCCCGAATTCTTGTAGCGCGAGCCGTTTTCCCTGAAGTGATTGATCGCCTGAAGCAACACTTTGAGGTTGAATCCAACCAGGCCGACGAACTGTGGTCCAGTGCCCAGTTGACCGACAAGTTGCGTGACAAGCTGGGGGTGTTCACCACGGGTAGCGAACGCATCGATGCCGGGGTGCTGGCCAGTTGTCCGCACCTCAAAATCTGCGCCAACATGGCTGTGGGTTACAACAACTTTGATCTGGATGCCATGACCGCTGCAGGTGTTCTGGGCACCAATGCGCCGGATGTGCTGACCGACACCACCGCAGACTTTGGTTTCGCGCTGCTGATGGCCACGGCCCGGCGGGTGTCCGAGAGCGAACACTTTCTTCGATCCGGTCAATGGACCCGCTGGCGCTACGACATGTTTGCCGGGTCTGACATCCATGGTGCGACGCTGGGCATCATCGGCATGGGGCGTATCGGGCAGGGCATTGCCAGACGAGGTGCGCATGGCTTTGGCATGAAGGTGATCTATCACAACCGCTCACGGCTTGACACGGCCACCGAGACTGAATGCCGAGCCAGTTACGTCGGCAAAGACGAGCTGCTGCGAACCGCTGACCATGTGGTGCTGGTGGTGCCGTACTCCGCGGCCTCGCATCACACGATTGGTGCGCCCGAGCTGGCGCTGATGAAACCCACAGCCACGCTGGTCAACATCGCACGCGGCGGCATTGTTGATGACGCGGCACTGGCCAGGGCGCTGCGTGAGAAACGCATTGCCGCCGCCGGACTGGATGTGTTTGAGGGCGAACCCGCGGTTCATCCCGACTTGCTGGTGGTGCCCAATGTGGTGTTGACCCCGCACATTGCCAGCGCCACGATGCCCACGCGCCTGGCCATGGCCAATCTGGCGGCGGACAACCTGATCGGGTTTCTGGTGAGCGGCAGGCCGCTGACACCGCTTAATCCGGCGGTGCTGACCTGGCCTCTCACCTGATACTGCCCGATAGCGCCCGTCCGCGCGGGGCTCAGGCCTTGACCAATTCAAATGCGCCCAGTGGCTGCGGCTGGCCATTGAGGATCAGGTCCACCCGGTGAACGCCAGGGTAGTGTTTGCGGGTGGTCATCTCGGCGACCGACAGTTTCTTGCCCAACAGCGCGGTCTGGCCAGGTGCCAGTTCCAGGGTTTTCAGCTTGAACACCTTGGCACGGGTCTGGCCGTTGGCCTTGACATAGTGCACACAAAAGTCAACCAGCACGCTTTGCGGCATGTCATGGGTGTTGGTGACCTCAAACGCTATGTCTACCTTGCCACCCATCGCAGCCCGACTGGGCGTGATGCTGGCTTTGCCAACGAATACCTGTGCTGACCCGCCAAATCCCAGCACGTCAAGCGCGCTGCGCTCACCACGCTTGACGGCAGAGCGCAAGGCATGGCCCACAATCCAGCGTCGTTCGGTACTCGCGCCCTCAAGCCAGGTTTGTGCCGTGTGTGCCAGAAGGTCAGGATGGTCCTTGCCAATGTCGTTCAGGTTGTTGGCGACGGAGCGGCGCACATACAACGCGGGGTCATCCTTGAGCAATTCCAGCAGCGCCAGCACCGGTGTGGGGTCTGCCTGAAAATTGCGCAGTCGGGGTGCCCAGGGCAGGCGAGGGCGCGTGCCTTCGGAGACCAGACGTCGAACATGGGCGCTGGGGTCAGCCGTCCATATCTTGAGCTGTCGGAGTGTGGCCTCGGGATGTTTTTCGATGAAGGGTCGAATGCTGAACTCGGCGGTGAAGCGCTGGGTCAACGCATGCTGAGCGCGCATGGACACCTCGAAATGGGCCAGCCCAAACTCGGCCACAAACATCGTGTGGGGCATGAAGAGAAACGAGGCCAGGCTTTGGTTCGGGTCGCGCGCATGGGGTTGACCCAGTGAATCCAGCAAAATCGCCACAGCCCGGGTGTAGTCGTCAGGCAAATGCCGGCGCAGGGCTTGGGCAATTTTTTTCCCGCGTGGCATGAGCGCCAGAACGTCATAACCATCCAGCGTGTCACGAACAAAAGCCTGGCTGTTGAAGGACGGACACACTGCTCGGATCATGGTGGCGATGGCGCGTGGCACATCCGCACCAAACTGGTTTTTCAGGGGCTCAGCCACAGGCGGTCAGGTCAGGTACAGCAGCCCAAGCCCCAGCGCAGCCGGGATGGCCTGAATAAACAGAATTCGCTTGTTGGCCGTGGCCGCACCATACAGGCCCGCCACCAGCACGCAGCACAGGAAGAAGACCTTCACCGCCATGCCACCCGCGCCCAGGCTCAAACCCCAAAACAGGCCCGCAGCCAGAAACCCGTTGTACAGCCCCTGATTGGCTGCCAGAACCTTGGTGGCCGTTGCCTGCGCCTGTGTTTGCCCAAATGCCTTAAGCCCTTTGGGTTTGTCCCAGAAGAACATCTCCAGCACCAGAATATAGACATGTAACACGCCGATCAAGGCGACAACGACGTTGGCAGCGATGGACATAAGATCTCCTTGGATTGTGGATTTTCCCGAGCGTGCCACTATAGATGAGTTCGGTGGCCATCTTTTCAGTCGCCTGGCAGGCGCTATAAATTTAATAGCTGTTCACGCTTATTCGACTAGGGCTGAGGGCCAATTTCGTCCATAAAGTCGGCATAAACAGGTTTTGCACAACAATAGAGGCATGGAAAAAACAGGTTTGAATGACATGGTGTTGTGGTCGATTTTGGCGCTGGGTGTGGCGCATGTTCTGGTGCTGTTATGGCTGCTGTTGCGCCGCCCGGATGGACGGGCCGCGCAGGCGGCGGAGCAGGGCAGAACTGAGTTGATGGCGGTGGTGCAAACCGGCACCGAGCGGCTGGAGCGCGAACTGCGTCGCGAAATCAGTGAGTCCTCCCGCGGCGGGCGTCAGGAGTTGACACAAAACCTGGCCACCTTTCAGCAGTCGCTGGTGCAACAGGGCGCTGAAGCCACGCGCACACAAAACACGCAGATTGATGCCTTTGGCCAACAGCTGGCGCTGTTGCAAAAAACCTTGTCCGACACCCTCACCACCCAGCTTTCAGGTTTGAGCGAATCCAATGCCCGGCGCATGAACGAAGTGCGTGAAACCCTGGAAAAGCAGCTCGCACAACTGCAAACAACCAACGCGGCCAAGCTCGACGAGATGCGTGCCACCGTCGATGAAAAGTTGCAGACCACGCTGCAGACGCGTCTGGGTGAAAGCTTCAAGCAGGTGGCTGACCGGCTGGAGCAGGTGCACAAGGGGCTGGGCGAAATGCAGACCCTGGCCCAGGGCGTGGGTGACCTCAAACACCTGCTGACCAACGTCAAAACCCGGGGTATTTTTGGTGAAGCCCAACTGGCCGCCCTGTTGGAGCAGGTGTTTGTGCCCGACCAGTACGCCGCGCAGGTGGCCACGCGTCCGGGCAGCAAAAACGTGGTGGACTTTGCCATCAAGCTGCCGGGCAAGGCTGACAGCGGTGAGCCACTGTGGTTGCCGATTGACGCCAAGTTTCCCAACGAAGACTACGAACGCCTGCTGGACGCCCAGGGTCGGGCGGATGCCGTTGCGGCAGAAGCCGCGGGCAAGGCGTTGGAGAGCCGTATCCGGCTCGAGGCCAAATCCATCGCCGACAAATACGTGGAGCCGCCTTACACCACCGACTTCGCCATTCTCTTCCTGCCCACCGAGGGGCTGTACGCCGAGGTGCTGCGCCGTCCCGGCTTGATGGAAGGCCTGCAGCGTGAGCACCGCATCACGCTGGCGGGCCCCACCACCTTGCTGGCCATGCTCAGCTCCCTGCAAATGGGTTTCAGAACGCTGGCGCTGGAGAAACGCTCCAGCGAGGTGTGGCAGGTGCTGGGTGCGGTGAAAACCGAGTTTGGCAAGTTTGGCGATGTGCTGGCCAAAGTCAAATCGCAGACCGAGACGGTGCTCAACACCCTCAATAGCGCCGAAACCCGCAGCCGCGCGATGGGCCGTGCCCTGAAAAAGGTGGAGGCACTGCCGGACACACAAACGCAGGCGCTCATTCCCGCTGACCGGGACTTCGACAAAGAGAGCGATGAAGGGTAGGGCGCTTCCCCGCCTGATTGCTGGCCAGATCTGTCTGCATGCCTGCATGGCGGGCATGCGCATGGCGGCACCTTTGCTGGCCTTGCGTCAGGGCTATAGCCCCCTGGCCGTGGGCGTGTTGCTGGCCCTGTTTTCCCTGACACAGGTTTTTCTGGCTTTGCCTGCGGGGCGTTTCGCAGACCGGCACGGCCTCAAGCGACCGGTCGGACTGGCCGTCGTGGCGGCGGTCATGGGTGCGGCGCTGGCGGTCGCTTTTCCGGTATTTCCCGTGTTGTGCATCAGTGCGTTGATGACCGGTGGCGCCACGGGCGCGGCGTCCATCGCGCTGCAGCGTCATGTGGGTCGCGCAGCCGTCGGTGCGACCGAACTCAAGCGGGTATTCAGCTGGCTGGCCATCGGGCCTGCAGCGTCCAATTTTCTGGGGCCTTTTACGGCCGGGCTGTTGATTGACCATGCCGGTGCCGTGGCTGGCGACATCACCGGTTATCGGGCGGCATTTTTGCTCATGGCGGCACTGCCGCTGGCGACCTGGCTGGTGGTGCGCACGGTGGCTGAGCTAAAACCTGTGGTGGTGGCCCCAGGTGCATCGCCCACCCATGTGTGGGATCTCCTGCAGGAACCCCTGATGCGTCGCCTGATGATTGTCAACTGGTGCCTGTCGTCGTGCTGGGATGTTCATACCTTTGTCGTCCCGGTCATCGGGCATGAACGGGGTTTCAGTGCCTCCGTGATTGGCACCATTCTCGGATCTTTTGCCATTGCTGCCGCACTGGTGCGGGTGGTCATGCCCGCCTTTGCCGCACGTCTTCGCGAGCACGTGGTGCTGGCGTCGGCCATGCTGTTGACGGCCTTCCTGTTTGCGGTCTACCCCTTTATGCAGACCCCGTTGGCCATGGGCGCGTGTTCGGTGCTGCTGGGTGTGGCCCTTGGTTCGGTTCAGCCGATGATCATGAGTACCCTGCACCAGATCACACCCGAGGCACGGCATGGTGAGGCTTTGGGTTTGCGGCTGATGGCCATTAATGCGTCCAGCGTACTGATGCCCATGCTGTTTGGTACGGTGGGCGCCATCGTGGGTGTGTCCGTGGTGTTCTGGTCCACCGGGCTGGCGGTGGGAGCGGGGGCACGTCCCGCCTGGTTGCTGCGACCGGCCCCGCACGGTGAACCACGGCAACGGACCGGTCAGTAAGCCAGGGCCTTCCAAGGCTTGGTTAAAGCCCGTAAAACGAGCGAATGGCGTCCCAGGCATCCTGCGGCTCATCAACGTAGGTGAACAGCTTCAGGTCTTCGGGCGAGATGGCACCTTCTTCCACCAGCACGTCAAAATTCAGCAGGCGCTTCCAGTAGTCGGTACCAAACAGCACGATAGGCACCGGTTTGGCTTTGCGGGTTTGCACCAGGGTGATGACTTCAAACAGCTCATCGAGTGTGCCAAATCCGCCCGGGAATGCCACCAGCGCCTTGGCCCGCATCATGAAATGCATCTTGCGCAGCGCAAAATAGTGAAATTTGAAGCTCAAGTTGGGTGTGATATACGGGTTGGCGCTTTGTTCGTGTGGTAAGGCAATGTTCAGGCCTACGCTCAGCGCACCCATTTCATGTGAGCCACGGTTGGCAGCTTCCATGATGCCGGGGCCTCCGCCGGTCGCGATAAATAGACGTTCTTCGCGTCGTCGGTGTGCACTGTAGCCGGC
>JBEEMW010000064.1:0-33089 GCA_041192445.1 Pseudomonadota bacterium | reverse complement strand
GCTACAAAAATAATAGCTGTTCATGCATATTCGACGGGGGATAGAGGCCTATTTGATGCCTGAAAAGTGTGATTTTCAAATACCCTGGCAAGATGCCACTCTTTCTGGCCGATGCCACTGGAGCGGATGCTTCCGCGAATGTCCTCCGCCTTCGGCTCCCCCTTGATTTGGCAAAACCCCAAGTCCACGCTGCACCACCCGCCCCAGTAGCATCGGCAGCGAACAGTAGTGGCTTGCAACGATTGAACACCCACGTTGCTGCCAGACTCAGGTCGGCGTGGCATTCAGCACAGCGGCATCAAGGAGGAGGCCGATGGCCGGGGGACAGCCGCGGAGCTGAGTGCCGCGCCGACCTGAGTCCTCCACGAATGACTTCATCTGCGGGCGCCAGATGCGCAGTGGACACGACGCGGACACCCGGCGCGCTAGCCAACCATCTAAAAGCGCGGCATCAGTCAGAAAAAAAAGCCCACACAGCGTAAACCATGCGGGCTTTTATGTCAGGCCAAGAGAGGCCCTGATTGAGCAGAAGACTTACCCTGCAGTCGCCTCTTCAGGCTTCGCTTTGCCCTCTTTTTTGGGCAGAGGCTGAATGTCAAGCTGAACTTCACCCGTCTCAACACCTTTTTCGTCGGTCGTGATGTTCATGTCCACGGTCAGGCGGCCGCCCTCGGTCAAACGGCCAAACAGCAGCTCATCGGCCAGCGCACGACGGATCGTGTCCTGAATCAGGCGCTGCATCGGGCGCGCGCCCATCAGCGGATCAAAGCCCTTCTTCGCCAGATGCTTGCGCAGCTTGTCGGTGAAGGTCACGTCCACCTTCTTCTCGGCCAGTTGCGTTTCCAGCTGCAATAGGAACTTGTCCACCACGCGCAGGATGACATTTTCGTCCAGCGCCTTGAAGCTCACCGTGGCGTCCAGCCGGTTGCGGAACTCGGGTGTGAACAGGCGCTTGATATCGGCCATCTCGTCACCCGATTCACGCGGGTTGGTGAAGCCAATGGTCGCCTTGTTCATGGTCTCGGCACCCGCATTGGTCGTCATGATGATGATGACGTTGCGGAAGTCGGCCTTGCGCCCGTTGTTGTCGGTCAGGGTACCGTGGTCCATCACCTGCAGCAGCACGTTGAAGATGTCCGGGTGCGCCTTTTCTATCTCATCAAGCAGCAACACACAATGCGGCTTTTTGGTGACCGCCTCGGTCAGCAAACCACCCTGGTCAAACCCGACGTAGCCCGGAGGCGCGCCGATCAGGCGGCTCACGGCATGGCGCTCCATGTATTCGCTCATGTCAAAGCGGATCAGGTCGATGCCCATGATGTAGGCGAGCTGCTTCGCGGCTTCGGTTTTGCCCACACCGGTGGGGCCACTGAAGAGGAACGAGCCAATCGGCTTGTCGCCCTTACCCAGGCCAGAGCGCGCCATTTTCACGGCGCTGGCCAGCATGTCGATGGCTTTGTCCTGCCCGAACACAACGTTGCGCAGGTCACGCTCCAGGGTTTTGAGCTTGCCACGGTCATCGTTGGACACATTGGCGGGCGGAATGCGCGCAATCTTGGCCACGATCTCTTCGACCTCGGTTTTGGTGATGGTCTTTTTGCGTTTGTTCGGCGGCAGGATGCGCTGGGCGGCACCAGCCTCATCGATCACGTCAATCGCCTTGTCGGGCAAATGCCGGTCATTGATGTATTTCGCACTGAGTTCCGCGGCCGCTTGCAGGGCAGCCACCGCGTACTTGACGCCATGATGCTCCTCGAAGCGCGACTTGAGCCCCTTGAGAATTTCCACGGTCTCATCGACGGTTGGCTCCACCACATCCACCTTCTGGAACCGCCGTGACAGGGCCGCGTCTTTCTCGAAGATGCCGCGGTATTCAGTAAAGGTGGTGGCACCAATGCATTTAAGCTGGCCTGAACTCAAACCCGGCTTGAGCAGGTTGGACGCATCCAGCGTTCCACCTGATGCAGCACCGGCACCAATCAAGGTGTGAATCTCGTCGATAAACAAAATACCGTTGGGCTTGTCCTTGAGCGACTTGAGAACACCTTTGAGTCGTTGCTCAAAATCACCCCGGTATTTGGTCCCCGCCAGCAGGGCACCCATGTCCAGCGAATACACCACGGCTTCAGCCAGGATTTCGGGCACGTTCTTTTGGGTGATGCGCCAGGCCAGGCCCTCGGCGATGGCGGTCTTGCCAACCCCGGCTTCACCAACCAGCAACGGGTTGTTCTTGCGACGCCGACACAGAATCTGGATCACCCGTTCAACTTCGTACTCACGACCAATCAACGGGTCAATCTTGCCGTCCTTGGCGAGTTGATTCAGGTTTTGGGTGTATTGCTCCAGAGGCGACTGTTTTTCATTTTTCTCACCACCGGCCTCTTCATTTTCAGGCTGGCTTTCACTGGACTTGCCAGTTTCTGGTGGGTCGCTTTTCTTGATGCCATGCGCAATGAAATTCACCACATCCAGGCGCGTCACGCCTTGTTGGTGAAGGTAATACACCGCATGCGAGTCCTTTTCGCCAAAAATGGCCACCAGCACGTTCGCACCAGTGACTTCCTTCTTGCCACTACCGGTGGACTGCACGTGCATGATGGCGCGCTGAATGACCCGCTGAAAACCCAGCGTAGGTTGTGTGTCCACGTCATCCGTACCCGCAACCTGCGGCGTGTTGTCCTTGATGAAGGTGGCCAGCGATTTGCGCAGGTCATCGATATTGGCGGAACACGCCCGCAAAACCTCTGCCGCGCTGGGGTTGTCCAGCAAGGCGAGCAGCAAGTGCTCAACGGTGATGAATTCGTGGCGCTGCTGGCGCGCCTCGACAAAGGCCATATGCAGGCTAACTTCCAGTTCTTGGGCAATCATGTGATTTCCTTCTGCCTTGGCGTTGTTGTTTAACTGTAATCCGATTTCGATGTCTATTTTGGGCAGCTGTTATCTGTCTGAAGTCATCTGCTTAAACCCCGACGGGTTCACTGACACATTGCAAGGGATGTCCGGCTTTGTTCGCCGCATCCAGAACCTGGTCAACCTTGGTTGCGGCCACGTCTTTTGAGTACACACCACAGACGCCTCTTCCATCCAGATGAATTTTGAGCATGATCTGCGTCGCCGCCTCCATATCCTTGCCAAAAAACTCCTGAATCACAACCACCACAAACTCCATCGGCGTGTAGTCATCGTTGAGCATGACCACCTGGTACATCTGCGGCGGACTGACCTTCTGCGTCCTTCTTTCCAGAACGACTGAACCGCCATCATCGCGCTGCGGAATCCGGGTAGGCGGTGCGGGTGGATTTACGGGAAGTTTCGTTGCCATGAATTTATTCTAGCCAGCGAGACCATACTCTGCTGTTCAAAGGTGAATTGGTGGCGCTTTTCTGACATTCAAGCCACAAAAAAATAAAACCGCCCTGAAAACACCAGGGCGGTTTGCGTCTTTGACGAACAGGGCCCGGCATTCCGGCCCCCTATTCCTGTGAATCTCACATGTGGTCGATCATGACCTGGCCAAAACCGGAACAGCTCACCTGGGTGGCGCCATCCATCAGGCGGGCAAAATCATAGGTGACTTTCTTGCTCAAAATCGACTTCTCCATCGAACTGATGATCACGTCAGCCGCCTCAAACCAGCCCATGTGGCGCAGCATCATTTCGGCCGACAAAATCTCGGAGCCCGGATTGACGTAATCTTTGCCAGCATATTTAGGCGCCGTGCCGTGAGTTGCCTCAAAACAGGCCACCGAGTCAGACAGGTTGGCGCCCGGAGCAATGCCAATACCGCCAACCTGGGCCGCGAGGGCATCCGACACGTAGTCGCCATTGAGGTTGAGGGTGGCAATAACGCTGTACTCGGCGGGACGCAACAGAATTTGCTGCAGGAACGCATCGGCAATCACGTCCTTGACGATGATGTCTTTACCTGTTTTCGGGTTTTTGAATTTCATCCAGGGGCCACCGTCAATCAACTCGGCACCAAACTCTTTTTGAGCCAGGCCGTATGCCCAATCACGGAAACCACCTTCGGTGAATTTCATGATGTTGCCCTTGTGAACGATGGTCAGGCTGGGCTTGTCGTTGTCGATGGTGTACTGAATGGCTTTGCGCACCAGTCGCTCGGTGCCCTCAATTGACACCGGCTTGATGCCAATACCCGAGGTGTTGGGAAAACGGATTTTCTTCACGCCCATCTCGTCCTGCAGGAATTTGATCAGCTTTTTGGCCTTGTCAGATTCGGCTTCAAACTCGATGCCGGCGTAAATGTCTTCCGAATTTTCACGGAAAATCACCATATTGGTCTTTTCCGGCTCTTTCACAGGAGACGGAACACCCTTGAAATACTGGATCGGGCGCAGGCAGACGTAAAGATCAAGTTCCTGGCGCAACGCAACGTTGAGGGAGCGAATGCCGCCACCCACGGGGGTGGTCAGCGGGCCCTTGATGGACACCACATATTCGCGCAGGACCTTCAGGGTCTCTTCTGGCAGCCAGACATCGGGGCCATAGATTTTGGTGGATTTTTCACCGGCATACACCTCCATCCAATGGATCTTTTTCTTATTCCCGTAAGCCTTGGCCACAGCGGCATCCACCACTTTCAGCATCACCGGCGTGATGTCCAGACCTGTGCCGTCGCCTTCAATGAACGGGATGATCGGTTCATCCGGCACATTGAGCGACATATCGCTGTTGACAGTGATTTTCTGGCCTGCTGAGGGCACCTTGATGTGTTGGTACATGAGTGGTGGTCTCTGTTTGATCTGAAGTTGGAATGACGGGGTAGATGGCAACCTGACAGCCCGACAAATTGTGCGTGGCATCAAGCCTGCTAATTTTAGCGTCAAAATTTGGCAGCCTTGTCAACCGATCATTCAACGCACCCGTTACGGTAGGGCTTCCCGAAAAGGAAGAAATTTAATTAAGTAAATTTACGCTAACGTTACCTCAAGGAAAATCATGAATAAAGTTCTCGCCGCCCTGATCGCTGGTCTGTTTGCAGTTGGCGCTTTCGCCCAAGCCGCGCCTGCAGCTTCCGCTGCTAAAGCAGCAGCTCCTGCTGCCGCTGCTGCTCCAGCAAAAGCTGCTGCGCCTGCCGCTGCTGCTCCTGCTGCAGAAGCCAAGCCAGCCGCCATGGCTGACAAGAAAGCCAAGAAAGTGAAGAAAGCCAAGAAAGCCAAGAAGGCTGCTGCTCCTGCCGCCTAAGTCTTTCTGACTTTGCGCGAAAATGCCCGCATATGCGGGCATTTTTGTTTCTGCGCCGCTCACAACGGGAGATTCAATGAACTCGCTTTCCACACGCTTCGCCAGCCGGTCTCGCACCACCCTGTACGCCTGCTACACCCTGTACGCACTGGCGGCCACCGGGCTCGCTCTGTCCGCCCAGGCACAAGAATCACCGCAACTCGACCTGCCAGTCACCAAACTGTCGGCTGGCATGCACCTGATCACAACCCAGCTGGCGATGAAGCCCGACCAGCGTCAGATCGGGTTGATGTTTCGCAAGGATATGCCGCAACATGAGGGCATGCTGTTTGTCTTTGAGCAGCCAACGGTCCAGTGTTTCTGGATGAAAAATACTATTTTGCCGCTGACCGCGGCATTTGTGGCCGACGACGGCACCATCGTCAACCTGGCCGACATGAAGCCCCAGACAACGGAGTCCCACTGCTCCGACAAACCCGTACGGTACGTGCTGGAGATGAATCAGGGCTGGTTCGCCAGGAAAAATATCAAGGCAGGCTTCAAACTGGGTGGAAAGCCTTTTGAGTCGGCCAAATAGGCCGGGCTGCGCCATAATCGCGCTGTCATTGTTTTAAAAGAAGGAATCGAACATGGGTGCAATATTTCAGTCCCTGGGCCGTACCGTTTTGGCGGGCGTCGTGTTATTGGCGCTGCTGGTCCTGGTCGTGGGCAGCAACGTTGGTGTGAGCCATCAGTGGTGGACGTTCTTTATGCGCTGGCTGCATGTGATGTGCGGCGTGATGTGGATCGGCCTGCTGTGGTATTTCAACTTTGTGCAGTTACCGTCGATGCCCAAGATTCCGGACGAACAAAAGCCCGCCATCAGCAAGGTCATCGCACCAACCGCCTTGTTCTGGTTCCGCTGGTCGGCACTTGCTACCGTCGTGACCGGCCTGTTACTGGCCACCATGAGTGGCTATATCGCTTCCGCGCTGGGTCTGCAAAAACCGTTCACGGCAATTGGCCTTGGCATGTGGATGGCGCTGGTGATGGCGTTCAATGTCTGGTTCATCATTTGGCCCAACCAGAAAAAGGCGCTGGGTATGGTGGTTGTGGAGCCTGCAGAAAAAGCCAAGGCCGCGCGCCTGGCCATGCTGGCTTCGCGCTTCAACACCATGTTCTCGATCCCCATGCTGTTTTGCATGGTGGCGCAACAAAACGGCGGTCTCTAAGAACCTGGGAATTCGGGTACGCCAACCCCCTACCCACCGCTCAAGGGCCACTCAATGTGGCCCTTTTTCTTGGTCGCGTCCGGTCACAGTCACACCGACTTGCCCTTGTGCAAGTCGCAGATGCAGGTTTTGCCCGGCCACAAGGTCAGTTGCACGGGTGACCATCTGGCCCGCGCTGTCGGTTACCAGGGCGTAGCCGCGTTGCAAGACCAGGCTGGGGTCCAGTAGCTGCAGCCGCAGAGCGGCCTGAGACAGCCGCTGCGCCTGAATGTGTGTTGAAGTCTGTGCGGCGCGAACCAGGCTGGCGGATAGCCGCTCCAATCCGGCCCGGGCCTTGGCGATGCTTGTCCGCTGGGCATACCTCAGTGCATAGGCGTGGCCTTGCAGGCCCTGTTGCTGGCGAGCAAGCAGGCCCAGTGGCCGGCCAAGACGGGTAGCGGCCAGATCGAGGCGCTGGCCGCGGCTGTCGAGCTGGCGGGATAGGGTGTCCACAAGCCTGCGCTGCGCGTTTTCCAGCCCGTCCAGACTCTGTGCACGGGGCTGCGCGACAAGTTCTGCTGCGGCGGTGGGTGTGGGAGCGCGCAAATCAGCGACAAAATCGGCGATCGTGAAGTCGGTCTCATGACCCACACCGGTAACGATGGGAACCGGGCTCTGAACCATGGTGCGCGCCAGGCGCTCATCGTTAAACGCCCAGAGGTCTTCCATGGAGCCACCACCTCGAACGAGCAGGATGACGTCCACCACGGGTTCATCCGGATTTAGCGGGAAATTGGGCTCCAGCCCCCGTCCAGACTGCGTCAGCAGATATAGTTTTGATAGCGCCTCGGCCAACTCCCCGGCAGCACTTGTGCCTTGGACCAGGGCCGGTACCACCACAACCGGGATATGCGGCACCCGTCGCTGCAGCGCCGACACCACGTCATGCAGGGCCGCCGCGCCCAGCGACGTCACCACGCCAATTCCGCGAGGCATGGGCGGCAAGCTGCGTTTGCGCCCAGCCTCAAACAACCCTTCGCTCTCCAGTTTGGTTTTCAGCTTCAGGAATTGTTCAAACAGATTGCCCTGACCTGCGCGGCTCATGGATTCCACAATCAGCTGCAAGTCGCCTCTGGGCTCATACACCCCCAGCCGGCCACGCACTTCAACCAGCTCGCCGTCCCGAGGTGAAAAGTCGAGCAGGCTGGCCGCCCGTTTGAACATGGCGCAACGAATTTGTCCAGTTTCATCCTTCAGGGACAAATAACAATGTCCGCTGGAGGCCCGGGAAAACCCGGTGATTTCCCCACGCACAGTTACCGGGTTGAACCGGGCGTCCAGCGCGTCGGCAACGGCACGGCACAGCGCTCCGACCTGCCAGACTCGCGCCCCTGCTGTTCGAACTTCAAGCACGTAAGGGCCCGCAAGTACTCCACAAAACACCCTGTTGCAGATCAGCGACGAAAGCCTGACTGAGTCCACTGAATAATTGCGACTTTACGTTGTAAGTATTTGATTTCATTGAATTTATTACCGCCTCAAATGTCATCGATCTGTCACAGGCCCCTGTTGGCGGGGGCTGGCACGCTTTGACACCCTACTTGTTCACAAAGTTATCCACAGTTTCTGTGGTTGAGTTGCCCAAAAACCCGATGCCTGAAGACAACAACATCCCGTCCGCCCAGCCGCATGGCGTGGGCCATAATCGCAATGCTTTTCATCTGCGCGGAGACTTCCATTGTTTTCAATCATACAAGCCGCTGGCTGGCCCATCTGGCCCCTGATCGCCTGCTCTGTTTTGGCGTTGGCGCTCATCATTGAGCGTTTCGTCAGCCTCAAGACCATCAAAATTACACCGCCCAAGCTGCTCGATGAGGTGCTGGGTGTCTCGCGCGCTGGCGTGCCGGCAAACGACGTGATCGCCCAACTGGAGCGAAATTCGGCACTGGGCGAGATTTTGGCCAGCGGGTTTCGGGCGCTGAACCTCAACCCGCGTTGCAGCGAGGCCGACCTGCGTGCCACCATGGAAGGTTCCGGCCGCGTGGTCGCCCATCGGCTGGAAAAATACCTGAGCGCCCTGGCGACCATCGCCTCAGCCGCACCCTTGATGGGCCTGTTTGGCACAGTAGTCGGCATGATCGAAATTTTCGGCGCCCAGTCATCCATGGGTGCCGCCACAGGTGGCAATCCGGCCCAGCTGGCACACGGCATTTCGGTGGCCTTGTACAACACGGCATTCGGCCTGATTGTGGCGATTCCGTCGCTGATTTTCTGGCGTTATTTCCGGGCCCGTGTGGACTACTACCTGCTCACGCTGGAGCTGGCATCTGATCGCCTGGCGCGCCATCTGGTTACTTTGCGCAAAGCGTAAGCATCCGGCCATGAACTTCAGGCAAACATCATCACGGGAAGAGCCCGAAATCAACCTGATTCCGTTTATCGACGTGTTGCTGGTGGTGCTGATCTTTTTGATGCTCTCCACCACCTACAGCAAGTTCACCGAGCTGCAGCTCAAACTCCCCGTCGCAGATGCTGACGCCCAGCGCGATTACCCCAAAGAGCTGGTCGTCACGGTCAGCAGTGACGGGGCTTATGGGGTGAACAAAGTGCCCGTGGCGGGCCGCGACCTGGCAACCCTCTCGGCGGCGCTGCTGGAGGGCGCCAAAGCGGGCAAGGACACCGTCATCATCATCAGCGCCGACGCCAGCGCCAAACATCAAGCTGTGGTGACCGTGATGGAAGCCGCACGGCGCTCTGGCCTGACGCAAATCACGTTTGCCACCCAGTCATCGGCTCAGGGCGGCGGCAAGTAATGCCATGGCCGGATCGCTGCGGCCAGCCATAGAGCACGCCCTGGTTCAGGCCTGGACCCGTCGGGGCGGGATGGCCCGCCTGCTGTGGCCACTGTCTTTATTGTTGGGTGCGCTGGCGCACCTGCGCCGCACCCTCTATCACCGCGGCATTCTCAAGGTCCATCGGGTGGGCGTGCCCGTGATTGTGGTGGGCAACGTGGTGGCTGGCGGTGCCGGGAAAACACCCGTGGTGATGGCACTCGTGAGGCATCTGCAGGAAAAAGGTTTGCATGTCGGTGTGGTGTCACGGGGTTACGGCAGACACACGACCAACTGCCGTGAAGTGCAGGTTGACAGCCTGGCTCATGAGGTGGGTGATGAGCCAGCCCTCATCAAACGGGCGTTGTCAGCGCCTGTTTTTGTAGCGCATCAGCGTGTTGAAGCCGCCTGTGCCTTGCTGGCAAGCTACCCGCAAACCGACGTGATCGTCTGCGACGACGGCCTGCAACATCTCGCCTTGCACCGCGACATCGAGATTTGTGTGTTCGACGAACGGGGCGTGGGCAATGGCTGGGGGCTGCCGGCCGGGCCATTGCGCGAACCCTGGCCGCGTGCGGTTGATCTGGTGCTGCACAGTGGCACCCACGCGGCGTTTCCAGACGGGTTTCGGGCAACGCGGGCATTGGCTGATCACGCCCGCCGCAGCGATGGCACCCAGGTTGAATTGTCGGAGTTGGCCAAATTGGCGGCACTGGCCCATCAACCGCTGTTGGCGGTCGCCGCCATCGCGCAGCCGGAGGCTTTCTTTTCCATGTTGCGGGCCCGGGGGCTGCGCCTGGCCCAAACGCTTGCGCTCCCTGATCACTATGATTTTGATAGCTGGTCACGCCCATCCGACGAGGGCTACACCCTGATTTGCACCGAAAAAGATGCCGTCAAACTGTGGCGCACACATGCTGACGCGCTGGCCGTTCCACTCATTTGCACACTGGAGCCGGCTTTTTTGACGGCCCTGGACCGGTTGCTGGCTGCGCAGAACCTGCTGTCCCGCCCAAAGTTATCATCGAACCATGGACACACGACTTCTTGAACTTCTGGTCTGCCCGGTAACCAAGGGCCCCCTGCAATATGACCGCGATCACCAGGAGCTGGTTTCGCGCAGCGCCCGCCTGGCCTACCCGGTACGCGATGGCATACCGGTGCTGCTGGAGAACGAGGCCCGCACCCTCACCGACG
This sequence comes from Pseudomonadota bacterium, assembly GCA_041192445.1. Lineage (GTDB taxonomy): Bacteria > Pseudomonadota > Gammaproteobacteria > Burkholderiales > Burkholderiaceae_C > Egaibacter. Next base: position 22,666 of record JBEEMW010000064.1, on the reverse strand, counting down.
AAGAATTGGGGCTGTAAGTCAGGTGACACACCCCGCACGATTCACGGTCCTGATTCCGGCCCGGCTGGCCTCCACGCGGCTGCCAAACAAGCCCTTGGCGGACCTGGGTGGTGCACCCATGATCGTGCGCGTGGCGCAGCGCGTCCTGTCCGGCGTGGCGGGCACCCATACTGCCCGTGTCGTGGTTGCAGGTGACAGCCCCCAGATCATCGCGGCCTGTAAGGCCCATGGGATAGAAGCCATTCTCACACGCGTCGACCACCCGTCCGGCAGTGACCGCCTGGCCGAGGCCTGCAACATCCTCGGACTGCCGGATGACGCCATTGTGGTGAATGTGCAGGGGGATGAGCCACTGATCGATCCGGCGCTGGTTGACGCCGTGGCGGGCTTGTTACAGCGCAATCCCCAGATGAGCATGAGCACCGCCGCCCATCCAATTGAGAGCCTGGCCGACTTCAACAATCCCAACGTCGTCAAAGTGGTGCTGGATGCACACGATGTCGCACAGTACTTCAGCCGGGCCCCCATCCCCCTGGCGCGCGACTTTCCCGACCAGGCCTGGTGGCAGGACACCTCAAGGCCCCACGGCGACATGGCAGGCGCAGCCCCGCTACGCCATGTCGGCATTTACGGCTACCGCGCGGGCTTTTTGCGCTTGTTTCCCACACTCGCGCGGGCACCCACCGAAATCGCAGAGGCACTGGAACAGTTACGCGCCATGTGGCACGGCTACCGTATTGCCGTCCATGTGACCCACCTGGCACCCGGTCCCGGGGTGGACACGCCAGAAGATCTGGAGCGGGTGCGCAAACTCTTTCTGACCTGACAGTGCCACCCGCGTAAGCCAGCCGAAGGGCGGCACGTGCTATTCTCCGTGCCATTCAAGAGGCGTTGCGGCACCGGGCTTTGACCCCACCGACAAGGCTCTGTCGTTTTATTCGATCCGAGGAACTCCATGAGACTAATTTTGTTGGGCGCACCCGGCGCGGGCAAGGGAACGCAGGCTTCCTTTATCTGCCAAAAATATGGCATTCCGCAGATTTCGACCGGGGACATGTTGCGTGCGGCCGTCAAGGCCGGAACACCTCTGGGCATTGAAGCCAAAAAGGTGATGGATGCCGGTGGGCTGGTCAGTGACGACCTGATCATCAATCTGGTGAAAGAGCGCATCGCCCAATCCGACTGTGCCAACGGCTTTTTGTTTGATGGCTTTCCGCGCACCCTGCCCCAGGCCGATGCCATGAAAGCAGCCGGGGTGAAGCTGGACTATGTGCTGGAAATTGACGTGCCGTTTGAGGCCATCATCGAGCGCATGAGCGGGCGGCGCTCACACGCTGCGTCCGGACGCACCTACCACGTCAAGTTCAATCCCCCCAAGGTTGAAGGCAAAGATGATGTGACTGGTGAACCCCTGATCCAGCGCGACGACGACAAGGAAGAAACTGTCAAGAAACGTCTGGACGTCTACAGTGCCCAAACCCGCCCGCTGGTCGCGTATTACTCCGATTGGGCCCGGGCAGAGGCCGCTGCAGCACCAAAATACCGCGCTATCAGTGGCATAGGCAATGTGGACGAGATCACGGCCCGTGCATTTCAGGCCCTGAACGACTAAGCCTGTTTCAGCATCAACGCCAGCATCAGGGCAATTCTGGCCTTGACCGGTGAAAGTCCGCCGGAGTCCGCAATGGCAGCATCAGGTACGGACAACACGCGCCCCATTGGGCAGCGGCTTGCCCGCACCACACTCACCCCCTGCGCTTGTGCTCCCAGCAAAGCGGCCTCCATATCTTCATGGACAGAGCCATTCCCCGTGGCAGCCACCACCAGCCCCAACACAGGCGGTACCTCCCCCGCACCGATGCGACCTTGGTCCATCAGTGCAGTCACGATGGCGCCACTGGCTCCCGCGTAGTTCATCACAATTTCCACCCGGGGCCAAACCAGGGCAGACGCTATTTTTTCGATAGCACCCCGCGCTGTATTGACAGGGGTTGACGGCCAGTTTCGCATCAATCTGACAACCCCCTCCTCGACATAACCAACCGCTCCAGCATCACCCGAACCAAATGCATCCACCCGGTAGGTATGGGTTTTCTGTACATCCACTGCGCTGTGGATGGTACCGGCACACACTGCCACCACACCGCGCGCACCTGCCAAACTGGCCACAGACACCGCATCCATCATATTTTGGGGTCCGTCCGGGGCCGTTGACGACGCTGGTCGCATGGCACAGGTCAACACCACCGGTTTGTCGGGGTTGAGCAGTGCCTGCAGGAAATAAGCGGTCTCCTCCAGCGTATCGGTGCCATGGGTGATCACGATGCCTTGAACCTCTGGTGCGACCAGCAGCGCCTGGACCCGGCGGGCCAGTTTTTGCCACACAGCAAAACTCATGTCCTTGCTGTCCAGCTGGGTCACTTGTTCCGCCAGGACGTCACAAGGGCCATCGTTCAGGCCAGGAATTGCGGCCAGCAGCTCGTTCACGCCCACCTGCCCAGCCTTGTAGCCAATATTGTCCGTTTCGTCATTCGCTTTACCGGCAATAGTGCCCCCTGTGCCCAAAATCACTATTTTTTTACGACTATTCATTGCCATGACTTGCAAACTTTCAAAAACTGGTTAAAAATACAGCTACTGGATATTGATACAGCAAATTATGGTTTGCACCAGCACCCAAGGAGTGATCATGAGCTACTTGCCTGAGTTTCCGGTCAAACTGACCGCCCGCCAGCAACAGATTCTGGAATTGATCCAGAGCGCTATCGCCCGTACGGGCGCCCCTCCCACACGGGCGGAAATCGCCACCGAACTGGGCTTCAAATCGGCCAACGCGGCAGAAGAGCATCTCCAGGCACTGGCCCGAAAAGGTGTCATCGATCTGGTCAGCGGCACGTCTCGCGGCATTCGCCTCAAAAGCGAAGCTCTGCGCTCCATCAATGAATCTCGCATCAAGCAGTTCTCCTTTCCCTTGCCAAGCCTTGCCCAGTTGGCGCTACCCTTGATTGGCCGGGTCGCTGCGGGGTCTCCGATTCTCGCGCAAGAGCATGTCGATCAAACCTATTACGTCGAAAACAGTCTGTTTCAGCGCAAACCTGATTACCTTCTCAAGGTCAAAGGCATGTCCATGCGTGATGCCGGCATCATGGACGGTGATTTGCTGGCGGTCCAGTCGACCAAAGACGCCAAAAATGGCCAAATCATTGTTGCCCGGCTGGGCGATGAGGTCACGGTCAAGCGCTTTCGCCGCAACAAGCATCTGATTGAGTTGCACCCCGAAAATCCGGATTACCAGACCATTGTGGTTGAGCCCGGCGAGCCTTTTGAAATTGAAGGACTCGCTGTCGGCTTGATTCGCAACACCATGTTGATGTAACTTTTACGCAAAGAGGTTGAAATCATGAGCATCGCTTTGTTTGCCTTCCCCGGAATCTGGGCTCCGGTGCGTGGCTTGATGAGCCGGTTCGGCATTGGATCAAGCCCAACCCAACGCAGATCCATTCATCCTGCACTTTCCCGTAATCAGCAATCCAGGGAATTTGCCACTGATTCAACGGTCTCAAAAACCCGGCAACCCCTACCACTTCGGGTGGTGCGGGTTGTCGAGGCGGGCCAGATGCCCACTCAGGTTGGCAGAATGGTCATCTCCGGGCGCATGGCAGACGTCTGCGCTGAGCTGGATCGCTTGGTAGCGTGCTCAGGTAGCGGCGCCTGACGGGTAATCACCCTCGCGGCAGCATATCCGGAGTCAGACGGAACTTCTTGCCTCGGGCTACGGCGCCGCTCCCTGCAAGGCACAATACCGATATGAATGTTGTGATTCTTGACGATTACCAGGATGCGGTGCGCAAACTTAAGTGTGCGGCCAAACTGGACGCTTACCCTGCCAAGGTCCATACCAACACGGTAAAGGGTTTGGGCCAACTGTCCGTTCGCCTCAAAGACGCAGATATTGTGGTGTTGATTCGTGAGCGAACCCACATATCACGCCAGCTGATCGAGAAGTTACCCAAACTCAAACTCATTGTGCAAACCGGTCGTGCCGGTGGTCATGTTGATATTCAGGCCTGCACCGAACGTGGTGTTGCCGTAGCAGAAGGAAGTGGCTCGCCCATTGCTCCGGCCGAACTGACTTGGGCCTTGATCATGGCAGCCTCACGCAGACTACCCCAATACATTGGTAATCTCAAGCACGGTGCATGGCAACAATCAGGGCTCAAGGCTGGCTCCATGCCAACCAATTTCGGAATTGGAAGTGTCTTGTCTGGAAAAACCCTGGGCATCTGGGGTTACGGAAAAATTGGCCGCCTGGTTGCTGGCTACGGTAAGGCATTCGGCATGAGCATCATGATTTGGGGCAGTGAAGCCGCCAAGGAACGAGCTGCAATGGACGGGTATCGGGCGGCATCGTCTCGCGACGAGTTTTTTACGCAGAGTGATGTGCTGTCACTTCATTTAAGACTCAACGATGAGACTCGTGGTGTGGTGCAACTTGAAGACTTGGCGCGTATGAAAACCACGTCACTTCTGGTCAATACGTCGCGCGCAGAACTGATAGAACCTGATGCACTGCTGAGTGGCCTGAACCGGGGTCGCCCAGGCATGGCGGCGGTGGATGTGTTCGAGGCCGAGCCCATTCTGCAAGGCCATGCCCTCTTACGCCTCGAAAATTGTGTGTGCACACCGCACATTGGCTATGTTGAGCAGGATACCTATGAAATGTATTTTGGAGCGGCGTTTGACAACGTCATCAATTTCATTCAGGGCAACCCTACCAACATCATCAATCCAGCGGCCCTTCAAATTCGCCGTTAAGCGCCGCTCTCAGGCCAATCATGCGGCTGGTTATGGTCGCTTGGACAACTGGCCCGCGTCCGTGACGTTCAGGTCAAGATCCAGGTCCAGGCTGCTGGCATCAATAGACGGTAGCGGTGTTTCGACACGGGTTTGGTAGGCATCTAGGTCAGTATCGACACTATTCTCCGCAATGGCCCCACGACCAGCCTGGTTGGTATTCTGAAAATACGCCGGTCTTGCGCCGCCCAAACCAGATGACACAAATCGATTAGGTGACAGGTGTGCAAATGACGATCTTCGGGCATCGCCGGAACCACTTGCACTGTCGTGCTCACTTTGTGCCATGGCATGCAACAGCAGCAGTTCACGAAATGCCGCCAGATCGAAAGACCGACCCCTGTCGTCCCATGCGCTTTTGAAAATACACCCTTCAATCAACGCCAGCACTTTAGGGGATGACCACAACGCCGTGATGTCGGACAAGACATCCGCATAGGCCTCCAGGCCTTGGCCCTCCTGTTTGAAAAATGCGAATTCCGGAATGTGCGCATTGAACAATAAATTGAAATCGTCCCGAAATTGCCTGAAGTCAGTTTTGAGACTGAGTGAATGAAATAGCTGCAGCAGGTCGAGATAGAGAATCGGGCTGGATTCAGCGTTTTCAGCGATGTGGCTTTCCAATACGCGAATGGCTTGATCGGTCTGTCCCAATGAAACAAAAAAATCTGCCTGCTGGCGAACGTCAAACACCTCGTCGGCATTGATGCTCGGCGTCGACGCGGGTTTGGGAGCTGTGATCGGGCTCACAGCGGGTTTGTCGTGCATGGACGCAGGCGATGACTGCAACAAGCTGTCAAACGTGGACGCACTGATCTCTGACAGATTCAAATCCACGGTGGAGGCCGCCTCATGCCCCATGACACGGGATGGTGCAGCGGCCGGACTTGCGTGTTCGGCATTTGGGTCAAAAACATCCAGCGTTGCGGCAGGGGTCTCCAGCTCGATCGCCGTTGTCGGGGCGTTGGCGTTGGTTTTGGCGATCTCTTCAGCAGATCCACGCCACCAATCGCCTTTGGCAGCCATGGCTGATTTTTGCCGGTTCCAAAGAAATATCAAGGCGCCTGCACACAAGGATATGGCCGCAATCAGTGCATACACCAGCCAGTTTGCAAAACGCTCCGATTCAGCTTTTTGCAAACGGGTCTTCATTTCGAGCATGCTCGCCTCGTTTTTTGCGGCCAAGGCCAGAAGCGCTTTGACATCACCTTCCAATGATTGAAAGCGCATGGCGTCCTTCACCACATCGTCAGGCACAGGCGCAATAACTTTTGACGATTCCAGTGTTGCAACCCGCTCCGAGAGCACCTCCAGCGGATCAAGTTTGAGGCGCGACTGCCCGGCAGCCTTACCGGCCAGGCGCTTCTCAACCGCAGCGACTTTCTCGGCCACCGGTTCACTGGCCTTTGGCGGTGCAACTTTAGGCTTTTCCTTGCGGATCACCGGCTTGGCGGCTACCGAGTCTTTGGCCTTCGCGGCAGGTGCCGCACTTTTTTCGACTTCAGCCCAGGTGGACCCGATTTTTGGTTCGCCAGTGGCACCAGGGGGTGACATTGGTGTCGATTTTGGAGCGACAGGGCTTGTCTGGCCCACTGCCGTCGTCGCAGCCAAGGCAACCTCGCTGGGGTAATCTGCCAGTAACACATATCGGCGCGTGATTTTTTGGTCGCAACCCGCTTTGAGGTAAACGGTCACCATGGGCTCGTCAACGGCTTGAGCAGACACCACACGCACCATTGCAGTTTGCGCCTGAGACGTGGATTCGACCGTCACCTTGACTCGACCGGGCTCCTGGCGTGCATCCGCATGAAAAACATCGGCCTCAACGCACAGGGACGCTGCGTTTTCCTCAGCGTCGAACTGCACCGGGATGGTCAGATCCAGCGGCTGGCCAATCAACGCGGTGCCACGCACACGCCCGAGAGTCATTGCATTACTGCCAAAAGCAGCGCACAACAATACAGCCCCCAGAGCCTTGCGTTCGAGTTTCACGTGATTTCCTAGAAATGTCATTAATTCTCGCACACCGGGAAACGCCCATTGTGGCCATTTATCCCAACGCAGCTACCCACTCATTTCATGCTCAGCTCGCCCCCGACGTCGTCATTCAGGCGGGTGGCCACCGCGTGCAACATCAACAGCTCGTCAAACGCCTGCAAATCAACTCCCGGTGCCGGATAGTCCGCAGGATTGCGAAAAATAATGGTCTCAAGAATCTTGATGACCCGGACATGAGGCCAGGCCGAGATGATCTCCGTCATCAAGGGCGCATAAGCCTCCATGCCCGCGCCCTTGACATCAAATGAGGCAAATTCAGGGGCCGTGGCGCCAAACAACCGGTTGAAACCGTCACGGCACTGGTTGTAATCAACCCTGCGGCCCAGTTTTCGATAAATTTGCATCAGATCCAGATAGATCAGTGGGCTGGCATCGGCGTGGTCGTCAATTCGCTCCCGCAGTGTTTGAATGGCCTCATCGTACTGACCCAACGAGACAAAAAAATCCGCTTGTTGCCGGACATCTATCAACTCTTCGGTATTAATGGCCCGTAGCGCACTCACGGTACTGGGGGAAAACCCACGGTCGGCCGCCCAAGCGCTGGCTGGCAACACAGCGGGTACAGAATTCATACTTGCAACCCCTGAGTGACGCCGGGAATGAGTTGAAGTGGGGGTCGCACTGGGGGGCGCTTCAAAACCCAAGTCAAGATCAATATCAACAAATGCCGTACGCACTTGCAGCCCACCCGGCTGCGACGGGTCGACACCGCTCAAATCGGGTGCGGGAGAATGGCCCTGCTGCGTGTCCAGCTCAGCCGCGCCCTGCCACCAACTTGGCGCCAAGTGATACTCACCGCGTTGCCGACGCCACAGGTAGAGAACGCCGAGGAGACCACAAAACAGGAGTGCCGCCAAACCGTAGACCCATCCATTGGAAAACCGCTTGGCTTCTGCTGCCTGAAGGCGCGTTCTCAGATCACCCAGATTTAATTCATTTTTTTCAGTAACAGCACGCAAAGCCTTCACATTGCCGTCCAGCTCGCCAAGCTCCCGGCGCTCCCGGGTAATCTCATCGGGTTGGGTATTCAGCGCTCGCCAAAGTGCCGCAGCGGTCGACCTTGCCGGATCGTTCTCAACCGGCTGAGTCAATAACTGGTCCGTGATCTTCAAGACGGGGACACGCTGTTCACGCAGGTCAATGGCGTCCAGCGTCAGTTTTGGCGTGGACTTCGCTGCGTTGATCCCGGGTTTCGCACTGAATGGGGATTGACCCACATGCGGCTTGACCGCAGCCGATTTTTGCAGGCTGGCTTGACTGGCGGGTACCGGACTCTTGGTCACGACCGGTGAAACGGCTACAGCAGACACCACATCAGCGACGCGCGCGGGCGGGGTCTCGCCGGGCACCTCCGCCATGAAAACGTACCGCCTGGAAATACTCTGGGGACATCCAGCCCGCAACGTCACGGCCACGACGGGCTCGTCAACCGGGTTAAATGACTGAATGTTTACCCTGGCGGGCTGCCCATTGACACCAGGTGCCAGGGCCAGCCTGACTTGGCCTGGCGGTTGCTGCACGTCGCCGTAAAAGATTTCGGCCACCAGGCACAAAGCGGTGATGTTTTCACCGTCATCAACCTGCACTGTGGTGGACACGTCCAGGGGTTTACCCAAGATAACAGCCCCACTCGAACGGCCCAACGTCAAAGCAGAACAGCCCAAGGCTTCAAATAACAACAGAATACAAATTGCTGACGTTTTGATGGGGTAGTGCATAGTTAAACGCTATTCTGGCACAGCGTTCCTGCTGGCTTTTGGAGCCAGCAAGGTGATAATTTCAGGCATGACAATTCAATTTTCCAAAATCGGTGTGGTTGGTGCTGGCGCAATGGGCCGTGGGATCGCGCAAATTTCTGCGCAAGCCGGAAGTCTGGTTGTTTTGTATGACGTGAACAACGATGCATGCGCCACAGCCCAGGCCGCGGTCTTCGCTCAATGGCAAAAATTGGCGGATAAAGGCCGACTGGATCCGGTGCAGGTTGAAGCATTCAAGGCGCGTGTCATTTGTGCGGACTCGCTCGCCGCACTGGCATCTTGCGATTTGGTGGTCGAGGCCATCGTCGAGCGGCTGGACGTCAAGACGCGCCTGTTCTCTGAACTGGAAGGCATCGTCCGCACGGATGCGGTGCTGGCAACCAATACCTCATCGCTTTCGGTGACGGCCATCGCCGCGCAGCTCAAGCACCCGGAGCGCTTTGCCGGCTTTCATTTTTTCAATCCCGTGCCCCTGATGAAAGTGGTCGAAGTCATTGCCGGACTCAAAACCCGGGCACCTGTGTGTGCGGCCCTGGCAACCTACGCCCGCCAGATCGGCCACACCCCGGTGCAGGCGCAAGACACCCCCGGCTTCATCGTCAACCATGCCGGCCGCGGTTTTGGCACCGAGGCTTTGCGGATCGTTAGTGAAGGCGTCGCCGACTTTGCCACGATTGACCGCATCTTGAAAGATCAGGTGGGATTCAAACTGGGTCCGTTTGAGCTGATGGACCTGACGGGACTCGACGTCTCCCATCCCGTCATGGAATCCGTTTACCGCCAATACTATGAAGAACCACGCTACCGGCCCAGCGCAATCACGGCGCAGCGGCTTGCCGGGGGCGTTTTGGGCAAAAAAGTGGGTGAAGGGTTTTACCGTTACGCGGATGGTGTTGCGCAAATCGAACCTGAACCCGCCGCGCCTCAGGTTGCCGATATGCCGCCGGTCTGGGTATCTCCCCGTGCTGCACGGCGCGGCGAGTTGCTTTTACTCCTGAAAAATCTCGAAGCACGCATTGAGACCGGGGCATTGCCGTCACCCCAGGCGCTCACACTGGTTGCGCCGCTCGGCTTTGACATCACCACCGTGGCTGTTGTCGAGCGGCTTGACCCCGCCCGCACCATCGGCATAGACATGCTGGTGGATGATGCCACCAGCAAACGGCGCGTACTGGCGACCAACCCTGCAACCCGCGCCGACATGCGCCAGGCGGCCCATGCGCTGATGGCACGCGACGGCAAGGCCGTCAGTGTTATCCGTGACAGTGGCGGCTTTGTCACCCAGCGGGTCGTGGCAACCATCGTCAATATTGCGTCCGATATCTGTCAGCAAAGCATTTGCACACCGGCAGACCTGGAGACCGCTGTGACGCTGGGCCTGGGATATCCGCGTGGGCCTCTGGCCATGGGCAACCTGTACGGGCCGACCAACGTGCTGGAGGTGCTCTTCAACATGCAAACGGTTTATGGCGACCCGCGTTATCGCCCCAGCCCCTGGCTGCGCCGGCGCGGCGCGATCGGGTTGAGCCTGTTGCATGAAGAAGACTGAAAACGCGGCAGACACCCATGTGACAACCCGATAGCCGCCAGGGGGTTTCGGGCGCGACAATGGGACATCAGCCAGTCACCCACCCGACCGCCCATGGACGACCCCATCCTTAACATCGAAGAACGCGAGGCGATCAACTCTGGCCGCTGGTTCTCGTCGCTATCACCTTCACTGCGACACGACATCCTCCGGTGCGCTTACGTCAAGCGTTACAAAGACAGCGAATTGATCGCCGCGCGCGGTGACCCGCCAGAGGAATGGATTGCCTGCGCCAGAGGCGCCGTGAGAGTCAGCTCGACCTCGATCTCCGGCAAGCAAATCACCCTGACCTATGTCGAGCCCGGCATCTGGTTTGGCGACGTGTCCATCTTTGACGGAGACCGTCGAACCCACGATGCCTACGCACACGGCGAGTGCACCATTCTGTGCGTGGCCAAAGCCGATTTCAGGAAAATTCTGGCCGCGCACGTCGAACTCTACGAAGCCATGCTGCGGCTACACGCCAGGCGCATTCGCCAGTTGTACGGCCTGGTTGAAGACCTCAACACCCTGCCCCTGCGCGCCCGCCTGGCCAAACAACTGCTTCACCTGGTGCGAAGTTACGGTGTGCCCAGCTTGTCCAATGCGCTGGAAATGCGGATCAGCCTGCAACTGGCACAAGAAGAACTGGCGCAATTGCTGGGGGCTTCCCGCCAGCGGGTGAATCAGGAGCTCAAGGCGATGGAGCGCGAAGAAACCATTCGCATTGAACCCGGCGGCCTGATTGTGCGCGACCGCGACGCCCTCATGCGAATTGTTGAGGCGGACACCTGAGCCCCCAGCGTCCTCCGATATCCTCATGAGCAATTTTGACCACTTCATTGGCACCCGCCCGGTCGGTGACAGGCACCTTGTCGATCTGCAAGCCCTGGCCGTCTGGCTGCACAAGCATCTTGACGGCTTCCAGGGGCCGCTGACGGTTGAGATGTTCAAAGGCGGCCAGTCCAACCCCACCTACAAACTGATCACACCTGCCCGAAGCTATGTCATGCGGGCCAAACCCGGGCCGGTGGCCAAGCTGCTGCCATCGGCACATGCCGTGGAGCGGGAATTTGCGGTCATGCGGGGTTTGCACGGTACCGATGTGCCGGTGGCCCGGATGCACTGCCTGTGTGAAGACGAATCCATCATCGGGCGCGCCTTTTATGTCATGGAGTTTGTCCAGGGCCGGGTGTTGTGGGATCAGTCTCTACCCGGCCTCTCCCCACCTGAGCGGGGTGCCATATACGACGAAATGAACCGCGTCATGGCCGCCCTTCACACCGTGAAATTTGCCGAGCATGGCCTCGCCGGCTACGGCAAGCCCGGTAACTATTTCGAGCGCCAGATCGGCCGCTGGAGCAAGCAGTATCAGGCATCCGTCACACAGCCCATTGTCGAGATGGACCAGTTGATGGTGTGGCTGCCCGCACACATTCCGGCCGGTGCCCGTGACGAAAGCCGCATCAGCATTGTTCATGGCGACTACCGGCTGGACAACCTGATGTTTCACCCGACCGAGCCACGGGTTCTGGCGGTGCTGGATTGGGAGCTGTCCACGCTGGGGCATCCGCTGGCCGACTTCAGCTACCACTGCATGGCCTGGCACATTCCACCGGGGGCGTTTCGCGGCATTGGCGGCCTTGACCTGGCGAGCCTGGGCATCCCGTCGGAGGCCGCATACATCCAGTCCTATTGCGACCGCACCGGCCTGACCACACCCGATGAACTGCAGGCTGACTGGAACTTCTACATGGCCTACAACATGTTCCGGATTGCCGCCATTTTGCAAGGCATTGCCAAACGGATTGAGGCGGGCACGGCGTCCAGCGCGCAGGCCGCCAGTTCGGCTGCAGGCGTGCGACCTTTGGCCCAGATGGCCTGGCGTTTTGCACAGATGGCCTGATCAGCACACACACCATAACAACTCACACCAGACGGAGACCCCAAATGGATTTTGACTACTCACCCCGAACCAAGGAACTGCAAGCCCAGGTACTGAGGTTCATGGACGACCACATTTACCCCGCAGAGCAGGCGTTTGAGCACGAACTCGCCGCCAACACCGCGGCCGGTAAACGCTGGACACCGCTGCAGACCATCGAACACCTCAAAGTCAAGGCACAGGCGGCAAATCTGTGGAACCTGTTTTTGCCGGTGGACAGCGCGGCCGCATCCGGCTACTCAGGCGCGGGCCTGACCAATCAGGAATACGCCCCACTGGCGGAAATCATGGGTCGGGTGCCCTGGTCCAGCGAGGTATTCAATTGCTCCGCACCCGATACCGGCAATATGGAAACGATCGCCCGTTATGGCTCGTCAGACAACAAGGCGCGCTGGCTCAAGCCCTTGCTGGAGGGCACAATCCGCTCGGCGTTTGCCATGACCGAGCCCGATGTCGCCTCCAGCGACGCCACCAACATCGCTACGCGCATCGAGCGCCAGGGCGATGAGTATGTGATCAATGGCCGCAAGTGGTGGACATCCGGCGCCGGTGACCCCCGCTGTGCCATCTACATCACCATGGGCAAGACCGACCCGGATGCCCCGCGCCATTCACAGCAAAGCATGGTGCTGGTGCCCGCCAACACCCCCGGCCTCAAGGTTGTGCGCCCCTTGAGCGTGTTTGGCTACGACGACGCGCCACATGGCCACATGGAAATGCTGTTCGAAAACGTGCGGGTGCCCACCTCCAACATCCTTTTGGGCGAAGGCCGGGGCTTCGAAATTGCCCAGGGTCGCCTTGGGCCTGGACGGATTCACCATTGCATGCGCCTGGTTGGTCTGGCTGAACGCGCCCTGGAATTGATGTGCAAGCGGGCTTCTTCGCGGGTGGCTTTTGGCAAAACGGTGGCGTCGCAAACGGTGACCCAGGAGCGCATTGCCGAGTCGCGCTGCAAAATCGACATGGCCCGCCTGCTCACGCTCAAGGCCGCCTGGATGATGGATACCGTGGGCAACAAGGGGGCCAAGGCCGAGATCGCGATGATCAAGGTGGTGGCGCCCAGCATGGCCTGCGACGTGATCGACTGGGCCATGCAGGTGCACGGTGGCGGCGGCGTCAGTGGCGACTTTCCCCTGGCATCGGCTTACGCCAACGCCCGGACCCTGCGCTTTGCCGATGGTCCGGACGAGGTACATCGCAACTCCATCGCCAAACTGGAACTGGGCAAATATGCAGTCAATCCCCGCGAGGTTGAAATGCCTGTTACACGGGGTTGATGAATACTCGTGCCAGCGACCCGGCACCCGTTATCGCTATTATTTTTATAGCTACTCACGCATATCCGACGAGGGCTAGGTGCCATTTTCATTAATAATTTGATGAAAATGGCAGGCCACACACCTGGTTCAGGCTCAGTCTGGCAGCGGCACACCCTGCTGCCTCAGATAGGCCACCACCTCACGGCTCACCACACCTGCGGCCCGGGCTTTCTGCGCCAGTTCCAGCGCGTCGGCAGTTTGACCATTTGCGGCCATCGACACCGCCGCGCCCAGCATCCAGCGCGGCTCGCTGGGGCGTAGCGCCAGGGCCCGTTGATAGGCCTGGGTTGCTTCCTGGTGAGCGCCCAGGCGCTGGGCCGCATTGGCCCGCACGGCCCACAAATCGGCGTGCCCGGACAAGGCCGGCTCCAGCCGCCGCAGCAAGTCCAGTACCTGGCTGGTCTGCCCTTCAGCCAGTTCCATTCGGGCCAGCTCACGCACAACCGGTATCCATCCGGCCAGCGCAGGGCCAGCCAGATCAATACCGGCAGCACCCTCCACGACAGCCAGTGCATCTTTCAACAGGCCAATGGCCGCATCACGCGAACCATCGTTCCAGAGTCTTTGCGCCTGTCCTGCCATCTCCAGCGCGGACACTTCGCGTCGCACCGGCGCTGTTGATGCTGCTGGCGCCGTTGGTGCTTCGTTGGCAAGTTGCGCCTCATCTTTGCGGGGATTCAGGGTCCTGGCAGGTACCGCAGCAAGAACGGCATCACGCCTGGCAACCGCTTTTTCTCCCGCGTCGAGGTCAGTTTTGGTGTCATGGGCCATTGCCGCATTCGCCACATTCGCCATGTTTGCAAGCGTCAAACTTGCTTTCGGAGCGATTGTGGCAAGGGGTGTGACAGGCGCCGACGGCACCGGGGTGATCTTCTGCAAGGACAAATAGTCGATCCGGGTGTCCATCGTCAACCCGGCACCGGCAACCAAAGCAGGAGCGGGCTCGGCCGTAACAACAGGGGCCTCAACCGGTTGCACCACTACTGGCTGCGCCGGGATGATCGGCTTCGAGATCGGTGCGGAGGCTGTCACCGGGGCAACTTCTGGAAATTTTGGGTGCAAGCCCTGCGGACTCCAGAAGCCGAAATAGGTGACGATGGCCGCGGCACCCAGTATGGCAAAACCCAACCACAACCTGTTTTTAAAGGGCAGGGCTCGTTCACGGAACCCCGCGCCGACACTGGCGGTACCGTACATCAAGCTGGACAGTTTGGCCTGTGGGGCCGAAGCCGCAACCGCCACAAGTTGCGGGTGGTCCAGATCCCGCAACATCTTGTTGATGACGCTCACCGCAACCCTCCGGCCGGATCGGCACAAAAGCGTGGTTGCACCGCTGTTTTCTCGAACCGGTTGTCCGTTAAGCGGTGCCACCACGAGATGGAGACGTCCAGCCCCCCCGTATCGGCTACCGCCAGACGCACATGGCGCGGCGTCACCCGGTGGGCGTTCTCGCCATATGCCAGCATGAGACATTTGTGGGCCAGCACATTGAGCAGTCGCGGAACACCCCGACTGTAGGTCGCCAGGGCCTGCGCTGCGCGTGGCTCAAACACACTCACATCGGTGGCACTGTCCCGTGCCGCCGTGGCCAGCCGGTGAGACAGATAGGCTGGCACTCGCTGCGCCGCCATGGGTCCCAGGTATTCACTGAAAGTAATGCGCTGCAGGAGTTGCCGGATTTCCGGGTGGGCCAGCTTGGCATCCAGCTCCGGTTGCCCCAGTAAAACCAGTTGCAACAGCTTGCGCTTTTCGGTTTCCAGGTTCGACAGCAGGCGCAGGCTCTCCAGTGTGCGCAGGGGAATCGCCTGGGCCTCATCGATGCACACCACCACGCGCCTGCCCGCTTGAGCATGTTGCAGCAAACAGGTCTGCAAGACATCCAGCAGCTGATACCGTGCTGTCGCGGCCGGTTGCGCCACCCCCAACTCACGGGCCAGCGCCAGCAGCAGATCGGCACGCTCCATGTCCGGGTTGGGAATGTAGGCGGTGACGCACTCTGACTGCAAGGTTTTCAGCAACTGGCGACACAACACCGTTTTGCCACATCCCACTTCACCCACAATTTTGAGGAATCCCTCGCCACTTCGCAGCGCCACCAGCAACGTGTTGAGCGCCGCCTGGGCGCCTTCATGCGGGTAAAAGAAGGCCGTATCCGGCGTGATCGAAAACGGCGCCTCACGCAGCGAGAAATGCTGCAGGTACATCACTGGGCAACTGCTTTGGGTGGTGTTTTCTCCAGCGTACCGTCCAGCCGGACTACCCGGCTGCGTGCGGTATCCATGTCGTCCAGGCTGGCGCGCGCCAGCTTGTTTTGTTGCTCCCAATCCTGCGCAGTGCGAATAATCGTGGGTTTGATCAACACAATCAGCTCCTTTTTTCGTCCCGTGTTGGCGCGATTGCCCAGCAGGGATGACAAAACCGGCAACCCGGATGAACCCGGCACACCTGACGCACTGCGATTGGACTCCAGCTGCATCAACCCCCCGATCGCCACGATTGCGCCGTCTTGCAGACGCACCATGGTGTCGGTCTCGTTCACGCTGCTGGAAGCCAGCGGCAGGCGATAGCTGCCAATGCTGCCCAGATCGACCTGCTTGGTCTTTTCCACCACGGTGGTCACCGACGGGTGGACATGCAGCATGATGTTGTTGGCGTCGTCAACCTGGGGGGTGACATCCAGCGCAATGCCCGAGAAGAAGGATGTCAGCGTCAGGGTTGGCAAGGTTGTGCTGGCCGACGAGCTGGCCGTTGCAGCCGTTGTCGAGCCGCCCGACACGTTGGTCACAAAGTAGTCGTCACTGCCCACCTTGAGCACCGCTTTTTGATTGTTGATGGTGGCAATGCGCGGGCTGGACAGCGTCTGCACATCACCCTGGGTCTCCAGAAAACCCAGCACGGCGGCAAACCGGCTGGTTGACAGGGCCAGCCCAAACAGGCCACCCCCAGCCGCCACAGACGGGATGGGGACCACACCGGGTAACACCGTGTTGCCCGACTGGAGCAAGGGGTTTGTGGTTGCAAGGCCGCTACCCAGCACGCCACCCAGAAGCGTCGAGCTGCCGGTGGTGCCAAAGGCAGCCCAGTTCACACCGCTCTGAAAGCCGTCACGCAGTTCGACTTCAACAATTTTGGCCTCCAGCATCACCTGCCGCTCAACGGCGATTTGGGCTGCTTTCAGAAAGGTTTCGACCTGGCGCAGTTCTTCCGGCATGCCACGCACGGCCATGATGCCGGCCTGCGGGCTGGCCACCACACTGCGCCCGACGCCGCCACCCACCAGGCTCTTCACCGCATCGGTCAACTCTGCCCAAAGATCCGTTTTGGAACTGGTTGAGACCCGGCTATTCTCAGGCTGCTGCCCGGTACTGGCCTGCCCCGTGGTTGATCCAGAGGCACCCGTGGCTCCGGTGGAACCGCTGCCAGAGCCACTCACCAGCGCCGCACCCGACGCCACGCGCAGGTCACTGCTGCCGCGGCGTTCACCGTGGGGATAATTCACCGTGAAAATGCGGGTCTGCAAGGTCGGTGCATACACGGTGATGCGTCGGCCATCCATCTTGAAGTCATAACCGTAGACATCGCGGATCGACTCCAGCGCCTCCTTGACCGTGACACCACGCAGCGTCACGGACAAGGCGCCCGTTACATCCGGGTGCATCAACATGCTGTAACGCGTGTCCGCCACAATGGCCAGAAACACCTCACGTGCCTGCGCGTTGTTGACGAGCAGGTCCAGCCGGGGCTCAGGCGCAACCGGCACCACGGGCGGTGCGGGTTCGGCCAGTGCTTCGCTGATGCTGGCCGGAACAGACAGCATTTTGGGCGGGGTCGGGGTTAACTCGGCCCGGACAGCGGCGCCAACGTCAGGTGTTCGCAGCGGCCGGTTTGAGGCGCAGCCCGACAACAGCATCACGGCAACACACAGCGCGGTCAATTGCCAACCGGCGCGGCCGGCGTTCAGGTGCTGCTCAAGCGACCCGGCGGTGTTGGACAAGGAGTTTTTTTTCATGATCTCTTTCTCTCTAATGGATACACCAAGCTCATGGTGAGACCTTGGCACTGCCAACCGGGCGCGCAGAGGCAACGCTTCGTTGAATCCCGGCAAACAATTGCACCTTGCGCAGCTGTTTGCCCTCACGCAACCACACTTCGGTTTCAGTAATGCGCTCAATTCGGGCGGTCCCCAACAGTTGGCCCGGCGCGTAGAGTCGTGTCCCGACGACAACAAACGCCCGGCCATCACGAATCAGAACCGACAAGGGGCGCATCTCATCTGCCGCTGCTGCGGCGCTCGCCGCCCGCTCGGGCGCCAGCGCTGAAACGGGTGGCATGGTTGGGTCACGCGGGCTTTGTGCGTGAGCCGCAGCGCACAGCATCAGCAACAGCATTGGCACGATGCTGAAACACGGGGTCCGGCACACCGCGCGCGACGTCATGGCTGTCCCCCCATCACAAATACCTGCAAGCTGAGCTGCGGTGGCTGGTAGTCGCTGGCCAGGCGCAAGGTCCCCCAGCGCAGGGTCGGCAGGGCTTTTTCAAGCGTTTGGACATAAGCCACCAGCTCGGCATAGGGCCCTGAAACGGTCAGCTCCAGGCCCTGACGGCTCAGGCCAACCGGCACACCGGCCCCCTGCCCCACCTTCGCAACCACGCTTTCTGGTGACAGGGTCGTGGTACGCAGCAGAGTCAAACCGCCGTAGCGACGAAGAAACTGCTCAAGCACCTGGGCCAGCGGCGTACCCTGGCCTGCCGAACTGGAAGCCAGCTTGATTTGCCCGTTGACGGCAGCAATCTCCGATTGCACCTGAAGTAACTCGTCGTGCGCCAGCTTGGCTGGATTGGGCTTGGCGGCATCCGCTTTCACGTCGCTGCGCAGCCGCTCCAGCTCGGCACTTTGTTTGGCAAAGCGCTGTTTGAGCTGGTTGTGTGTGGTCTGGGCGGGTGACAACCACCCGACATCGGCCAGCGCAATGAGGGCCGCCATCACGGAGAAGAGCAGGAACGCCCTCTCCCGCAGCGTCAGGCTGTTGATTCGGGTCGACTGGAGCTTCCACCAATTTTTCAAGTTTTTCCTCCCGCCGCACCAACCGGCGTCACAGCCGTTGCAACCACCAGCGTAAACATCCACAAAGGTCGGCGCACAGACAGGGCAAGCTGGGTCGCGGCCAGCGTCTGAGGCGTCATGCCCTGGGTCGCAGCCACTTCCGTTTTGACCTTCTCCACTTTGACCGTTGCCAGTTTTTGCCCTTCCAGCAAG
This sequence comes from Pseudomonadota bacterium, assembly GCA_041192445.1. Taxonomy (GTDB): domain Bacteria; phylum Pseudomonadota; class Gammaproteobacteria; order Burkholderiales; family Burkholderiaceae_C; genus Egaibacter. The sequence goes on along the minus strand of JBEEMW010000064.1, from coordinate 3,909 downwards.
GGGCTCTCAGACAATTTGGCAACCCATTCATTGAGTGCGGCCGGCTCCAGCGTAAAACCGCTGACCTCAAGCCGGGCTTCGTCCCCTTTCACGTCCGTCACCCAAACCTGGCCCGGTATCGAGGTGGCGACCAGTTGCAACCGTGCCGAATGGCCCCGTCCGTCGCGAAAGACGCCCCGGTGCAATTCATCAAGAACCGCCTGCCGCTGCGCCAGCTCGGCACGGCTAACCAGCACCTCTTGCGCCAAGGCAACCTCGCTTGAACCCGCGAGGGCTTTGCTGGCCGCAACGGCAGCTTGCAGGTTGGCAAGCTCGGGGGCCTGCGCATCCAGCGTTTTTTTGAGACCAGAACTGGCTGAGTTCAGACTCATCACCCAGTACGCGCACAAAACGCCACCCAGCACCAGAAACAGCGCCAGGGATTGCAGCAGGGTTTGAGCCGAAAAGTAACGCTTTTGCGTCAGCAAAATCGGCGTGCACAAATTGATTTGTTGGGCCATTGGGTCAATCCATCAAAGCTTGCGGCTTTCAGCGCGCATCAGCGTGCCCAGCAGCGGCCAGCACAAGCTGCGGTCACCCGGGGTACCGCCTTCAAAGCCGGGAAACAGGGTCATGGCATCCATGGCGACGACGGACAAGCCCAGCTCACGCGTCAACCACTGTGCAAGTTCCGCCGATTGCTCGCCAGCAAAAACCTGAACGCTGGCCAGCGGCATGCTGGACCAGGAGCGATCCCATAAATCCAGAGAACGCTGCACTTCAACCAAAAACCGCTGGGCTTTGTCGCCCGCATCCGAGTCAGCCATGCCGGGGGCAGACTGGTTCAGAGCAGTTTGTGAATAGTCATTCCCATAAGACGCACCATTCACGCTGTAATCGGGCACATATTCACCCACTGGGGCGAACGCGTCCCCTGCCGTTAAAGAGGTGTCGCCCGGCTGCGCCCAGGACCCGGCCAACAATCCGGGGGGCAATTCCAGTCGCCGGGTGTAAAACAATTCTTCATTGGCACTGATGGTCAACACCGCCTGATGTTCGTCGCTCAGAACCAGCGCAGCGTGGGCACGGTCGACCTGACCATTGCGGCTGGCCAGGAGGTTTTGCAGGTTGCGCTGGGAGGTTTCCTGGACATCAATGACCGACACATCCCAATCCAGCGACTGCCCCAACTCGAGCACATCACGCAAAGTGGCGTTGGCGGCGGCCACCACAAACAAATGGGCGACACCTTTCTGGCGGCCATCACCCACACGCAAAACGTCCAGCGTGATGTCGTCCACATGCACATCCAGCATGTCCCTGATCTGGTAACGCGCTGCGGCACGCAGCTCGTCGGGGGCAACGCCGGGCGCCTCAATCTGGAGCAACTGGTATTGTTCCGGGCGCAACATCACACGCACCTGTGCGCCTTTGAGGCCAATGGATTGCAAACGTTTGATGAAATCCTCGGTACTCAGATCAGCCTGGCGCTCCACGCCAAACTGTCGCACCTCATACATGCCATCCTTTTGGGCACGGGCTCGCACAAATGCCAGCGTCTTGCCAACCCATGACACCACGAGTTGATCAGACGATTTGGAACGAAACCAGGGCAATTGCATAGGAAACAGGAAGTATGTTGTTGCCACTGATTTTGCGAAAATTCGCAAGAATCAAAGCCTGAAAATGACGGCATAAGCGCGCCCAGACTTGTTTTTCGGCAAGCCCGCAAAGACTGCAGGCTTGTTGCTCAGTAGTTCTCGCGCTGGAACACCAGGGATTCGGCACCCCGATACAAACCAAACGAGCCGCGGGCTGACGGGTTGTTGGTGGGTGTCGTGTCGCACCACTGCCCTGCCAGGTAGACCAGACTTGGCCGCAATGGGCTGGGCGCCGGTGTGGTCACCGTTGGTGCCCAAGGACGAGTGGGCGACGCCAAGGACAGATTTTTCAGGCACGACGAGGCCGCTATCTCCGCACCCGTGGTGGCCAGGTTGATGCTGGCGTCGAACGTTATACGGCCACCCGTCGGCTTGCCAATTTGCAAATAGTTGACCCCACCTGCGAGTGTCTTGTCGGTCGCAGATGGTGAAAAAGTCATGGACAGGGGTTTCTTCACGTAATTGCCAAAACTCCAGGCACTGGCTGCCACCACGGTACAGCTGTCATCCATATTGCGCACAAAAGACGTCCCGCTCCAGTACTGCGCTTCCATCGGCATTCGCAAATCCCGGGTGTCAGGCCCCAGGACATTGCCCAGGCGCAACCGCCCAAACCGCAGTGACGTTGGCGAACTGGCTACGGCAACGGCAGAGGTGAGCGTCACCCCGTCCGGGTCCACCGGCAAGGCATTCACCGTCACACCCGTTGGCGCAGCGAGCGCTGTCGGTCGGGAGACTTTGTGGCGCGCGGAGACATTGGCCTGTCCTGCCACCCAGGTGCCCGATGGTGCCACCGAGGACGAGGACAACACAGCGCCAGCAGGCAAAGCGGTGGTGGTGCCAAAGCCGAAGTTGCTCCAGGTTGTCAAACCGAGTCTGGCAAATCCACCCGCATAATTTTGGGTCGTGGTGTTGGCCGAGTTTTGCGCCGTGATGGTGAACGGTGTGGCAAACCCGTCTTGATCAAAATACGTGAAGTCAACGGGTATGTAACTGCCAGCCGCTGCCGGATGCGTTGTGCAGGCGGCCGCGGGGCCTGCGGGGGTGATGGCAAAGTGGTCGGGAATAAACCGGCCAAAGTAGTTGGTTGCCACCGCGTTTCCAAGCTTGCAACCGTACTTGCCTGCGTCCACACCACTGACCGGCGCGGTGTTGGAGAAGTCGTTGGTGCAATCGGTCGATTGATCCACCGCGGTGAACATATCGTCATGGACATCGTTGGCACTGAAACGGAAATACCCGACCTCGGAGTAGGTAAAGGTACCGGTTGCGGTTCCGGAGCTTGCAACCGCCGCGCCAAACCCACCTGACATGACGCCGTTCACGACAGCCCCGGCGTGGGCCGCCGGGGTGCCCACAACCGGCGTGCCGTTGTAGCCTGCTACTGCACTGGCAGCAGTCAGTGAAAAGTTGGCCCCAGTCTTGATGGGTGACAAGGTGCTGGTACTCGTGCCCGAGCTGTCGGCGTTGGCACTTGATGTGATGGTGAGTGCAGTCGGCCGCACCGAAAAATCGTCCGATGAACAGCCCGAAACACTGAGGGCGGTGTCGCGCACCCGGCACACCAGCTTGGGATAGGCGTTGGGCAGGTTGAAGTTCGCGCCCAGTGTTTTTCGCCCGGCATCAGCTGCCACAAAGGCGATGGTCTGCGTGGCCACCGGCGCGGTGTAAGCGCCACAAGCCGGGCGGGTTGCGGCACTGTCGTCAAACAGTTCAACCGTCACGTTCGCGCCCGTGTAGGTCGACGCCAGCGCACCGCTGGTCTGCAGGGCCACCACGTCAAACTTGAAATTGGTTGCGGCCAGCTTGGTGTACAGCGGGTTGCGGGCTGTGGGTGTGGTGGTGAGGTTGTTGTAAGTCAGACCGGTTTCCATGCATTCGAAACCACTGACACAGGGCGTGTTTTGCACCTCGAAAGCGCAACTTTGGGTACTCGTCGCGGTGTTCCAGCACTTTGTTCCATTCAATGGCAAGGTGCTCAGGCCGGTGGACCCCAGGGTGTATGTGCCACCGGGCGCGGTTCCCACCAGTACAACGGTCGGTGTGGCACCGGCAGACCCCACAGAAAATGTGGCGGGTGTATCGGTCACCACGGGCGTTGCCGGCGTGGTAGTCACCGAGCCCGTCAGGTTGCCGGTGTAAACCAGGTTGGCGACCGGGCATGGCACAACCCCCGAGGTACAGGCCAAAACCGTGATGTTTTCCGGGCACAGCGTTGCGATGCCATCGTGCCGGATTTCAAAGTGGTCGTACGGCGGCACATTGGGTG
>JBEEMW010000063.1:0-66239 GCA_041192445.1 Pseudomonadota bacterium | reverse complement strand
CAAACTTGAGAATTTTCGCGCTGATTTCTTGACCAGCAGTGACCACCTCGGAAGGGTGGCGAACACGACGCCACGCCATGTCGGTGATGTGCAAGAGGCCGTCGATGCCGCCCAAGTCCACAAATGCGCCGTATTCGGTGATGTTTTTCACCACACCGCGCACCACAGAACCTTCTTTCAAAGTGTCCATGAGTTTTGCGCGCTCTTCGCCCATGCTGGCTTCGACCACGGCGCGGCGTGACAGCACGACGTTGTTGCGCTTGCGGTCGAGCTTGATGACCTTGAATTCCATGGTCTTGTTCTCGTACGGAGACAGATCCTTGGTAGGACGTGTGTCGACGAGTGAACCCGGCAGGAAGGCACGGATGCCATTGACCAGAACGGTCAGGCCGCCTTTGACCTTGCCGCTGGTGGTGCCGGTTACGAATTCGCCGGACTCAAGGGACTTCTCCAGGGACATCCACGAAGCGAGGCGCTTGGCGGTGTCGCGGCTGACGATGGTGTCGCCGTAGCCATTTTCCATAGCGACGATCGCCACAGATACAAATTCGCCGACCTGGACTTCAAGTTCGCCTTTGTCGCTTTTGAATTCGGACAAAGGAACATAGGCCTCGGATTTGAGACCGGCATTGACAACAACAAAGCTGTGTTCGATACGAACAACTTCAGCGGTGACGACTTCGCCAATACGGGTTTCAGAGCGTTTTTGTGACTCTTCAAATAGGGCTGCGAAAGATTCAGACATTTTTTTACGGATAGATCCGCGGGGTTAAGTTGTTGAACCACACAGCCGGTGCGCTTGATGCGCGATGGGAGCTGCGTGGGCCGCGACCAGAGCGACAGGCGCTGGCCTATTTGCCGTCGCTCAGCAGGGGCTGAACGGCTGACTGCCTTGCCACCAGTTCAACACTTCATCAACGGATTGTTCAACCGTCAAATCAGAGTTGTCCAGCAGCCTGGCATCTTGCGCTGGCTTGAGAGGCGCAACGGTCCGGGACGAATCCCTTGCATCACGCGCTTCCAGATCAGCGCGAAGAGATGGGAGTGTAACCGAAATTCCCTTTGAAATCAACTGTTTATGACGCCGCTCGGCGCGCCGGGTGGCACTGGCGGTGAGGTAAACCTTGAGGGTGGATTGCGGGAAAATCACGGTGCCCATGTCGCGTCCGTCAGCCACGAGGCCCGGCAACTGACGAAAACTGTGCTGCAAATCAATGAGCGCCAGGCGAACCTGGGGCAAGGCAGACACTTTGGAGGCATTCATGCCCGCTTCTTCGGTACGGATGGTGTCGCTGACATCAATGCCGTTGACCAGAACCCGGCCGTCGGTAAACCGGATGCTCAGGCCTTTTACGAGGTTGGCAATGGCCTGGGCGTGGTCCAGGTCCAGCGCCAGACCGGCCTGACCGGCGGCCATGGCCGTGATCCGGTACAAGGAGCCGGAATCCAGGAAGTGATAGCCCAGCTGCCTGGCCAAAACCACCGCCAACGTGCCTTTACCAGATGCCGTGGGGCCATCCACACAAATCACGGGGATGGCCTGCACCGGGGTTGTGACAACAGAAAACAGGGTCTCAAAATAGTCGGGGTAGGTTTTGGCAACACACTTGGGGTCTTGTATGCGCACGGGCAGACCGGCCGGATTGAATGCCGCCAGCGAGAAACACATGGCCACGCGGTGGTCGTCATAGGTGTGAACACTGGCCGCGCGCCAGTGTTCGCTGGATGCCGGGGGTGTGACGCGGATGTAGTCAACACCTTCTTCCACCAGCGCACCGAATTTGCGGAGCTCGGTGGCCATGGCCGCAATGCGGTCAGTTTCCTTGACGCGCCAGCTCGCGATGTTGCGCAAGGTGGTTGTGCCATTGGCGTACAGGGCCATCACGGCCAGTGTCATGGCGGCATCGGGGATGTGGTTGCAATCCAGGTCGATGGCCCGCAACGGCCAGGCGCCGCGCTGAATCTGCAGCCAGTTGGGGCCGCTTTGGATCTGCGCACCCATCAGTTGGGCGGCTTCAATAAACCGGATGTCACCCTGAATGGAATCCGCGCCGACGCCTTCAATTTTTATGCCATTTTGGCCATTAGCCCCCGTCGTTATTGCACCAAGCGCTATAAAATAGCTAGCAGATGAGGCATCGGCCTCAACATAAACCTCACCGGGAGACTGAAATTTGCAACCGGCCGGTATGGTGAAGCGCTGCCAGCCGTCACGTGTAACTGCAATGCCAAAACGGGCCAGCAGGTTGAGGGTGATTTCAATGTAGGGGCGTGAAATCAGCTCACCCACCACCTCGATCACGATGTCTTTCCTGGCAACCAGTGGCAAGGCCATCAGCAGCGCCGTCAGGAACTGGCTGGAGACGTCACCCCGCACCCGGATGGGGTCATCCAGAGACAATAACGGTGCCGCAATTTGCAGGGGCGGGAAGCCATCCGTTCCCAGATAGGTGATGGCACAACCGAGTTGGCGCAAAGCATCGACCAGGTCACCAATCGGGCGCTCATGCATCCGCGGCACACCGTGTAATTTGAAGCTGCCACCCAACACCGCCAATGCGGCTGTCAATGGGCGCATGGCTGTGCCGGCGTTCCCCATGAACAGGTCGCCCTGGGTGTTCTTGAGCTGACCGTCCAGCCCGTCAATGGCCACGGTGGTGCCCGTTTGACGCACCCCACAGCCCAGCTTGCGAAGGGCATCCAGCATCACGCGGGTATCGTCTGAGTCCAGCAGATCGTGCAGCGTGGTGGTCCCCTGGCTCAGGGCAGAGAGCAGGAGCAATCGGTTGGAAATGCTTTTGGAGCCAGGCAGCACAACAGTGCCTCCCGCGCTGGCCAATGGCGGGATGTCAAGAAACTCGGTGGCGAACATTACTTTTGATTTTTGGACATGGTCCAGTTGGCGCGGGTCAGGCTGGCCTGGTCAATCAGGCCTTCAAGCGCTTCGCTGTTGCCGCTGGAGATCATCAATTCCAGGGCCTGCAGGCTGCGCTGGAAAATTTTGGACTGCGCCAACAGCTCTTCGCGGTTGGAAATCATGATGTCGCGCCACACCTTGGCGTCGCTGGCGGCGATGCGGGTGAAATCGCGGAACCCCGGACCCGCCAGAGACAAATAATCTTTGCCATGAGGCTGGCTGGAGATCGCGTTCATCAGCGCAAATGCAATCAGGTGGGGCAGGTGGCTAACTGCGGCAAACGCTGCGTCGTGCGCCTCGGGCGACATGGTCACGACGCGACAGCCCAGACCGGTCCAGACATCGATGGCCTGCTGCATTTGGGTGGGTAAGGTGCGCTCTATCGGGGTCAGGATGACTTGTTTGCCGTGGTACAGGTCGGCATCAGCGTGTTCAACACCCGACACTTCACGGCCTGCAATGGGGTGGGCCGGTACAAACGAACCAATGTGTTCGCGTAACGCCCGGCGTCCGGCATCGATCACATCGCGCTTGGTGGAGCCCACGTCCATGATCAACATTTTGGGTGTGACAAGATGCTTGATGGCCTTGAAGGTGGCTTCGGTGGACGCTACCGGCACAGCAATCAGGACAATATCGGCACCCGACACGGCGAGCAGGGCAGACGGGGCCTCCACATCGATGACACCCATCTGGCGCGCCCGCTCGGTCGTTGAAGGCGATTTGCTGTAACCCACCACCCGTTTGACCAGGCCAGCGCGTTTGAGGGCCAGTGCAAACGAGCCGCCCATCAGGCCGCAACCGATCAGCCCGAGTTGTTCAAACATGCTGTTTCCTTATGATGAATGGCATCAGGTGCCCACCGGGTAGGTTCCCAGCACTTTGTAAAACGCGCACAGGCCCTGAAGTTCTTTCAGGGCGCTGGCGACGTGGGGCTGGGAGGGGTGTCCCTGAAGGTCAATGTAGAAGTAATACTCCCACTGGCCTGTACGTGCTGGACGCGATTCAAACCGGGTCATCGACACCCCATGTGTTTTGAGCGGGACCAGCAGGTCGTGAACGGCACCTGGTTTGTTGGGTACCGACACAATCAGGCTGGTGCAGTCATTGGCCGACGGTGGTGGCATGCCCAGGGTTTGGGGCAGACAGATGATGGCGAAACGGGTGCGGTTGTAGGCCTCGTCCTGAATGGCGTGAGAGGCGATATGCAGGCCAAACTGGGTTGCGGCCCGCTCGCTGGCCAATCCTGCCCAGGCCGGGTTGGTTGTTGCCAGTCTGGCGCCTTCCGCGTTGCTGGAAACCGGGCGACGCTCGGCATGCGGCAGGTGTTTGGACAACCAGGCCTGGCACTGTGCCAATGCCAGGGGATGAGCCAGGACGACTTCGATGCCATCCAGCGAATTTTCCAGGCGCAAGAGATTGTGGCGCACCAGCAGCGTGACCTCTCCCACGACGTGGGTGGGTGAATGCAGAAACAGGTCAAGCGAGCGGGTCACCACGCCTTCGGAAGAATTTTCAACGCCGACCACACCGTACTGTGCACTGCCGGCTGCCGTCGCGTGAAACACTTCATCGAAGTTGGTGCAATAAATCAGGTCGGCAGCGCCGCCAAAAAACTCAATAGCGGCCTGTTCGCAAAACGTGCCGGCAGGCCCCAGAACGGCAACCCGCTGGGGCGCTTCAAGCGCGAGGCAGGCCGACATGATTTCGCGCCAGATGGCGGCCACATGCGGACCCTTCAGCGGGCCGGGGTTGGCCTGCTGGATTTTGTCAATGACCTGCGCGACGCGATCGGGGCGAAAAAACGCTGTGCCTTCGCGTTTTTTTACCTCACCAACCTTTTCGGCGACCAAAGCGCGGTTATTGAGCAGCGTCAGCATTTGCTGATCGATGGCATCAATCTGGACGCGCAAGTCTGAGAGGCTGGGCAGGGTGGTAACGGGTTTGGTCATGAATCAGGCCTGGGTTCGTTCGAAATCCCGCATATAGGTCACCAAAGCCTGAACACCTTCAGCAGGCATCGCGTTGTAGATGCTGGCCCGCATGCCGCCGACGGATTTGTGGCCCTTGAGCTGAAGTAAACCGCGTGCGTTGGCCCCGGCCAGGAAGGCGTCGTTGCGGGACTCATCGCGCAGGAAGAAGGGCACGTTCATGCGGGAGCGGCAGTGGTGTGCAACCCGGTTCTCGTACAGCTGTGACTGGTCTATGGCCTGGTAGAGCAGCGCTGCCTTGGCAATACTGTGGCGCTCCATTGCGGTAACCCCACCCTGGCGTTTGAGCCATTTGAAGACCAGGCCCGCCATGTAGATGGCATAGGTGGGCGGCGTGTTGTACATCGACTGGTTGTCGGCTACCGTCTTGTAGTTGAAGGCGCTTGGACAGATGGCCAGGGCATGACCCAGCAAATCCTCGCGAACGATCACCAGCGTCAGGCCAGCGGGGCCAAGATTTTTTTGCGCGCCACCAAAGGCCAGCCCGACGCGACTCCAGTCCACGGGGCGGGACGCGACATGTGACGAAAAATCAATGACCAATGGCGCATCACTGCCCAGCTCTTTCAGGTCGGGCAGCGCATGGAACTCAATGCCATGGATGGTCTCATTGGTGCAGATATGCACGTAACTGGCATGGGCACTGAGTTGCCATGTCGCGGGATCAGGTAACCCGGTATGCCCGTCACCGGCATTACTGGCCGCGACGCGTGCCACACCATATTTGCCCGCTTCCGACTGCGACTTCTGACTCCAAATACCGGTAATGACAAAGTCTGTCGTGGGCTTGCCGTCAGTCGTGGCGCCCTGCCGCGTATTGAGGGCGGACAGGTTCATGGGTACGATCGCGTTTTCTGCCAATCCGCCACCCTGCATGAACAGGATTTTGAAGTGTTCAGGCACCGCCAGCAGTTCGCGCAGGTCAGACTCTGCCAGCCTGTAGATTGACGTGAACTCCTTGCCACGGTGGCTCATCTCCATGACGCCCATGCCAGACGGTCTCCCCTGTGCGTCGGGCCAGTTGAGCATCTCCGCAGCCGCCTGTTCGAGAACCTCACCCGGCATGGCTGCCGGCCCGGCAGAAAAGTTGTATGGCCGCTGCATCAGGTGGGGTCGTCTTCGCCTGCTGGCTCGCTCGTGCCCGGATCGATCTCTGAAGGGTTGGCATCGTTTTCAACGATGCGCTGTACGCCGCTGAGTTTGGATCCCTCGTCCAGGCCAATCAGGGTAACGCCCTGAGTGGCACGGCCCAGTTCGCGAATTTCGCTCACGCGGGTTCGCACCAGCACACCCTTGTCGGTGATCAGCATGATCTCGTCGTCGGTATGTACCAGGGTGGCCGCCACGACTTTGCCGTTACGCTCGGATTGCTGGATGGCAATCATGCCTTTGGTGCCGCGGCCGTGACGGGTGTATTCGGTGATGCTGGTGCGTTTGCCATAACCGTTCAGGGTGGCGGTCAGCACGCTTTGCTGCTCGTCCTCCGCCACCAGCATGGCGATGACGCCCTGGCCCTCTTCGAGCATCATGCCGCGTACACCGCGCGCATTGCGGCCCATCGGGCGTACATCGTTTTCGTCAAAACGGACAGCCTTGCCACCATCGGAAAACAGCATCACGTCGTGTTGGCCATCGGTTAGCGCCGCGCCAATCAGGAAGTCACCCGGGTCCAGATCGACGGCGATGATGCCGGCTTTGCGCGGGTTGCTGAACTCGTCCAGGGTTGTCTTCTTGACCGTGCCCATACTGGTGGCCATAAAGACATACTGGTCAGCAGGAAAGCTGCGTTTTTCGCCGGTGAGTGGCAACACCACGTTGACTTTTTCACCGTCCTGCAACGGGAACATGTTGACGATGGGGCGTCCGCGCGAGCCACGCGAACCCTGGGGTACTTCCCAGACCTTGAGCCAATAAAGGCGGCCACGGTTGCTGAAGCACAGGATGTAATCATGGGTGTTGGCGATGAAGAGCTGGTCAACCCAGTCATCTTCTTTGGTTGCCGTGGCCTGCTTGCCACGGCCGCCGCGCTTTTGCGCCCGATACTCGCTCAGTGGCTGGCTCTTGATATAGCCACTGTGCGAGAGCGTCACCACCATGTCGGTCGGGGTGATCAGGTCTTCCGTGCTGAGGTCAAACGAACTGTGCTCAACCAGACTGCGTCGTGCGCCCAGTTTGGTTTGACCAAACTCCTGCTTGATGGCCGTGAGCTCATCACTGATGATGACCGAGACACGCTCGGGTTTGGCCAGAATATCCAGCAGATCCTCAATTTCGGCCATCACCTCTTTGTATTCGCTGACGATTTTGTCCTGCTCCAGACCCGTCAGGCGCTGCAAGCGCATCTGCAGGATTTCCTGGGCCTGGGTATCGCTCAAGCGATAAAGGCCGTCGCTGCCCATCCCAAAGTTTCTCTCCAGGCCATCCGGGCGATAGTCGTCTGCGTTGATGACGCCACCATCACTGCGGGTGCGGGTCAGCATTTCGCGCACCATCGCGCTATCCCAGGGTTTGACCATCAGCTCGATCTTGGCGATGGGGGGTGTCGGCGCGTTGCGGATGATGGCAATGAATTCGTCAATGTTGGCCAGCGCGATGGCCAGACCTTCGAGCACGTGGCCGCGCTCCCGGGCCTTTCGCAGGGTGAACACCGTACGACGCGTGACAACTTCGCGGCGGTGCTCCAGAAAGACTTCAATCAGGTCTTTCAGGTTGCACAACTTGGGCTGGCCGTTGACCAAGGCCACCATGTTCATGCCGAAAGTGTCTTGTAGCTGAGTCTGCTTGTACAGGTTGTTGAGAACGACCTCAGGCACTTCACCGCGTTTGAGTTCAATCACCAGGCGCATGCCTGATTTGTCGCTCTCGTCCTGAATGTGGCTGATCCCTTCGATTTTTTTCTCATGCACCAATTCGGCCATACGCTCCTGCAGCGTCTTCTTATTCACCTGATAGGGCAGCTCATCAACGATGATGGCCTGACGTTGGCCTTTGTCGATATCTTCAAAGTGGCATTTGGCGCGCATCACGACCTTGCCTCTACCGGTGCGATACCCATCTTTTACACCGTTGATGCCGTAAATGATGCCGGCTGTGGGGAAGTCCGGGGCCGGCACGATTTCCATCAACTCGTCAATGCTGGCGTCAGGATTACGCAGCAAGTGCAGGCACGCATCGACCACTTCGTTCAGGTTATGCGGCGGGATGTTGGTAGCCATGCCCACCGCAATGCCACCTGAGCCATTGACCAGCAGGTTGGGCAGTCTTGTGGGCATCACCAGCGGTTCCTTTTCGGATCCGTCGTAGTTGGGGCCGAAATCAACGGTTTCCTTGTCCAGATCGGCCAGCAGTTCATGGGCGATCTTGGCCAGACGAATTTCGGTGTACCGCATGGCGGCAGCGTTGTCGCCGTCTACGGAGCCGAAATTGCCCTGACCATCCACCAGCATGTGGCGCATGGAGAAATCCTGCGCCATGCGAACGATCGTGTCATATACCGACTGGTCGCCGTGCGGGTGGTACTTGCCGATGACGTCGCCGACGATACGAGCCGACTTTTTGTAAGCGCGGTTCCAGTCGTTATTGAGCTCATGCATCGCAAACAGCACCCGCCGGTGCACGGGCTTCAGGCCGTCTCGTGCATCGGGCAAGGCACGCCCCACGATCACACTCATGGCGTAATCGAGATAGCTCCGGCGCATTTCCTCTTCAAGACTGATGGGCAGGGTTTCTTTAGCGAACTGAGTCATGAAAAAGGGCTTTGCGACGGAAAGACGTCGATTTTAAGGGAAAGTCGATGTCGCAAAGTCACAACACATGACCCGCTCGGCTGTTTGTCCTACGCCGGGACGGGTGCCGGGCGCTTGTGCAAGTGCTCGCCTGTGGCACAATCGTGTCATGCGCTGGATGGTGGTCATCCGGAGCGCCCAATCCATTCGCAGCGACGCTGCGGTTTTTTCCCCAAGAGGAGAACTATGAAGAATTTGAATAAAGCGGCTTTTTTGCTCGCTACTGTAGCGCTGGCAACGGCTGCTGGTGCTCAGTCCATTGACAACTGGCGTAATGCCGGAAGCGAAATGGTTTGGAAAAACGCTGGCAGCGAACTGTGCTGGCGCGATGCCAGCTGGACACCTGCTACGGCAGCTGTTGGCTGTGACGGTGCAATCGTTGCTCCAAAAGCAATGGAAGCGGCACCTGCTCCAGCGCCCGCACCTGCTCCAGTGGTAGAGGCTCCAAAACCTGCTCCTGCTCCCGCACCTGCGCCACAGCCTCCTGCAGCCACCAAAGTCACCTATGCAGCTGATGCGTTCTTCGACACCAACAAATCGGTGTTGAAGCCAGAAGGCAAAGCCAAGCTCGATGACCTGGTCGGCAAAGTCAAAGCAATCAACCTCGAAGTGATCATTGCTGTTGGTCACACCGACTCAGATGCAAGCGATGCATACAACCAGAAGCTCTCTGTGGCTCGTTCGGAAGCTGTGAAAGCATATTTGGTGTCCAAGGGCATTGAAAAGAACCGCGTTTACACCGAAGGCAAGGGTGAGAAGCAGCCAGTTGCTGACAACAAGACCAAAGAAGGCAAGGCTAAAAACCGCCGCGTCGAAATTGAGGTCGTTGGTACCCGTTCAAACTAATCGTTTGCACAGCCAGTCTCGAGTTGCCTGAACAGGCTTCACAAAAAACCCCGCCTCGGCGGGGTTTTTTGTGGGCGTTTGGTAAGCCGGGTCGCGTTTCACCATGCGCGGCCATGTGATTAGTGTTGTGCGCATAATGAAACAATGTCTTCAATCGTAAACTCTGACCCTGCGGAACTCGCAAAATTCTCTGAGTTGGCTCACCGGTGGTGGGACAAGGACAGTGAGTTCCGCCCTCTTCATCAAATCAATCCACTGCGGCTGGACTGGATCAACATGTTGTGTCCGGTACAAGGCAAGCAGGTTCTGGACGTGGGTTGTGGTGGCGGTATCCTGACTGATGCCATGGCGCGAAAGGGTGCTCATGCGACGGGTATCGACCTCGCCACTAAAGCCCTCAAGGTGGCTCAATTGCACGCTCTGGAAGCGCAAACACCCAACGTTAACTACCGTGAAATCAGCGCAGAAGCACTGGCCACCGAGCAGCCTGCGAAATTTGATGTCGTGACATGCATGGAAATGCTGGAGCATGTGCCTGACCCGGCATCCATCGTTCGGGCCTGTTCAACTTTGGTCAAGCCTGGTGGGTGGGTGTTTTTCTCCACTCTCAATCGCAGTCCGAAGTCATTTTTATTTGCCATTGTGGGGGCTGAATACCTGCTGAATTTATTGCCACGCGGAACCCATGAGTACGCCAAAATGATTCGTCCGAGTGAGTTGGCGGCGTACTGTCGATCTGCAGAACTCGAGTTGCTTCAAACGCGTGGCATGGAATACAGCCCACTGACAAAGCGCTATTGGATGAGCGGCGACACCGGCGTGAATTATCTCTTCGCCACACAAAAACCACTGAGTGCCGTCGCGTGAAGGGCTCAATGCATCGGTTCAGTGGTGTGGACGCGGTTCTCTTTGACCTGGATGGCACGCTGATTGATAGTGCCCCAGACCTCGGTGCAGCCGCTGACAAAATGCGGGTCGACCGGGGCCTGCCGTCCTTGCCGTACTCGCTTTATCGTCCCCTGGCTGGTGCGGGCGCACGCGGAATGATCAGTGTGGCCTTTGGCCTGACACCTGAACACCAAGACTTTGCAGCCCTCAAGGAGGAGTTTTTTTGTAACTACGAACGGTGCATGACGCAACGCACCTATGTCTTTGATGGCGTGCCTGCACTCATTGAGCAACTGCTTGCCCGACAGGTGGCCTGGGGTGTTGTCACGAATAAGTCGGCCCGTTTCACCGACCCCCTGACCTGTGCCATGCCATTGTTTGCGACCGCGAATGCGGTGGTCAGCGGCGACACCACGCCTCACGCCAAGCCTCACCCGGCGCCTTTATTGGAGGCTGCCCGGCGATTGGGCGTTGAAGCGGCCCGCTGTGTGTATGTCGGTGACGATGAACGCGACATCGTGGCTGGCCTGGCGGCAGGCATGATGACCGTTGCCGCGACTTATGGCTACCTTGGCGACCGAACTAATACGGCCCTTTGGGGGGCACATGCTGAAATTAAAGCCCCTTTTGACCTGCTGGCGTTGCTGCCTGGCCTTGTAAATGGCGTCAGTGGCGTAAAATAGCCAATGTGGGGCTGCACTGGTTTCGACGTGGGTTCGGACGCGGTGTGGTGCATGTCGAGCTGAATGCGCTCGTAAAACAGATTCAAAAAAACTAACTGCAAACGACGAACGTTTCGCACTCGCTGCTTAATTGCCAGTGAGCTTTACAACAGCAGGCCGATGGGCTGGGCAAGGGGTTTCTAACGCAAGTTAGGCGCTCCCGGCTGTAAAGATAATTTCATCGGCTGGCTCCTGACCGGGTACCTTGGTTGGGGGCAAGACAATAGGGTACTGGCGGCTGGCATAGCGTGCGACTGCGCGATGCCAGTGGCAAGACTCAAATCAGAACGCTAAACATGTAGATCTGCCCGAACAAGGCTTGCGGACGGGGGTTCAAATCCCCCCAGCTCCACCACCATACTGTCCAATGCCGTTTACCGTAGTCCGGTAAACGGCATCGTTCTTTTGGCTTCGCTGCCGTTTGGGCTATGTCCGTGATCAGCGCAGCCCGGCGACACGGCTATCTAGGGGCGCGGCAAAGGAGTCATGTTGCCAGCCATCGGAGAGTTGGCTGTCATAGGGTTTGGAGTCACTGCCGAAATTTGACGCCTGGCCAAAACCGGATTCAGCCTGATTGCGGCTTGACGTTTCCGGCTTGGCGTGGCGTTTGCGGGTGACTGTTGCCTGTAAATTCGCGCGGCTCACGTTGAATTGAGACTCGTAACGTTCCCGTTCACGTTCTGCAGCCCGCGCTTCCTTGTCGGCAATGAAGCCGCTCCGGATTTCGGAAACACTGGGCATATGGTCGGGGTCCACCACCCAATAACCAATGCTGCTTTGGGTCAACAAGGTGTGTTTGAGGGTTTGGTTGCTCAGTGACAGGCCCAACGGGCCCGGCACATCCACGCAACCGATCACAACACCTTCAGCCGTGCACACGGTGAACGTGCAATACACACCACTCAGAAGCTGGAACCAGTGCTGGCTCTGGTCTTTTTGCGTGGGCATGGTGAACCGGGTCACCGGCATTTTGATCATCACGTGATGGTCAAGAAAGGCGCGTACCAACCAGCGCCATACACGGCGCTCTTTGCTGTTGACCAATGACCTGACGGTCAAGGGCCACTGGCGGGGAATACGGCGCTTGGCGCTGGCAGCTCTTTTGATCCACCAATTGCAAACGAGCAGGCCCACGGCCATGCCCGCAAGCAGTGCCAACCCTATCGCTATCCATAACGAGTACCTGTCCATATGTGGTATCCCCAACATTTGAAAAAAGTGTAACTAGTTTCCGGACAGTATTGGGGCGTTGACGTGTGCGTTAATGCCAATTAGAAGAACTTTTCCACACTTTGGGCGCCAATCGGGCCGATTTGCGATACTCAAGCGATGCAATTGCAAGACATTCTTTTCTCTCAAGGTTTCGGCACCCGCCGGGTATGTGCCGGACTCATCCAGCAGGGCCTGGTTCAGGTTTATGAGTCAAATAGCCCATCAGCCCCCGTGGAATGCGCGCAAGCAGCTATGGAATTTATAGCAAATGGCCTGCGGTTCAGGGTGCAGGGCGTTGACTGGCCTTACCACGAGAAGGCCTACCTGATGCTGCACAAGCCCACGGCCACCGAGTGTTCGCAAAAACCATCGACCTACCCGAGCATCTATACCTTGCTGCCGTCACCCTTGCGGCTGCGGCCTCAAAAAGCGGCGGTGCAAGGTGTCCAGGCGGTCGGACGGCTGGACCAGGATACGACAGGGCTGCTCTTGCTGACCGACGACGGCAAGTTCATCCACCGCATGAGTTCACCCAGACACCATGTTCCCAAAGTCTATGAGGTGACGGTGAAGCACCCGCTGGACGACCGGCAGGTGGCCAGACTGCTGGAGGGGGTGGTGCTGGACGACGACCCGAAGCCTGTGCGTGCGGCAGCCTGCGAGGCTGTGGCCAGTCATCACCTGCGGCTGACCTTGACCGAGGGCAAATACCACCAGGTCAAGCGTATGGTGGCGGCGGTGTCGAACCGGGTCGAGGGCCTGCATCGCTCCCAAATTGGTGGCTTGAGGCTGCCCGACGACCTCGGCCCAGGGCAATGGCGCTGGCTGAGCGCGGTTGATCTGGCCAGCATCGCCGGTTGAAACCGCCTGTGAGTTGACATGATGAACACAAGCCGGATTCGATCTTCTGTTGCACCGCTGCAGCGATTGCCAGTGGCCGTGGTTGCTATCATATGTATAGCTGCCTGCGCATATTCCACCAGGGTTAATGCCCAAAATCAGTGTGATAAACCGCTGTACCTGACATTTGAGACCGGCCACATGGACGTGGCGCCCCTGGTCGCGGATGTGCTGAACCGCCAAAAGGTCAAAGTCACTTTTTTTGCCGCCAATGAGCGCACGCGTGTCGGGGATGGCAGTCTGGGCAACCACTGGGCGCCCTGGTGGAAGGCGAGGGCTGCTGAGGGGCATGAATTGGCGTCCCTGACCTATGACCGGGTACTTTGGCGTGGTGATCTGCCCGGTGTTCAGCCGATGTTTCGCATGCAACCGACTTCCGGTGCCTTTGAAGGGCGGGAATTTACCTGGGATGCCAAAAAATACTGCGGGCAAATTGCCTATGCCGCTGAGCGTTTGCAAGATCACACCGGTAAAAAACCGTTGCCGCTGTTCCGGGCTCCGGGCGGGAAAACGTCGCCCAGGCTGTTGGCGGTCGCCCGTTCCTGCGGATTTGAGCACGTGGGCTGGTCACCCGCAGGGGCACTGGGGGACGATTTGCCCAGCGAGAAGTTCAGCAACGACATGTTGCTCAAAAAAGCGCTGAAAGACATCAAACCCGGCGATGTGCTGATGGCGCATCTGGGCACCTGGTCACGTAAAGATCCCTGGGCCCCGGCGGTGCTGGAGCCCCTGATCATGGGATTGAAAGAAAAAGGGTTTTGTTTTGAGACCCTGCGCACGCATCCTGCTTTCAAGGCCCGGATAGCCGCCGCGCCACCATAGTCCTGCGCCGCTTGCGCGTTATGCTTGTTCCATGAACCTGTTTCTTGACTCCTTCTGGCGGGCGGTGGCCTATTGCATGCGTCCGCGCGTGATTGCGCTGTCCTTTTTGCCGCTGATCCTGATGGTCGGGCTGGCGCTGGGGCTGGGCTATTTCTTTTGGGAGCCTGCCATTGACTGGGTGCGCATGGCGCTCGAGGGCTCAACGCTGGTGACGACGGTGTGGGGCTGGTTGCAGGGTGTTGGTCTGGGCAGCCTCAAAACTGTCCTGGCACCCCTGGTGGTGATTTTTGCGGTGACGCCCATCATCGTGGTCTTGTCTCTGCTGATGGTCGCCGTGCTCATGACGCCGGCGCTGGTGGCGCTAGTCGCCGAGCGCCGGTTTCCGGCGCTGGAACGCAAACGGGGCGGCTCCCTGCTGGCCGGGGCATTCTGGTCGCTGGGCTCAACCGTCCTCGCGCTCGTGGCGCTGGTAATCTCCGTGCCGCTGTGGCTGGTGCCACCCTTGATTCTCATCCTGCCGCCCCTGATCTGGGGCTGGCTCACCTACCGGGTCATGGCTTTTGATGCGCTGGCTGAACACGCCAGCAAGGAGGAGCGCCGCGAGCTCATTCGCAGGCACCGGGGCTGGCTGTTTGGCATGGGTGTCATGACCGGGTATCTGGGTGCCGCACCCAGTCTGGTGTGGGCTTCGGGTGCGCTGTTTGCGGCGGCCTTCGTGGTGCTGGTACCCATCGCCATCTGGATTTACACGCTGGTGTTTGCGTTTTCATCCCTCTGGTTCTCACACTACTGCCTGGCCGCGCTGCAAACCATGCGGGCGCAGTCGGCTTCTCTGGCCACACCCCCAATCAGCGCTGACAACGCGATAGCATTGCTGGATGACGCCTGCGCCAATGACAAACCCCTTTCCTGATTCATCCCCACAATCCACGGCAAACACCGGGCCCCGTTTCGGGCTCATCATCGTGGGGGATGAAATCCTCTCGGGTAAACGTGCCGATAAACACATGCCCAAACTCATCGAGTTGCTCAGTGCGCGGGGCCTGCAACTGGACTACGCGGACTATGTTGGTGACTCGCGCGACCGGATCACGGCAACGCTGAGGCGGGCTTTTGCCTCTGGCGACGTGGTTTTTTCTTGTGGCGGCATCGGGGCCACCCCTGACGACCACACGCGCCAATGTGCGGCCAAAGCCCTGAATGTCGGATTGGCCTTGCACCCACAGGCCGAGGCGCTGATTCGGGAGCGCATGCAAGACACTGCCCGGGAGCAGGGCACGGTGTATGAGCCGGATCGACCCGACAACATTCACCGCCTCAATATGGGCGTGTTTCCGGTGGGGGCGCAAATCATTCCTAACCCGTACAACAAAATTCCGGGTTTCTCCTGTTCCGGTGCGGCGCGAGGAACGCAAGGGGGCATACATTTCGTGCCGGGTTTTCCAGTGATGGCCTGGCCCATGATGGAATGGGTTCTGGACACCCTGTACCGGCCACTGTTCAAGGTGGGGGCCTGGGTCGAGAAGTCGGTCATCGTCTTTGGTGCGATGGAGGCCACGCTTACACCGCTGATGGAAGCCATCGAACAACGGTTTGAAGGCGTGAAGGTCTTCAGTCTGCCCAGTGTGGACCATCCGGAATATGGACGCCACATTGAATTGGGTGTCAAAGGCGCCCCCGGCGCGGTCAGCCTGGCCTATCCGGCGCTGCTGGCTGGTTTGCATGAATTCAATGCCGGGCTTGGCCCCGAATTGGTGCGAAACTGACAATCCCGCTTTAGGTGCATTTCGTGAATGCACCGAAATAGAGCATTAAATTTGTTGCTGAAGTGAAGAAGCCGCAGGAGCGTGTATCGGTGACGCATAGTCGCCCTCAAGTCAGGGCAGAATAGAGGGTTGGGCCCTTGTGGCGAACAGGCCATGCTGGCACAGAAACTGCATTCCCAGACCAGAAGCATTTTTACAACCATTCCCAACAGGAGAATTTGATGGCCAAGACCGTCGCAGACGTGATCAAGATGGTGAAGGAAAACGAAGTCAAGTTTGTTGACTTCCGCTTCACCGATACCCGTGGCAAAGAGCAGCACGTTACCGTGCCTGTTTCCCACTTTGATGAAGACAAGTTCACCTCCGGGCACGCATTTGACGGCTCATCCATTGCCGGCTGGAAGGGCATTGAAGCCTCCGACATGCAGTTGATGCCTGATCCCAACACCGCCAACATCGATCCGTTTTTCGAAGAAACAACGATGATTTTGACCTGTGATGTGGTTGATCCGGCGGACGGCAAGGCCTATGAGCGCGATCCGCGTTCGCTGGCAAAACGGGCTGAGTCCTACATGAAGGCTTCCGGCTTTGGCGACACCGCCTACTTCGGACCTGAGCCTGAATTTTTCGTGTTTGACAGTGTGCGTTGGGGCAACGACATGTCGGGCTGCTTCTCCAAAATCGACTCTGAAGAGGCTGCCTGGAATACCGGGCGCGAATACGAGCACGGCAATTCAGGTCACCGTCCGGCCGTCAAGGGTGGTTACTTTCCGGTTCCGCCAGTCGACAGCTTCCAGGACATGCGTTCTGAAATGTGCCTGGTGCTTGAAGCCCTGGGCATTCCGGTCGAAGTTCACCACCATGAAGTGGCCAATGCGGGCCAGATGGAACTGGGCACCAAATTCAGCACGTTGACCCAGCGCGCTGACTGGGTGCAGTTGCAAAAATACGTGATCCAGAATGTGGCCCATGCCTATGGCAAGACCGCGACGTTCATGCCCAAACCCATCGTTGGCGACAACGGTTCCGGCATGCACGTGCACCAGTCTGTCTGGAAAGACGGCAAAAACCTGTTTGCTGGCGACGGCTACGCAGGTTTGAGCGATTTCGCCCTGTACTACATCGGCGGCATCATCAAGCACGCCCGTGCCCTGAACGCGATCACCAACCCCGGCACCAACAGCTACAAGCGCCTGGTTCCTGGCTTTGAAGCGCCTGTGAAGTTGGCTTACTCCGCCAAAAACCGCTCTGCTTCGATTCGTATTCCGTTCGTTGCCAACCCCAAGGGTCGTCGTGTTGAGGCACGCTTCCCGGATCCACTGATGAACCCTTACCTGGGTTTCTCGGCCTTGCTGATGGCTGGTCTGGACGGCGTGGAAAACAAGATCCATCCTGGCGAAGCCGCCAGCAAAGATCTGTACCATTTGCCGCCAGAAGAAGACAAGTTGATCCCAACTGTCTGCCACAGCCTGGACCAGGCGCTGGACTGCCTTGATGCAGATCGCAGTTTCCTGACCAAGGGCGGCGTGTTCACCGACTCCTACATTGACGCGTACATTGAACTCAAAATGCAGGAGGTGACACGCTTGCGCATGGCTACCCATCCCGCTGAGTTCGATATGTATTACTCGCTGTAAATGCGACCTGTGAACAGGTTGTCATTTCTGACAGCCTGTTGCAGAAAAAGGACGGCTTAGGCCGTCCTTTTTCTTTATGGATAGAGCCGGAAGTTTGATATCGTCCCCAATTGGCGCATACTGGTGCCGCGCCCTTGCGTTGTCTTGATGCGCGGAGTTCTCATGAAATATGCTTTATTCATTCCCATCGCGACTACTTTTTTTGTAGCCGGCAGCTTTGCCCAGGAGCCGATCTACCGGTGCGGCAACGAATACACCAACACCAAACCCACGGCTGAAAAAAGCGGGTGCAAGCTGATGGAGGGCTCTAACGTCACCGTCATTCAGGGCACCCGGCCAAATGGCAGTGCCAATGCAGCAGTGCGGGTCGCCGCAGCGACCCAGACCACACCCCGAATTGATTCGGGTGATCAAAAGTCGCGCGACTCGGATGCCCGCCAGATTCTGGAATCCGAACTCAGGAAAGCAGAGGCCCGTCAGGTGGAGCTTGTGCGGGAATACAACAACGGGGAGCCCGAGAAGCAGGGCAGCGAATCACGTAACAACCAGAAATATCTGGATCGCATTGCCGAGCTCAAGGCCAGTTTGAGTCGCAATGAGAGCGATATTGCGGGCATCCGGCGTGAACTGGGACGCGTTACTGCGGCAAAATAGACGGCTTGAACAAGCCTGCCAAACCAGCCCCGGTCGTTGCCTCAACATTCTCCCGCTTCCAGTCGTTCGATCTGCTGGCGACGCTGGTGGCGGTTGTGCGCAGCAATGGTTCAGTGCAGTTCGCCAATGCCGCGCTTGAAGACGCCCTGGGCACTTCCCGGCGCACGATTGAAGGCTCACATTTCCCGGATCACTTTACCGAACCGCATCTGCTGATGAGCGCGCTGGAAGGCGCGGGTGGTAACGAGTTTGCGGCGCTTCGTTATGACGCATGGCTCAAGCGGATCAATCACGACCCGGTACCGGTCCATGTGATCGTGACGCAAACGGAATCATCTGATCAAATCATTGTGGAGTTGCTGCCTCTGGAGCAGCAAACCCGTCAGGATCGGGAAGAGCGCCTGGCTGATCAGGCGCAGGCCAACAAGGAATTGATCCGCAATCTGGCCCATGAAATCAAAAATCCGTTGGGGGGTATCCGTGGTGCGGCGCAATTGCTGGAAATGGAGATTGAATCCAGGGGCTTGAAGGAATACACCCAGGTCATCATCCATGAAGCGGATCGCCTGCAAACCCTGGTCGATCGCCTGCTGGCACCGCACCGTCGGCCGCATCTGGTGGGTGATGTGAATATTCACGAGGTCTGTGAGCGGGTGCGTTCGCTTATTTTGGCGGAGTTCCCCAAAGGCCTGCAGGTGGTGCGCGACTATGACATCTCGATCCCAGAATTTCGGGGTGACCGGGAGCAACTCATTCAGTCAGTGCTCAACATCGCGCACAACGCCTGTCAGGCCTTGATTGAGCGAATTGCTGCGGGTGATGCACGCCTGACTTTTTCCACACGGGTGATGCGACAAGTAACATTTGGCAAGCAGCGCTACCGGTTGGCACTGGAATTGCATGTCATCGACAACGGCCCAGGCATACCGGATTCAATCAAGGATCGCATTTTTTATCCGCTGGTGTCGGGCCGAGACGGTGGTTCCGGATTGGGCCTCACTCTGGCACAGACCTTTGTGCAACAGCATCATGGTTTGATCGAGTGTGAAAGCGTGCCTGGCCGTACGGATTTCAAATTATCGATACCGTTGCCGTGACGGGATTGCGGCAGCAAGACTAAGGGTTAAAAATCACATGAAGCCGATTTGGATCGTAGATGATGACCAGTCCATACGCTTCGTTCTGGAGAAGGCACTGCTGCGGGAAAACCTTCCCACACGCAGCTTCACAAATCCGCGGGATGTGCTGACGGCACTGGAGTCGTCCACCGATGATGATGGCCCGCAAATCATGGTCAGCGATATCCGCATGCCAGGCGGATCGGGCCTGGAGTTGCTCGACAAGGTCAAAGCCAAGCATCCGGGTTTGCCGGTGATCATCATGACGGCTTTTTCTGACCTGGACAGTGCGGTTTCCGCGTTTCAGGGCGGTGCGTTTGAATACCTGCCCAAACCTTTTGATTTGCCCAAGGCCGTAGCGCTTATCCGGCGTGCTGTCGAAGAAAGCCTGCGCGAGGACGTCGCTCAGGAGCGCATCGTTGCCGCACCTGAAATGCTGGGCCAGGCCCCGGCGATGCAGGACGTATTTCGCGCAATCGGTCGCTTGAGTCAGAGCAATGTGACGGTGATGATCACGGGCGAGTCCGGTTCCGGCAAAGAGCTGGTGGCGCGTGCCCTGCACAAGCACTCACCCCGGGGTGACGCCGGCAAGAACGGACCGTTTGTCGCTATCAACACCGCTGCCATTCCCAAAGACCTGCTGGAGTCCGAACTGTTCGGGCACGAGCGGGGTGCGTTTACCGGCGCGCAAACCATGCGCCGTGGCCGCTTCGAGCAAGCCGATGGCGGTACGCTGTTTCTGGACGAAATCGGTGACATGCCATTTGACCTTCAGACCCGACTGTTGCGAGTCCTGAGTGACGGTCACTTCTATCGGGTTGGTGGGCACTCGGCTGTCAAAACCAATGTGCGGGTGATTGCTGCCACCCATCAGGACCTGGAGCAGCGCGTGCGCGAAGGTGCGTTCCGTGAAGATTTGTTTCACCGGCTCAACGTCATTCGTCTGCGCCTGCCCGCCTTGCGGGAGCGCCCTGAAGATATTGCCATGCTCACCCGTCATTTCCTGGGGGTCAGTGCGCTGCAACTGGGTATTGAATCCAAACGAATCTCGGATGCGGCATTGGCGCGTCTGAGCACGTTTGCTTTTCCGGGCAATGTACGTCAGCTGGAAAATATCTGTCATTGGTTGACAGTGATGGCCCCAGCCCAGGTGATTGAACCCAAGGACTTGCCGCCAGAGGTGCTGGCGGCGTCGTCGGACGACGTGATGGTCAGACACCACATTCCTGCAAATGTCTCAGCAGGCATTGCTGAAGCAGTAGGTCACAGCTCAATCCCCACGGCGCCGGCGAACCTGGCATTGTCTGAATTGGCACCTGTCTCGGACTCGGTATCCAGAGCACCAGAGCAGGGCGTGAGTGGTGCGATTTGGGAGCATGATCTGGAGATGGAGGCCTTGGCGCTTCTGGCCAGTGGTCATTCAGATGTATGGAATGAGCTCACACGCCGCTTTGAATCCAGGCTGATTCATGCCGCGTTACAAAACACCCGTGGCCGCCGTATTGAGGCCGCTCAAAAACTTGGTATTGGCCGCAACACCATCACCCGCAAGATTCAGGAGTTGGGCCTAGAGTAGAAGTTCGACGACAACGGGCGCGTGATCACTGGGGCGCTCGTTCTTTCTCGGTGTTTTGTCAATGACACAGGTTTTTACCAGGGGCTTGAGTGCATTACTGACCAGAATGTGGTCGATGCGCAAGCCCCGGTTGCGGCGAAAGCCAAAGTCGCGGTAATCCCACCAGCTGTAGCTTTTTTCGGGCTGATCGAATAGCCGGTATGAATCGTGCAGACCCAGCGCGATGAGTGCACGCAAGTGGTAACGCTCTTCTTCGGTGCAATGGATCTGCTCCTCCATGCCAACCGGGTCCCAAACGTCAGCAGCGTCAAACGTGATGTTGTAGTCACCCATCAGCACCAGATTGGGATGAACAAGCAACTCGGCCCGCACCCAGTCGCGCAAACCTCTGAGCCAGCTCATCTTGTACTCAAATTTGTCGCTGCCCGGTGCCTGCCCGTTCGGAAAATACCCGCCAATGACCCGAACGGTTTGCGGGGTTCCGGTGTCTGGGGAGGGGAGCGCGAAAGTGCCCGTGATGACCCGCGCCATGTCGTCGGAAAAACCGGGAATATTTTTGACGACATCACCGGCGGGTTCACGAGACAACAATGCTACACCGTTGTAGGTTTTCTGCCCAAACCATTGGGCGTGGTAGCCCACCTGGGTGAAGGCTTGCACAGGAAACTTGTCGTCAGTTAACTTCAACTCTTGGAGCGCCAGCACATCGACCGGATTGGCCGCAAGCCAGTCCAGCACTTGCGGCAAGCGCACGGTCAGCGAATTCACGTTCCAGGTGGCAAATTTCATGGTTCTGCGGGTATCTAACGGTTGGGGAATGTAGGGCCCATTGGCATTATCCCCCCCGCAGGTTTGGTGCAATCGCTCAAGGACGGATGGCGATTTCGTTCTTGACGACCTTGACACCGCTGACACCGCGCGCAATGCTCTCTGCCGTCACTTTCTCGGTACTGTTCTTGGCGAAACCGGACAGCATCACCGTGCCGTTCAGTGTCTCGACACTGATTGCCGTGGCGTCGACCTGCTTGTTCTCCGCAAACCTGGCTTTGATGAGGGTGGTAATCCCGGTGTCATCAACATAGGCGCCAACGGTTTCCTGACCGCGGGTGACTGCGCAGCCAGACGCCGTGAGTAGTGCAACCGCTGCAACAGCGGCAATGAGAGTGGTTCGGATGTACATGGTGAATCTCCTGCAGAGGTAAAAGTTACCTGGATTTGTTGTGGTGGTGATGAGCCCCACCACCTTTGGGCGGAAAACCCTGTGGGCTCAATGAACTGTAAAAGTGTTGGGGCTGTACCACCATCGGCTCAAGACGGGTGATGGCGTAGGACTGCACCGTGTCGCGACGTCAGAACAACCATCTAGGCTTCTGGATGCCGGGGCCTGACGATCTCGGTCAACAGTTGGGGCAGCAGCCCTGCAAACAGGGCCGATTTGGGAACCCATCGCCACGGACGGCTCCAGATCAGCAGGCCTCCTGCCAGTGCTGCACACACAATCAACACGGCCGGATGACGTTGCGCCAGCGGTTTGAGACCTGTTTTGACAGCCACAGCGGCAGCCATACCGCCTGTGTGCAGGGGATGGTGCAGCCACCAGATGCTGATGGCGTCGATCAGAATATGGGCCCCCGGAACCGACTTCAGGCGCTCCAGCCAGGCGGCAAGTGATCCGTCGGCAACAGGTGTTTGCATGCCAGGCGGGGCCAAATGCGAACGCAAAGCCTTCTGCAAACGTTCGCGTGACAACACCAGGCGTTCTGACGCAGACATGACAGCACTCATGAAGCGGTTGCGCCGCGCAGTATCGTCATATCGGCTTTTATGTGTCGGCGTAAGTTGATGAAGACACCCTCACCGTCTTTTGAACCCGTTGCAACCATGCACCCCACGGCTGCAATGGTGGGCAGTAGTGGTGCGCCGATCAGGGCCCAAGGCGCCTGAATGCTTGCTGCAGGAATAACGGCCCACAACATCAGAGCGACGCCCGCCAGGACTGCCGCCACCCCAAGGCAGCAAATCGCCACGCCCGTGAGCAAGGCCCTGCGCTTCCAGATGATCGATGCGGCAACCACCTCTTCTACCAACAGGTCCGTATAGGCCTCGGCGTGGTCCATCAGCAGTTGCGGCTGGCTCGCAGCGAGGTAGAGCAGGGAGTGCATTGTGTCGATCTCGCTGGCAGGGATCAGTGGCGATCTCCCGAGTGGCTCGCCAGGCTGACCAAAGCCATCAAGGCCGCTCCGGTAGCCGCCGCAATCAACACCGCTTTGATCGGTTCGTGCCTGATGTAGTTCACGGTGCCCTCAGAGGCATCGCGGGCCTTTTCCCGCAGTTGGCGGGATGCCTCGCCAACATGGTCTGCGCCACGCTGCGTCAGCGCACTCATCTGCTCGGTGGCGCGATCGAGCAGCGGTGCGGCCTGCTCTGCCAGCTTGGTGGATGGTTCGGGGGATTGTTTGGTAAACATGAGAGTCCTTTGGATGGTGTGAAACGGTTTCAGCTTTTTTTAATTAACCCAAACAGGAAGCTGCCTACGGCCAGTACGGCGAACACAATGAAAAGAATTTTGCCGATTTCCACTGCGCTGGCAGCAATGCCACCAAAACCGAAAACAGCGGCAACCAATGCAATGACGAAGAAAACAACGGCGTAGTGCAGCATGGCAATTCCTGTGTGGTGAATGGTGTCCCCAGTGTGGCTTTTCACACCCACTACGGCGATAGGACCCCTTGCCATAAGCTTGTCGGGCAATTGCGTCAAGCCACGTAGGATGTTGCTGACAGTCGTCTCTGCGAAAAGGCTTTGCAGCCCTATGACTACATGTGCTCAAAGGTGCCGGGTTTCGATTCCGGCAAATTGGCCTGAATCAGGGTACCTGCACCCCGTGTGGACGCCACATTCAGGACCCCGCCTTCGGCCTGCACCCGATACCGCATCCCCATCAGCCCATACGCAGAACTTGACGGCACAGCGGTATCAAAACCAACACCATCGTCTTGCACCGAGACTGCCACCTGCCCATCGTGCGTAGTCAGGGTTATCCAGACTTGTCTGGCCCGCGCATACTTGGTGATGTTGGTGATGGCTTCCTGCACCAATCGATAGACCATCAGTTCGGCTGCCGCATTGAGTCGGGCGGGTTCCAGTGCGCAATGAACCTCAACGCCCGAGTGTTCGGCGAATTCCTGCGCCAGAATTTCGAGTGTTGCCACCAGCCCCAGGTTACCCAGTGCCGAGGGCCTCAGGTCTTCTATGATGCGCCGACCCAGTGCAATACTGCTGTTGAGCGTGCCAACCAGATGTGCTAGCAGTTCGAGGGTTTCGGGCGCGGAGCCGGCCAGGCGTGGCTTGATTCGGGCGGCGTCCAGTTTGGCCGCTGTCAGAAGCGAGCCCAGGTCGTCGTGCAGGTTGCGCGCCAGGCGGTTGCGTTCGTCTTCGCGCGCAGTCTGCAGATGGTAGGTGAGTTCAATCAGCTGCGCCGTGCGCTGGATGACTTCGATTTCTAGCTGGTCGCGTCTGGCCTGTCCGATGCGTTTCAGCTCCAGCTCGTACTTGATGAGTGCTGCGGCCTGGCGCAGATACATCGATAACGCCAACAGACTGATGGCGGTCAATGCGGCCACCCCCAGGCGACTGAACATCAGGGTTTGATCAATCTTCTGTTTGCCCTCCAGAAAGCTCGATATCTCATGGTTTTGCAGATTGGTACTGAGTGCCCGGATGGCATCCATCTGATTTTTTCCAAGGCCACTTGAGACGATTTTGATGGCTTCCTCACCTTTGCCTTCGTCGTACAGGTTGATCGTCTGCGCAAGTCCCGCCATTTTGGTTTGAGTCAGGGCGCGCATCTGGCCAAGCAGCTCCTGGGATTCGGGTTTCCCTCCGTAGTGCAGGTTCAGAAACTCGAAGGATTCGTCGAATTTCCTGAGTGCCTGTTCATAGGGTTGAAGGTACTCTTTGCGGCCGGTCAGCAAGTAGCCGCGCTGCCCGGTTTCGGCATCCAGGATGTTCTGGAGGAGGTCCTGAACCCGTGTGCGTGCCGTCGCCATCGCATCCAGTTTGTCGAGGGTGCCAACAGACTGCCAATACGAACCTTCGCTGATGAACATCAACGCCAATGCGGCGACACAGGCTAATCCGAAGGAAAGTTGACTGCGCTTGAAGATTTTCAGGAAATCCATTTTCAGTCCTCACACCAAAGTATGGGATCATGACGCATGGAACGCTGCACCACACCATGATTCGAATTGCAATTGTTGACGACCATGCCATGGTGCGCGCCGGGTTGAGGCAGTTTTTCGCTGACCAGCCGGACTTTGCTGTGGTCGCCGAAGCGGCGAATGGCCGTGACGCGCTCGACATTGTGCGCAAAGGTGGGGTTGACGTGATCGTGATGGACATCGCCATGCCCGACCAGAGTGGCGTCGATGCGCTGGCAGGTATCAAGGCACGCGCGCCCGACCTGCCGGTGTTGATTTTGAGCGGTTTTCCCGAAGCCCATTACGCCACCACACTGCTGCGCCAGGGTGCCAGTGGCTACCTGAACAAAGACTGTGACCCTGAAGAAATCATCAAGGCGATCCGAACCGTGTGTCGTGGGCGCAAGTACATTACCGCCGGTGTGGCCGAACGTCTGGCGGATGGTTTGATGAGCGGTGATGGTGACAAACCCCGTCATGAACACCTTTCTGATCGCGAATTGCAAGTGTTTTTGCGGCTTGCCCGGGGAGAGGCCATTGGTCACATGGCTGTCAGCATGTCACTCAGCGTCAAAACCGTCAGTACGTACCGCACACGGGTGATGGAAAAAATGAAGCTTGAATCCAATAGTGACCTGACCTATTACGCGCTTAAAAACGGTTTGATCCAGTAAGCCCATTCAGGCACACTTATTCCGGCTTGCCTTGGCCGTTGTCGCCTGACTCCAGCCGGTTGCAGTACTGGATCAACAGGTCGATATCGTTGGACTTGTCGAACACCCTGTCCGCACCCAACGCCAGGCATTTGCGCTGCATGTCCGGGGTCGCGTAGTTACTCAGCACAACAACCCTGCGCTGATGGGCCATTGTGCTGATTGCCCTGAGCACGCCCAAACCAGAACCACTTTTCAAAAAAATGTCGACGATCACCAAGTTGACCTGATTTTCCGCTCGGGTGAGCCACTGCACTGCGGTCAACTCATCTTCGGCCATGCCAACCACCTCGACCGGTGCCAGCTCTTCCAGGGTGGCAATCAGGCTTTGGCGAATGACGGGGCTGTCTTCAACGATATAAGTTTTGAGCTTTGACATGTATTTGCGATATTTTCCTGGTGGCCAGAGTCTGCCCGTGACATGCGGAACGTGGACAAGACATAAAGATTCCCTTTGAGTATGCCGTCGAAATCACCGCAATGCCATCGGTGCAAGGCGCGTCTTCCTGTCAGACGATTCCTACACTGATTGAATGGCCCGCAGCGCCCAGTCGGTCAACCAGCAGGCTGGTGTAGGACATCAACTACCTCACTTGGCGGTGGTGTCCGCTATGCGTGTTGAGCGACACACCAGACACTTTGGACACCAAATGACTTCAAGAGTAAACATCCATGAACGCAATATTGAAAACTACGCTGGCGATAGCCGCAATCGCCATCACGGCGCAAGTGACCGCGCAAGTCAGTTTTTATGAAGACGAAGGTTTTCAGGGGCGGTATTTCATCACACAAAAACCTGTAGACAACCTCCTGCAGTATGGCTTTAACGATCGTGCTTCGTCAGTTTGGGTTATTCGAGACCGTTGGGAGGTTTGCCAGGACGCGGGGTATCGGGGCCGGTGCGTCGTCTTGCGTGCCGGACGGTATCCTTCGCTGGCGGCGATGGGCATGAATGATCGGGTCTCATCCATGCGGATCGTGAACGCGAACATGCGGGTTGAGGACAATCGCTATGCACCGGTGCCGATGTCAGTTTATGACAGCCATCGGCGCCAGAATGAGCGGCTGTATGAGGCGGCCGTCACATCGGTACGTGCTGTCATGGGGCCGACTGAGCAGCGTTGCTGGATCGAGCGAGAACGGGTTCCCCAGGACCCAGGCAGCTCGAATGTTCCCGGAGCGATTATTGGCGCCGTCATCGGTGGCATTCTCGGTCACCAGGTGGGTGGCGGGCGGGGCAAGGATCTTGCAACCGTCGGTGGCGTTATTGCTGGAGGTGCCGTGGGTGCCACGGTGGGGCGCGACAGCGGCCAACCCCAGATGCAGAATCAGAACGTCCAGCGCTGCGCCAGCGTGCCCAACCAGACGCGCCCCGCCTATTGGGAAGTTACCTACAACTTCCATGGACAGGCGCACGCCATGCAGATGACGACACCCCCTGGCCCTACAGTGATTGTCAACCGGCGGGGTGAGCCCAGGTCGTAATGCATGACCCAGGGAATCAGGCCATGCGAACCGCACTTGTAGGACATCAACTACGGCGACTGGTGATGTCGTCCGCTACCCAAACCGCAGCGTCCGTCCCATACTTGTGCATCACTTCAACCCTTACAACAGATACGCGCCATGAGTCTGGTTGCCGGTTGAACGCTGATGATCAGAAGCGGTTTTTTTGCAATAAATGTTCAGAAATGAGGTAACACCATGAAAACGATCCAGACATACTCAGTGACCGCCGTTGTGGCCATTGCTTTGGCCATTCTGGCCGGTTGTTCCGGCATGACCAGGCAAGAGAAGGGTACCGTGACGGGGGCCGTCATCGGTGGCGTCGCGGGCAACATCCTGTGTGGCGGTGTTTTGTGCGCCGGTGCCGGCGCAGCGGTCGGCGGTGTTGTCGGGCACGAGGTCAGCAAGCCATAGTATTGGCCGCTAGCTCCCGTCCCGTATGCGTA
The DNA here is from genome assembly GCA_041192445.1 of Pseudomonadota bacterium. GTDB lineage: Bacteria > Pseudomonadota > Gammaproteobacteria > Burkholderiales > Burkholderiaceae_C > Egaibacter. The sequence goes on along the minus strand of JBEEMW010000063.1, from coordinate 38,541 downwards.
ATCAGCTATTAAATATGTAGCGCCGCCAGGACACCCACAACCAGACCGACGGCGCCAACGGCAAACATGGCGTACTCCAGCCACTTTTTTCGGGTGAGCAAGGCGATGGCTGCGAGGGCAATGGAGACCTGCAATACCGTGGTGGCCTGAGCCCAGCGGTGGTGCTGGTGCATCTGCTCGTCACTCTGTTTGTTCCATTCGGTGGCATCGGCTTCGAGCTTGTCGGCCACCACCTTGATTTCGTTCTTCTCTCTTTCGTAGCGCTCGACTTTGCCCTGGTAGGTGGCCTTTTTATCTTCGGGCGCGAGGTCGCGCGCCAGTTCGGCCAGCGACTGTTTGGTGCTCTTGGCCTGGAAGAAATTCCACTGGTTTGATGCTTCCGTCTTTTTGATGGCTGCGTTGTTCTTGAAGAGGCCGGCATTGGCCTGTGTGGCGCCGCCCATGTACGAAAAAATTGCACCCACCGTGGCAATGATGGCGGTGACCATGGCAATCTGGTTGATCATGCCGCCATGTTCGCCACCGTGGCCACCTTGCTGGGCATGCTCCAGTTCGTGGTCGTGCGGGCCGTGTACGTGAAAACCATGGTCAGACATTTCAAACTCCTGTGTTCTTGCGATAGGTAACAAAACTGAAACTCAGTCCCGCGGTTGAAACCTGCCGGTCGCGGGCGATCTCTATCCACTCGGGGCCAAATGGGGGCGCAAAGGCGTCGCCGTCAAAGGCTGCGTCGATTTCGGTGACCACCGCCGTGCTGGCCAGTGGCACCGCCAGGGCGTAAATCTCGGCGCCACCAATCACCCAGGCATCGCTGCCGGCAGGACACAGGCTACAAGCTGCAGCCAATGACGGCGCACGCAAGGCGCCTTCGGCTTGCCAGTCTGGCTGGCGTGTCACGACCAGGTTGAGGCGACCGGGGAGCGGACGAAATCGGGGTGGCAGCGAGTCCCAGGTCTTGCGGCCCATGATGACCGGACAGCCCAGCGTCAAACGCTTGAAATGGGCCATATCTTCCGGTAAATGCCACGGCAGGGTATTGTTCCTGCCGATCACGCCGTTGGCGGCGCGGGCAAAGATGAGGTGCAGCTTCATTGCCTTCAAATCGCCACGGGTGCCTTGATCGCACCATGGCATTCATAGCCCTGCACCTCGAAGTCGTCAAATTCGTAGTCAAAGATCGACACCGGTCTGCGCTTGATGTGCAACGTGGGGTAGGCAAAAGGCGCTCGGCTGAGCTGCAGCGCCACCTGCTCGTGGTGGTTGCTGTAGATGTGGCAGTCGCCCCCTGTCCAGATGAAATCGCCCACATCCAGATCGCATTGCTGCGCCACCATGTGGGTGAGCAGGGCATAGCTGGCAATGTTGAAGGGCACGCCCAGAAAAATGTCGGCGCTGCGCTGGTACAACTGGCAGCTGAGTCTGGCTTTTTCACCCGGCACGGGTGAGGGCGCCACATAAAACTGAAAGAAGGCATGGCAGGGCATCAGCGCCATCTTGTTCAGGTCAGCCACGTTCCAGGCGCTCACGATGATGCGGCGTGAATCGGGGTTGGTCTTGAGCGTCTTGATGACCTCGGCAATCTGGTCAATATGGCCACCATCCGGCGTTGGCCAGCTGCGCCACTGCACACCGTACACGGGGCCCAAATCGCCATCCGGTTTGGCCCATTCGTCCCAGATTGTCACACCGCGTTCCTTGAGCCAGTTGTTGTTGGCAGACCCGGTCAGAAACCACAGCAGTTCCTGAATGATGGCTTTAAGAAACACTTTTTTGGTGGTGACCAGCGGAAAACCTTCGTTCAGGTCATAACGCATCTGGTAGCCAAACACGCTGCGTGTACCGGTGCCGGTGCGGTCAGTCTTGGCCGCGCCTGTGGTGAGCACGTGGCGCATGAAGTCTTCGTATTGGGAACGGACGGGGTGGTTTGGCGGGGTGTGCGGCATGGGAGGGGGATTCGCAAAGCGTTCGAATCATTTTAAACGGCGGTGGCCACCACGCGTTTCCCTGGTGTCGATTCAGGCTCAGATGCGAACCACACGCCCCGGGTTCATCAGGTTTTGCGGGTCCAGCGCTTGTTTGATGGCCTGCATCATGCCCAGCGCCACAGGCGATTTGTGATGCACCAGCGTGTCCACCTTAAGGCTGCCCACACCATGCTCGGCGGAGATCGAGCCCTTGTACCGGGCAACCGAATCGAACACCAGTGTGTTGACCTGTGCTTCGCAGTCGCGCAGAAAAGCGTGGCCATCGGCGTTTTCAGGGGCCTGCACGTTGTAGTGCAGGTTGCCATCACCCAAATGGCCAAAGTTGACCAGCCGCACGCCGGGCACCGCTTGTTGCAGCAGGGCATCCGTCACCTGCACAAATTCGGGGATGCTGGACACGGGAATGGCAATGTCGTGTTTGATGTTCAGCCCCTCAAGGGCCTGTGCCAGCGGAATGCTCTCGCGGATGTGCCACAACGCCGCGGCCTGGGTGAGGTTTTCAGCGACAACGGCATCCAGCACACAGCCCTGATCCATCGCGGCCTCCAGCAGACGTTCAAACTGCGCGCGGGCATGGGTTTCAGATTCATGGTCCGAGTTTTCCAGCAGCACACACCAGGTGGACGCTCTGGCCGGGCTGGCTGAGGTGTTCCCGTCCATAAAGGGGATGCGCTGCTGCGGGAACTGGCGTGCCACGAGGCTCAGGGCAAACTGCCCCATCACCTCAAAACCGGTCAACCCCGCGCCCAGGTGCTGATGGGCCAGCCCCAGCAGGGCAACAGCGTGGTCCAGCGATGGCACCAGGGCCCAGGCCGTGAGCTGCGCCGCGGGCAGGGGATAGAGTTTGCAGGTCGCGGCGGTGATGATGCCCAGGGTGCCCTCAGACCCAATGAACAGGTCGCGCAGGTCGTAGCCGGTATTGTCTTTTCGCAGGCCGGTCAAACCATGCCAGATCTCGCCTTGTGCGGTGACCACTTCCAGCCCCAGACATAAATCGCGGGTATTGCCAAAGCGCACCACCTGTGTGCCGCCGGCGTTGGTGCCCAGATTGCCGCCGATGGTGCAACTGCCCTCGGCTGCCAGACTCAGTGGGAACAAAAAACCGGCGCTTCGGGTGGTTTCCTGCAAGGTTTGCAGTACGCAACCGGCATCCACGGTGACGGTGAGGTTGGCCGCGTCGATCGCCCGAACCGCGTTCATGCGTTGCAGGCTCAGCACAATCTGCAAACCCGAATCATCCGGCGTAGAGCCCACCACAAGGCCGGTGTTGCCCCCCTGGGGCACGATGCTGACACCCGTCGTGGCCTGGAACCGGGCGCATATCTTCACCACATCTGCTACTTCTTTTGTAGCGCCAGGTCTAACAATGGCGAGGGCCTTGCCGTGATTTCGTTTTCGCCAGTCGACTTCCCAGGCACTCAGGTCGCCCTCGGTCAGCACATGCTGACGCCCCACCACGCGCCGCAGTTCGTCCAGCAGCGCCTCTTGTTCACTCATGGGCGAGGGCTTGCGCCAGGCGGGCATTTTTCAAGCGCAGCCGAACGTGCAGGGCACAGGCTACAAACAGCATGACACACAGCAGGACTTCAACCATGGCCAGATAGGCGCTGGGTGGCCGGTCGCTGTAGGCGCGAACCGCCCCCTCGGTGAAATACACCCAAACCATCAGGCTGACCCAGCGGTAGGTGTACATGCGGTTTTTAAGCAAACCGGCCAGGGGAATACACAGCGGCAGCGCCTTCAGGGCCAGCAGTGAGCCACCGGGTCGAATGGGGGCCAGAAACAGCTCCCAGGCCAGGGCCAGGACGATCAGGCCCAGCAGGCTGGCTACGGCGAGCAGGCGTGTCAGGCCGACAGTGTTGTCTTTTGGGGTGTTGTTTGGGGTACTCATTGCAGTGGCATCATAGCGGCCATGAGCCTATCCCCGTCATTGTCACCACGTGCCACCAAGTTCTATCAGGGTCTTTTGCGTTTTCCGTGGAAAACCACGGCACTGACCCTGCGCGAACGCTTCCGCGACGACCGTCTGGGCCTGACGGCCAGCAGCCTGACCTTCACCACCATCATCGCCCTCGTGCCCTTGATGACAGTGGCGCTGGCCGTGTTTTCGGCTTTTCCGATGTTCGCCAAATTTCAGGACGTGTTGCAAAAATGGCTGATTGAAAGCCTGGTGCCCGACAACATCGCGCGTCAGGTGCTGGGGTATCTGACCCAGTTTGCCGGCAAGGCCAGCCGGCTGGGGGTGGCTGGTGTTGCGGTGTTGTTCACCACTGCGCTGGCGCTGATCCTGACGATTGACCGCACGCTGAACAACATCTGGCGGGTGCGCAGGCCGCGCGCCCTGGCGCAACGGGTGCTGGTGTACTGGGCCGGCATGACGCTGGGCCCCCTGTTGCTGGGGGTCAGTTTGACCATGACGTCTTACGCCATTTCGGCGTCCCGGGGCGTGGTGGGGGTGATGCCCGGTGGCGTCGGATTCTTGCTGGATGCCCTTCAGTTTGTCATGGTGGCTGGCGGTGCGGCGGCGATGTACTACTACGTGCCCAACACCCCGGTGAAGTGGGCCCATGCCTGGGTCGGCGGGCTGTTCGTGTCCACCGGCATGGAACTGGCCAAGAAGTTGCTGGCCCTGTACCTGGTCAAGGTGCCGACCTATTCTGTGGTCTACGGGGCACTGGCCACCGTGCCTATTTTGCTGGTCTGGATTTACGTGGTCTGGGTCATTGTGCTGCTCGGGGCGGTGATTGCCGCCTATCTGCCCAGCCTGCTCACCGGTGTTGCCCGGCGGTCCAACCGGCAAGGCTGGCAATTTCAGCTGGCGCTGGAGCTGCTGCAGCAGTTGCACCGGGCGCGACACGCTCCCGACAAAGGGTTGACGATGATGCAGTTGGTGGCGCTGCTGCAGGTCGATTCGCTTCGGCTTGAGCCGATACTGGAGGTGCTGGCCGCGCTGGATCTGACGGGCCGCCTCGAAGAAGATCTGGCCGGGCGCGACGCCCGTTATGTCCTGCTGGCGGACCCCGATCAGACCGTGCTGGAGCCGCTGCTGGACCGCTTGCTGCTGAACCGCGTGCCGTCAACCCGAAATATATGGGAAAACGGGCGCTGGGCCTCTATCCGATTGCGTGACGTGCTATGACATTCATAGCGACTGACGCGCGCGGATGACACAGCGTGTAACGATGAGCGGCTCGTTCAGGGGGTCAGGAAATCCGTCAACGCTTTCAACGTGGCCTCGGGCGCTTCGGTCATCTGGTGATGCCCCACCGGCAGGTACACCGCATGAGCGGACTGGCCCGACGCCCGCGTTTTTGCAATCAGGTTTTGCGCCGCTGAAGGCGGTGTCATCTGGTCATGCTTGCCCAGTACAAACAGGATCGGACACGTGACTTGCGAAATGGCTGCCTCGCCATTGGCGTAGGTGTTGCACGCCATGAACCCGCGGTGGAACACATTAACGGCCGAATTGGCAGCCAGTACCCGGTGATTCAGCGCGCTGTTGGCGCCATAAACCCAGGTGCCTGGCCCCAGTGCAGACGGCGGAGCCGCCAGCGTGGCGCGTGAAAACACATTGATCATTTCAATACCTTTTGCGGGCTCATTGAGCGCGGCATCGAGCAGCACCTGCGAGACCTTCATCGGAAAAGCCGTACCCACCAGAGCAAGGTGGGTGACACGGTGCCCGAGCCGGGAAGCGGCCTCCAGCGCGATCAAAGATCCCCAGCTGTGTCCCACCAGGGCCGCCTGGGGGACGCCAGCCGCGTCCAGCAAGGCAGTGATGAAATCAGCTGCCGATTCCACGGTTGCCGGTGGGTCGCCTGCGCTGCGACAGTGACCGGGCAAGTCCACCGCCAGCACGTTCCAGCCGTGGTTGGCCAGGTAACGGCTTTGCAATATCCAGACGCTGTGGTCATGTAATACGCCATGGATGAAGACAACGGTGGGTTTGCCGGCGTCAAGTGTCTTGCCGCCGGTGTAGCAATAGGTTTGATGACCGTTGACCTGAAGTTCCATGGTCATGCTCCCGCTTTTTCTGCGGCTTTCAAGGCCCGCTTCACGTCGTCAATCAGGTCATCTGCATCTTCCAGCCCGATTGACAGGCGAATCGTGCCCTGTGTGATACCGCCTGCCGCCAGAGCCTCGTCGCTCATGCGAAAGTGGGTGGTGCTGGCCGGGTGAATCACGAGGCTGCGGCAGTCGCCCACGTTGGCCAGATGGCTGAAAACCTTGAGCGTTTCGACAAATTTTTTGCCCTGCTCACGGCTGCCTTTGAGGTCGAAACTGAAAACCGAGCCCGCGCCACGGGGCAGTAACTGCCTGGCCAGCGCATGGCTGGGGTGCGATGCCAGCAGCGGATGTCCCACGCGCGACACAAAAGGCTGGTTGGACAAAAATTCCACGACCTTCTCGGTGTTGCTCATGTGCCGCGCCATCCGCAGGGACAGCGTCTCGATGCCTTGCAGAATCAGCCAGGCCGAGTGCGGGCTCATGCAGGCGCCAAAGTCGCGCAGCCCTTCACGCCGGGCCCGCAACAAAAAGGCACCAACGGTTGATTCCTCGGTGAAAACCATGTTGTGGAAGCCTTCATACGGCTCGGCCAGCTCGGCAAACTTGCCCGAGCCCTGGTGCGCGCGAGCCCAGTCAAAACGGCCGCTGTCCACCACGATGCCGCCAATCACCGTGCCGTGGCCGCTCAGAAATTTGGTGGCCGAGTGGTAAACCAGGTCAGCACCATGCTCAAACGGCTTCATCAGCCAGGGTGAGGTGAGGGTGGAGTCCACCAACAGCGGCACCCCCGCTTCATGGGCCATGGCTGACACGGTGGGGATGTCGAGCACATCCAGCCCCGGGTTGCCTACGGTCTCGCCAAAGAACAGTTTGGTATTGGGCCGCACGGCGGCGCGCCATGCGTCGATATCGCCGGGCTTGACAAACGTGGTGTCAATGCCAAAGCGCCGCAGGGTGTAGTGCAGCAGGTTTTGCGAGCCACCATACAGCGCCGTTGAGGCAACAATGTGGGACCCCACGCCCATCAGCGTGGCAATACACAGGTGCAGCGCGGCCTGGCCGCTGGCGGTGGTGATGGCACCAATACCGCCTTCCAGCGCTGCAACCCGTTGCTCCAGCACCGCATTGGTCGGGTTGCTGATGCGTGAATACACATGCCCGGCACGCTCCAGATTGAACAGGGATTGCGCGTGCTCGCTGGATTCGAATACAAATGAGGTGGTGAGGTGAATCGGCACCGCACGGGCGCCGGTAGCGGGGTCTGGCGCAGCACCGGCATGCAAGGCCAGCGTGTCAAAACCGGGATCAGCGTAACCAGGCATAGATACTTCCGGGTTGGGGGCGTGGCCGGGTAAAAGCTAGCTTGACCCGGATGCCGGTAAAGGGTTGAATGGGCCTATTGTGGGCTATATTCAAGGCGTGATCAGCCGCAAACTCTGTCACCCATTGACCAGGAGAACAACATGAAAGTTAGCGATATTCTGCGTGTGAAGGGCAGCACCCTGTACACCGCCAACCCTGATGAGCCGTTGGCCCGCGCCCTCGACGTCATGGCCGAGAAAGATATTGGCTCACTGGTGGTCATGGAGCATGGCGATCTGGTGGGCATGCTGACATTTCGCGAGGTGATTCAGACCATTGTCAAAAATGGCGGCACCATTGGTACCACGACCGTGCGCAGCTCGATGGACGACGCGCCACTGACCTGCAGCTACGAGACCGAGCTGGACGAAGTGCGGCGGATGATGCTGGAGCGCCATGCCCGTTACATGCCTGTCATGGACAAGAAAATGCTCATGGGCGTGATCAGCTTCTACGACGTGGCCAAGGCGGTGGTAGACAGCCAGAATTTTGAGAACAAGATGCTCAAGGCTTACATTCGCGACTGGCCGGGTGGCGAAGAGCCCGGCCAGGCCGACATGTAGCTTGCCGGAGCTGGCCGGGAACCGACCGCCCGCTCTGGGATAATCTCGGACCATGAGCGGCAACACCTTCGGCAAACTATTCGCAGTCACCAATTTTGGTGAATCCCACGGCCCGGCCATTGGCTGTGTGATTGACGGCTGCCCGCCGGGCATGGTTCTGAGCGAATCCGACATCCAGCCTGACCTGGATCGCCGCCGCCCCGGCACTTCCAAATTCGTGACCCAGCGCAATGAACCCGATTCGGTCGAGATTTTGTCGGGTGTGTATGAAGGCAAAACCACGGGTACACCGATTTGCCTGCTGATCAAAAACACCGATCAGCGCAGCAAGGATTACGGCAACATCCTGGAAACCTTTCGCCCTGGTCACGCGGATTACACCTATTTCCAGAAGTATGGCCTGCGCGACCCTCGTGGCGGTGGCCGGTCAAGCGCCCGGCTGACTGCGCCCATGGTGGCGGCCGGGGCGGTGGCGAAGAAGTGGCTGGCTGAACAATATGGCACCGTGTTTCGCGGTTGCATGACGCAAATCGGTGAACTGCCGATTGCCTTTGAGTCCTGGGAGTTTGTGCCCCATAACCCGTTTTTTGCGCCGGTGGCCGACGTCTCTGTGCTCGAAACCTATATGGAAGCCCTTCGCAAGGGAGGCGATTCATGCGGTGCCCGCATTCGCGTCTCGGCGTCAAACGTGCCAGTCGGCCTGGGCGAGCCCTTGTTTGACAAGATGGACTCTGACATTGCCTACGCCATGATGGGTATCAATGCAGTCAAGGGTGTTGAAATCGGTGCAGGGTTTGCCAGTGTCGCGCAGCGCGGCAGCACCCACGGCGATTCGCTGTCGCCCCAGGGTTTCAAAACCAATAACGCAGGCGGTGTGCTGGGCGGCATCAGCACCGGGCAGGATCTGGAGGTCAGTATCGCCATCAAGCCGACCAGTTCGATCCTCACGCCCCGCGAATCGATTGATGTCAACGGCCAGTCGACCCAGGTGATCACCAAGGGCCGACATGACCCCTGCGTCGGCATACGTGCCACACCGATTGCCGAAGCCATGCTGGCGCTGGTGGTGATGGACCATGCATTGCGCCATCGTGCGCAGTGCGGCGATGTGGTGCCTGTGCTCGCGCCCATCAGCGCATCGGCCTGACCAGCGCCGGATGACGGAACCCACCCCGGCAGACCGGGCCCCGCGTCTGCTGCCATTTGCGGTGTTGTCGGCGAGCTACTTTGCGTTCGCCGGGTTTTTCACGACCTATTTGCCGCTTTGGCTCAAGGACATGGGGCTCAGCCTCGTGACTATCAGCCTTTTGACGTCCATTCAGGCCCTGACACGGTTGTTTGCACCTTATGCCTGGGGGGCTTTAAGTGACCGCACCGGCGAACGCGTGAAACTGCTGCGGCTGGGTGCGGTCGTTGCCCTGGTGGCCTCACTGGGGCTCGGGCGGGATTTGGGTGTGTGGTGGCTGGTAGCTGTGTTGCTGATCATGTTCACCAGCAGCAGCGCCATGATGCCGATGAACGAAGCTGCCATTGCACACGTGGTGAGTCGCAGCGGCACTTTCGACATCAGGCGTTATGGCCGGGTCCGGCTTTGCGGCTCACTTGGATTTTTGGTGACCGTGTTTGCTGCGGGAGCCTGGTTTGATTTCTTTGGCATGACCCATTTTCCGCTCATCAGCACGCTGACACTGCTGGTGGTTGCCTTGAGCGCCGGGCTGCTGCCGGACCTGAAAGAGACCCCGCACGCCACGGAGGTGGCACTACCCGTCTGGCCAATTTTGAAACAACGCCCGGTGCAGTGGTTTTTTGCAGCGCTCTTTTTTCATGTGTTGTCGCACATGAGCCTCTACACCTTCTTTTCGCTGTACCTGGACGCCTTGGGGTACAGCAAAACAGTGATCGGCCTGTTGTGGGCGGTATCGGTGGTTGCAGAAATAGCGTGGTTTTTCACGCAGGGTCAGTGGTTGCCCCGGTTGGGTCTCTCAGCCTGGATGATTTTGTGCAGCGGTGTGATGGCATTGCGTATGGGGGTCACCGCGACCAGCGCACCGATTTTGGTGGTTCTGATTCTGGCCCAGGTGTTGCACGCCCTGACGTTTGCAGCGCATCACTCGGTTTGTATTGCGCTGTTGTCTCACCATTTTCCTGGCCGTTTGAGGGGACGTGGGCAAGCCCTTTTTACCGTTATCGGTTACGGCATACCGGGTGTTCTGGCTGGTATTTTGGGCGGGCTCATCAGCACCCGTTATGGGCTGGCCAGCATTTTTTGGGTGGCTGCTGGCACCAGCCTGGTGGCAATGGCCTGTGCCATCAAGGTTTGGCGGACCCAACACCCACACCCCGGCGCAGCGGGTTAAAGCCCGTCACCAAAATGCTGGCCAGCAAGATCAGCATACCCCCGGCGTAAAGCGCCTTGCCCGACTCTTCATTCAGGAAAAGGATGGCCCACAGAACCCCGAAGCCGGTGACCATGAAGGTCGAACTCAAGGCGGCAACAGGGGGTACAAACCGCATGATGCGCATGTACATCCAGTAGGCCAGCCCGGAGGTGCAGGCACCCATCAGCGCAACAGCCGCCAGCGCCATGGGCGTGAAACTGGCGTGTGGCCAGTCATACACCGCACCAGGCAGCAACATCACAGCCGCCGCCGCATGCATGCCCGCGGTGACGGCAAGCGGCTCCATGTGGGTAATCGCCCGCTTGAGAAAAGGGGTTGAAATGCCAGACAGTGCCGCTCCGGCGATGCACACCGTGGCGGACACCACCAAAGTCGGCGTAGGCTGCACCGGGCCCAAGCGCACAACCAGCGCGGCACCCGCAAACCCCAGCAGGCAGCCCACGATTTTGGCGGGTGACAGTGTTTCTTCCTTCATCCAGGCAGAGGCAAAAGCGCCAAACAACACCGAGGTGACGGTCAGCAACGCGGCATAACCTGCAGGCAGGTGCAGGGCCGACCAGGCATACAAAATGTGTGGCCCGGCAACGGCCAAGGCACCGAGCAACAGCAGTTCACGCCAATGCGCCCATGGCCAGCGATGCTTGAGCACCCGCATGATGAATGCCAGCACCATGGCCGCAGTCAGCATGCGCAACGCTGCCAGCAGGTTGGGGCCCAAAGCCGGCACCGCCACGCGTGTCAGCATGAATGACGAGCCCCACAAGGCGGACAGGGCGACCAGTTGCAGAAAATATCTGGTTCTCATGTCAGCCTGCGATCACGTCCCGAAATGCGTCATATCCTGACTCTGCCACAGCCACGCCAGGGGTCGGTAACAGAAGCGACCCGCAAGCGGTTCCCATCCGCAATAACCCCTGGTTGCGGTCAAGGTCTAAAATTTAAACTTGCTGATATTCCTGTAATTTCAGAAAATACTGAAAATTCAGAAAGAAACCAGCATGAACCTGCCACCCCTGACCCAGCGTTTTGTCCTCCACTTTGGCGAGATGGGTAGCCGCTGGGGCATTAACCGCACCGTTGGGCAGATCTATGCGCTGCTGTATGTGGCAGCCAAACCACTCAACGCTGACGAGGTTGGCGAGGCCCTGAACTTCTCGCGCTCCAACGTCAGCATGGGCCTGAAAGAGTTGCAGTCATGGAACCTGGTGCGCCTGATTCACCAACCCAATGACCGGCGCGAGTACTTTCAGGCGCCGGAAGATGTGTGGGCGATCTTTCGCACGCTTGCGGCCGAGCGGCGCAAGCGGGAGATTGACCCCACGCTGTCCATGCTGCGTGATGCGCTGATGGAGCAGCCCAGCGTGGCCGAAGACATCCATGCCCAGGCCCGCATGACGCAGATGCATGATTTCATCGAACTCATGACCAACTGGCTTGATGATGTGCAGAAAATGGACTCGGCCACACTGGCCAGTCTGATGAAGATGGGCTCGAAGGTGCAAAAATTGCTGGAAATGAAAGACCGCGTGAAGCAGGCTTTTACACTGTCAACTGAGGAGCATCCAGATGGACACGTTTGACCCGGTTGTTTTGGCCCGCATCCAGTTTGCGGCCAACATGAGCTTCCACATCCTGTTTCCCACCATCAGCATTTCCATGGGCTGGGTGTTGCTGTTTTTCAAGACCCGCTTTGTCGCCACGGGCCAGTCGCACTGGATGGACGCCTACCAGTTCTGGGTGAAGATTTTTGCGCTCACCTTTGCGCTGGGTGTGGTGAGCGGCATCACCATGAGTTTCCAGTTTGGCACCAACTGGCCGGGTTTCATGACCACGGTGGGCAATGTGGCCGGGCCGCTGCTGGCGTATGAGGTGCTGACCGCGTTTTTTCTGGAAGCCACCATGCTGGGCATCATGCTGTTTGGCCGGGGCAGGGTATCGGAGCGGGTGCACACGCTGGCCACGTTTCTGGTGGCGGCGGGCACCACGGCATCGGCCTTCTGGATTCTGGCGCTCAACTCGTGGATGCACACACCGGCGGGCTTTGAGATGGTCAACGGCCAGGCCCATGTGACAAGCTGGTTCGAGGTCATCTTTAACCCGTCTTTCCCGTACCGGTTGACCCACATGTTGATCGCGTCCGGGTTGACGGTTGCGTTTTTACTGGCCGGCATCAGCGCCTTCCGCTGGCTTAAAAATGACCGGGGGGCGGACGTGATGGCCTCGTTTAAGACCGGCATTTATGTGGCGGCGTTTCTGATTCCGATCCAGATCGTGGTGGGCGACATGCATGGTGTCAACACTTTGCACCACCAGCCCGCCAAGATTGCCGCCATGGAAGGCATCTGGGAAACCCAGCGCGGTGCATCGGCCGTTTTGTTTGCGTTGCCTGATGCGGCGACTCAGTCCAATAAATTCGAGATTGCGGTCCCGAAGCTGGCCTCGTTTTACCTCACCCACGACTGGAACGGTGAGGTCAAAGGCATCAAGGAATTTGGTGACAAACACCCGCCCGTGGCACCCGTTTTTTGGGCCTTCCGCATCATGGTCGGCACGGGGATGTTGATGCTGGGGTTAAGCTGGCTCGGTGTGTGGACCATCCGCCGACAAGGCATGGGCGGCATGAAGCCGTGGCTGGCCCGGATTTTTGTGGCCATGACGTTTGCTGGCTGGGTGGCGTTGATTGCAGGCTGGTACGTGACCGAGATTGGTCGCCAGCCGTGGCTGGTCTACGGTGTGCTGACGGCGGCGCAAGCGGCATCAACGGTACCTGCGGCGAATATCGCCTTGACTCTGGTGATGTACCTCGCGCTGTACGGGGCGTTGTTGGTGGCCTACGTCTCGGTGCTGTTTCATCTGGCCCAAAAAGCCACCCTCAAAGACGAGGTGGTGACCATGGGTGGTGCCTACACCGCAGGTCAGAATGTGCCAGGAGTGCAACATGCTTAGTTCTGGCCTTGAATCCGGTCTTGACCTCATCCCCGACCTTGCCCAAGCCGCAGGCTGGTTGCCTCTGGTCTTTGCTTTCGTGATGGCGCTGGCCATGCTGGCTTACGTCATTCTGGACGGCTACGACCTGGGCGTGGGTGTGCTGCTGCGCAGCGCAGACAACGACGGGCAAAAAGACACGATGATCGCCAGCATCGGCCCCTTCTGGGACGCGAATGAGACCTGGCTGGTGCTGGGCGTGGGTGTGCTGCTGGTGGCTTTCCCGATGGCGCATGGCGTGATTCTGGGCGCACTGTATCTGCCGGTGGCGCTGATGCTGATGGCGCTGACGCTGCGCGGCGTGGCGTTTGACTTCCGGGTCAAAGCGCGTGCCGAACACAAGCCACTGTGGGACCGTGCGTTTTACACCGGTTCATTGCTGGCAGGCTGGTCGCAGGGCTTTATGCTGGGCGGGCTCATCACCGGCTTCAAGGGTGACCTGGTGAGCCAGCTTTTCAGTGCGCTGATTGGCCTGTGCCTGGTGGCGGCGTATTGCCTGCTGGGTGCGGGTTGGCTCATCATGAAAACCGAAGGTGTATTGCAACTCAAGGCAGTGGCCTGGGCGCGCGGCAGCTGGTGGTTTACGGCATCCGGCGTGGCGGCGATCTCGCTGGCCACACCGCTGGTGAGTCCGCGTATTTTTGAGAAATGGTTCAGCTTTCCCAACCTGGTGATGCTGTTCCCGATTCCGGCCGTCACGCTGGTGCTGTTCTTGGTGATGGCGCGCAGCCTGAAGCGGTTGCCGACCCGGCTGAATCAAAACAACCAGTATGGTGCTGGCGTGCCGTTCGCCTGTACGGTGGGCGTGTTTTTGCTGGCGTTTTATGGCCTGGCCTACAGCCTGTTCCCCTGGCTGGTGGTGGACCGCCTGACGATCTGGCAAGCCGCCAGTTCAACCGAGGCGCTGCTGGTGATCTTCTACGGCGTGGTGGTGGTGCTGCCGGTGATCATTGGCTACACGGCGTTTGCGTACCGGGTGTTTTGGGGCAAGTCGACGGCGTTGAAATACTAGAAACCCCTGGGGTTGGTGTCGAAAAAGGCAGTTAACCCTCGTGGGATATGCGTGAGTAGCTATTATAAATATAGCAAATTCCCGGTCAACGCACTTGACCCTGGGTAACTTCCAACTCAAAGCTCACACAACCGCAGATAGGGCATTTGTCCTGTTTATGCCGGGCGCATTGACCCTGCAAAAAGAGGAGCTTGGTCTGTTGTGACGGGCCGGTGTGACCGTTAATCTTGTCTCACATCGACAGGGAACGGGCTGAAATTTCAGAGGTCCGCCAAACGGTGTTCAACGGGTGTTGGGTCAATCCACGGTAGGCCCAGCACCCTTCAGGTTTGCCGTGTGAATGTCCATCTTTCAACTTTAAGGGGTATCAAAAATGAACAAGTTTCTTGCCAGTATGAAGAGCAGCATTGCCAGCTTCTCCCGTGATGAAGAAGGTGCACAAATCGTGGAATACGCGTTGATCATCGCGGTGGTTTCCATCGCATTGGTGATTGCGCTCAGTGCCATCGGCGGTACCAATATGAGCACCTTTATTGGCCGCGTCACCACGTGCCTGACCACAGCAACTTGCGTATAACGATCGGATTCTCCGACCCATTGGTGTAGTACGCCACTGCAAGGCGGGAGGCGGGGCGTAGCCCTTCTTCCTGCCGCAACCCACCAAATAACAAGGAGGTGTCATGGCTGAAGCGGAATTCCAGGCAATGCTTGACCTGATGGCCTCGCTGCTGTTCAGTGGGCGCACAGGCATCCTGCTGTTGCTGCTCGTGAGTGCTGCAGTCATCGATTTCCGTTCGCACCGCATCCCCAATTGGCTGGTGGTGTCCGGCGCGGTGTATGCCCTGGTTTTCAACACCGTGTTCCCGCCATGGCACAACGGTACGGTTCTTTTCCCGCTGGCCGGGTTGGGCTTGGGTCTGTTTTTATTCCTGCCGCTTTACCTGCTTCGCGCCATGGGCGCGGGCGACGTGAAGCTGCTGGCCATGTGTGGCGCCTTCCTTGGTCCGAACGAAGTCTGGCGTGCTGCGCTGATGATTCTGATCACTGGAGGCTTGCTGGGGGTCGTTTTTGTGCTGGCCAATGGCACAGCACTGCGGGTGGTTCAAAACCTCACCAGCGTTTTTCGCGTCGGCTTGTTTGACACCATGGGTGGGTCTGCACCCAGCCTGCGCATTTCAGCGTTGGCCTCGGCAGGCAGGCTGCCTTATGGCGTTGCCATTGCAGCAGGCACCGCCGCTTACCTCGTGTTGCACCAATTGGCTCTCATTTAAAGAAATGGAAGGCAGACCATGAAAAACGCAAGAGCCGTCTGGATGCTGGCCATCTCGGTCATTCTGGGCTTGCTGGTGACCGCCATGGCAGTCGTCTGGGTTGGCCAGAAGGGAACTGTTGCGGCCAATAAAGTGGCCGTGGCTGCCATGGACATTGAGTTGGGGAGCAAGATTAATCCGCAAATGCTCAAGTCGGTGGACTGGCCCAGTGGTTCGATACCGGAGGGTGCGTTCACCGACCTCAAATTGCTGGAGGGTCGCGTGGTGAAGTCGTCAGTGCAACGTGACGAGCCCCTTCTGTCCAACAAACTTGCACCAGTCGGCACGCAGGGTGGCCTGTCGGCCGTGATTGCCGAGGGCAAACGTGCCATGACGGTGCGCGTCAACGATGTCGTGGGTGTGGCGGGCTTTGCATTGCCCGGTAATTACGTCGATGTGATGGTCAACACCCAGCAGGACAAAGAGCAGAAGTCAGACGAAAACATTCAAATCAGCCGGACCGTGCTTGAGCATGTGCTGGTGTTGGCCGTTGCTCAGGAAGCCAGCCGTGACGAAACCAAGCCCAAAGTGGTGAATGCAGTCACCCTGGAACTGTCCCCCGGTGACACTGAAAAGCTGGACCTGGCACGCAGCGTTGGCACGTTATCCCTGGTGTTGCGCAACCAGGTCGACACAACACCCGTTGTGACTGCGGGCATTACCAAGAAAGAGCTGTTTGGTGACAAAACAGACCCTTCAACCAAACCGGCACCCGCTATTGCGGCACCGAAACCGATTGTGAAAGTGGTACGTGCGGGCACGTCTGCGCCTGTGGCGCTGGTGGCCACCTCGCAACGAAGTTGTGTTGAGGTGATCCAGAACAACGCCCGCGCCCAGCATTGTTTTTAGTTTTGTGCTGACGGTTTTCACCGGCTTTTCAGGGAGAACAAATTGAACAGGAACAGCAACAAAAACATCGTCCTCCTGGCGGCACTGTTTTGGGCCAGCCCAGGGTTTGCCCAGGCACCTGCTCCCATGACGCAGGCGTCTGCCCCGGTTGCAAAAGCGCCGGTTCGCCCGGCAGGGCAGGCTCCGCTGGCCCCACAAATGGGACAGGGCACGCTGCCTGCACCGCTGAAACCCTGCACGGCTGTCACCATGGACCCACCGACACAGATCGTGCTGGGTAAATCTACTGTGGTCAAGCTGGTCAGCCCGGCGGTGCGCATGGTGGTTGGCGGCCTGGCTTCAGGCCGGGCGGGCAGGCCCGCCGAGGTGGGAGGCGACAAAAATGCCACTGGTGGCCAGCAGCCAGTGCAGGTCATGGCGGCACATTCTGACGGTGTGGCCGATGTTGACCTGATGCTGCTCAGCCCGACCGAGCTCTTTTTCATCGGCAAACGTGCAGGCTCCATGAATGTGGTGCTGCAAAGTGCCGATGGCGCCTGTGTTGTCAAAGACATCGTCGTGACCATCGACCCCGAAACATTGCAAGGCAAACTCAGGGAGGTTTTCCCCGATGAAACGGACGTGCGTGTCAGGGGTGCTGAAAACGCCATCCTCCTCACTGGCACCGTTGCCGACAGCGTCCAGGTGGAGCAGATCATGGCACTGGCCACCTCCTATGGTGACGGCAAAAAAGTGGTCAATATGATGCGCGTGGCTTCAGCCCAGCAGGTCATGCTCGAAGTGGCGGTTGCCGAAGTCAGCAAGACCCTGCTGGACAAACTGGGCGGCGCTGCAAGCCTTAGCAGAACGGCGGGTGACTCCACCTTTTCCTTGATCTCCAATTTTCTGAGCGGCGGCGGCGGGCTGGTGCAGGCATTGAAGGTCGGCACCGGGTCGCTCAAGCTTGATGGCCAGAAGGACGATGGTCTGGTGCGTTTGCTGGCCGAACCCAACCTGATGGCCATCAGCGGCCAGCGAGCCAGCTTCCTGTCAGGTGGCAAGATATTTATTCCGGTGTCTTCCAGCAATTCATTGGGCGTCCCAACCATCACCCTGGAAGAGAAAGAGTATGGCGTGGGCGTGAAGTTCACCCCCACAGTGCTGGGTGGCAGCCGCATCAATTTGAAGGTGATCACGGAAGTCTCCGAGCTGTCGCAGACCGGCTCGCCGTTTACCACCTTCAGTGGCGTGGTGTCGGTGTTGCCCTCGTTTACTGTGCGCCGTGCAGATACGACGGTGGAGCTCAACGACGGGCAAAGTTTCGTCATTGCCGGGCTGATCAGAAATGGCGTCAACGAAACCGTTAAGCGAGTGCCTGGCCTGGGTGAGATTCCGGTTCTGGGTGCCCTCTTTCGCAGCTCGGAGTTCCAGACCGGGCAGACCGAATTGCTGTTCGTGGTTACCCCGCGCCTGGTCAAACCCCTGGCGCAGGCACCCCGGTTGCCGACCGACAACCATGTGGTGCCCACCCGCACGGAAGTCTATTTGAACGGCCGTCTGGAAAAGGAAACACCAGCCGCATCGCCTGATGCTGCCGGTAAATAAAAGAAAAGCAAAGATTGAAAGGAAAGATCATGCCCAAATCCGCGATCACCCTTGCTCTGAACTTAGGCCTGTGTGTTGGCCTGGTGGGGGGCTGCGCCACATCTGTTACGCCCAACTATGACTTGAAGTTCGGCGACGCCTTGCGTGAAGCCAAGCTGCAAATGATCATCGACCCCGATGCCGGAAAAAATCCGGATATGGCACTGGGCATCGATGGCGGCGCTGCCAGAGAAACGATTGTTCGTTACCAGAACAGCTTCAAGGCCCCCCCCCCGGCTACCAATGTCATCAACATTGGCGGCAGCATTGGTGGTGCTGGCCAGAATTAAGCAGCAATAACACCGGCAGGTTTTACCCGGAGGCGCATTTTGCAGAGCAACGATGACGAACGCTACACCCAGACGCGACCGGCAGAAAGGCGCGGTCATCATCTTGACAGCCATGTCGCTGCTGGCCTTGCTGGGTTTCATGGGCATAGCACTGGATCTTGGTCACCTGTTTGTGGTGAAGACAGAATTGCAGACTGCGTCGGACAGTTGTGCGCTGGCGGCGGCGCAGGAGCTGGATGGGGGCAGCGATGCGTTGACCCGTGCCACCCGCGCCGGCAGAACGGCCGGCAACCTCAACAAGGTTAACTTTCAGGGCGCTGCCGCCGGACTGGTCGACGCAGACATCACGTTCAGCGACGCACTGAACGGCTCCTATAGCCACACGTTTTCGCCTGTGGCCAATGCCAAATATGCCAAGTGCACACGTACCAAAGCAGGCATGTTGCCATGGATGCTGCAGGCACTGACCGCGGTTAGCGGCAACACGGCGTTCGCCGCAAGCCAGGGCGTCATGGCGCTGGGGGTGGCCACGCGCACTTCGGCGCAAACTGCCTGCGCCATTCCGGTCCAGATCAAGCCCAAGGCGGGCGGCACAGCGCCCAATTATGGCTACACGCCGGGTGAGTGGATTCCTTCTTTGTACAGTGAAACTGGCCCTAACTCGACAATCGGTCCAGGCCAATTCGGCTGGGCCAATCTGGATGGCAGCACCAATGCCACGGCAACAAAGGCAGAACTGCTGGCCAACGGATTCTGCAACCTCAAGGTTGGCGACACCATCGGAACCTCCGGTGTCAAATTTGGCGCCTCAGAAGCGTGGAACAGCCGCTTTGGGCTTTATAAAAATGGCGCGGGCAACCCGAGCATCACCACAGCCGCTCCCGACACCACCGGCTATTCGTACACTGCCACCAATTGGCCAACGCGTACCAATGCTGTCGCAGATTTTCTGGCGAAGCGTGCGGATTTCCGCTCTTATGGCAATCTGACCGATACCGTCAACGCTGGCAACACCATCACCGGGCTGAATGTGTCCAACAGCTACAAAGCCAGCGACATGGGCACTCATGCCGCTGGCGTGCATGCGCTGGCAACCTATGGCACCAACCGGCGGCTGGTTCTGGCCCCCATCGTGGTCGGAACCACCCTGACGGATTGGGCCTGCGTGCTGATGCTGGCGCCCATCGACAAACCCACCACCACCATTTATCTGGAATTTGTCGGCAATGCCAGGGCGATCACCAGCCCCTGCGCCAGCGCCGGGAAGGCCGGAGGCACCAATGGGCCACTGGTTCCGGCGCTGGTGCAATAAACATGAAACGGATGATGGCCATGAAAACCTTCATACCCACACAAACAGGTGTCGCACTGGTGGAATTTGCCTTGATCCTGCCTTTGCTGCTGATTCTGACGTTTGTCACCACCGAGTACAGCAGGGCACTTTTCCAGTACAACATTCTTACCAAGTCGGTGCGCGATGCGGCCAGGTACCTGTCAGTCTATAACCCCGGCGATACCACGAAATTTCCCATCGCCAAGAACCTGGTGGTTTATGGCAATCCGTCCGGCTCAGGTTCACCACTGGTGATTGGCCTCACCACGTCCCTGGTGCCGAACCCGGTGTGGCAAACCGCAGGCACCGCACCGGTGATCAACACGGTCACCATCAGGGTAACCGGTTATGTCTTCAGGCCCTTGTTCGCCAGCGCCTTCAATGTGAACTTTGGCAACCTGGCCTACGCCGACATCAGCGCAACCATGCGAGCCCCATCGTGAAAACAAGGCAATCCGGCTCCACAGCAGTTGAATTCGCCCTGGTGCTTATCATTTTTCTCACCTTTTTCCTGGGCATCCTGGATTTTGCACGCATGCTCTGGACCTGGAACGCCGCCAGTGAAGCCACGCGCTGGGGCGCCCGCATTTCGGTGGTCTGCGACAAAGCCACCGCCAGTGAAGCGTTTGTGTTGTCCAAGATGCAAAAGTTTCTACCGCAACTAACCGCCGCCAACCTGGTGGTGGAGTGGTATGACGCTGCGGACACCATCAGCGCCACATGCAACGCAACCAACTGCTCTGGTGTCAGTGTGCGTATCACGGGGCTGAACTATCAGTGGCTGTCGCCCATCGGATTCTCTAACCATGCGGCCATACCCATGCCGGGTTTCTCCACCTACTTGCCACGCGAGATCATGGGGCAAGACGCCAACAGCAGCGCCGTGTGCAGCTGATTTTTCAGGGAAAAACAATGAAAATCATGGTCATATCCCCCAGCAACCAGTCGCTTCAGGACATGCGGCATATTCTGGAAGAGGGAAACCCGTCGCGCGTTGTCAGTTGCCATGAAGGCGGTATCAGCCGGGTGCACACGCTGGCGGATCAGGAGCATCCGGAAATGATCATTGTGGAGGGGTTTTGTCGCGACGGCCCTGAACTCGCCCCCATCGAGTTGGTGACCAATAAGTACCCGCAGATGGTGATCGTCATGCTGTGCTCCCAGCAGACGTCCGAGTTCCTTATCCATGCCATGCGGGTGGGGGTCCGTGAAGTGCTGCCGTCGCCTGCCACCCGGATTGGTCTTGAGGCAGCAGCGGCGCGTGCGGAATCAAAACTGGGGCTGCGCACCGTACAGCGCAGTGCGCGCATCCTGGCATTTATTTCGTCCAAGGGCGGTGCCGGCGCCACGTTTCTTGCCACCAACCTGGGCTATCAGCTGGCCGGAGAAAACAGAAAGGTCCTGCTGATGGATCTGAACCTGCAGTGTGGAGAGGCGTTGCTGACCGTGCATGACCGCAAGGCTACCAGCAACATCGCCGAGGTGGCCCACAACCTGTCCCGTCTGGACGCGTCGTTTTTGAGTTCCTCCACAGCGCAAATAGCGGCCAACTATGAAATTCTGGCTGCACCGGATGATCCGGCCCAGTCGCTGCAAATCAAGCCCGAACACATTGACGCCATCCTCAATGTGGCCGTGAACAACTACGACTTTATTGTGCTGGACCTGAACCGGAATCTGGATGAGCTGACGATCAAGGCGCTGGACCGGGCGCACAACGTTTTTCTGATCATGCAGGCCATGCTGCCTTATGTGCGCAATGCCAAACAAATGATGAGCCTGTTTCAGTCTCTGGGGTATTCGCATGACAAGATTGAGCTGATTCTCAACCGTCAGGTGAAAAATTCCGAAATCAGCCTGGACGACCTGCGTGCCACGTTGGGTATAAGCCGGATGCGCGTTATCCCCAACAGTTTCAGTGACGTGGCCAGGGCGATCAATCAGGGGCGACCGCTGGTGGCAGTAGCCAAGTCGAACCCCGTGTTGAAGGCGATCAATGAGCTGGCAGAGTCACTTCTGCCCAAAGTTGACCAGGCGCAGACCGGGCTTTTCAAACGCTTGATGAAACACTGACACCAGCGCCAAAAAGTCTGACAACCTATAAAAGGCAACATCATGGGACTCAGGGACATACGGGATATGCTGACCAACAAGAGGGAGCAGGCCTTGCCTCAGGCCGGCACGCCAGAGGACGCGCCCATGCCGCAGGCCGTGCAGACACCTGTCCTTGAAGCCTATATCAAGCTCAAGAACAGGTTGCACATGCAGATTCTGGAAAAGGTGGACCTGGCGTCGCTGGAATCAATGTCTGATGCCCGGCTGCGTCAGGAAATTGGCACCCTGGTCACCTTGTTGCTCACAGAAAATCCTGCACAAATCAACGACCTGGAGCGCCGCACGCTGGTGCGGGACATCCAGAATGAAATGCTGGGGCTGGGGCCGCTGGAACTGCTGATGGCCGATCCTTCCGTGTCTGACATTCTGGTGAACAGCTACAACCAGATCTATGTAGAGCGACGAGGCAGACTGGAGCTTACCGGCGTAACGTTCACCGACGACAAACACCTGATGCGCATCATTGACAAAATCGTGTCAAGGGTTGGCCGGCGTATTGATGAGTCGAGCCCCATGGTGGATGCGCGTTTGCCGGATGGTTCGCGGGTCAATGCCATCATTCCGCCTATTGCGCTGGATGGCCCCATGGTGTCGATACGCCGCTTTGCCATCATTCCCTTGAAGATGACAGACCTGGTGCATAAATTCAAGTCGCTCACGCCCAATATGGCGGCGATGCTGGAAGGCCTTGCCAAGTCCAAAACCAACATACTCATCTCGGGCGGCACGGGTTCGGGCAAAACCTCGCTGCTCAATATCCTGTCTGGCTACATACCGGAAACAGAGCGCATCGTCACCATCGAAGACGCAGCCGAGCTCCAGCTCCAGCAGCCCCACGTGGTGCGGCTGGAGACGCGACCCGCCAACATTGAAGGCAGTGGCGAGGTCAACCAGCGGGCACTGGTGCGTAATGCCCTGCGCATGCGCCCTGACCGCATCGTGATTGGCGAGGTGCGTGGAGCGGAAGCCGTGGACATGATGCAGGCCATGAACACGGGCCACGAAGGCTCAATGACCACCATTCACGCCAACAACCCACGCGATGCGGTGGCCCGCCTTGAAAATATGGTGAGCATGGCGGGGCTTAACCTGCCGCACAAGGCCAGCCGGCAACAAATCGTGTCTGCCATCACCGTCATTGTCCAGGGCAACCGGATGACCGACGGACAGCGCAAGATCACCAGCATTCAGGAGATCACCGGTATGGAAGGTGAAGTGGTCACCATGCAGGAAATTTTTGGATACCGCCAGACCGGTGTCGACCCCCACGGCAAGGTGATGGGGTACTTTCAGGCTACCGGCATCAGACCCAGGTTTGCCGACAAACTTCTTAACCAGGGCATCGTTCTGCCCGATGAGATGTTTGATGCCAGCAACCGCTTTGAATGACACCCAACCCGTGAGCAACGACCACCATGAGAAACCTGTTTGACAACGCGTTCTTTCCGATATTTGCAGTGGTGGCCTTTGTTGCCGTGGTGCTGTTTGCTGAAGCACTTTATTTGATCTGGAACACCTATAAGGGGCCCGAGGCGAAGAAAGTCGAACAGCGCCTGCGTGCCCTGTCTGCCAGTGCCGACAGCACGGACCGCAGTGCTGTGTTGAAGACCAGGCTGTTGAGCGAGGTGCCGGCCATTGAACGCCTGCTGTTGGCCTTGCCGAGAATTCACCAAATTGACCGTTTCATTTTGCAGTCTGGCCTGGACTTGACGGTGGCCAAGTTGTTGTCGATTTCGCTATTGGTCGGATTCTGCGCTTATGCCGTGCTTTTTCTCATTGCATTCCCAGCTCAAATGCGGCTCATCGTGGCGTTGCTGGCTTTTTTCACGCCCTGGGTTTTTGTGCAGCTCCAGCGCACAAAACGCTTGCGCAAAATGGAGCAGCAATTGCCCGACACGCTGGACCTGGTGGGGCGGGCGCTACGAGCCGGGCATGCCCTGCCATCGGGTTTGAAGATGGCCGGCGAGGAGTTGCCGGAGCCACTGGCCTCGGAGTTCCGCATTACCCATGATGAAATCAACTTCGGCGTATCCATGCAGCAGGCATTGAACAATCTGGGCGAAAGGGTGCCGCTCACGGACATGCGGTATTTTATTGTGGCGGTATTGATCCAGCGCGAAGCCGGGGGCAACCTGACCGAAGTGCTGAACAATCTGAGCAAATTGATTCGCAGCCGCCTCCGGTTTCATGCCCGCGTGAAGGTGCTCACGACCGAAGGACGCATGTCCGCCTGGGTGCTGGGGCTGCTGCCGTTTGGCCTGGCTGCCTTGTTGAACTTTGCCAACCCTGAATTCATCAGTGTTCTGTGGACAGACCCGGCCGGCATCAAGGTCACCAAAGTCGTGCTGACGATGATGGCGGTAGGTGGCGTGTGGTTGTACAAACTTGTCCAAATTCGCGTGTAAACGCTGCCAACGGACAAGTATTGACTTAGAAAGGTGTACCCAAAATGTTGGTCTATGCAGCAGCAATTTTTGTTTTGGTTACCTTGGTGAGCATGGTCTTGATGACCTGGTTGCTGCCGAACCGGGCACAAAAGCGCCTGCAGGAACTGCAGTTGCCGGGAGAAAAGACCGACTGGTTGAAAACCGCGGTGGGCATTGCGAGCCCCTTGGCCAAGTTGTCGATCCCGCAAGGAGATTGGGAAAACTCATCGGTCCGCATCAAATTCATCAATGCCGGCATTCGCAGTCCGAATGCGCCCATCCTCTTTTACGCAGCCAAGACCGTGTTGCCGCTGCTTCTGGCTGCCGCGGGGTATGTGGGGCTGGAGCTGGCGAGTGTGGGACTGGAGCGCAACCAGTTGATTCTGGTGCTGCTCTTGCTGGCAAGCGTTGGCTGCTATCTGCCCAACATTCTGCTCAGCCGCGCGATCACGGCGCGCAAGCGTGAAATTTTTGAAAGCTTTCCTGACGCTGCGGATTTGATGCTGGTGTGTGTGGAGGCTGGCCTGGGGCTGGATGCGGCCATGGTCAAGGTGGCTGACGAAATGAAAGTCAAAAGCAGTGTCCTGACTGAGGAGCTGCACCTGACTAACCTGGAAACACGTGCGGGCAGCACGCGCGAACAGGCTTTGCGCAACCTGGGCTTGCGCACGGGGGTGGAGGAAATCAGCGCCTTTGTCTCGATGTTGACGCAAGCCGATAAATTTGGCACCAGCGTGGGGGAGTCTTTGCGGGTGTTCTCCGAAGACTTACGCCACAAACGGCAAATGCGCGCAGAAGAAATGGCTGCCAAGTTGTCCACCAAAATGCTGTTTCCGCTGGTGTTGTGCATTTTCCCGGCTATCAGCATGGTGGTTCTTGCCCCCGCAGGTGTTCGGATTGTCCGGGTGCTTCTACCCATGCTGGGCGGACAACACTAGCATTTTTCGGGGCTTGCAGCATAAGATGGCGAACCACCATCTTGTAAATGACCCTATTGACGCCCACCGACACTGACCTTTCCTTTACAGCGTCAACGTACACGCGCTTGTCAGCGGCGGTGCGCCTTGTGGCTTGGTTTGCCGCGCTGCACCTTTTCTTCTTTGATCAGGGACGGGCGAGCCTACAGGTGGAGTTGGGGGCCCTGGTGACTGTGCTCCTGCTGTTCTCAATCTATGCGGCATGGTTGTACTGGCGGGCCGTGCATGACAAGAACCACCAGGAACGCCAGATTTATTACTGGATGGACACGCTTTGGTATCTGGCGATCACAGCCACGACCGGTGGACCGAGTAGCCATTTTTTCTTTTTCCTGTCGTTTCCGTTGCTGTTTGTGTCTTTGCGCTGGGGTTTCAGGCCAGGTATGGTGATGGCCATTTTTGTGAGTGCTGTGTTGTGGGTCAGTGGGGTTTTGCGCAGCGGCGCCGACGCCGCTTTGCTCAATGTGGACGTATTCCTGCCACCCCTTGGCTTGCTGGTGCTGGGTTATTTGATGGCAACGTGGGCCAATTCAGACCTGACCCTGAACCGGCGGCTTTCCGCACTCAAGGATTTCAACGCCCTGTGCAGTCCACGCTTCAACATCGAACAGATGATGGACCGCGTTGTCCGGCACCTGGCAACATTGCACCATGTCGACAAATTTGCGCTGTTGCTGATTGAGGCAGATCGCCCGCCCAAGGTGTTTCGGGCAGACCTGCCTGAGGCAATGTACCAGGTATCGGACGCGGCGGCAGTGGAAATCGACAATGTGATCGCGGGGCTTGATGTGAACGGCACGGTTATTTACAGCGGCAAACACGGTGTGATGCCCGCAGAAATTTACAGCTCGAATTCGAAAACCAGCATACAGAAACCCCAGATTGCGCATGCAGGCCTGATTTCTGACCGCTTGCATTGCCCTGGTTTTGGCTGCCTGCAGTTTCCGCTGCGCCAGGGAGGCGTGGCCAGGCTGTTTGTGTGGTCCGACAAATTCCGCTTTGGCTCGGCTGATCTGCCTTTTCTCCACCAGCTCAGTGAACAGCTGGCGCCCCGGATCGAAAATGTGCAGTTGCTTGACCGTCTGGCAGGAGAAGTTGCCGACGCTGAACGGCAAAAGATTTCCCGGGACATTCATGACAGTGCAATCCAGCCCTACATCGGACTCAAGTTCGGACTGGAAGCCCTGGCGCGCAAGATTCCGCCGGAAAGCCCTGTTGCCAGCGACATCAAAAGGCTTGTCGAAGTGGCAACCTCCGAGATCACGGAATTGCGTACATTCGTCAAGGGCCTGCGGGGCAAGGAAGACCCCGGGCGGGCGGCACTGGTTCCGGCTTTACGGCGTCAAGCGGCGCGTTTCAGTGAGCTTTATGGCATCGCCGTTTCAGTAGAGTCACCCAATGAATTGCGCATTGGTGATGCCTTGGCGAATGAGGCGTTTCATATCGTGAGCGAAGCCCTGAGCAACGTGCGCCGCCACACAACCGCATCCAATGCCCGCATCAAGCTGTCTTGTGGTCAGCAGTTGTTTACTTTGCAGATCAGCAACCCCTGTGGGCTTGGTGCGGTGGGCAAGCTGTTTACGCCAAATTCGATTGCCGAGCGAACAGTGGCCCTGGGCGGGGCCTGCCGGGTCACAACAGAGACCGGCGGCCATACCGAGGTGACCGTCGAAATTCCGTTGCGCCGCGCTTAGAGTGGGTGGAATCGCCAGCGCAAATTGGCGAAAAGGGGGCACTTCTGTGCAATATTTCCATTGCACAACCTCGATTTTTGTTAAATCATGGCTTGCCAATATAAAAAAGCGACACAAGCTCGCAAGCAAATCAGGGAGTTGGACGATGGTGCACAAGTGACTGGGTGCCCATTGTGTGAAAGTGAAGGCAGGAAATCCACACATCCACAATAACATCCGGGGTGGCCTATGCAACTGACTGAAACAGCTCCCATCAGTGTCTTTCTGGTCGACGATCACAAGACTGTGCTCTGGGGCCTGGAGCGACTCATAGAAAGCACCTCGCCAAAAATGACGGTTGTTGGCATGGCTGAAAACTGCGAGGATTTGTTGGAAAAAGTGCCTGCTGCCAAGCCCGATGTGATCCTGCTGGATCTGGATTTGGGCGGCACCAACAGTCTGGGCTGCCTTGAAAAGCTCAAAGCGCGGGCGTCTGCCCGGGTATTGATACTCACCGGCTCGAACGACCCGGCTGTTCATCAACATGCGGTCGTGCATGGCGCACGGGGTGTCGTACATAAGCAGGTGGCTGCCGACGTGCTGCTGCGAGCCATTGAAAAGGTGCATCAAGGCGAAATTTGGCTGGATCACAACACACTTGGCCGCGTCATGACGGCACTGGCAACCGGGGACAAGAACCCTGCCGAGGCCAGGGGGCTGGATTTACTCACACACAAAGAGCGGCAGATCGTCCTGGCCATTGCGCAGGAGAAAAGCGCGCGCATCAAGGTGATTGCGGATAAGTTGTACATGAGTGAACACACTTTGCGCAATCATTTGACGGTCATCTACGACAAACTCCAGGTGACGGGGCGGATGGAGCTTTACCTTTATGCCGTGAGTCACATGCAATTTGGTGGGCTTGTTTGACTGGTTTCCAGCTTGCCCTCGTCAGATCAAATTTCGCATCGCCCGCGCCGTCTCCTGCAGCACCGGCAACACCCGTGCCACCGCGTCTTCGCTGCTTTCATGCCCCATGGGCATGGACACGTTGAGCCCGCCCACCAGATCGCCATGCCGGTCCAGCAAGGGCACGGCCACGCCGCGAAAGTTCAGCTCCAGCTGTTGCTCAGACACTGCCCATCCGTTGGCGCGGATGCGGGCGAATTCCACCGTCAGGCGCTCTTTGCTGGTGATGGTGTGTGATGTGTAGGCCTTGAGTGTTTTCTCCGGCAGCCAGCGTTCCAGTTCTTGCGCGTCCCCCATGGCCAGCATGAGCATGCCGGCCGCAGTCACCTGGGCCGGCACTCTGGCACCCAGTACATAGCCGGTGTTCATGGTGCGGTTGGACCCGTTGCGTGCGATGTAGATGGTCTCGTCGCCGTCCAGCACGCTCACATAGGCAATTTCCTGGGTGCCTGCGGTGACGCGTTGCAAAAACGGCTGCACGATGCGTGGCAGTCGCGCGGATTCCAGGTAGGACTGGCCCAGACGCAGCACACGGGGTGTGAGCCAGAACAACTTGCCATCGGTTGCAATGTAATTCAGGTGGGTCAGCGTCAGCAGATAGCGGCGTGCTGCCGTGCGCGTCATGCCGCAACGCTCACCCGCCTGACTGGCCGTCAGACGCGGATGGGCGTCATCAAATGCCTCGATGATGGACAGGCCTTTTTCAAGCCCGGCAATCCAGTCGCGTTTGGCCAGTGGCGCGCCGGGTGAAGGAACGATGCTCATGAATTCATTTTGGCGCGTCTCCATCCATTGAGATTAAAGGGGAAACCCTCATTTCGTTCGATAGTCGATCAATTGTGTGCGTTTAACGAACGAATCTTTGAAGATATCGCTTTAAAAAATACCATTGACTTGATAAAGTTTGTCAATGTTGGCAAATTTGAACGATAAACGAACAATCATGCCCCAAACGGGCCCATCACTGGCAGTTGTTACCGGCACCACGGATGTCTACCTGATTTTGGGTGACCCGGTGGAGCAGGTGCGTGCGCCCGAGTCGTTCAACCTGATTTTTGCCATGATGGGCATTGATGCCGTGTTGGTGCCGGTGCACGTCGCGCCCGAAAATTTGAATGCCTTTGTTCGCACGGCATTTATGGCGAAGAACATCAAAGGCATGTGGGTGACGATTCCCCACAAGACGCCGATCATGGATGTGCTGGACAGTTGTGATGAGCTGGGCCGCATCGCCGGTGCGGTGAATGCCGTGCGGCGCAGCGCCACGGGCCAAATTGAAGGGGGCTTGTTTGATGGTGAAGGATTCGTCGCCTCGATGAATCACTTCGCTGTGGGTCATGCCGGCAAGCGTGTGCTGATTCTGGGGGCGGGTGGCGCTGCAGCTGCTATCGGTGCCTCGTTGGTGTGTGCACCCCTTGGGGCCAGTGCCGAGCTGGCCTTTTTTGACCCGGTACCGGGCAGGGCGCAGGCGGTTGCGTCACGTATCGGCGCGGCCACCGCAGCCCGGGTATTTGCGGTTGACAGCAACGACCCGGCTGGATTTGATGTCGTCATCAATGCGTCACCGCTGGGTCTCAAAGCCACGGACCCGATGCCTTGTGACGTTAACCGCATGGAGCCGCACGCCGCCCTGATGGATATTTTGATGAAAAACCAGCCCACCCCCATCGTTCGCGCCGCGCGTACGCGGGGTCTGGCCGCGCACGCAGGCTTTGAGATGATGATTCAACAGGCTCATTTGTACCTGGACTTTTTTGGCCTCACCGAGGCGGCCGAGATGGTGCGGCGCGACGCCAGCTTTCTTCGCGACCTGATTTCCCACTAACCCTTTCTTTCAACCACCCCAGGAGACAACCATGACAAAACGATTCACTCTTAAATTGATAGCTGCTTGTGCAGTATTGGCGGGGGCTGGAGGCGCATTTGCCCAGTCAACCATCAAGATTGCCAACATTGTCGAGCTGTCTGGCGGCGGCGCATCGGCCGGCACCAACTTCAAAAACGGCGTCGAGCTGGCCGTCAAGGAAATCAACGAAGCCGGTGGCATTCTGGGCAAGAAGATCGAGACTGTCACCACCGACACCCAGAGCAACCCCGGCGTGGCCAAGGGTCTGACACAAAAGGCCATTGACAACGACGTGTTCGCCATTTTTGGCCCGGTGTTCTCCGGCTCCATCATGGTCAGCATGGCCGAGAGCCGCCGCGCTGAAGTGCCAAACTGGACCGGCGGCGAAGCAGCTGCCATCACCCTGCAGGGCAACCCCTACATCTTCCGCACCAGCTTCACCCAGGCGACCGCCATGCCCAAGGTGGCCAAGTACATCACCACCAAGTCCAAAAATCTGGCCATCATTTATGTGAACAATGACTTTGGCAAGGGTGGTCTGGACATGATCAAGA
Source organism: Pseudomonadota bacterium (assembly GCA_041192445.1). GTDB lineage: Bacteria > Pseudomonadota > Gammaproteobacteria > Burkholderiales > Burkholderiaceae_C > Egaibacter. The sequence continues at coordinate 8,262 of JBEEMW010000063.1, read as the reverse complement.
AGGCCCTGGCAGGCTCTGGCACCGCCATCGCAGCCGAAATCTCGACCGATGCCGGCCAGGTGGACTTTTCGCCCGCCGTGCTTAAAGCCAAGAACAGCAATGCTGACGCCGTGTTCGTCTACTCCAATGAAGAAGAGTCCGCCCGCGCCCTGCGCGAACTGCGCAAACAGGGTTGGACCAAGCCCATCATTGGCGAGACCACGCTGACTGGCCAAAAAGTGATCGAACTGGCGGGTGACGCCGCCAACGGCGCGGTGGCCCACGTCGGCCTGACGGTGGATGCACCCAACCCGCTGATGCTGAAGTTCAAGGCCAAGTTCTATCAAGATTACAAATACATCTCTGACCACAACGGCATCAAGGGCTACACCGGTGTTTACGCCATGAAAGCCGCTATTGAAAAAGTTGGCAAGCTGGACCGCAAGGCCGTTGCCCAGGCGATGAAGGGCCTGACCATCAGCGCGGCCAAGTACCCAGGCGTCATCATGGACGTGGCGTTTGATGCCAATGGTGACCTGGACCGTGAAAGCTACCTGGTTGAAGTGAAAAACGGCAAGCAGGAAGTGGTGGCGATTTTGCCACCTTTGGGCAAAAAATAAGCTATTGAGCACGCCGTCAGGCGACCCGCTCCGCGCAGGGGGACTCCCGTAGTCTTCCTGCGCTGCATATGAAAGCTGGGCCCGGTGGTGCACCTCTTTTCGAAAAATCAACCCGCAGGAGACTCCCCGTGACCGACTTCCTTCAACTCTTTTTCAGTGGCCTGGCCACCGGAAGCATCTATGCACTGGCGGCACTGGGTTTTACCCTGCTCTGGCAGGCGGCCGGCACCATCAACTTCGCCCAGGGTGAGTTTGTGATGTTGCCCGCGTTTGTGATGCTGGGCTTCATTTCGATGGGCGCGCCTTTTGTACTGAGCTTTGGGCTCACGGTGATCGTCGCCGTGGTGGTGCTGGGCTGGCTGTTCAAGCGTGGTCTGGTTGACCCGCTGTTCAAGTTCGGCATGATGCCGATCGTGGTGGCCACCATCGGCTTGAGCATCGCCATGCGCAACGGCGTGCGCGCCGGGTACAGCGCTGAAGCCCATCCTTTTCCCAGCCTGTTCGCCGACAAGCTGTTCAACATTGCAGGTGTCACCATCACGCTGGCCGATGTGGGCACGCTGGTGCTGGCGTTGCTGCTGGTGTTTGGCACGCAGGCCTTCCTGGCCAAAACCGTCACGGGCCGTGCCATGCAGGCCGTGGCACAAAACACCGAGAGCGCCTCGGTGCTGGGCATCAACGTGCCCCGCATGATTTTCTACACCTTCGCCATCAACGCCGTGCTCGCATGTGCGGCAGCGGTGCTGGTCACGCCCACGTACCTGGCCAAGTTCGACATGGGCGAAGGCCTGGGCAACAAGGCTTTCTTTGCCGCCATCATCGGGGGCTTCAACAACTCGCGCGGGGCGCTGCTGGGGGGCTTGATTGTGGGCGTGTGCGAGAACCTGGCTGCCGCCTACATCTCGCCCGCCTATAAAGATGCGGTGGCGCTGGTGATCTTCATGATCGTGATTCTGTTCAAGCCGCAAGGGCTGCTGGGCAGAAAAGAAGAACGCAAGGTCTGAGGGATACACCATGAAAAAGAACACTCTCATTGCCCTCGTGATCAGCGCCGCGTTGCTGTTGCTGGTGCCGCAATTCCTGAAAAACTACGGCATCTACCTGCTCACCTACTGGCTGGTCTTTGTGATTGCCACCATGGGGCTGAACCTCACGGTGGGTTACGCCGGGCAAAAGTCCCTCGGGCAGGCGGCTTTCTTTGGTATCGGCGCCTACACCGTGGCCATCATGCTCAAGGCGGGCATCAGCTGGTGGCTGGGCATGCCCGCGGCTGCGCTGCTGTGCTTCGTGGTTGGCTTGGGTCTGGGTTTTCCGGCGCTGCGGGTGCAGGCCATTTATCTGGCGTTTGCGACCCTGGGGTTCAACACCGCCGCGTGGCTGATCATGCGTAACGAAGAGTGGCTGACGGGCGGCACCTTTGGCATCAACAACATTATTCGCCCGGGCGTGTTCGGTTTCTCGCTGGAAGGCAACCTGGCCTATTACTACCTGGTGCTGGCGTTTGCGGTTTTGCTGGGCCTGCTGCTGCTGGGCCTGCTGCGCAGCCCCTGGGGCAAAGCGTTTACCGCGCTGCGTGACAACCCGATCCGTGCCGAGAGTCTGGGCGTTGACATTCGCAACTACACCTTGCTGAGTTTCGCCATTGGTGCGGCCTACGCGGGTGTGGCGGGTGGCCTGTTCGCCTCGCTGGTGCAGTTCATTGAGCCCGCACCGTTTGCTGTGGGTGCATCCATCATGATGTATTTGATGGTGGTGGTCGGTGGCCCGGGCTACTTCCTTGGCCCGGTGGTGGGCGCGGCAGTGGGCGTGGTGGTGCCGGAATGGCTGCGTGATGTGCCCGGGGTGGCAGACTGGTATCTGCCGCTGTTTGGTGCAGCGGTGGTGCTGTTGATGATCTGGCTGCCCGAAGGGCTGCTGAGTCTGCCGGACCGTTTGAAAGCCAAGAAACAAGCACAAGAAGCGAATGCAGCCCGCATGGCTGCTGCGCAGGCAGCTAGCAAATCAGGAGCAACGTCATGAGCGCCTTACTCAAGGTAACTGATCTGAAGAAGTCTTACGGTGCCATTCAGGCTGTGGGTGGGGTGAGTTTTGAGGTGCAGCCGGGGGAAATCTTTGGTGTGATCGGCCCCAACGGGTCCGGCAAAACGACCCTGTTCAACAGCATGCTCGGGCAGATCACGCCCGACAGCGGCCAGATTGAACTCAAGGGTGAGAACGTCACCCACTGTGGGCCCATGGAGCTCAACCGCAAGGGCGTGGGGCGCACCTTTCAGACGCTGCAGGTGTTTGGCAAGATGACGGTGCGCGACAACCTGATCGTGGCCGCCCAGGAGCATCAGGGCACGATGTTCAGCCGCATGTTTGCACCCGGCGATTCGGATCTGGGCGCCAAGGCTGATGCGCTGATTGCGCGCTTTCGTATCCAGCACGTGGCCGACAAGAAAGCCGGTGAGCTGAGCTATGGCCAGCAAAAACTGGTGGACATTGCCATGGCCTTCATGAGCGAGCCCGATCTGGTGCTGCTGGACGAACCCTGTGCGGGTGTGAACCCCAGCCTGGTGGGTGGCATCAGCACGCTGCTGAAAGATTTGAACCGCCAACCCGCTGGCACCAAGAAAAGCAGCTTTGTCGTCATCGAGCACAACATGGATTTTGTGATGGACCTGTGCCACCGCATCATGGTCATGGTGGAGGGCAAGGTAATGGCCATTGGCACGCCGGAAGAAATTCGTGGCAACAAACAAGTGCTCGACGCATATCTGGGAGCCTGAACATGACAACCTGTATTGAATTTGATGATGTGGTGGCGGGTTACAAGGACTTCATGATCCTGAACAACCTGAGCTTCAAGGCGGCGACTGGCTCCATCACCTTGCTGCTGGGCCCCAATGGTGCAGGTAAATCGACGGTGCTGAAGACGCTGTTTGGTTTGCTCAAGCCCCGTCAGGGTCGTATCCTGCTCGATGGCCAGAGTGTGGCCGGTGCCACGCAAAAAGAATTGCTCGCCAAGGGGATTGCCTTCGTACCGCAGGGCCGCAACCTGTTTGGGCAGTTGTCGGTGTACCAGAACCTGGAACTGGGCGGCATCACGCTGGGCATGAAGACCACACATGAACGCATTCCCGAGGTGCTGGAGTTTTTCCCGCGCGTCAAGGAGCGCATGAACTCCATGGCCTCGGCCCTGTCGGGTGGTGAACAAAAGCAGCTGGAAATTGGCCGTGCGCTGCTGCTGCGGCCCAAGGTCTTGCTGATTGACGAGCCGTCCATTGGCCTGTCTCCCATTGTGGTTCAGGACGTGTTCAAGCTGCTGCGCAAGCTGGCCGACCAGGGCACCACGGTGTTGATGGTGGAGCAAAACGTCAAGAGTGCACTGAAAATTTCTGATGAGGCGATTGCACTCGAATCCGGTCGTCTGGTGCTGCAAAAACCGGCCTCCGAATTGTTGGCTGACCCGAACATCGAACGCTTGTTTCTGGGTGGGGCGCACGCCGCTGTCGCGGCGACTGCATGAAGCCCTTGACGCCCGCATAATGGCCGTAACATTCCCGGAGAAACCCATGTTGACTGCAAGTAATCTGGCCCCCACCACCGGTACCGACCGCGAAGAAATTGTGGAAGGGCCCAATCCCTTGGGGCTGGAGGGTGTGGAGTTCATCGAATACGCCACCGCCAAACCCCAGGCGCTGGGGCAGGTGCTGGAAACCATGGGGTTTCGCCCGGTGGCACGTCATCGGTCGCGTGAGGTTTTGCTGTACCGCCAGGGCGACATCAACGTCATCGTTAACGCACACAGCAATGGCACGGTGTTGACCGAGAAGCCGGTGATCACCGCCATTGCCTTGCGGGTGCGTGATGCCGCTGCAGCCTATCGCCGTGCGCTGGAGCGGGGTGCCTGGGCGGTACCTGCCCGCGTGGAGGTGATGGAGTTGAACATTCCCGCCGTGCATGGTGTGGGTACCAGCCGCATCTACTTTGTGGACCGGCACAAGGAATTTTCCATTTATGACGTGGATTTCACACCGATTCCCACCGTAGAGCAGAATCCACCCGCGATTGCCGGCCTGCATTTTTTTGGCATCGTTCAGTACATCGGCAATGACCGCACGGAAGACTGGACCGAGTTTTACGCCGCCTTGTTTGGGTTCTCTGCTTTGCCTCCCGAGGAACGTTTTGGCATTTTGCCCAAGGGGCGCATTCTCCGCAGTCCTTGCCAGAGTTTTTACCTGCAACTGATTGAACCCGAGCCAGGCGTACTGGATGTCAAAGACGATGAGTGCCTGCAGCGCATGGGTCTGGGCACGCCCGATGTGCAGGCCACCGTTGCACAACTGCGCCTTCGGGGTGTGGAGTTTGTCGCGTCCAAGGGCGCTCAACTCGATTCCCGCGGTGCATTGACCCGTACCGTGATGGGCAGCGTCATGTTTGAGTTGGTTCATCATGAGAAGGTAACGGCATGAGCCACTTTGAAGGCAATATTGACGATTTCGGGATGGACACGATCTCGCTGGCCGGCCCGTTGCAGGCCAAGCTGGACGCCATTCGCGAGGCCGGTTTCTCGCAGGTCATGCTGCTGGCGCGCGACCTGGTAGGCCATCCGCAAGGCTGGCAGGCTGCGGTGCAAGAGGTGAAGGACAGCGGTTTGCGTGTGACGGGCTTTCAGGTGCTGCGCGACTTTGAGGGCCTGTCTGGCCATTTGCACGAGTACAAGATTGACATCGCCAAATCGATGCTTGAGATGTGCCATGCCCTGGGCTGCGGCGTGATGCTGGCCTGTTCATCCACCTCGACCCACGCCACGGGCGAGACATCGGCGTTGGTGCGTGACTTGCGCAAGCTGGCGATGCTGGCGATTCCGATGAACATCAAAATTGCGTTCGAGGCCCTGTCATGGGGGCGCACCATCAATGAGTTTCCGCAGGCGTGGGACGTCATCTCGCAGGCGGATATGCCCAACCTCGGTTTGGGTTTTGATTCGTTCCACATGTTTGCATCCAAGACACCACTGGATGAGCTGGAAATGGTCGACCCGGACAAGATTTTCCTGGTGCAGCTCGCCGACTTCATGTGGAATGAGATCAAAACCATTGAAGAACGCATCAGCACTGCGCGCACCTTCCGTGTCTTTCCCGGAGAGGGTGTGCACAGTGAGGCGTTGGCTGAACTCACGCTGAAGCTGCACCAGATGGGCTACCGCGGTGACTACAGCTTTGAAGTGTTCAACGACGACTATCAGCAAATGCCCTTGGCCACGGTCGCGCAGCGCGCCCGTCGATCTGCGTTGTGGCTGGGGGAAGGGGTCTTGCGGCGCTCGGTGCCCCTGCCGAACCAGATACGCCTGCGACGTTGATCTGCCGTGAGCAGCGTCTTTGAAGGTTTTTTGTCTACGCCAGAGGCCTTGCAGGCTTTTGAAGATCGCTCGTTTGTGCAAGCCATGCTCCGTTTTGAAGCATCGCTGGCACGGGCCCAGGCTGCGGTCGGCCTGATTCCCGAGTCTTCTGCCCAATCCATTATTGGCACCTGCAAGGTTGACCTGTTTGACACCGCCAAGATTGTGCGCGAGAGCGCCCGGGCTGGAAGTCTGGCCATTCCGCTGGTTAAAAGTCTCAAGGAAACGGTTGGTTTGTTCAACCCCGGTGCCGTCGCGCATGTGCATTTCGGCTGCACCAGCCAGGACGCCATCGATACCGCCATGGCGCTGGTGACGCGTGATGTCCTGGATTTGATCGAGATTGACGTCCGCAAAGCGGCGATTGCGCTGCTCGATCTTGGCGCCTTGCACGCCCACACACCCATGCTGGCCCGTACCCTGATGCAGCCGGCCTCAGTAACCAGTTTCGGCTTCAAGTGCATGGCTTGGATGGCACCCCTGGTGCGCAGCCTGCAGCGCCTGCGCCGCACGGCACCCAACGCCCTGAAACTGCAATTGGGTGGCGCGGTGGGCACACTCTCGTTCATGAATGGCAAGGGCGCGCAAATCAGCGAGCTGATGGCTCAGGATCTGCGCCTGACTTTGCCCCAGATGTCCTGGCACACCCAGCGTGACGAATGGGTCGCACTGGGTTGCGAGTTGGGTCTGCTCACGGGCAGTCTGGGCAAAATCGCCAGGGATATTGTGTTGCTCAGCCAGTTTGAAGTGGCGGAAGTGGCGGAACCCGTAGAGCCGGGCCGGGGCGGGCCGTCCAACATGCCACACAAGCACAACCCGGTCGCCAGCATGGTGGCAATTGCAGCGGCGCAACGTGCGCCGCAACGCATTGCCGCACTGTTGGCCGTGATGCCACAAGAGCATGAGCGTTCACCCGGCGCCTGGCAGGCCGAGCTGGCAGAGTGGCCGCAACTGGTGCTTTCGGCCCATGGCAGCGCACGCGCCCTGGCCCAGGCCCTGCCTGGCTTGAAGGTGGACGCCCCCCGCATGCAGGCCAATCTGGATGCGGTCCGCGCCTCGTTGTCCAAATGGACCGTGGATGAGTGGTTCGCGCCAGGCCTGGCAAAAAATGCTGCCGGGGTTGCCCTGGCGCAAGTGGAGTTGCTTCGAGCGGCGTTATGACAACGCCTGCCACAACACCCGTCGTTTTCGAAATCAGGGAATCCGAGATCGAAATTACCGCGATTCGCGCCCAGGGCGCGGGTGGTCAAAACGTCAACAAGGTCTCCAGCGCAATCCATTTGCGCTTTGACATCATGGCCTCAAGCTTGCCCGAGGGCGTGAAGGAGCGCCTGCTGGCCCTGCGCGACAGCCGCATTACCAATGAAGGTGTGCTGGTGCTGAAGGCGCAAAGCCATCGCACGCAGGATATGAATCGGCTGGACGCCTATGCCCGGTTGCATGAAATTGTCAACAGCGTAGCGGTGCCGCCCCGTGTGCGGCGTGCCACCAAGCCCACCTATGGCTCCAGGCAGCGCCGGCTGGAAGGCAAGAGCCAGCGGTCGGAAACCAAGGCCTTGCGAACGCGCATCGTGGATTAGGCGCCAGACCTGCCCCAAAACGCCGGGTTGGTGCTTTGCAGAACAACGCGGGTTGGTCTAAGATGGTCCCCGCCAGGCACGACCATGGCACCCCATCAGGAGCAGACCATGCGAGATCACCATGCTTAAAGGCCTTCACCACAACGCCTACCGCTGCCGCGATGCGGAGGAGACCCGGAAGTTTTACAACGAATTTCTGGGCTTGCCACTGGTCAACGCCTTTGAAATTTTCGAAACTAAAAGTGGCCGCGGGACCCGCACCCTGCATTCGTTTTACCAGATGGATGACGGCTCTTGCCTGGCATTCTTTGAAGCGCCCGACATGGCGTTCAACTTCAAAACGCAACACGATTACGACCTGCACATTGCATTGGAAGTAACACAGGAGGACCTGCACAGGATGTTTGCCAAGGGCAAGGCGGCAGGCATTGATACACGCGGCATTTCAGACCACGGTTTTATTGACTCGATCTATTTTCGTGACCCCAACGGCTACGTGATCGAACTCACCGCCAGACGGCCCGGCCATGATGACTCTGTGGCCAAAGCCGCCAAAACCGCACGCGAAAAACTCGATGAATGGCAGAGGACCAAGCCTGCTGCGGTTGCGGTTTGATTCGCTCCTGATTTGTGGTGGGCGCTGCTTCACGCGCTGGTGATTTGATTGTCAAGTTTGGGGCAGTTGCAGCCATTGGCG
>JBEEMW010000062.1:0-7800 GCA_041192445.1 Pseudomonadota bacterium | reverse complement strand
GTCGTAGCTTACGCCCACGATCAGTTGAGCGAAGGATGAGCCCGCAGCCATGGCAAATGCCAGTGCGGTCAGTTGACGTTTAAATTTCATTCTTGTCTCCAGTTAATAAGCCCGGAATGGGCATCCAGTTGAATATCCTGCTGCGAATTACAGCCTTGCCACAACGTTCTGATTTCGCTGTGGGTTGACCATTTCCTGTCGGTCCAAAAATTGCATTGTTTGAATGCAATGCAGCATTTAGTTCGATCAGTAAACCAAGTATCGCGGATTTGACCACAACCCGGTATTGGGGGAAACGCTAGGTCGTGAGCACCGGCGCCACGGCTTTAACGCGCGCCGCGTGGATCATTTCACCAATCTTTTGGCCATTAGCCCCCGTCGATAGTGCGTGAGCAGCTATTAAATCAGTAGCAACGGACTGCGCTGCCGCCAGTGTGGCCAGCAGACGGGGTCTTTGCGGGTAGGCGGACTCGGCCATTCCCAGGCGGCCACGCGCATCACATTCACAGGCCAGCAGCACGTCTTTCAGGCGCTGCGGCTTGCGAAAGGCGTCACAGCGCTCCAAAAGGCGCACCAGTGCCGCCGCGCCCAGCTCGCCGCTGCGGTGGATGTTGCCGTGCTCACGCGCCACCACGTCGGCCAGCTCCCGGCATTCGGTGGGTACCCGCAAACGCTCGCACAAACCCTTGAGCATTCTGGCGCTGCGTTCTTCGTGGCCATGGTGGCGGGGCAGCAGGTGGGTGGGCGTCGTGCCCTTGCCCAGGTCATGCGTCAGGCAGGCAAAACGCACGGCCAGGCCCGTGTCGAGCCGGGCCGCCATGTCCAGCACCATCATCAGGTGCACGCCGGTGTCAATTTCGGGGTGGTATTCGGGGCGCTGCGGCACCCCCCAGAGCGCATTCACCTCGGGCAGCAAGTGCGCCAGCGCGCCACATTCACGCAGCACCTCCAACATGCGTGACGGGGTTGACGCCAGCAGGCCTTTGGCCAGCTCTTGCCACACACGTTCGGGCACCAGATGGTCGGCCTCGCCCGCCAGCACCATGTCCTGCATGAGTTGCTGCGTCTCGGGGGCGACGGAAAACCCGGCAAACCGGGCTGCCAGCCGGGCCACGCGCAGGATGCGCACCGGGTCTTCACGAAACGCATCCGTCACGTGGCGCAATACTTTGTGGGCCAGATCCTGCTGCCCGCCAAAGGGGTCGATGAAAGGGGTGTTTTCAGCATCAAATGTGCCATCGGCCCCCGTGTAATCTGCGTGAACAGCTATTGAATTGATAGTGAGGTCACGCCGGGCCAGATCTTGCTCCAGCGTCACGTCCGGTGCGGCGTGCACCACAAAACCCCGGTAGCCCGGCGCGGTTTTGCGTTCGGTACGGGCCAGCGCATATTCTTCTCGGGTCCGGGGGTGCAGGAAGACGGGGAAGTCCCGGCCCACGGGCAAATAGCCCTGTGCCACCAGGTCTTCGGGCGTGGCGCCCACCACCACCCAGTCGTGATCTTTCACGGGCAGGCCCAGCAGGGTGTCGCGCACCGCACCACCGACCAGGTAAATCTTCATGGCATCAATCCGGATCTGCCCACTGCGGGTTCCAGACGACTTCCCACAGGTGCTGGTCGGGGTCTTGAAAATAGCCCCCGTAACCGCCCCAAAAGGTGTCCTGAGCGGCCTTGACAAGGGTGGCGCCGGCCAGGACTGCCTGGGCCATGACGGCATCGACCTCGGCCCGGGAGGACACGTTGTGGCCCAGTGACAGCTCGGTGGCACTGGGCAAGCCCAGCGCCAGGCCTGAATCACGGGCCAGGCTCTTGCGTGGCCACAGGGCCAGTTTGAGCCCGGCTTGCAGGTCAAAGAAGGCGACCGCACCGTATTCGAACTCTTTGCCAATGATGCCGTCGGTCTTCAGGCCCAGGCCGTCCCGGTAAAAGCGGACGGATCGCTCCAGATCATCGACGCAGACGGTGATGACGGTGATTCTGGGTTTCATGCAGAACTCCTGGATGGTTTTGGGGCCTCTGCGGTCAAACGATGGGGTTCTTCAAAGTCCAGAAAATCGTGCTCGGCCAGGGCACCGTCAATCCAGGCCTTCACGCCGGGCAGGGCGCAGACCCGCGCGACATAGGCCGTGATGGTATCGGGCACCGGCAGGGCGTAGGTCTTGAACCGCATGCACACCGGTGCAAAGTAGGCGTCGGCAATGCAGAACTCGCCAAACAGCATGGGGCCCTTGTGGGTGGCCAGCAGCTCGCTCCACATGGCCACCAGACGGGCCACGTCCGAGCGCACCGCCGGCTGGTCGCGCCACGCCAGTTGCCCCACTTCGGGCAGTGAGGCCTCAATGTTCATCATGCAGGCACTGCGCAGCGCTGAAAACCCGGCGTGCATTTCGGCACAGATGCTGCGCGCCCTGGCGCGGGCGGCCTTGTCGCGCGGCCACAGCGATTTTTCAGGGAATTTCCCGGCGACATACTCGGCCAGGTATTCGGCAATGGCCAGTGTGTCCCACACCACCACATCACCGTCAACCAGAACCGGCACTTTGCCAACCGGACTGACCGTACCCAAATGTTGTTTGAAGGCCGAATCTGGCGAGAAGGAGTCAAAGCGCACCATGACTTCTTCAAAAGGAATGCCTGCCTGCTTGAGCAATACCCAGGGGCGCATGGACCAGGATGAATAGTTTTTGTTGCCGATATACAGTTTGAGCATGAATTCCTCCAAAACGCCATGCTAACGCCAGCCTGGCCCCGGATTCATGTCAAAGCCGGCCGCGATTGATGCGCAGCGCGTCAATGGACGACGAACTGACTGGTTTTGACGTTAACGTTGACGTTAAGGGCGCAGGTAAAGCGGTGCAATGGCATGCAGCGATGTGGGCGCTATGTCCAGTGCCTGCAGGCCAGGCAGCTTGCCGCTGGCCACGTTGTCCACGGCCATGGCGTCCAGGTTGTCCAGGCTCATCAGGGGCTCGCCGGGTGCCAGCGCCATCATGCGCGCCTGCAGGCGACCCAGGGCCGGCGGCAACCCGAATACCGGCCGCGGATGTCCCGAGAAATGCCCGGCCAGTTGCACCAGCTGCTTCAGTGTGAAGCGTTCCGGGCCGCAGGCCTCGTAGATATTGCGTAACCTGCTATCGTTTTGGAAGCGGCCCAATTCATGCCGTTGCAACACATTGACCACAGCCTGCGCCACGTCTTCAACCCACACGGGCTGAAACCGGGTCTGCGCCCCGGCCAGGGGCATCACCGGAAAAATGCTTTGCAGCTTCGCAAAGACGTTCAAAAATTTGTCATCGGCACCAAAGATCACGCTGGGTCGCAGCACCGTGACATCCAGCCCGGACGCTGCCAGCACGGCCTCGGCTTCGGCCTTGCTGCGCTGGTACATCGACGGCGCATCGGGGGCCGCACCCAACGCGCTGACGTGAACGATGCGCTGCACGCTGTTGGCCTGACAGGCCCGCACCAGCTTGCGCACCAGCTCGACATGCGCCCGATTGAACGTGTCCTGGTTGCCGTGCAGGATGGCGACCAGATTCACCACCGCGTCGTGCCCGGCGACCAGGCGCATCAGGCTGGCCCCGTCATGCACATCGGCTTCGGCCAGATCAACCCAGGGCAGGGTCTGGATGGCTTTGGCGTGGGCCAGCCGACGGGTCACCACGGTCAGCCGGGTGTCAAACCGGGCATTGAGTTGTGCCACCTTTTCACACAGGTGGCGCCCGACAAACCCGCTACCACCGAGAACAAGGATTCTCTTCATGGCAACTCCTTGTTTTCAGACGGGGCGGTGCCCTGGCGCGGACCAACCGTGCCCAGGCGGGCTTTGAGGGACTGGGGCTGGCCGGTCAGGATGGCTGCGTAATTCGTGGTGTTGCTCAAGACCTTTTTGACATAGTCACGGGTTTCGGAGAATGGCACGTTCTCGGCCCAGATGGCGGCCTCCACCACGGGGCCGTTGCGCCAGCTGCGCGGGCGGCTGGGCCCTGCGTTGTAGGCAGCAGCGGCCAGAGGCATGGAGCCGCCAAAGTCGTCCAGCACCAGCTTGAGGTAACCGGTGCCGATGGCAATATTGGTTTCGCGGTCGGTGAGCTGGTCTGCCGTGAAGTTGGTGAGGCCTATCTTTTTGGCGGTCCAGCGGGCCGTGGCCGGCATCACCTGCATCAGGCCCGAGGCGCCCACACCGGAGCGGGCGTCCATCACGAACCGGCTTTCCTGGCGAATCAAGCCATACACATAGGCCGGGTCCAGACCGATTTGTGCCGCACGACTGACCACCGCCGTGCGAAACGGCAGGGGAAAGCGCTGCTCGAAATCCATGACCGACCGGGTGCGTTCACTGGTGTTGATGCAGCGGTCCCATACCTCGCGCTGGCAGGCCAGGTCGGCGGCGGCCAGAAGTGTGCGATCGTCCATGCCGCCACGCACATGCAAATTGGTGCTGTAGTTCCACTCACGCACACCCTCGGTGCGCAGGCCAATTGCGATCGCGTACAGGCCGCGGTTGAGCCCGGGGTTCAGCCGTGCGGCGTCCTTTTCCTCGGGGGTGAGGGGAAGTGGCCGTTCGGGCGGGCTCACCCGCTGGCCCAGTTCTTCCAGTGCCAGCTGCTCGTAAAAACCACGCGGGCTGGCCATGCCCTCCAGCAGCCGGGTTGCTTCGGCGCGCTCGGCTTCACCACTGGCCAGGTTCAACAAGGCGCGTGCCCGCCAGTACACCCAGGCGGCTTCCTTGCGCTGGGTGTCGCTCATGGCGGTGATGGCGGCTGATACCTGCGCCCAGTTACCGGCACGCAAAGCCGCACGGACCTTCCACGCCAGATGGTCGTCCTGCATGAACTTGTCTTGTCCGTTCAGGAAATATGTGAGGGCGCCGTCGGACTGGCGCTGGGCGGTGCGTTTGCCTATCACGCCCCACACCCAGCTGCGTTCTTCCTGCGTGAGCTGGGCCTTCCAGCGTATCTTGTCGGCCTCAATGGCGGCGGCTTCCGGGTCACTCACGGCCAGGCGGATCATGGCCAGCGCCACCAGTTCCTTGGTGCGCGGGCGCAGGGCTGTCAGCTTCTCATCCAGGTAGTGTTTGGGGTTGGCGTAAATCGTGGCGGCCGTGATGGCCCATTCGGGGTTGAGCAAGCCAATGGCCTGTGTGACAACGCGCAGGCGGTCGTTTTCCATGCCCAGACGCGCGCGCAGCCACGCCGTATGGGGTTTGAGTTTGCCCGCCTTGATCTGCTGATCTGCCGCCGCGGCGCAACCTTCTTCGGCATCGCGCTGGGCCAGCCAGAATTCTTCCACCTGGCCTGCGACATCCAGCTCGCCTGCGTTGAAGTCGGTCAGCAAGGCATAACACCGTACCGAGCGGTCATCGTTCATGCGGAATTTGGGGTATTCGGCCATGAAGCTGCCCCACTCGCGACGCTGGCCCAGCATCAGCAGCCAGTCATTGCGCAGGCGGTCTTCCTGGTAGGTGCCGTTGTAGCGGTACAGAAAACCCTGAATCTCCTGGGGTGTTGCTTCGTCCAGGCGCGCGCGCAGCTCCCAGTAAGCGCCCCAGGGCTCCAGGGCATGGCCACGAACCTGGGGCAGCAGGGTGGTGAGGCGTTTGCGGTCATTCTTTTTGAACGCATCGCTCATCTCCAGAATGGTGTCATCCACTTTGGCGGTCTCTCTGGACTGCGCCAGGGCTCTATCGGTTGTTGACAAAAGGCCGGCGCCTGCAAGAAAGATCGATGTCAGAATGGCTGATAACTGCATGTGGGAATTATGAATAACTCAGACGACAAGCGTGCGCTTGAAAAGAAAGCCCTTCGCAAGGCATTAATTGAGCAACGTCTGGAGATGCCAGACCGTTTACAGCGCGCTGATTTGTTGCAACGGGTCATGCGCATCTGGCTGGTGGGTCGACCCGACTCGGTGATTGGTGCTTACTGGCCGATCAAGGGTGAGTTTGACCCCTTGCCCGCCCTGCACCGCTGGAAGGAAGACGGTGAGCTGATCGACCAGCCGCAACCCCGGCGCATTGGCCTGCCCGTGGTGGACAAGGTGCACAAGACCATGACTTTTCATTCCTGGTACCCCGGCTGCCCGATGGAAGAAGATGCTTATGGCATTCCCAAACCCAAAGACACACCGGTGATCGTGCCCAGCCTGCTTTTTGTGGCCTGTGTGGGTTACGCGCCGGGCGGTTATCGCCTGGGCTACGGCGGCGGTTTTTATGACCGCATGCTGGCCACGCTGGAGCCGAGGCCGTTTACCGTGGGGCTGGGGTTTGCCAACGGCTATCTGCCTGATTTCGAACCCGAATCGCATGATTTGCCGCTGGACGCCATTCTGAACGACAACGGCGTGGTCTGGCCGACCTAGCGGGTGCCGGAGTAATCAGTCCATCCCGTCCACGGTATCGGGGTCGGGCACATCACCGGTTGCGATGCGGGTGAGCGCCGCCTGGGCCTGCAACCAGTTGCAAAACGCCACGATTTCGGGCCGGGCCGACGCGCGCGGCCCGATGATCAACCAGTAAGCCATGGGTGAGTCCAGCCGCATGGTGGGCAATATCTCCACCAGGTCGCCACTGGCCAGGCTGTCGGCCACCAGTGGCATGCGTGCCAGCGCCACGCCCTGGCCGGTGAGTGCCGCCTGTGCAATCTGGTGGGCATAGTTGAAATACAGCCAGCGTTTGGGCTCCAGCTTTTTGAACCGGTGTGCGTCCAGCCAGCGCCGCCAGGTCAGCAGCTCCAGATGCTGTGTGCGGTGAGCGTCGCCCGCCTCGATCAAGGCGAAATGCGCCAGATCGTCACCGGTTTTGAGGGCGTGCCCGCTCTTGAGCAACCAGGGACTGGCCACCGGCGTGAGCTGCTCGCCAAACAGGCGAATCGCCTGCGCCGGAACCTGGGCGGGCCGCGCGTACCGCAGGGCGACGTCGATGTCGGCGGTTTCCATGTCAACCGACACATCGCTGGCGTCAATGCGAATGTCAATGTCCGGGTGCTCGCTCTGGAACGCCTCCAGCCGCGGTATCAACCACATGGACGCAAACGACGCCCAAGTGGTGATGGCCACGCTTTTGCGTCCGGTGCTGCGCCGGATCAACCGCACCGCGCCGTCCAGCCGCTCCAGTGAGGGCACCACGGCGCGCAGCAACTGTGCGCCTGCGCTGGTGAGCTCAACTGCCCGGGTATGGCGTAAAAACAGGGCCACACCCACCTCTTGCTCCATCGCCTGAATCTGGCGGCTCACCGCACTTTGGGTGAGCGAGAGTTCTTCAGAGGCAGCCCGAAAGTTGAGGTGGCGCGCGACGGCCTCGAAGGCGCGCAAATGGCCCACGGAAACAGGCCGCGTGCGCAAGTGGCTTTCAGAATGCTGCGGCGCGCCGGAAGGTTTCTTGGTCATGGTCGATTAATGCGAATATTGAATGAATAGTGTAGCCCGATTTCATTGGACCCAACGCCTGCCTGGCCCGATCATTCAGTACCAAACCGATGAAAAAGGAAACTGTCATGACCTCACAATTTGCGCTGAAATTGCAACAATCTGCTGCCGATGCAGCGGTGCCCGGTTGCTGGAAACTGGTCAAGGGGCAGGCCATGACGCTGCGGCCCCGGCAGGCCCGTGTCTTGCAAGTCAATGCCGGGCAGGTGTGGGTCACGCTGGATGGCCCCCACACGGGCCCTGCCAATGACTGGGGTGACCTGTTTTTGAGCGCAGGTGAGTACCTGAATGTGCGGCGCGGGCAACGGGTTGTGATCGAGTCCCGGGGGGATGCGGCCAATACACCCGCCCGCTTTGGGTGGCAGCCGGTTGCTG
>JBEEMW010000061.1:0-4467 GCA_041192445.1 Pseudomonadota bacterium | reverse complement strand
TCTTCCCAGCGTTCACCGTCATGCACACGGGCAGACAATTCACGGGCCTTGAGGTCATTGCCAAAAAAACTGTGGACAGAGCCCGCCAACTGCGGGAAGTTGTCCATGTAGCCCACTTTTTCAATCAAGGTGCGGGGCAAAATGGGCGGGAACATCATTTCTTCTGCGCCATCGGGTGCGGCAATGCGGGTAACAAGCTCATTGAAGCGGCGCAAGATGTCTTCAAACACGGCCCCACGGCCATAACCCCCCTTGACACCCGTGGGAATGATCAGCCCATGCGCGACCAAGTCGGCATAAAACGTCTCGATGTCATACAAGACTGTCATGATGCGTCCTTGAAAACGAGCAGCATGGACGCGCTCTTGGCGGCAATACGGTCATTTGAAATCATTAAGGAAGCGGATAGAGAATCACGGTACTGTCTGCCCAGGCTGAAGGGGCTGTCGTTTTTGTAGCCCAGAATGCCGACAATTTGCAGGGCGCGGTGCACGATCTGCGGCGCGGCCTCAGAGCACGAAATCTTCAGGTTGTTAAGCCGCAAGGCCCAGCCCATACTCAACAACTCTTCCTGCCCTGCAGCGTTTTGGGCAATGGCATCAAACGCCTGAGCGGCCGACTGCCAGTTTTGCTTCATGAGTTGCAGCTGCAAAGAGGCTTCGGCCAGCCGGGTTGCTGTGGGTGGCACAGTGCCGGGGGTTTGCCGTGCCTGGCCGCGCACAAAGTTGGCGGCCTTGCCCACAGCATCGGCGGCAATACCCCACCAGAGAGATGCCCACAAAATATGTGAGTAGGGAACCATGGTTTGTGCCGAGCTGTCAGCGTAAGCGCCCGGAACAATTTGCGGGTCTGGCCCGGAGGATTCAAGCCGGAACCCGGGGCTGCAGGTGCCCCGCATGCCCATCGTGTCCCAGCTGGTGGTTTGGGTAAGGGTGCAGTCTTCACGCCTGACCAGCACCAACACCTGGTCGCTGGCAGAAGCGTCTTTGTCCCGGCGGCAAGTGACCAAAATGGCATCTGCGTGCGCACAATAAGAGCCGGTGGTGGCGTCCTTGTTCAACACAAACCGCCCATTTTGGCTTTCAACAGCGCAAATGCTGGAGCGCGTGTCGCCATAGGTGCCCGCCTCAGACGTCATGGAGGCCAATAAATATTGGTGCTGCACCAGGTCACGCAAATAACCCCGGAAAAACTCGCTCTCCAGACCATGGCGGGCAATACAAGCCAACTGGATGTAGTGCATGGCCAGCACCATGCCGCTGGAGCCACAGGCCTGCGACAAAGCAGAACACAGCTGGGTGAGCTGCATCATGTTGCACCCGGCACCGCCAAGCTCTTGGGGAACGGCTGCCGACAAAATGCCGGCTTCACGCAGGGCTGTGACGGTCTCGGTCGGGAAACGTGCCTTGCTGTCAACATCAGCCGCGTGGCCGGCTGCAACCTCACTGGCAATGCGGCGGGCGGCCTCTAGCAAAAGGCTAAAACTTTGATCGGTTCGGGGTATTTTTGTATTCATTTGGGGCCTCTCCTTATTCGACTTGGATAATACCGTCCCAATAGCACTGTGCGTAGCCGTGAAAACCGATTTTCCGGGCTGTTGTGAAGTAATGCACAGCGAATTTTCGATAAAACCTGTTGCCCACTTTAAACTAGGGATGTCATGGCAAATTCAACAGGACTCCGAACAGGCTTTGATTTGGTTCAAATTAGCCGGATTGCAGATTCGATCAACCAGTTTGGTGATCGCTTCAAAAATCGGTTGTTTACCGAAACCGAGCTGGATTACGCCAACCGTGGTGATGGCCTGGGTGCCGAGCGGCTGGCGGCGCGATTTGCAGCCAAGGAAGCGACCATCAAAGCCCTGCGCTTGAGTAATGCGGGGATTAACTGGCGCGAGATTGAGGTTTGCAAACTGCCTGATGGAGACTGCGAACTGGCCTTGCATGGCCGGGTTGCCGAATTGGCGAGCGAGATGGGGGTAGCCAAGATATCGCTGAGCCTGAGCCATGATGGCGACTATGCGGGCGCGATGGTCACCATGCTTTGCACGCCCGCCGGAATTTGATTAATTTTTTTGACTACTGACAACTATGAGCACCACCGAACAAGCTGAAACCCAAATCCGTGCAGTTTTGCGCGACCATGGTCGTTTGAACAAAGACGTGAACCTGCTTGAGGCAGCCTCAGACCTGTACCAGGCTGGCATGACTTCCCACGCCAGTGTGAACGTGATGCTGGCACTGGAAGGCGCGTTTGATGTTGAGTTTCCAGACCACATGCTCAAGCGCAACGTCTTTACCAGCATCCAGTCCATCCGCTCCGCCCTGAGCGAGTTGACTGCCGCCTGAGGCTGCCGATGAACGGGCCTGCACGTGGCGTCAGCCACCACACGCGTGAGCCCCTTCTGGCGAATTGGTCCATCTGTGCCATGCCCCCTGGCGGTGCAGGGTTGAACGCCCTGACGTCAGATTGCACATGGACCCCCATACGAGAACTGATGCCGGTAGCCGCAGCGCTGCGCGAATTGAAGCAATGGTCAATTGATGCGCCTGCCCGACGTTTTGACGCGCAGGACTGGTGGTACCGCTTATCTTTCGATGCGCCCGCCAATACGGCGGGGGAGCGCCTGGTGATGGGGTTTGATGGGCTGGCAACCGTAGCGCAAGTCTGGCTCAATGGTGCAGAGCTGCTTAGCAGCACCAATATGTTTGTTTCACACGAATGTGATGTGAGCAATGCCCTGCAGGCCACAGGCAACGAGTTGTTGATTCGATTCAGTGCGCTGGATACCGAGCTGGCGGTGCGGCGCAAAAGGCCGCGCTGGCGAGCGCCGATGATTGAAAACCAGCAGTTGCGCTGGTTTCGCACCACCTTGCTGGGCCGCACACCCGGTTGGTCACCCCCAGCGACTGTGGTGGGCCCGTGGAAAGACATCTGGCTGGAGCGGCGTAGCCTGTTTGACGTGGCAGGCCTGGTATTGCATGCCACCGTTGACGGCACAACAGGGGTTGTTCAATGCAATCTGGACATTGCGGCAATAAACGCAGGGGCTGTTGAGTCTGTGCACCTTCAACTGGAACGCCATGGGCTTGTTGCTGTGCATCTGCTGGCCCCCGGCACGGATGCCAACACGTTTGCCGGCGAGCTGCGAATCAATGATGCGGCCCTGTGGTGGCCCCACACCCACGGTGAGCCCGCGCTCTACAAAGCCACCTTGAGAGTGCGCCTGGCCGGCCTTGCACAAGACACCCTTGTTGATCTGGGTCGGGTTGGGTTTCGCACCATCACGCTGGACACCACCGATGGCAACTTCTCATTGGCGGTGAATGGTGTGCCCATTTTTTGCCGTGGCGCCTGCTGGACGCCACTGGATGTGGTGACCCTGCGATCTACCGCCGTAGACTGCAACGCTGCCATTGCGCAAGCACGCGCGGCGGGCATGAACATGCTGCGTGTGGCGGGCACCATGGTCTACGAAGAAGACCATTTCTTTGATGCCTGCGATGAGCAAGGCATGCTGGTGTGGCAAGACTTCATGTTTGCCAACATGGATTACCCCATTGATGATGCTGCGTTTATGGCATCTATAACGGTAGAGGTGCGCCAGCAACTTCAACGCAGGCAGGCAAGCGCCTCACTGGTTTTGTGGTGCGGCAACAGCGAGGTGGCACAACAGGCGGCCATGTGGGGCGCGCCGCGCGAGCTTTGGCAATCAACCCTGTTTGATGACACGCTGGCCCAGCTCTGTGGCAAGCATGCACCCGGCGTGCCCTACTGGCCTTCCAGCGCGCATGGTGGGTCTTTTCCGCACCAGGCCAATGAGGGCACAACCTCGTATTACGGCGTGGGCGCCTATTTGCGGCCCCTGGATGATGCGCGGCGCAGCAAGCTGAGGTTTGCAACAGAATGCCTGGCCTTTGCCAACATCCCCGCGCCAGCCACCCTGGCGCGAATGCCCGGTGGCCTGGCAACACGTGCGCACCACCCAGGCTGGAAGGCACGCAGCCCGCGTGACCTGGGTGCGGGCTGGGACTTTGACGATGTGCGCGACCATTACCTGGCGTCTGTCTTCAACACAGACCCTCAAAAACTGCGCTATGCGGACCACGACCGGTACCTGACCTTGGGCCGCATGGCCACGGGTGAAGTGATGGCAGCCACTTTTGCAGAGTGGCGCCGCCCGGGCTCATCATGCCGTGGTGCCCTGGTATTGTTTTTACGCGATTTATGGGCAGGGGCGGGCTGGGGCGTGGTTGATGATTCGGGCACGCCCAAAGCCTGCTACCACTACCTCAAGCGGGTGCTGCAACCACTGGCCGTGCTGTTGACTGATGAGGGTGGCAACGGCTTGTTTGCACACCTTATCAATGAACACAGCGAGAACCAGGCGGTTGAACTTGACATAACGGCCTGGCGCGACGGGAACATAAAGGTTGCCACTGGCCAAAAAAACCTGGTGATGCCGGC
>JBEEMW010000060.1:0-12034 GCA_041192445.1 Pseudomonadota bacterium | reverse complement strand
GGGCAGGGCGCACCGCTGCTGCTGCTGCACGGGCACCCGCAGTCGCATGTGATGTGGCACCGTGTGGCACCGGCGCTGGCGGAGCGGTTCACGCTGGTCATGATGGATTTGCGCGGTTATGGCGATTCAGCCCGCCCCGCAGGGGACGCAACGCACACGGCCTATTCCAAACGCGAGATGGCGCTGGACGCACTTGCCGTCATGCAGCACCACGGCTTTGACCGCTTTCAGGTGCTGGCCCATGACCGTGGTGCGCGCGTGGCGCACCGGCTGGCGGCGGATCGCGGTGACGTGGTGACGCGCCTGATGCTGCTGGACATTGCGCCCACGCTGGCGATGTACGAGAACACCTCACAGGCATTTGCCACCGCCTACTGGCACTGGTTCTTTCTGATCCAGCCACCGCCCTTGCCCGAAGCGCTGATTGGGTCTGACCCCGTGCGTTATCTGCGCAGCGTGATGGGCAAGCGCCATGCCGGGCTGGCAGCGTTTGCGCCCGAGGCACTGGCGGAGTACGAGCGCTGCATTCAAATTGCCGGCACGGCGCACAGCATTTGCGAAGACTACCGCGCCAGCATCACGGTTGACCTGGATCATGACCGCGCCGATGTGGCCGCGAATCAGTTGCTGGCACAGCCGCTGCGTGTGCTGTGGGGGGAGTACGGAACCGTGGGCAAGTGTTTTGATGTGCTGGCGTTATGGCGGGCACGCGCACGACAAGTGAGTGGCCGTGCCTTGCCCTGCGGACACTATATTGCAGAGGAAGACCCCACCGCGTTGCTGGCAGAGGTGTTTCAATTTTTCAGGAGCGAATGAGATGAACAAACTGGCAGGTGCGCAAACAAAAAAGCACAGAATTGCAGTAATCCCCGGGGATGGCATTGGCAAGGAAGTGATGCCGCAAGGCATTCGTGTGATGGAAGCGGCAGCCAGCAAATTTGGCATCGACCTGCAGTTCGATCATTTTGATTTTTCCAGTTGGGATTATTTTGAGAAGCACGGGAAGATGCTGCCCGACAACTGGAAGGACCAGATCGGTGGCCACGACGCCATCTACTTCGGTGCGGTGGGTTGGCCCGACAAAATCCCCGATCACGTGTCGCTGTGGGGCTCCCTGCTGCTGTTTCGCCGCGAGTTTGACCAGTATGTGAACCTGCGTCCAGCGCGCTTGATGCCCGGCATCATTGCACCCGTGGTGCGGCGTGACGGCAGCCCACGCCAGCCCGGTGAAATCGACATGTACATCGTGCGTGAAAACACCGAGGGTGAGTATTCAAGCATCGGTGGGCGCATGTACGCCGGGACCGAGCGCGAGATCGTGATGCAGGAAACCGTGATGTCGCGTATTGGCGTAGACCGGGTCCTCAAGTTTGCGTTTGAACTGGCTGCCTCACGTCCCAAAAAACACCTGACCAGCGCCACCAAATCCAACGGCATTGCCATCACCATGCCCTACTGGGATGAACGGGTTGTCGAGATGTCGCGGCAATACCCTGATGTTCAGGTCGACAAATTTCATATTGACATCTTGACGGCTCATTTTGTCCAGCGCCCTGATTTTTTTGATGTTGTCGTTGCGAGTAATCTGTTCGGTGACATTCTGAGTGATCTCGGGCCCGCTTGTACCGGTACCATTGGTATTGCACCAAGCGCCAACTTAAACCCGGAGCGAAAATTCCCATCGTTATTTGAACCTGTCCATGGCTCTGCGCCAGATATCGCCGGCAAGGGGCTCGCCAACCCGATAGGACAAATTTGGTGTGGCGCATTGATGCTCGACTTTCTGGGCTATCGGGCCGCTCACGATGCCGTGTTGGGTGCCATTGAAACCGTGCTGGCACCTGCCAGCGGCGCGCCGCGAACACCCGATATCGGTGGTACAGCCAGAACATCCGATATGGGGATGGCCATTGCACAGGCACTTTAACGAACTGGCATACCTGATTTCTTGTGTCCTGCACAGCAGGGTTTCGCTTAGTGTTTGTGAAATTCTGTTTGCGTGCACCGGGCGCCATCAGGAAAACCGATTAAAATTCACGCCCGCGCTGTTGTAAAGCTGAATGCCTTGTTGACACGGTGATAGTCCGTGGCTCTAATCACATCCAGCAGCACGCGCTGCATGCGTCGTCTCTCAAATCCTTGCCTGTAGCGTTAGCCAGAGTCTTGGTTGTGGGACATCAAAATTTTGAAGAGACAAGCCGACTAACTCTGCTTCCATACAAGGGGTTCTTTGTGAATAAAACCGAACTAATTGAGCATATTGCGAAACATGCTGATATCTCCAAGGCAGCCGCTACCCGTGCGCTTGAGTCCACCATTGGCGCTGTCAAGACCACACTCAAAAAAGGTGGTTCTGTTTCACTGGTAGGATTTGGTACTTTTGCAGTTGGCAAACGGGCGGCTCGCGTGGGCCGTAACCCCCGAACGGGAGATGCGATTAAAATCAAGGCTGCCAAGGTCCCCAAGTTTCGTCCGGGCAAGGCATTGAAAGATGCGCTGAACTGATCAGCGTGAGTTGTTAAGGTTTCAGGTTGGGAGATTAGCTCAGTTGGTAGAGCGGCGCCTTTACACGGCGTAGGTCGGCGGTTCGAGCCCGTCATCTCTCACCACCCCGGCAAAGGCGAACAGGTTGTTCGCCTTTTTTATTTTTTTGAATGAGAGTTAGCGCATGTTTGATTTAGTCCGCAAGCACACGAAGATCTTGATGTTCATGATGTTCTTGCTGATCATTCCGGCGTTTGTACTGGTCGGCATTGATGGCTATCGGAAGATGAACGACACGGGTGTCGCCGTGGCACGCGTCGGAAGCCACGACATCACCCAGGGCGAGTGGGATGCCGCCCATCGCAACGAAATTGACCGCATGCGGGCTTCCATGCCCACGCTGGACCCCAAGCTGCTGGATTCACCTGAGGCCCGCTACGCAACGCTTGAGCGATTGCTCCATGAGCGCGTGCTGATTCAGGCCGCTGACAAAGCGAAACTGGTCACGACCGACGCCCGGCTGGCGCGTGAACTGCAACAAAATCCCACCATTGCATCGCTGCGGCGTCCGGATGGAACGCTTGACATGGATCGTTACCGCCAGCTTGCGGCAAGCCAGGGTTTGACGCCTGAGGGTTTTGAAGCGCAGGTACGCAATGATTTGTCGACCCGGCAGGTAGAGATGGGTCTTGTCCGCACAGGATTTACGCCAGCATCTCTGGCAGATGTTGCGTTGAATGCCTTTCTGGAAAAACGCGAAGTTCAACTCGCCCGCTTTTTAACCACGGACTATGCCAGCAAGGTGACGCCGTCGGATGCTGATCTGGAGGCTTTTTACAAAGCCAATCAAGGCCTGTTCCAAGCGCAGGAAACGGCCACTATTGAGTATGTTGTGCTGGACCTTGAAGCCGTTAAAAAATCAATCACGGTTAACGAACAGGATGCCAAAACCTACTATGAACAGAATGCGGCCCGCCTGAGTGGTACTGAAGAGCGGCAGGCCAGTCATATTCTGATTGCGAGTCCCAAGGGCGCTCCAGCGGCAGATCACCAAAAAGCCAGTGCACACGCGGCGGAGTTGTTGGCCGCCGTGCGAAAAGCACCGGACAGTTTTGCAGAGCTGGCCAAGAAAAATTCGCAGGATCCAGGGTCTGCTGTTGCTGGCGGTGACTTGGGTTTTTTTGCACGTGGTGCGATGGTAAAACCCTTTGAAGATGCCGCTTTTGCCATGAAAAAAGGTGACATCAGTGATGTCGTCGAGTCAGATTTTGGATTCCACATCATCAAGCTCGTGGACGTCAAAACGCCCAAGCAGCGCACCTTTGAAGAGCTGCGGGCCGGTATCGAATCCGACCTAAAAACACAGCAAGCCAAAACCAAATATGCCGAGGCTGCGGAGACCTTTACCAATGCCGTTTACGAGCAGGCTGACAGCCTGAAGCCCATTGCTGACAAGCTCAAGCTGGAAGTCAAGACCGCTACAAACCTCCTGCGCAAACCTACGGCAGGCGCCACTGGTGTTTTAGTCAATCCCAAATTTTTGAATGCCATTTTTGGCCCCGACGCGGTCGAGAAAAAACGCAACACGGAAGCCATCGACATCGGATCCAATCAACTGGTGTCGGGTCGCATTACCCAGTACACACCCGCCAGAACCCTGCCGTTTGCAGACGTTCGCGCTTCTGTGCGTGAGCGGGTGGTGGCTGCGCGTGCTGCCGAACTGGCCAAAAAAGAGGGCGCAGAGAAACTTGCCACCTGGAAGACAACTCCCGGTGCTGCAGTTGTGGGGCCGGCGATGGTTGTGTCCAGAGACCAGTCGCAAAGCCTGCCCCCCCAATTGCTGGCGGCCGTACTTCGCGCAGATATAGATGGGGCAGGCGCACCGACCCTGCTGGGTGTGGATCTGGGCGCGCAAGGCTATGCCGTGGTACGGGTGAACAAGATCATGCCGCGTGGCACCGTGGACGAGGCCATGACGGTCCAGGGACGCACCCAATACGCCCAGTGGTGGTCCAATGCTGAAAATTCGGCTTATTACGACCTGCTCAAGGAACGCTTCAAGGCGCAGATCAAGGCGCCACGCCCGATAGCTGCAAAGACTGAGCTGGCCTCTCCAATAAACTAGGCGACACCAGTTATAATTTGACCCGCGGTGGCTGTAGCTCAGTTGGTAGAGTCCAGGATTGTGATTCCTGTTGTCGTGGGTTCGAGCCCCATCAGCCACCCCAAGTCAATTCAGTCAAAAAAGGGCACCTCCATTTGGAGGTGCCCTTTTTTGTGTGCCCTGCACCACTTCTCGCCCAATTCTTCCTTTGGTTCTGTTAAATAGTGCCGAAAACCAGTGAGGGGGTGGTAGCGAAACAGCGAGATGTTCGTTATCGTTGCATCAGCTGTTACAAGAAAGGGTGCCATGTCAAATTTTTTCAAAATTTTTGCCGCCAGTCCCATACCCATGAGGACCAACACACCACCTCGCAGGGATAGCTATTTTCGGGGCGACCCCATCCCTGTGCCTGATGTTATCGAGGACGACCAGGAGACCTCGTGGGCACTATGGGCTGAGGCGGTCGCGATGCAGGATGACTTTTATGCGCTCACTGCGCCTGCACCGCTCACCAACCCACCCAGAAGGATGCAGGGTTTGGGTGGTTGATGGGGCCTGGCGGGGTCAATTCACCATCACCAGTTTGCCCTTTACGCCGCGCGAGCCCATGTGCGCGTAGGCATTTTTTAGTTCAGCCATCGGCATCGTTCTGTCGATCACGGGCTTGATTTTTCCTTGTCCATACCACTGGGCAAGTTCCATCATCATTGCGCTGTTTGCCTTCGGCTCACGTTTGGCAAAGTCACCCCAGAAGATGCCAACAACGGATGCGCCTTTGAGCAGCATCAGGTTCAGCGGCAAAGCCGGGATCGTTCCGGATGCAAACCCCACCACGAGATAACGTCCGCGCCAGGCGATGGAGCGAAAAGCGGGTTCTGAGAGCTCACCACCGACCGGGTCATAAATCACGTCAGGCCCTTTACCATCCGTCAGTGCTTTCACGGTTTCACGCAAGTTCTCGCGGGTGTAATTGATGGTGGCATCTGCACCGATTAACGTGCACAGGGTACATTTTTCGTCGGTTGAGGCTGCCGCAATGACTTTCGCCCCCAGTGCTTTGGCAATCTGGATTGCAGCTGTGCCAACCCCGCCCGCGGCCCCCAGCACCAGCACGGTCTCGCCGGCCTTGAGCTGGGCGCGATCAACCAGGGCGTGGTGGGACGTCGCGTAGATCATGATGAAGGCGGCTGCATCCACAAAAGGAAAACCCGGTGGCAGCGGCATGCACATCGCAGCCGGGGCCAGCGTGTGGCTACCGAACCCGCCCGTGCCCGACAGGCATGCCACGGCTTGGCCCAATTTGAATTGAGTAACGTCACTGCCGAGGGCCTGTATCACTCCGGCGTATTCGGAGCCAGGCACAAATGGCAAACCGGGCTTTATCTGGTACTTGTTTTGTACGATCAGCAGATCAGGAAAATTGAGGCTGGCTGCCTTGATCTCAATCAGCACTTCTCCTGCTCGGGGAACGGGTGTTGGTAGCTCCCGCCAGGTCAAGGCGTCGACGCCGATGGGGTTCTCACAGAGCCAAGCATGCATCAAAAATCTCCAGAAAGTGCCAGTCAATGATAGGGCGGGTTGACTTTAAAAAATGTCTCGTGTGTGACGGCATCCCGGGCTGCGAACCTACAATTGATATTAACTTCCCTATCCTATGAAAATCCTAATTTCCAACGATGACGGTTACCAGGCCCCCGGGATTGTTGCGCTTTACGAGGCGCTGAAAGATGTTGCCGATGTTGAAGTCATTGCGCCCGAGATGAACAACAGCGCCAAGTCCAACGCGCTCACCCTGCATTCACCGCTGTCTGTAACCCGGGCCGCCAACGGGTTTCGATACATCAATGGCACACCGGCGGATTGTGTGCATATTGCGCTCACGGGCCTTTTGGGATATCGCCCTGATCTGGTGGTGTCGGGCATCAATAACGGTGCCAATATGGGCGATGACACGATCTACTCGGGCACCGTGGGTGCCGCCATGGAAGGTTATCTGTTTGGCGTTCCGTCAATCGCCTTTTCGCAGGTTGACAAGGGTTGGGGCCAGCTTGAAGCGGCCGCACGCAAAGCCCGGGAACTGGTCCAGCAAATGGTCCGTCAACAACTGGTTGGGGCCAATGCCTGGTTGCTCAATGTCAACATTCCGAATTTGCCTTGGGAGCAACTCGGTACGCCCAAGTTGTGTCGCCTGGGACGCCGTCACGCGGCTGAAAAAGTCATTACCCAGACCAGCCCCCGTGGCGACATCATGTACTGGATCGGGAGTGCTGGGGCTGTGAAGGACGATGCCGACGGGACCGATTTTCACGCTACCGCCCAGGGCCATGTGTCGATGACGCCACTCAAGGTTGATCTGACCGACCACGATTCTTTGGGCTACTGGGCGCAAACTGCTGCCCGGCTCGCAGCCGGCTCTCACTAGTGTCGCCTGTTAAGCCGCGTCCTTCTTTTCCGGCTCGCCTGGGCGTCATGGTTGCGAAACCTGGCCCAACCGGGGTCGCCAAGGCGGCGCAGCCGGTGCAACCCCAAAGTCATGGCCTGGATTCCAGCGCGGTGCGCATGAACATGGTGCAAAAACTTGCCGGCCAAGGCATTACGGACCGAATGGTGTTGTCCGCAATAGGTGCCATTGAGCGCCATCGTTTTGTCGATAGTGCCTTGATCAATCAGGCCTACGAAGACACCAGCCTGCCAATAGGTTTGGGGCAGACCATCTCCAAGCCTGGGGTTGTTTCCCGCATGATGGAGCTGCTGCGCAATGGCAATCCGGGCAAATTGGGGCGGGTGCTGGAAATCGGGACGGGCTGCGGCTATCAGGCAGCCTTGTTGAGTCTGATTGCCACCGAGGTTTACAGTATCGAGCGTTTGCGCGGCTTGCACGACAAGGCCCGTGACAACCTGCGACACCTGCGTTTGGCAAACCTGCACTTGCTCTTTGGCGACGGCATGGTGGGTTATGCCAAAGGTGCGCCCTATGCAGCCATCATTGCCGCAGCTGGTGGAGAGGCCGTTCCCCAGGCCTGGATTGATCAGCTGGCGGTGGGCGGTCGCCTGGTTGCCCCTGTTTCAGGGGGTGCTGGCGGGACTCAGCAGGCCTTATTGGTGATTGACAAGACGCCGCACGGCATACGCCAAACTGTTCTCGAAGCTGTCCACTTTGTGCCCTTAAAATCAGGCGTTGCTTGATGGGAGTCACTATGGTTGGTTTTTTGGGTCGCGGGACATCACTGGTATGGGGGCTTGCTGTCGGTTTGCTGCTTGCGGGATGCGGATCGAAGGTGATCAACCATGCACCGGTGGAAGACCGTGGAACCAGCACCAGCAAGGTCATGCCCGCTACCGCGGATGCGCAAACCCCGTCAACCAAGGTGTTGCCTGGTGCCGAGAATGTTGGCAAACCGGGGTATTACACCGTCAAACCCGGTGATACGCTGATCAGGATTGGATTGGATTCCGGCCAAAACTGGCGTGACCTTGCGCGCTGGAATGGTTTGGACAACCCCAATCAGGTTGAAGTGGGGCAGATTTTGCGAATTATTCCGCCGATTGCCGTTGCCCCTCCTGCCAGTGCCGCCGTGGCCAAGCCCGTTAACTCAACCAGTGTTGTCGCGGCTACCGTGCCACCGGCTTCCTCAGCCAGTGCAGCCAAGCCGCCGGTAGTGGCACCCGTCGCAGCCGCGGCCTCCGAGCCGACAGCGCCCGTTGCTTCGGCTGCCCTGGAGGAAATTAACTGGATATGGCCTACCAGTGGTGTTGTCATTGCGGGTTTCGATGAGATCAAAAACAAGGGGCTGGACCTGGGCGGCAAGGCCGGAGACCCGGTATTGGCAGCGGCAGACGGGCGTGTGGTTTACGTGGGCGCAGGGCTTCGGGGGTATGGCAATCTCATTATCTTGAAGCACAACAACACCTACTTGACCGCTTATGCCCATAACCAGACGTTATTGGTGAAAGAGGACCAAGCGGTCCGCCAGGGGCAGAAAATTGCCGAAATGGGTAGCAGCGACGCAGATCGGGTGAAGTTGCACTTTGAAGTTCGGCGACAGGGCAAGCCTGTCGATCCCGTCAAACACCTCCCCCCCAGGTAGCGCCATGAGCCACCTCACCAAATCCCAGGGAAATCCCGAGTCGGTGGTGAGGAGTGCAGAGTCCGAAGATGTGGCCGAGCCCATGTATGAGTTTGAGGGTTCTCCGGTCGACGCTTTGTCGCAATACCTGAGGCATATCCGCCAGACCCGGCTTTTTTCTGTTCAGGAAGAGTTTGACACCGCCTTGCGGGCCAGGGCGGGCGATTTTTCTGCTCGCCAGAGCATGATTGAGCACAATTTACGCCTGGTTGTCAGTATTGCCAAGGCGTATGCGGGGCGTGGTGTGCCATTGCCCGACCTGATTGAAGAGGGCAATCTGGGCCTCATGCATGCCATCGACAAGTTCGAGCCGGAACGCGGATTTCGTTTTTCGACCTATGCCACCTGGTGGATTCGCCATTTTGTGGATCGCGCCGTGATTGACCAGGGCCGTGCCGTGCGGCTACCCGTCAATGTGGTGCGTGAGTTACGCCAAGTTCTGCAGGCCCATCGGGCCCTTGAAAATGATGTTGCGCTCGCGCTTTTCCGCCCTGACGGCCCACGGGCTGAGGATGTCGCGGCCTTGCTCGGTTGTGATGTCCATACCGTGGCCGAACTTCTGGTGCTTGCAGAGCCACTCAAATCACTCGATGCGTCCGTGGACAATTCCGGCGGCAGTCACCATACGCTGGGTGACTTGCTGGTGGATGACCTGGCGACAGACCCCGGCGTGACCCTCCAGACGCACGAAGTCGAGCGGTTATTGCAAGACTGGATTGATACCCTGTCTGAACGCGAAAAAGAGGTTTTAGAGGGCCGGTTTGGTTTGCATGACCGTGACCCGGAAACCCTGGATGTGCTCAGCCTGCGCCTGGCGCTGACACGCGAGCGGGTGCGACAAATCCAGAATGAGGCGCTGCAAAAGCTCAAACGTTATCTGGCACGCCGCGGTATCTCCCGTGAAGCTTTTTTGTAACCTGGGCCGCTCCTGATAAAGTCTGATGCATGAGTTGGCCTGTCCTTGTTTTTGATATTGAATCCATCCCCGATATTGCGGGGCTGCGTGCCTTGCGCGGAGCTCCTGCCGATGCCACCGACGCCCAGGTGTATGAGTCGTGGGTTCAGGAGCGCAAAGCCGAGGGAAAAAGTGATTTCATGCCGCTGCATCTGCAGCGCATTCTGGTGATCAGCGCCGTGTTCCGTAACGCCGAGGGGCTGCGCATCCACTCGTTTGTAGACAAGGACAACGCCAGCGAAGGCAAAGTCATCCAGACGTTTTTCAACACGCTGGAAAAACACACACCGCAGCTGGTGAGCTGGAACGGTGGTGGTTTTGATTTGCCAGTGCTGCATTACCGGGGTTTGAAGCACGGTGTCATCGCTGACCGCTACTGGGACATGGGCGAAGATGACCGCGAGTTCAAGTGGAACAACTACATCAGCCGTTACCACATGCGCCATCTGGATCTGATGGACTTGCTGGCGATGTACCAGCCCAAAAACAACGCCCCGCTGGACGCTATGGCCAAGCTCTGTGGCTTTCCCGGCAAGCTCGGCATGGATGGTTCAGCCGTGTACCCGGCGTATCTGGACGGCAAGCTTGACGAGATCCGTCGCTATTGTGAAACCGATGTGATGAACACTTACTTGTTGTATTGCCGGTTTCAAAAGATGCGGGGTGGCCTGCTGGACAAGGAATACGACCAGGAAATCGAGCTGGTGAAGCAAACACTGGGCAATCTGGCGCCCGACGAGACGCATTGGGCTGAATATTTGAAGGCCTGGGGCTGAACACGACACATTCCTTGCCCGCCGTGGGCTGGACCACGCCATGTCCTGAGACAATTCAGGCATGACAGAAGAAACAAAAAGCAGGATTGAGTACCCGGTTGAGTGGCTTGAGGTGGAGTCCCTGGACATCGAGGCTCAGGGCATTGCCCACAAACCCGATGGCAAGGTTGTGTTCATTGAAGGTGCCTTGCCGTTTGAGGTCGTCACTGCCAACATCAACCGCAAGAAGCCCACTTTCGAGAAAGCCACGCTGACTGCGATTCACCGCGAATCGTCACAGCGCGTGAAACCCGGCTGCCCCCATTTTGGGCTGCATGAGGGGGCCTGTGGTGGCTGCAAGATGCAGCACCTGCACGTGGGTGCCCAGGTAGCGGTCAAGCAGCGTGTGCTGGAGGACAACCTTTGGCATTTAGGCAAAGTCAAACCCGAAAACATCCTGCGGCCCATTGAAGGCCCGGCCTGGGGCTACCGCTATCGGGCGCGTCTTTCGGTTCGCCATGTCCACAAGAAAGGCACGGTGCTGGTCGGTTTTCATGAGCGCAAGAGCCGTTATGTGGCGGATATGAAGGAGTGCCACGTGCTGCCCCCCCACGTGAGTGCCATGCTGGTGCCCATTCGGGGGCTCATTGCCTCCATGGACGCGATTGAGACGTTGCCGCAGATCGAGCTGGCGATTGGCGACATGGGTGGTAACGACGTTATTGCACTGGTGTTGCGGCACCTGGAGCCCCTGAGTGCTGGTGATCTCGTCAAATTGCGTGAATTTGCCCGGCAACAGGCCGGAACCCAGGAGGGCAAAAAATTTGTCGTCCAGTGGTGGTTGCAAGCCAAGGGACCAGAAACGGTCAAGTTGCTGGATGAGGCCCTGACTGACATTGGGCACACGCCGCAGCTGGCCTACGCCTTGCCGGAATTTGGCATCACCATGCCATTCAAGCCCACTGATTTCACCCAGGTCAACCCGCATATCAACCGCGTGCTGGTCAGCCGCGCACTGCGCCTGCTGGATGCGCAAAGGGATGAGCGGGTGATTGACTGGTTTTGTGGCCTGGGCAATTTCACGCTGCCCATTGCTACTCAGGCGGGCGATGTGCTGGGCGTCGAAGGCAGCGAAGCACTGGTTGAGCGTTCGCGCCAGAATTACAAGCTAAATCAGGCCTCAGCCCTCGCCAATCATGCGCTGGCAGCTACTAAATTTGTAGCGAGAAACCTTTTTGAAATGACACCCGAGTTGCTCATGCAGGACGGTACTGCCGATAAATGGCTGGTCGATCCCCCGCGCGAGGGGGCGTTTTCGCTGGTCAAGGCGCTGGCCGACTTGCACCGGGGGCATGTGGGTTCCGAGGTGATGGACGGTGCGGTGCCAGGCTCTGCCGAGCTTGCCCCGCGGCCGCTTGAGCGAGGTCACTGGACCCCGCCCAAGCGCATTGTCTATGTGAGCTGCAACCCCGCCACGTTGGCGCGTGACGCCGGTCTTTTGGTTCATGAGGCGGGTTATCGCTGCGTGGCAGCGGGCGTCATCAATATGTTCCCCCACACGGCCCACGTGGAAAGCATGGCCGTTTTTGAGCGGGTGGTTGTGGCCTAG
>JBEEMW010000059.1:0-7402 GCA_041192445.1 Pseudomonadota bacterium | reverse complement strand
TGAAGAACGCGGACAACACCGACAGGCTGCAGATCAATGCGCAGAATTGTGTGCATTGCAAGACTTGCGATATCAAGGATCCCACCCAGAATATCGTCTGGGTCTCGCCTGAGGGGGGCGGCGGACCTAATTATTCGGCTATGTAGTCGTTAGACTTGCGCCATGGTTATTCCCATCCTGACACCCCGACAGCGGCTGGCAATCGGCATTGCCATCTTTGCACTGGTGGCGGCTGGCGCATGGGCCATCATCCGGTTTGTCAGTCCGGACCCGCCGCGCCGCCTGAGCATGAGCACCGGGGCTGCGGATGGCGCTTACCACCAGTTTGGCCTGAAGTACCAGCAGGTGCTCAAAAGCAATGGCATCACGCTGGATTTGCTGCCTTCCAGCGGGTCTGTCGAAAACCTGAAGCGCCTCAACGACGGGGTTGTGTCTGTCGGCCTGGTGCAAGGCGGGCTGGGGTTTTTATCGCTCGACCCGCAAAAAGAAGCCGATGAGACACCCCTGCGCTCGCTGGCTACCGTGGCGTTTGAGCCGGTCTGGATCTTTTCACATACGCTGGATTTGTCTCATGGGCTCAGCGTACTGAAAGGCAAACAAATCGCAGTTGGCGTGGCCGGTAGCGGTAGCCGAAAACTGGCCATGGAATTGCTGACAACCTATGGTCTGGCCGACACCTCAGGCCAGCCCCTGGGTAACACGGTGCTGGTTGATGTCGGCGGGGTGGCAGCCGCCACCCAACTGGTTCAGCACGCGCTGGACGCCGTGATCATCGTTGCCGCGCCCCAGGCCAGTGCGGTGAAGCAACTGTTGGGGAATCCGTCTATCCGGCTGGCCTCACTGGACCATGTGGAAGGGCTGGCCCGGCGCTTTCCGTATTTTCAACCCGTCAGCCTGAAGCGCGGGTCGGTTAACCCGGAGCACAACATCCCCGCACAGGATGTCCAGCTGCTGGCAACCACAGCCAACCTGGTGATTGCCGACAGCCTGCATCCCGCGCTGGCTTATTTGCTGCTTGAAGCAGCACAACAAACCCATGGGCAACCCAGTCTGCTGAGCCGACCCGGTGATTTTCCGAGCCCCAGGGCCACTGACTTTCCACTGGCTGACGAAGCGGACCGCTATTTTAAAAATGGCCGCCCTTTCCTGCAACGTTATTTGCCATTCTGGCTTGCGAACTTTGTGCAGCGCCTCATTTTGATGCTCATCCCCCTGGTCGCGATTCTGGTGCCCGTATTCAAGGTGATTCCGGCCCTGTTGGAGTGGAAGCAAAAGAACCGTTTGTATCGCCGTTACGGTGAGCTCAAGTTTCTGGAAAATGACCTCGCAGCGCGCACCTTCAGTGCGGCAGAAAAAACGGCAGCCCTGGCCCGGCTGGAAGCCATTGAAGCCGAGATCGGTGCGGCCCGTTTTCCACTGGATTTTTCTGACCGGGTCTACACCCTGCGCCAGCATGTGGACTATGTACGCTCCAGACTGAACCGGTAAAAAGTTCGTTATACAATCCTGATCGTCAGGAGAGAGCGTTCCTTGGAGAATGCCGCCGAAGGCGCAGTACGGGCTGATCACAGCGGTATGAACGCTCAGGCAAAAAGGACTGACGACCGTCCGCAGGTAGCCACACCGCGAGACGTTCCCCACTGGAGAGAGGCCGCATTCAATGCGGTCCACCGAAGGAGCAAACCACGACGGCACTGCCAAGGTGTCTGAATCACGGTGAATCTCTCAGGTACAACGGACAGCGGGGGCAGCCCATGGCCATCAAGCCATGGAACAAGACTTGCCCTCTGGAGACCATCCGTGACAACCCTTTCCGCGCCCCGCCCTGAATCGCTTTTGAAAACACCCCTGCACGACCTGCACTTGGCACTGGGTGCCCGCATGGTGCCATTTGCCGGCTATTCCATGCCGGTTCAATACCCCGCGGGGTTGATGGCCGAACACCTCCATACCCGTCTGGGTGCAGGGCTATTTGACGTCTCCCATATGGGCCAGTTGCGTCTGGTGGGGCCAGATGCTGCCGCAGCGTTCGAGACGCTGATACCGATGGATGTAATTGACCTGCCCATGGGCAAACAGCGTTACGGATTGCTGCTCAATGACGAAGGCGGCATCATCGATGACCTGATGTTCATCAAACGCGACGCGGCCAATGGGGGTGGCGATGCGGGCGATATCTTCGTGATCGTCAACGGCGCCTGCAAGGCAGGTGATATCGCCCACATCCAGGCCCGCATCGGATCGCGTTGTGAGGTGATTGCCCTGCCCCAGATGGCGCTGCTGGCACTGCAAGGCCCGCAGGCGGTCACGGTCATGCAAAGACTGTCGCCCGGTATTGAAAAACAGGTATTCATGAGTGGCGCCCAAGTCAGTATCGGGGGCCCGGACGCCGGATCGGCGCAGCACATTCCATGTTTTGTGACCCGCAGTGGCTACACCGGCGAAGATGGTTTCGAGATTTCGGTGCATGAAACGCAGGCCGAGGCACTGGCCCAGGCCTTGCTGGCGCAGCCCGAGGTCAAAGCCATTGGCCTGGGAGCCCGCAATTCACTGCGCCTGGAAGCCGGACTGTGCCTGTATGGCCATGACATCGACACCACCACCACACCCGTGCAAGCCAGCCTCAACTGGGCCATGCAAAAGGTACGGCGTGCCGGTGGTGCCCGTGCCGGCGGCTTCCCGGGCGCTACAAAAATAATAGCGCAACTCGCAGATGATACGGGGGCTACAGGCCGAAAACGTGTTGGACTCATCGCACTGGAGCGTATTCCGGTACGGGACCACACCGAGTTGCAAGACAGCGCCGGCAAGCGCATCGGCGAAGTCACCAGCGGCCTGCTGGGGCCCACAATCGACAAGCCGGTCGCCATGGGCATGGTCAGCACAGCCTTTGCCGCGGTGGGCACGACCGTGAACGCCATGGTGCGGGGCAAGGCCGTACCCATGGTTGTCGCCCCCCTGCCCTTTGTACCCCATCGCTATTTCCGTGGTTAACCGCTATTGGCGCGGCTAACCGCGGTTAACCTTGGCCTGCTCCGCACAACCCTTTCACACATCCCTTTTTTGGAGAAAAACATGATCAAGTACACCGAAGACCACGAATGGCTCAGCCTGGAGAGTGGTGTCACCGCTGCTGCAGGGAGCATCGTCACCGTGGGCATTACCGTCCATGCGCAAGACGCACTGGGTGATGTGGTGTTTGTAGAACTGCCCGAAGTGGGCAAGACATTTGAGCCCAAAGAGGTCGCCGGTGTGGTCGAGTCTGTCAAGGCAGCAGCCGATGTTTACATGCCTGTCAGCGGCGAAATTACCGAAGTGAACGAGGCGCTGCGGGCTGACCCCTCGCTCGCCAACACCGACCCTCTGGGTGCGGGCTGGTTTTTCAAAGTGAAGCTTTCCAGGCCGGCAGAACTCGACGCCTTGATGGACGAAACCCATTACGCCACGTTCTCCGCCAACGCCTGAAGGTAATCGCCATGTTGATGCTGTCTGCCACGCCTTTGACTGAACTCGAAAATCATTCGGAGTTCATCGCCCGCCACATTGGTATCGATGAAGCGGATGAACAATTGATGCTCAAGGTTGTGGGTTCGGCCTCACGCCGGGAATTGATTGATGGCATCGTGCCGCGATCGATTGCGCGAAGCACGGTCATGGCCATTCCGGCGGCTATTTCCGAGGCGGCTGCACTGGCCGAAATCAAGGCACTGGCCTCCAGAAACAAGGTGCTCAAGAGCTTCATTGGCCAAGGCTACTACAGCACCCACACCCCCGGCGTGATCTTGCGCAACATTCTGGAAAACCCCGCCTGGTACACCGCCTACACGCCTTACCAGGCCGAAATTTCACAGGGCCGACTGGAAGCGCTGGTGAACTTCCAGACCATGGTGTGCGACCTGACCGGCATGCCGATTGCCAACGCATCCATGCTGGACGAAGCCACTGCCGCAGCAGAGGCCATGACGCTGGCCAGGCGATCCGTCAAGAGCAAAAGCAATACCTTCATCGTGGCCGGCGACTGCCACCCACAGACCATTGAGGTGATTCAAACCCGCGCCGCACCGCTGGGCATCCGGGTGGTGCTGGCCAACTCGGCGCCCGAGTGGGAGCAGGCACTGGCCACGGACTATTTTGCGGTTCTGGCCCAATACCCCAGCACCAACGGACGCATCGACGACCTGAGTGCCGACGTGGTCAAGGTCCATGCCAGACAAGCCGCGTTCATAGTGGCCGCAGACCTGCTGGCCCTGACGCTGCTCGCCCCTCCGGGTGAATGGAATGCCGACATCGTGGTCGGCACCACCCAGCGTTTTGGCATGCCACTGTGCAACGGCGGCCCGCATGCTGCCTACCTGGCGTGCCGGGACGAATTCAAACGGTCCATGCCGGGGCGACTGGTGGGCGTGAGTGTGGACGTGCATGGCAACCCGACCTACCGCCTGGCCCTTCAAACGCGCGAGCAGCACATTCGCCGTGAAAAAGCCACCTCCAACATCTGCACCGCACAGGTGTTACCGGCTGTTGTGGCCAGCATGTATGCCATCTACCACGGCCCCCAGGGGCTGACCCGCATCGCCCAGCGCGTTGCCAGTTTCACCGCTATCCTGGCACGCGGACTGGCCGCCCTGGGCTTCCCCGTGCGAGAAGACGGTGCGTTCGACACCCTCAGCCTGAAGGCCGGTGACGCTACTAATTCAATAGCTGCTCGCGCAATAGCGGCGGGGGCTAACCTGCGAATTTACTATCAAGAGTACCTGTGTATCTCGCTGGATGAGACCACCACACGCGACGACATCGCGCTGATCTGGTCGCTCTTCGCCAAGCCCGGCCAGACTCTGCCCACAGTGGACGAGTTTGAGGCTGGCATCACATTGCTGATCCCGCCGGCGCTCAAGCGCAAAACCCCTTTTCTCACCCACCCGGTCTTCAACACACATCATTCCGAGACCGCCATGCTGCGTTATATCCGCCGCCTCTCCGACAAGGATTTGTCGCTGGACCGCAGCATGATCCCGCTGGGCAGCTGCACCATGAAGCTCAACGCCACAAGCGAGATGATTCCCATCACCTGGCCAGAGTTTGCCAATATTCACCCGTTTGCACCGCGTGACCAAATGCAGGGCTACCTGGAGCTGGATGCCCAGCTGCGTGCCTGGTTGTGCCAGGCCACGGGCTACGCAGGCATCAGCCTGCAACCCAATGCGGGTTCGCAGGGTGAATACGCCGGCCTGCTGGTCATCAAGGCTTTCCACGAATCAAAGGGCCAGGCCCACCGCAACATCTGCCTGATTCCATCCAGCGCACACGGTACCAACCCCGCAAGTGCCCAGATGGCGGGCATGACCGTGGTGGTGACGGCTTGTGATGCCAGCGGCAACGTCGACATGGCGGACCTGACGGCCAAGTGTGAGCAACACAGCGCCAACCTGGCGGCAGTGATGATCACCTACCCCAGCACACACGGCGTGTTCGAGACCAGTGTCAAAGAGCTTTGTGCCCTGGTCCACAGCCACGGTGGCCGGGTGTATGTGGACGGCGCGAACATGAACGCCCTGGTGGGCGTGGCCGCGCCAGGCGAATTCGGCGGTGACGTGAGCCACCTCAATTTGCACAAGACCTTTTGTATTCCGCACGGCGGCGGCGGGCCAGGTGTGGGCCCGGTTTGCGTGGTGGCCGATCTGGTGCCGTTCCTGCCCGGCCACGTTGCGGGCGGATTGCCCGTGAATGGCGTGGGGGCAATATCTGCCGCACCGCTGGGTAACGCCGCCGTGCTGCCCATCAGCTGGATGTATTGCCGCATGATGGGCCCGGATGGCTTGCAGCAGGCCACCGAAATCGCCATTCTGAGCGCCAACTACATCAGCGCCAGCCTGAAAGACCACTACCCCACGCTCTACGCCAGCCAGACCGCAGAGGGACGGGGCCACGTCGCCCACGAGTGCATTCTGGACCTGCGCCCGCTCAAGGAATCCAGTGGGGGAGCCAACGGCATCTCGGCCGAAGACGTGGCGAAACGCCTGATGGACTACGGTTTTCATGCACCGACGCTGAGCTTCCCGGTACCGGGCACGCTGATGGTGGAGCCGACAGAGAGCGAAACGCTGGGGGAGCTGGACCGTTTCATCAACGCCATGATTGCCATCCGCGATGAAATCCGCAAGGTGGAGCAAGGTGTCTGGCCGCAAGACAACAACCCGCTCAAACACGCGCCGCACACCGCCGCCAGTTTGATGGATGATGCGTGGAATCGCCCCTACTCCCGGGAAACAGGCGCTTTTCCGCTATCAACCCTGAAGCAGAACAAGTACTGGCCACCGGTGGGCCGGGTCGACAACGTGCATGGCGACCGCAATTTGTTTTGCGCTTGTGTGCCTGTGTCGCAATACGCCTGAGGGCTTATTGCACGGGCTTAGGCGGGGGGGAATTCAAGATGCCGGGAAGCCTGTGCTGCTGGCTGCTGCGCGGGATTTGAATGAGCGTCGGCTCGGCAAATGGCTGTAAAAGGCACATTGCAGACTTTCGCTGCGCTCCAAAGCAGTCGCTGAAAATGCAGTTTTAACGTACTAGGTGCCCTTGCCCGCAGGCTTCGGGCTCAAGTCCTTGACCGACATGACTTGTGTAATACGGGCAACAACTTCGTCCCCGAACTCCGCCGGTGCGGTCACAAGCACCTCAACAGTAAATTCCTGCCGTTCACCGGATGCCACCACGGACTCGCAGATCTTGTACAACTCGTCGCCCTGAGTACAGGTGAAGTGGGCGTAGGTAGTGATCCTTTTGAAGTACACCGACGAAACGCTTTTGACTATCGGAATCGTACGATGGCCTGTTTCGAACATGAACCTCATCGGGAACAGACCGGCGACACAGTCTCCACCTGCGGCAAGAGCCCCCAAGAAGAGGGAGTTGTAGCCGTTTCTGCTTCGACGCGAAACGTCGATCCGAATCGTTGCTGTGTTGGCAGTGAGTTCTACAAGCTTCGGACGTACATAGCGCATCATCGGCATCAACGAAGTGCCAAGGTAGAACTGCACCTTCGTGCGATACGGCT
This sequence comes from Pseudomonadota bacterium, assembly GCA_041192445.1. Taxonomy (GTDB): domain Bacteria; phylum Pseudomonadota; class Gammaproteobacteria; order Burkholderiales; family Burkholderiaceae_C; genus Egaibacter. The sequence goes on along the minus strand of JBEEMW010000059.1, from coordinate 351 downwards.
CCGGCAAACGCTTCACCAACGCAAGCATGCTCATCGCTTTTGACTCCCAATTTGCCGTGGACAACATCGCAACTGTCTTTCTGTTGCTTTTTGCTGCTGCGAGTATACGTGTCCAGTTATAGGTATTTGCTCGGCTTCCCCCGGGCCCATTGGATGCGCTTTTTAGCGTGGTGTGAGCGTGCCCGTTAACGAGTTTTGACGTTGAGCAGTTCATGAAATTGGACCGGCATCGCCAATGGCTGCAACTGCCCCAAACTTGACAATCAAATCACCAGCGCGTGAAGCAGCGCCCACCACAAATCAGGAGCGAATCAAACCGCAACCGCAGCAGGCTTGGTCCTCTGCCATTCA
>JBEEMW010000058.1:0-14311 GCA_041192445.1 Pseudomonadota bacterium | reverse complement strand
ACGTTGCCCAGCTTGCGAGACCCTGTTCAAGGTTGTTCCTGACCAGTTGCGCATCTCCGATGGGTGGGTACGTTGTGGTCAGTGTGAAGAAATATTTGATGCATCGGTGCATCTGCAACCAACCAGCCCCTCAACAGACTCAACGCACGGCAATAGTCCTGCCGATCACTCCGTACCTGAGCCCGATGAGTCTGAGCCGGCGTTGGAGGCTTTGCCTGAATCCGGTGACGTCACCGGAACGATGGATGAGGGCGCAGCGGAAAACCCGTTGCCTTTGCCTGCGATGGCCCCCGGGAGTGATGTTCTGGTTGATTCGCCAGTTGACCTGGATGTGACGAAAACTGACGTTGGTGACAGTGACAGTTCCTGGCGTCCGGTGAGTGAAGCGTTCACGGCCAATGCATGGGAAGATGAATCGGTCGCTGACCACATTGAGATGCCCCCTGTTGTCCCGCTGGCGACCGAGCTGGAGCAGATTGTTGCCCGGCGGTCCATGAGTGCGATCCAGGACGCGTTGCCGGCCCCGTCAGAGGCCACAGAGGTCAATCCAACGCAGATCGAGGCCGAGGGCGAACTATCCGACCTGTTGGAGACCCCCGGGCTTTCCTTCATGCGGGAATCCAATGCGCATTCGTTATGGCGAAAACCGCTGGTACGCGTAGTCATGGGCGCGCTGGCCGTGATGTTGCTGGCAGGTTTGTGCCTGCAAATCCTTGTTCAGGAGCGTGACCGCATTGTCGCGTTTGAGCCAGCGACCCGGCCCTGGATGATCACCATTTGCAGCGTGTTGTCCTGCTCGATTTCGCCCGTTCGGCAAATCGAATCCATCGTGATTGAGAGTTCGTCATTTACCCAAATCCGCGGGGATTCATACCGCTTGAATTTCGTGATCAAAAGCGTGGCGTCTGTAGCCCTGGCCTTGCCGGCGGTTGAGTTGGCCTTGACGGACACACAAGACAAAGCCGTCATACGCCGCGTATTTTCTCCCGCTGACTTCACGAGTAATTCCGGTACTTTGGCTGCTGGCTCCGAATTGGCGGCATCGCTGACAATCAACGTCAAGTCGGACGGTAAAACCGATCGTATTGCCGGGTACCGCGTGCTTGCTTTTTACCCTTAACTTTTTGAATTGAATTCATGGCATCCATTATTTGCGGCTCTCTCGCGTTCGACACCATCATGAATTTTGAGGGTCGATTTGCAGAGCAAATCCTGCCTGATCAATTGCATATTCTCAACGTGTCATTTCTGGTTCCTTCGCTTCGACGGGACTTTGGTGGCTGTGCAGGCAACATTGCCTACAGTCTCAAATTGCTGGGCGGCGAACCCCTGCCAATGGCAACGATTGGCATGGACGGAGACGGTTATCTTGCGCGGCTGGCGTCGCTTGGAATTGACTGTGAGTTTGTGCGCAAGATCGATGATGCTTATACCGCCCAGGCAATGATCATCACCGACCAGGACAACAACCAGATCAATGGTTTTCATCCAGGTGCCATGGCGCATGCCCATCTGAACACGATCGCTGCCCGAAATGACATCAAGCTGGGCATCATTGCTCCGGATGGGCGCGATGCCATGTTGCAGCATGCCGCGCAGTTTGTTGCCGCTGATATCCCTTTTGTATTTGATCCAGGCCAGCAGCTCCCAAGATTTGATGGTGCCGAGCTGCGAACATTCATTGATCAGGCCAGTTGGGTGGCTGTGAATGACTACGAAGGGAAGATGTTGACCGACCGTACCGGCTGGAGCATTGAAGAAATTTCAAAGCGTGTGCGCGGCCTGGTTGTGACCATTGGGGCTGAAGGCAGTGAGGTCTGGGTGGATGGTGAGAAAACCCGGGTGCCGCCGGTCAAGGCCAGTGCAGTCGTTGATCCGACGGGTTGTGGTGACGCTTATCGTGGAGCTTTGTTGTTTGGTCTGGAGCGCGGTTGGCCTTTGACCCGTTGTGCCGCCGTGGGCAACTATGTAGGGGCTCTGAAAATTGCACAACGAGGCCCACAAAATTACCAGATTGATCTGAGTCAAATATAAAAAGCCCGATACCTTTCGATATCGGGCTTGAGGGTAAACCGCTCGCGGTTTACGGTTTGCTGGCTGTAGGAAACGGCCAGGCAGCCTGCGGATTCAGAGTAGTCTGAGCGGCAGGAGCAGCGGGAGCAGGAGCAGGCGCTGCCTTGGCAGCGGGTGCTTTCGCGGCTTTCTTCGCAGCCGGCTTTTTGGCTGCTTTTTTGGCGGCTGGCTTTTTGGCAGCTGGTTTTTTCGCTGCAGCTTTTTTGGCGGCTGGCTTCTTAGCCGCTACCTTTTTCGCTGCGGCTTTTTTGGCTGGGGCAGCTTTTTTAGCTGGTGCAGCTTTCTTTGCCGGTGCCTTTTTGGCTGCAGCTTTTTTAGCTGGCGCAGCTTTTTTGGCGGCTACTTTTTTTGCAGCAGGCTTTTTAGCTGGCGCAGCTTTTTTAGCTGGAGCTTTTTTTGCCACTACTTTTTTCGCTGCTACTTTTTTTGCTGGTGCAGCTTTCTTTGCGGGAGCGGCCTTTTTTGCGGCCGGTTTTTTTGCAGTTGCCATCATTTTCTCCTTGATCAATTTACAAAGAGCACTTCATGCGGGTTGGAATGCATGGAGCGATCCATGGTGTTGGGTTCGATCCCAGCACCATGAACTCGGGTGCACAAACCGTTTCCGCAATCTGCGTTGCGATTAACAATTCGTGTAATTCTTGAAATCATGATTTCAGACGTATCAATCCCAGGAAAGCGCACCACCTGATTGATACTCGATGACACGAGTCTCAAAGAAGTTGCGTTCTTTCTTCAGGTCTATCATTTCACTCATCCATGGGAACGGGTTTTCCTCGTTCGGGAACAAGGCTTCCAGGCCAATCTGGGTCGCACGACGGTTGGCAATATAGCGCAAGTAGCCTTTGAACATGGATGCGTTCATGCCCAGCACGCCGCGTGGCATGGTGTCTTCGGCATATTTGTACTCAAGCTCTACAGCTTTTTCAAAGAGTCCCTTGATTTCTGCTTTGAACTCAGCCGTCCAAAGCCCCGGGTTTTCCAGTTTTAACTGGTTGATCAGATCGATGCCAAAGTTGCAATGCATGGATTCATCACGAAGGATGTACTGATACTGCTCTGCTGCGCCTGTCATCTTGTTTTGCCGGCCTAGCGCAAGAATCTGTGTGAAGCCGACATAGAAAAACAAACCTTCCATCAGGCAGGCAAATACGATCAGCGATTTGAGCAGTGTTTGATCGGTTTCATGCGTGCCGGTCGCAAAGTGTGGATCGCTGATGGCTTCAATAAAAGGCAGCAGGAATTCATCTTTGTCACGGATGGACTTGATTTCGTTGTAGGCACTGAAAATCTCGCTCTCATCCAGACCCAGAGATTCAACAATGTACTGATAGGCGTGCGTATGGATCGCTTCCTCAAAAGCCTGGCGCAGCAAGAACTGGCGGCACTCAGGTGCCGTGATGTGGCGGTAAGTCCCCAACACAATGTTGTTTGCTGCCAAGGAGTCGGCGGTGACAAAGAACCCCAGATTTCTTTTGATAATCCGACGCTCGTCGTCGGTAAGACCATTGGGATCTTTCCACAGGGCAATGTCTCGGGACATGTTCACTTCTTGTGGCATCCAGTGGTTGGCGCAACTGGCCAGATATTTTTCCCAGGCCCATTTGTATTTAAAAGGGACCAACTGGTTTACATCGGTCTTGCCATTGATGATGCGTTTGTCAGAGGCTTGCACGCGACGCGGTGGATCTTGTGCAGACACCGCTGCACCATCATTCAACATCTGTAATTGTGAGGACGGCAAAGGCAACTCTGTCGAGCGACTGCTGGATGAGTCGCGTGCGAAAGGCGCTTGCGATGTGGGCTTGATTTCTTCGTCCCAGGACAACATAGATGATTCCAATCAGGGGATTATGAGAGCGGCGACGTGAATTGAAAAGTACTCATTCACTTCGCTGCTAATTTGTGTTGTTCGTATGCATCGTAATCACCTGATTACGCATGGTGTTTTACTGACATGATTCACATGTTGGATCATCGACGCCGCAAAACTTGATGTCGGTTGCCGGGATGGCGTCCATTTGAATCTTGGCGGCTGCTACCGCCGCGTCCAGTGCACTCATGCCTGTTCCAGCCGAGTGGGTATCGCCACTACCAGAGGAAACAGCATTCATTCGACCAGCCGTCACGGTGGACTTTTCTGCGTGGGTGGCTGACATGGTGCGCAGGTAATAGGTGGTTTTCAGTCCGCGAATCCAGGCCAGTTTGTAAGTGTCATCAAGCTTTTTGCCTGAGGCCCCAGCCATATAAATGTTGAGTGACTGCCCCTGATCAATCCACTTCTGGCGCCGCGCCGCTGCTTCGACCAACCATTGGGTTTCAACTTCAAAAGCCGTTGCATACAGAGATTTGATTTCCTGTGGAACGCGATCGATTGGTGTGAGTGAGCCATCGAAATGCTTTAAATCCATCACCATGACGTCGTCCCACAAACCCAAACGCTTGAGATCACGTACCAGATAACTGTTGATGATAGTGAACTCGCCAGACAGGTTGGATTTAACGGACAGATTGCCAAAACAAGGTTCGATCGATGCATCCACGCCAATGATGTTGGAGATGGTGGCGGTTGGCGCAATGGCGACGCAGTTGGAGTTGCGCATGCCATCCTTGGCAATTTTTTTACGCAACGTTTCCCAATCCATCGTTGACGAGCGGTCAACTTCAACAAAGCCGCCGCGTTCTTGGGCCAGCATATCCAGCGTATCAATCGGCAAGATTCCCTTGTCCCACAGAGATCCCTTGTAACTTGAGTATTGGCCGCGTTCGCGCGCCAGCTCAGTAGACGCCAAATAGGCGTAGTAACAGATCGCCTCCATGGATTTGTCTGCAAATTCCACTGCGGCATTGCTGGCGTAGGGAATGCGCAACTCATACAGGCTGTCCTGGAATGCCATGACACCCAGACCCACAGGCCGGTGGCGCAGGTTTGAGTCACGTGCTTTCTTGACGGCGTAGTAATTGATGTCAATGACGTTGTCTAGCATGCGCATGGCGATTGAGATCGTCTTTTGCAGTTTGGCGTGGTCGATGCTGCCGTCCTTCAGATGCTGCAGCAGGTTCACTGAGCCAAGGTTGCACACCGCAGTTTCAGTGTCACTCGTGTTCAGCGTGATTTCAGTACACAGATTGGATGAGTGAATGACGCCGGCGTGCTGCTGGGGTGAACGCACATTACAGGCATCCTTGAAGGTAATCCAGGGATGTCCGGTTTCAAACAGCATGGTCAGCATCTTGCGCCACAAGTCGGCGGCAGGCACGGTCCGTGAAGGTTTGATTTCGCCGCGCAGGGCTTTTTCCTCGTAGGCAACGTAAGCAGTTTCGAAAGCTGCACCAAACAAATCGTGAAGATCTGGCACATTGGAGGGTGAGAACAAGGTCCATTGGCCTTTTTCCATAACCCTGCGCATGAACAGGTCGGGGATCCAGTTGGCGGTGTTCATGTCGTGGGTACGACGGCGGTCATCACCGGTGTTTTTGCGCAACTCCAGAAATTCTTCAATATCCAGATGCCAGGTCTCGAGGTAAGTGCAGACAGCACCTTTGCGCTTGCCGCCCTGATTGACCGCGACCGCGGTGTCGTTGACAACCTTCAGGAAGGGCACAACCCCTTGCGACTCCCCGTTGGTGCCTTTGATGTGGGAACCTAAAGCGCGAACACGTGTCCAGTCATTTCCAAGGCCGCCCGCAAATTTGGAGAGCAGTGCGTTCTCCTTGATGGACTCATAAATGCCATCCAGATCGTCTGGCACAGTGGTCAGGTAACAGCTGGAGAGCTGCGAGCGCAGTGTGCCACTGTTAAACAGGGTCGGCGTGCTGGACATGAAGTCAAAGCTTGACAGCACTTCGTAGAATTCGATGGCCCGGGCTTCCCGATCAATCTCATTGAGTGAAAGACCCATCGCAACCCGCATGAAAAAGGCTTGCGGCATTTCGATGCGAGTTTTGCCGATATGCAGGAAGTAGCGGTCATACAGCGTTTGCAGGCCCAGATAATCAAACTTGTGATCACGTTCAGGCTTGAGTGCGTCACCCAGGCGCTTCAAATCGAACTGAAGCAGTTTTTCGTCCAGCAGGTCAGCGTCGACCCCGCGTTTGATGAATTGCGGGAAGTAGTCAATATAGGCTTGCGCCATTTCGGCCTGTTCCACATCTTTGCCCAGAACTTCCTTGGCGATTGTGTGAAACAGCAATCGTGCCGTTGCGAAGGTGTAATCCGGGTCTTTTTCAATCAAGGTACGAGCAGCCAGAACAGAGGCCTTGTAGACCTCGTCCATTGGCACGCCGTCATACAGGTTGCGCATGGTCTCGGCCATGATGGGGTCGGGTTTGATGTCGGCACCCAATCCGGCACAGGCGTTTTGAATCAGTCGCTGCAGACGGTTCAAATCAAGAACGATGCGTTGGCCATTGTCCAAGGCATGCAACACGGGGGCCGCTGGTGCCTCCTGCGTCGTTTTCCTGGCCCGTTCCTGTGTCCGTTTCTCACGGTAAAGCACGTAGGCCCGTGCAATCTCATGATGACCACCGCGCATCAGTCCGAGTTCGACCTGATCCTGAACGTCTTCAATATGAAACGTACCGCCGCCTGGGCGCGAACGCATCAGGGCCCGAATGACGGCCTGGGTCAAGCCATCAACCATTTCTCGAACACTGGCGGACGCGGCACCCTGGGTTCCGTGCACCGCAAGAAACGCCTTCATCATCGCAACAGCGATCTTGGTGGGCTCAAACGGTACCACGGCGCCATTGCGACGAATGATCTGGTATTGCTGGAGGGCGTGGCTGGCCGGATTGTCAGCATTGCCTGAGTCATGAAACCCGAGAACGCTGGTATGGAGAGTAGGGGGCGTGTTAAGAGCGCTTTGCATTATTTCCTCGTTGGTCGCAATGTTTTTTTGAATCTTTGGGCTGCCATCATCGGTCTGGTTGATGATACTTCCGTGAGCACGGAACACACTATATCTGGGGTGTGACAACATAGCAAGCCACTACCGGTAGTGTATCGCGTGGAATTTGAAATCTTGCCGGGGGATCTGGAAAACGGCACCGGGATGGCGCTTGTCAATTGAGGTGGTGCAGCGATTTCGTCAAAAGAAAATCTGGCAATTCATGTCGCCAGCCCGACATCTCGTCGGGTTCCACCAGTCAGCAAGCCTGTTTCAGAAGAGTTTGCTTCTCTTCCCCGCATGGGGACTGGGTTTGGTGATTTTTGGCGTCCTTTAATGGACCCAACGTGCGCTTGTTTTACAAATCTGCCCCTAGGGAAAATACCGAGCATCCCAACCGAGAGATTGTCGCAAAAGCTGCCAGTCAAAGCCCTGGCCGGGGTCAAATTTGCGTCCCGGCGCGACATGTTCGTGCCCGGCAATGTGAAGAATATCGTATTGCAACGGAATGGCTGCGCAAAGGCTGGTGAGCGTTTCATATTGGGCCGCTTCGAACAAGCCCCCTTCCAGGCCCTCCAATTCGATGCCAATCGAATCATTGTTGCAGTTATCCCGGCCCCGGTAGGTCGACACGCCTGCATGCCACGCCCGGTCATCGCAGCTGACGAATTGCCACAGGTCGCCATTGCGCCGAATATAAAAATGGGATGACACTTCGGCACCCCGTATCGTGTTGAAGTAAGGGTGCTGATCCCAATCCAGGGTGTTGGTGAAGAGGTTTTGTACTTCGTCTCCACCATACTGGCCGGGCGGGAGGCTGATCGAATGAATCACAATCAAATCAGTGATGGCAGTCGTCGGCCGCATTCCGAAATTGGGTGATGCCAGTGGACGGGCAAAGCGATACCAACCCCTTGTCCAGAGTGAAGAGGGCATTTCAGTCACCTTGTCGAAAGTCGTCACCAGACTCGGGGCTCTGGGGCATGTCGATGTTGAGTCGGGTGATGCGATACCGTATCTGGCGCAGGCTCAAACCCAATCGCGCCGCCGCCGCCGTCCGGTTAAAACCGGCATCCTGCAGTGCCTTGGTCAGAATTTCCCGCTCCTGCTGATCCAGGTGATTCTGCAGGTGGCTGGGGATGGTGACGGGCTCGTCGTCAACCGTGGACAGGCTTTGAGGAGAGGTCGTCTCGGGCGTGAGCCGGGTTTCTTCGTCCAGTTGAAGCTGCTCACTGTCACCCAGTGCAACGGCCCGGTGAAGCAGGTTTTCCAGCTCACGTACGTTTCCTTTGAGCGGGTGGCGCGAAATTTGCGCCAGCAGTAAGGGCGACACTGCTGGAACGGGCATGCCCGCATCGCGTGCGATCCGGTTGAGCAATGCCTGACACAACTCAGCCAGGTCTTCCAGGCGATCGCGCAACGGTGGAACACTGATTTCGATGACGTTCAACCGGTAATACAAATCCTGCCGGAAGCGGCCCTCCTCAACCTCCACAGCCAGGTTTTTGTGGGTTGCACTGATGACGCGGACGTCGACCACCTCTTCCTGAGTGGACCCGACTGGCCTGACGCAGCGTTCCTGAATGGCCCGTAACAGCTTGGACTGCATGGGCAGTGGGAGATCCCCGATCTCATCCAGAAACAGGGTTCCCCCGCGAGCGGCCTGGAAAAATCCGTCCCGATCCTGGGTTGCACCCGTGTAGGCGCCCTTTTTCACACCAAAAAACTCGGTTTCCAGAAGATTTTCGGGAATGGCGCTGCAGTTGACGGCCACCAGGGCACCATCAGCGCGTTGACTGTTGGCGTGAAGTGCCCGTGCCACCAATTCTTTGCCCGTACCGGATTCACCTCTCACCAGGACCGGTGCCATGCTGCGCGCGACCTTGGTGATCCGCTCCTTAACCAGGCGCATCGATGGCGACTCCCCCACCAGGCGCGCCAGAGCAGTTTCAGCGCCCGTTGCCTTTCCGGTCTGGTTGTCCGCTGGATGAGTGTGGGCCAGTGACAGGCCGTTTTTTGTGGCGGTGGCCATACCCCGTGCTGCAGAGGCAATGACCAGCCGGAATTGTTTCAGGTCAACCGGTTTGGTCAAATAGTCAAACGCGCCGGATTTGAGCGATTCGACGGCATTTTCTGTTGAACCATACGCGGTGATGACGACACATCGCTCGGGCCGGTGTTGCTCCCGCAGCTCTTGCAAAATGCTGGTCCCCAGGCCATCGGGCAAGCGCATGTCTGTAATCACGACATCAAACTGCCTTTCGGCCAAGTGCTGGCGTGCCTCTTTCAAAGTGCCTGCCGTCTCAACCTGGAAGCCTTCACGCAGAAGCGTCAACTCGTACAGGGTTCGCAAGTCAGGCTCATCATCCACAACCAGGATATGCGCGGTATTTGAAAGACTCTTCGGGCTCATATGTCTATGTCTATTTTTTCGGAGGCAAGCGAAGGGGCTGGTTGCTTTTGGGCCACCCTGAGTGTCACAAAGAAATCGTTTCCTTCCAGCTCGGTACCCCGCACCAGGCGGCGGGCGCGTTGATAGGCAATCGACGCATCGTGGCCGTCACACAGCTCCCTGCAGATGTACAGCCCCAAGCCGCTGGAGCGGCTTTCCGAGGAGAAGAAGGGCTCGAATAAATTGCGTTCGATGGATTGATCCATTGGTGCACCGTCTGACCACACACTCAAGACCGCCTGATCAGTCGAAATGACACGAATGGACACCACAATTGCCTCTGCCTTGTCGGAAGCGTACCGACGTGCATTGTCCAGCAAGTTCACCAAAACGCGCCGCAGATGCTCAGGTTCGAACATGACCATCACATCAGTCGATGGTGATTGAAGCTTCAGAAGATGCTGGCAGGCGGCTTGCTGAGACCAATCACGGCAAACACGCGCCACCGCGCCATTCAACAAGACACCGGGGGACGCCGATTGCGCGCCCTGCGATTTGACACGCGCAAGATTAAGGATGTCTTCAACGATTTTTTCCAGGCGTTTGGCGTTCTGCTGCACGATCTGGGTCAACTGGCGTTGCTTCGGGTCAGCGATATCTTCTTCCAGCAGGGCGTTCGCCTGGACGATGGCCGCCAGAGGATTGCGGATCTCATGGGCCATGGCCGCCGACATGCGACCCATGCTGGCCAGCTTCTCGGTACGCATTCTGGCTTCGGTTTCCCGCTGGTCCTGCAAAAAGATCACGCACAGGCTCTCGGCATTACCCCCTGGCGTTGGCGTGAGGCGGGTTCGGGCCAGGATGCGTCGTGGGCCCTGGCCCGAGTGGCGAATGGTGACCTCGGCTTGCTGAGGCGATTTGCGGGCAAAACTCACCCGGGTCATCTCGGTCAATGGTCGCCAGCCCACTTCAGCCGTCAGGTCAAAAGCGGGCGCACGCAGTGCGCGATCAGACCCCAGCAATTGACGCGCTGCAGGGTTGGCCGCACGAACCAGGCCATTCGGGTCTACCACCAAAATTCCGTCTGTCAGTGATTCGATCACCAGCTCGTTCACTTGCCTTTGTACCCTTGCTGCGAGCTGGCTACGCCGGGAACGCAGCTCCTCGTTGGCAAGTCGTGTGGTGATTTGATTGGCCAGCAGGGCGATGGCGAAACACCCCACACCGGTCAGGGCTGCCTGCGTCAATTGCGCGGCCAGGTCGCCCTGAGTCTGAAGCCCCATCCAGGCGGCGTTACCCAGCAAAATCAGGGTCACACTGGCGGCCGCTCCCATAGCCAGGGGCATGGACCCCAATACCGCAGCCACCAGCACCGGCAGTCCAAACAAAGGCGAATAGTTGACGCTGCCGCCCTGCATGAACTGCAATGCCGTAAAAACACAGACGTCTACGCCGATGATGGCCAGCCAGCGTGGGTCAAAGGTTCGCCCGAGCTGGCGCTGTTTGAAAAATACACGGACTGCCAGCGTTGCCGCTGCGTAGACCGAGCAGATCACGATCAGCCACCGATTATGGGAAGGGCTCAGGGCAAAGACGACGATTTGCAACGCCAGCAAGACCAGTGCAATCGAAAAACGCGCCGTCATGCAGCCGCGCCACAGCCGCTCCATCTCATTGGGCTGGTCTACCCGCTCGATTCCTGGCTCAAGAATGGACGGACCGAACCAGGAGTGGGCTTCCTGTGGTTCAGCCATTCAGTCTTCCGCGCGGTGAAGATGCTCTTGCCCGCAGTAAAGGCCTGCTCTGCCAATGACGGCGTCGGCCTTTGGCACGTGCAGTGAACAAACATCACACGCAATCATGTCCTGCGGGTTCGGGGGGGCGGAGTCCTGCTTTTTTTGCCGTCTTTCAGACGCTCTATTCGACCGCCAGAGTGACACACCAAACAGGACAACCAGCAGGACAATCAGGTATTTCACAGGCTGCGGCCCAGAATGACTTCCGCCACAAATCGGGAGCCGACATAGGCCAGCAGCAAGAATCCGGACCCGATGTACAAGACCCTGACGGCACGCCGCCCACGCCAGCCCAGTTGTGATCGCCCGATCAGCAGAACTGCGAACGTGACCCACGACAGGACCGAGAAAACGGTCTTGTGGTTCCACTTCCAGACGGCCTGGGCTCCGTACAGTGATTCACCAAAAAGCAGCACGACCAATAACGAGGCCGACAACAGGATAAATCCGGCTTCGACGAAGCGAAAAGTCAGGCGCTCAATCGTGAGCAATGGCATGCCACTGTGCGGGTCGGTTGCCAGCCGGATGCGCTCCTCGGTGCGTGTCATGAACCAGGCATGCGCCACAGCGGCACCGAACAAGCCATAGGAGGCAATACCCAATGCCCAGTGCAGTGGCAGCCACGGAGACGCGCTGGCGTGAAGTGCACTTCCCGGGAAAAACAGCGCCAGCAAGACGGCCAGACTGCCTAAGGCGCACAGCGCCCAGCGTGTTTGCAGTTGCGGGAAAAAATGGCTTTCCACCAGGTAGACGGCTGCGACCAGCCAGGCGGTCACCGACAAGGCGGGCGCAAAGCCAAACCGCGGCTCCCCCAGCATCAAGCCCCATGCCAGCACCACGGCATGCAGTCCCCACGCCAGCAAAAATAGTCTCCTGGCAACGCCTGGGCTGATCCGGGACGAAGCCAGCGCCGGCACAAGGTAGGCGCCAGCCGCGGTGGCGGCCAATATCATGCTCAACGGGAAGGCACTGGCTAGAATCATGGGTACAGTTTAGCGTCTTGCTCATTGCCAAACTCTCTTGGCTCTCAACTTTGGCTCCCTCAGCGGGACTTCTCCTTATGGCCTCCGCCCTTACCGACAAACTCAGCCGCCTCATCAAAGAAATGCGGGGGCAGGCTCGTATTACCGAGTCAAACGTTGCCGACATGCTGCGCGAGGTGCGCATGGCCTTGCTCGAGGCCGACGTTGCGCTACCCGTGGTGCGCGACTTTATTGCCCGTGTCAAGGAAAAGGCCCTGGGCCAGGAGGTGCTGGCGTCACTCCAGCCCGGCCAGGTGCTGGTGAGCATCGTCAGCAGGGAGCTGGCGGCCACCATGGGCGAGGGCGTGAGTGACATCAACCTCGCTGCGCAGCCGCCCGCCGTCATCTTGATGGCCGGTCTGCAGGGAGCGGGCAAAACCACCACCACGGCCAAACTGGCCAAACATCTGATCGAGAAGCGCAAAAAGAAGGTGCTCACCGTCTCGGGCGACGTCTACCGGCCGGCTGCCATTGAGCAGCTCAAAACCGTGACAGCCCAGGCTGGTGCTGAATGGTTTCCCAGCACGCCGGATCAAAAGCCGGTTGACATTGGCCTGGCCGCGCTGGACTACGCCCGCAAACATTACTTTGATGTGCTGCTGGTCGATACCGCCGGGCGGCTGGGCATTGATGAAGCCCTGATGCATGAGATCAAGGCGCTGCATGCCGCCCTCAACCCGGTGGAAACGCTGTTTGTGGTGGACGCCATGCAGGGGCAGGACGCGATCAACACGGCGCGGGCGTTCAAGGACGCGCTGCCGCTCACCGGCATCATCCTGACCAAAACCGATGGTGATTCGCGCGGCGGGGCCGCCTTGTCGGTGCGCCAGGTCACCGGGGTGCCCATCAAGTTCTCGGGCACCAGCGAGAAGATCGACGGCCTGGAGGTGTTTGACGCCGAGCGCCACGCGGGGCGCATTCTGGGCATGGGCGACATCCTGGCGCTGGTGGAGCAGGTCACCGCCGGTGTGGACATGGCTGCGGCGCAAAGGCTGGCCGCCAAGGTCAAGAGTGGTGCCGGTTTTGATCTGAATGACTTTCTGGGCCAGATCCAGCAGATGAAACAGATGGGGGGCCTTTCCAGCCTGATGGACAAACTGCCCGCCGCGATGGCCGCCAAGGCGGGCCAGGTGGACATGGACCGCGCCGAGAAAGACATCAAGCGCAAGGAGGGCATCATCCACAGCATGACCCCACTGGAGCGCCGCAAGCCCGACCTCATCAAAGCCACGCGCAAACGCCGCATTGCCGCAGGTGCGGGCGTACAGGTTCAGGAAGTGAACCGCATGCTCAAGGAATTTGAGCAGATGCAGGACATGATGAAAAAGATGAAGGGCGGCGGCATGATGAAGATGATGAAACGCATGGGTGGCATGAAAGGCATGCCGAAGATGCCGTTTTAGGCCTCCAGCCCTCGCCGGATATGCGTAGGCAGCTATTTATTTAGTAGCATTCGGGTTTCAATCCATTCTCCGGAATTTTGCAATGAACAGGGAACGAATCAGCTCCGGCTCCACGTTTGAAGCGCAGATTGGCTATTCACGTGCCGTGGTGGCGGGCGACTGGATTTTTGTGTCGGGCACGACGGGTTTTGACTACACCACCATGTCCATCGCGGACGATCTGCTGGTGCAAACCGAGCAGTGTTTGAAGAACATCGAATCTGCGCTGAAGCAGGCCGATTCCAGTCTGAAAGATGTTGTTCGCGTGACCTATGTCCTGCCGAACGGCTCGGAATTTGAGCAATGTTGGCCGGTTTTGCGCAAGTACTTGGGTGATGTGCGCCCGGCAGCCATGATGATTTCAGCGGGTCTGGCTGATCCGCGCATGAAGATCGAGATTGAAGTGACGGCGCTCAGGCAGAAGTGAGGCGCGGCGGGTGGAGTGGGTGAGTAACCAAGTATTCACCGGGAAAAGATCCAAATTCAAAAACAATTGGGGAGAACGAGAGAATGATGAAACCGGTTTTCATGGCGATGGCGCTGATGGTCTTGACGGCGAGCACTTTTGCCGCAGACTTGTTTCAAGACGGGAAATTGCGCCAGATCAATTCCGGCAGCCTGATATTGGCGACAGACACCATTGGGGGATACCCAATTTTTCAGGACGACGGGCGGTGGAAGTTCGTCAGCGGCAAAG
>JBEEMW010000057.1:0-20344 GCA_041192445.1 Pseudomonadota bacterium | reverse complement strand
TTCGGGCTGAGCGTGTCGAAGCCGCTCCGACAAGCTCAGCCCGAACGGCGAAGGTCCCCCGCGCGCGTAATTCAGCCCGCAGCGCCAGCAACACATAAAACATCACGCCCACCCCGGCGATGGATTTACTCTCGAACGGGCAGCCGGGCTGGTTGGGGTTGACGATCACATCCGCATCGGGCAGCACGATCTGGCCGTTAACCAGAGCGGGCAGGTGGTGGTCGGTCACCAGCACCTGCAGGCCCAGTGCGCGGGCGGTGGCCACGCCTTCCAGGCTGGCAATGCCGTTGTCCACAGTAATCAGCAGGTCGGCGCCGCTGTCCTTGACGCGCCGGGCAATCGGGCTGGTCAGGCCGTAGCCGTCCACCACACGGTCGGGGACGATGTAGCTCACCTGTCTGGCACCCAGCAGCCGCAGGCCGCGCATGCCAACCGCGCAGGCGGTAGCACCGTCGCAGTCGTAGTCGGCCACGATGCACAGCCGCTTGTTCCGGGCAATGGCGTCAGCCAGCAGCACAGCCGCCTGCGCCGTGCCCTGCATGCTGGAGGGGGGCAGCAGGCGGTTGAGCCCGTCATCCAGTTCGTCTTTGCTTTGCACGCCACGTGCCGCATACAGGCGCGCCAGCAGCGGGTGCACACCGGCTTGTTCGAGCGCCCAGACGGCGCGGGGGGGGATGTCTCTCGCTATTATTTTCATAGCTGCTCACGCAGGTTGTACAAGGGGTGGTGGCCAAAAAGACTCATAATTTTGCGGATCAAGGTGTTCGGAATGGTCTGAAACGTCAGCGCGTTGCGGTCGCCGCACAGGGTCAGGCTGGCACTGGCGCCAGTCTGCACGTGGCGCAGCAACGCGGCGCAGTCGGTGGCGTCCAGCTCTTGCCAGGCCTGGGCCCAGGCGGCCCAGTCTTCCCGCACAGCCGCGTCCCGCAGCTTGGGGGTGGTGTGACAAGACGCCGGGGAAGCGGACGTGGCTGGCGTAGTGGGCGTGCCAGGCCCAAACGCGCCCGTGCCACTGACCCAAAACGAGTTGACCGTTTGCAGGCCGCTTTGCGCCCGTGCGTCGTTGACCGGGTGGGTGTACAGCAGCATCTGCATTTCGTTTTGCAGGCGACGCAGGGGCGCGGCCTGGGCAGTTTTGGGGAGCCAGGGGTCGATGTTGCGACCCGCTACCCGGTCCAGCGACGCGGTGACCAGGCCGCGAAACAGCTCGGCGCGGGCCAGCCATTGCAGCGGGCTGACGTAGTCCAGGGTGATGCCGTCCTCTTCAAAATAAGGTCGTACCGCTGCCAGCAAGGCCTGCGAGTCTGCCTGCGACAGGCCCAGCGCCTGCGGGTCGCCCATGACGATGTGGTCGGTGTTGACCGTCCAGTGGCAGGGTGTGATGAGGGCGCAGGGCACACTGTCACCGGGCGGCGCGGTGGTCAAACCACGGATGCGCGCCTGCGCCCGCTCGTGGGGTGGTGACCAGGATTGCGCGTCGGCCTGATCGGCGTGCACACAACTCATGCGGCCCAGCAGCTTTTCAAGGTGTGGCAAGGCCAGGCCCTGCAGGGCTTGGTGGGCGTCCGGGGCGCTCACGCAGGCAAAGGGAATCAGCAAGTGCATGGGCTGCATTGTCCCAGAGTCACCTATTCTTCACCTTATTCTTGTCCGGTTGCGCCAGCATCGGTATTCATCGCGAATAATCAGCCCCTGCCCCTTTCATATTTGATGCAAATCCCTTACGAACTCATTCTTGGCTGGCGCTATACCCGCGCCGGGCGTGCCACGCGGCGCAACGGTTTCATTTCCTTCATCTCGGGCGTGTCCATGCTGGGCATTGCACTGGGGGTGGCCGCACTCATCATCGTGCTCAGTGTGATGAACGGATTTCAAAAGGAAGTGCGCGACCGCATGCTGAGTGTGGTGTCGCATATCGAAATTCTGACGCCGGGCGGCGCTGCCTTGCCGGATCTGGACCGCACGCTGTCTGAGGCACGGGCCAATCCCCAGGTCATTGGTGCTGCACCTTTTATAGCAGCCCAGGCATTGCTGGCGAGGGGTGAAGACATGAAAGGCACAATTGTTCGGGGAATTGACCCGAAGCGCGAGCCTGAAGTGACCGACCTGGCCGTCGCGTTGAAAAACACAGCCCTGTCGAAGCTGGTCCCCGGCGATTTTGGCATCGTGCTGGGGGGTGAGCTGGCACGAAGCCTGGGTGTGCGCGAGGGGGACAAGGTCACCCTCATTGCGCCCAGCGGTCAGGTGACGCCTGCCGGTGTGGTGCCACGCCTCAAGCAGATGACGGTGGTTGGCACCTTCGATTCAGGCCACTATGAATACGATTCGGCACTGGTGCTGATCCACCAGGACGACGCCGCCCGGATTTTCCGCCTGGAAGGCCCCACCGGCATTCGCCTGAAGCTCAAGGATTTGCACGAAGCCCGCGCGGTCGCCGCCCAACTGGCCGGCAGTTTGACAGGTGAGCTGGTGATCCGGGACTGGACGCGCCAGAACCGCACCTGGTTTTCGGCCGTTCAGCTCGAAAAACGCATGATGTTCATCATTCTGACCCTGATCGTGGCGGTGGCTGCGTTCAACCTGGTGTCCACGCTGGTGATGACGGTGACGGACAAACGTGCCGATATCGCCATCCTGCGCACGCTGGGTGCCAGCCCGGCCAGCATCATGGGCATCTTTGTGGTGCAGGGGGCCATGGTGGGCGTGATCGGCACGCTGGCCGGTTTGGCCCTCGGGCTGGGGATTGCTTTCAATATTGACGTGATCGTGCCGGCCCTGGAGAAGCTGCTGAGCGCGAATTTCTTGCCCAAAGACATTTACCTGATCAGCAGCATGCCCAGTGACCCGCAAAGCGCAGACATCATGCCCATCGCCCTCATTTCCCTGGTGCTGGCCTTTCTGGCCACGCTGTACCCCAGCTGGCGCGCCAGCCGGGTGAACCCTGCCGAGGCGCTGCGTTATGAGTGATGTGGCCCCCGCACGCTCTTCTTCCTTGGGCTCGCTACCCCCTGCGGGCCAGCTGGTGCTAAGCGCGCGTGGCCTGACAAAACGATTTACCGAAGGCCGGCTGGACGTGACCGTGCTGCAAGGTGTTGATCTCCAGGTCTACGCGGGTGAGACGGTGGCCATTGTGGGCGCGTCGGGCTCCGGCAAAAGCACGCTATTGCATTTATTGGGCGGGCTGGATGCGCCAACGGACGGCGTGGTGGAACTGCAAGGCAAGCCTTTGGCCAGCCACAGTGCCGCCCAGCAGGGACGCATGCGCAATGCCCATCTTGGTTTTGTCTATCAGTTTCACCATTTGCTGCCGGAGTTCAGTGCGCTGGACAACGTGGCCATGCCGCTGTGGATCAGGCGCATGACGACCCAAGCCAGTGCAGAGCAGGCGTCGCAGATGCTGGCCAGTGTCGGTTTGCGGGACCGCATCCACCACCGCCCGGCCGAATTGTCGGGGGGCGAGCGCCAGCGGGTGGCCATG
Organism: Pseudomonadota bacterium; assembly: GCA_041192445.1. Taxonomy (GTDB): domain Bacteria; phylum Pseudomonadota; class Gammaproteobacteria; order Burkholderiales; family Burkholderiaceae_C; genus Egaibacter. Next base: position 16,866 of record JBEEMW010000057.1, on the reverse strand, counting down.
GCGCGGGCACTGGTCACCCGGCCAGCCTGTGTACTGGCGGATGAGCCCACGGGTAATCTGGACCGGGCCACCGCCAACAGCGTGTTTGAACTCATGTTGGGGTTGGCGCGAACCCACGGAACGGCTTTTGTGGTGGTCACCCATGATCAGGCGCTGGCCGCGCGTTGCGACCGGCAATTGCAGCTTGTAGCGGGTGTTTTGAAGGGTTGAACGTGACGCGATTTTCCTTTTCGTTGTCAGCGTCGGCTCGGGTACGATGGTGAGAGAACTCCGGGGAATTCATTGATCAACCGTCTCAATCGCATTTGGCAAGGAACAGGCCTGGTTGCCAGGTTGCTGCTGCCCATTGTGTTGGTGATTGTTTCGACTGCAATGATCCGGTCGGTTTACCTGCTGAAAGATGAAAAAGCCGAGGGTGTGTCGCGTTACCAGGAAGAGTTACGGGAGTTGCGGGCCCTTCTCTCGCCGGTGCTGGCCAACTATGCCGCAAAGGGTGAATTTGCAACCATTGAACAGCTGCTGGTGGCACAGGTCCAAACCCGCGCCCTGGTTGATTTTGCGTCCTGGCGGTTCCGGAATTCGGAACTGGCAGCATCCGATCCTGACCTCTTTCGAATAGACGCTCCCGCCTGGTTTACCGCATTCCTGGATGTTCAGGTCGTCGAGACAACGGCTCCGGTGGTGGCAAAAGGTGTGGTGTATGGCGACCTCACCTTGCGTACCAGCCCGGCCCCGCTGGTCAACAAATTATGGGGCCGCGTGACGGCGCAAACGCCCTTCGCCTTTTTGTTGATTGGCCTGCTGTTGGCCGTCATCGTCATGGTTTTGCGTGCCAACCTCACGACCTTGCAACGCCTGTCGGCGGCGGCGGATCAGTTCAAGCTGGGGGATCACACGGTGCGTGTGGCGGTCATTGGTGCGCCTGAAGCGCGTGCCGCGACACTGGCCTTCAACGAGATGGCCGACGAGGTGCAGCAGTTGTTGCAGTCGCTTAACGAGAGCGAGGCCACTTTTCGCCGGCTGTTCGAAGACGCCCATGACCCCGTGATGCTGATTCGCCGGGGCCGGATCATGGCCTGCAACCTGGCTGCCCTGATGCAGCTGGGGTTTCACAGCCGTCAGGAATTGCTCAACCAGACGTTTCAGGACATCTCACCCCGGTTTCAGCCGGATGGCCGGTTTTCTGCCGAAAAAGCCGCCGAGATCATGACCGCCACCGAGCAACTGGGGCATCAGCGGTTTGACTGGATTCATCTCAAGAAAGACGGCTCGGTGGTGCCGGTTGAGGTGACACTCACCTCAATCCGGATGAAGGGAACGGTGGTGTTGCATGCGCTCTTGCGTGACATGACGCATCGCGTTGAGCAAACCCGCGTGATTGCTGCTGTACAAAATCAGCTTCAGGCCACACTGGACGCCATCCCCGACCTGCTGTTCGAGGTGGGGATGGACGGGTTGATTTATGGCCTGCACAGCAGACGGGAAAACCTGCTGGTGGCACCCGCCGCATTGCAGGTTGGCAAGCGTGCATCGCAGGTGTTGCCACCCGAAGCCGCCACTGAGTGGATGCTGGCTTTGCGTGAGGCACATGACCAGGGGCAGTCGCAGGGCCACCAATACGCACTGGAGTTATCCCAGGGCAAGGTGTGGTTCGAACTGTCGGTTGCCCGCAAACCGGTTGAAGAGGGCCACGATCCGCGCTTTATTTTGCTGGCCCGCGACATCACTGACCGGCGCCAGCGCATGGATGAGGTCAGTTGGCAGGCGGGGCATGACGCGCTGACAGGTTTGCCGAATCGCGCCTTGCTGGCAGACCGGTTTACCCGGGCCATGGCCAGCACCCAGCGGCAGAAGTGTTTGCTGGCGGTGTGCATGCTGGACCTGGATGGTTTCAAACCGGTCAACGATGCCTATGGGCACGAAGCCGGTGATCGCCTGCTGGTCGAGGTGGCAGAGCGACTTGCCGTGGCAGTGCGGGGAGAGGACACGGTTGCGCGGCTCGGTGGCGACGAGTTCGTGCTTTTGCTGGGTGACCTGAAAGACATTGGCGAAACCGAGCTGATGCTGCGGCGTATCCAGGACGAGATGGCGGCACCCTACGCGATTGATGGTCAAAGCATCCTGATTTCAGCCAGTATTGGTGTGGCGATTTATCCGCTGGATGAGTCTGATTCAGACACCTTGTTGCGGCATGCCGATCTGGCGATGTACCAGGCCAAGGAAGCGGGCCGCAACAGACACCATATTTTCAATGTGGCGCTGGACCGTGAAGGGCTCAACCATCGCCAGCAAATCGAGCGCATCAAACAAGCCCTTGAAAACGGCGAACTGCGGGTTTATTACCAGCCCAAGGTCAACATGCGCACGGGGCAGGTGGTGGGTATGGAAGCCTTGCTGCGGTGGCTGCACCCGGAAAACGGTTTGGTGCCGCCAATGGAATTTTTACCCCTGGTCGAACACACCAGCCTGATTGTCGATATTGGTGAGTGGGTCATCGCCGAAGCCTTGGGGCAGATTGCGCACTGGGCTGCCCAGGGACGTGTCTGGCCAGTTGGTGTGAATATTGCGGCCCGACACTTTCAGCACCCCGATTTTTTACCCCGCCTGAAAGCCATCGCCGCGCGTTTTCCAGGTGTGCCCACCAGCCTGCTGGAGCTGGAGATTGTGGAGTCGGCCGCTTTGGGGGACATCCAGCACGTCGGCAGACTGATCCTGGCGTGCCAGCAGGAATTGGGGGTGACGTTTGCACTGGATGATTTTGGCACCGGGTATTCGTCATTGACCTACCTCAAACGCCTGCCTACCAACACGCTCAAAGTCGATCAGTCTTTTGTGCGGGACATGCTGGACGATCAGGAAGATCTGGCACTGGTAGAGGCCGTCATCAGTCTGGCCGCCGTTTTTAACCGTGCCATTGTGGCCGAGGGTGTTGAGAGCGCAGAACACGGCGTGATGTTGATGCGCCTGGGGTGCGACGTGGCTCAGGGTGACAGCATTGCCCCTGCCATGGAGCCTGAAGCGGTGTGGGCGTGGGCGCGTGGCTATGTGCCCACACCCCTCTGGTCGCGATGGGCCAACGTGCCTTGGCCCATCGACGACTTCCCCCTCTTGCTGGTACAGCAGGATCTCTTGAAATGGAAAAAACGGGTGACATCGGCGTTCAGTGACCTGGCCTCGCTCAATGGTGCCTTGCATTTGCCTGACCAGCACCATGGGCGTTTCGCGATCTGGTACGTCAACCGCGGCAAGGCCCGCTTTGGGCACCTGCGCGAGTTTTTACCCATTCAATCTGCGCAAGAGCAGATGTACCAGGTTGGCCAGGACATCACCCACCTCGGCCTTGCAGGGGACAGCCCCACGTCATTTCCAGAGACCCTGCGCCGTCTGGACGATTTGCACGAGCAGCTTGTTGTGTTGATAGAGCAGCTTCAAAGCGCGGTCATCAATGAGCTGCGCTGGCCCGTCATCACCTGATTACAAAATCCGGTTAAACCACAGCAGTGACAGGCTGGCTGAGGTGATGGCCAATACCGCGGCCAACAACGCCAGCAGGCCGGAGATCTCGGTTTCTTTTTTCTCAACCGTCAGGCGTGAACTGAGTTTCTCGTACACCTTCTGCAGATTCTCGGCGGTGCCCGCATAGAAGTACTCGGCTTGTGTGGTGGTTGCAACCGCCTTCAGGGTGGCCTCGTCAAGGCGCACACGCATGGACCAACCCTCAAACCCGATGGTTTCACCATCGACCGTCCCGACACCGACGGTATAAACGCGCACGCCACGGTCAGCGGCCATCTTGGCGGCTTCCATGGTGTCGACACCGGTTGTGCGTTGGCCATCCGTCAGCAAAATGATGGCGGCTGACCCGTAAGAGCCTGGTGCGACGGGCACAAAGTCCTTCTTTTCTTTTTTGGGGGCCTGATCGATGGCAATCCCGCGCGGACGGCCATTGCCGTAGGTCATGGCGGCCAGGTCAATGCCCGCATCGGGGAACAATTCCGCCAATGACACAACGATGGCGCTGCCAATCGCCGTGGCGCGTTGCATCTGGAACTTGTCAATGGCCACCACCAGATCTTCGCGGCTGAGGGTTGGGGGTTGGACCACCTGCGCGGTGCCTGCAAAGGCCACAATACCGACCCTCACCTTGCGCGGCAGCGTGGCCAGAAAAGCCTTGGCAGCATTTTGAGAGGCCACCAGCCGGTTGGGTTTGACATCGGTGGCACGCATGCTGCCGGACACATCCATGGCCAGAATAATGGTCTCTTGCTGGGAGGGCAGGGTCATCACGGCGAACGGCCGCGAAGCGGCCAGCAACATGGCCACAACGGCCAGCAGGAAAAGCACGGGTGGCACGTGGCGGCGAATGCTCTGTGTTGCGCCCATCGCTTCCTTGACAATGGACAGGTTGGCATAGCGCAGCACGATCTTTTTCTTGCGCCGCAGCAGCCAGACATACACCACCACCAGCACGGGCACGGCCAATAACAGCCACAACAGGTTAGGCCACATGAACGTCAGGGGAGAGGTCATGGTAGAGCTCCGTGGTGTGCGCAGTTCAGGCCACTGCCTTCAAATGGGCGGGTAGTCTGGTCTTGCCAGCCCCGACAAGTCTGGCGCGCCGTTTGCGCAATTCAGTGAACCTGAGAATGGCGCTGACCAGATCGTCATCAGTTGACAGCTCGAGTGTGTCAATCCCTGCGTTGGCGAGGGACCGGCGCAGTCCGGCTTCGCGTTGTGCGGCGATGTGGGCAAAGCGCTGGCGAAATCCTGCATCATGGGTGTCGACCAGCAACTGTTCACCGGTCTCGGCATCCCGGATGGGAATCAGCCCGAGGTCAGGCAACACCAGCTCCATCGGGTCGAGCAATCGAACCGCCACCACCTCATGCCGCTGCGCCAGTTGCCCCAACGGTTTTTCCCAGCCGGGTTCGCTGATGAAGTCGGAGACGACAAACACGGTAGAGCGGCGTTTGATGGACGTTGCCGCAGACTGCAGTAATTCGTGCAACCGGGTCATTCCCGCTTTGCCGGTGTCAACAGGGGCCGGGCGATTTTGCATGCTGTGCAGCAGATGCAGGACATGCAGGCGCCCACTGCGGGCCGGGATGAACGTATCAACCCCGGCGCCATAAAGCAGTGCCCCAACCCGGTTGCCATGGCGCGTCAGCATGCGGGCCAGAGTGGCCACAAATTCAGTGGACATCTTGTTTTTACGCTGATCACCCGAGCCAAAATCCATTGACGGACTCAGGTCCAGCAAAAACCAGGCCGCCATCTCGCGGTCTTCGGTGAAGACGCGTACATGGGGTGTCTGCAGGCGGGCAGTCACGTTCCAGTCGATATAGCGCACGTCGTCATGGTGCTGGTACTCCCGCAGGTCAGCCAGGTCAAGCCCGGCACCGCGCAACAGGGTTCGGTAATCACCTTGCAACAGGCCGTCCAGGCGTCGAATCACGGTCCACTCGAGGCGGCGCAGAATATTCTCGGCACTCTTTCCCGAGGGGTTGATCCCCACCGGCGTTCGAGCTGAGTCAGACGCACCTTCCGCCGTTTTTCTTCCAGGCTTGAAAAGGGCAAACATGAGGATGGTGCTACAGGCGGGTTTGCGGGAGGGCGTCTCAGGCGGCGAGCTTGTCGTGTTCCAGTGGTTTGGCCGGGGGGACGATTTTGGCCATGATCTTTGCCGTGATGACATCGGCTGTGAGACCCTCTGACAAAGCCTCATACGACAGTACCAGGCGATGTCGCAACACGTCGGGTACCAGGTCAGTCATGTCCTCAGGCAGTGCGTATCGACGCCCACGCAGCATGGCCATAGCCCGGGCACCTTCGGTCAGGTTGATGGTGGCACGCGGGCTGGCACCAAACGTGATGAAGCGCGCCAGATCCTTCAGACCATGCTTCTCCGGCGTGCGGGTGGCCGACACCAGACGCACCGCGTACTGGACCAGGGAAGGGTCAACATACACCGCCCGGCACTCACGCTGCAGGGCGGCCAGCTGCTCGGTGGTGGCAACCGACGTGACCGCCACCGCGGGGCCTGTAACCCGTTGAACAATAACAAACTCTTCCTCTTCGGTCGGGTAGTCGACCAGTACCTTCATCATGAAGCGGTCTACCTGTGCTTCAGGCAAGGGGTAGGTGCCCTCGGTTTCGATGGGATTTTGGGTGGCCATCACCAGGAAGGGCTCGGGAACCTTGTGGGTCTCGCCTGCGATGGTGACCTGACGTTCCTGCATGACTTCCAGCAGGGCGCTCTGCACCTTGGCCGGCGCGCGGTTGATCTCATCTGCCAGCAACAGATTGGTGAAGACGGGGCCCAGCGAGGTGCTGAATTCACCCGTTCTCTGATTGAAGATACGGGTGCCAATCAAATCTGCCGGCACCAGATCAGGGGTGAACTGGATGCGCTTGAAGTTGCCGCGCACGGTGTTGGCCAGGGTTTTGACCGTGAGCGTTTTGGCCAGGCCCGGAACCCCTTCCACCAGAAGGTGGCCTTGCGCCAGCATGGCGACCATCACGCGTTCAAGAAAACGGTCTTGACCGACCACCACACGCTTGACCTCATAAAGGATCTGTTCCATCAACTGGGCGGTATCGCCATTCGGGATCGGGGGCGTATCCATAACATGCCTTTCTTAAAACGGATGGAGTCCGACGGCTGAGGCCGCGTTTTCGATGGGCACGGCAAAACCAATGCCGATAGATGTGCGCTGGCGGCCCGGATTCAGAATCGCTGTGACGATGCCCACCACATGCCCATCCATGGTGACCAGTGGCCCCCCCGAGTTGCCCGGGTTGGCGGTGGCGTCAAACTGGATCAGGTTGGTCATCTCCTGGTTCCCCTGCGGTGACTTGAATACCCGCTTGAGACCCGACACAATGCCCGCCGACGCAGAAGGCCCGATGCCGAAGGGGAATCCCACGGCCAATACCTGATCTCCGGAGGCCAGGTCTGCGGTGGAGCGCATGGTGGCGGCGTGCAGGTCGTCCGGGATGGTGTGCGCCTGCAGCACGGCCAGGTCGTCGCTAGCCTGAATGGCTTTGACGGAGGCCGTGGACTCCAGGCCGTCTGCAAAAACCACCTTGATCGTATCGGCGCCCTGAACCACATGAAGATTGGTGAGGATGATGCCCTTGTCGACGATGACCACACCCGTACCCACCCCGCGCTCAAGGTCCTCGTCCCCATCGCTATTTTTCATGTAGCTCATGACGCGAACGACCGACGGGAAAACGGCTTCATAGGCTTTGGCTGCCGGTGAGGGAAGGGTGGTGGTCTCAAGCGTCTTCAGGACGGCAGCATCGATGTCTTCCTGTGTCAGATGGCGTGCGGTGGGCCGCAAGGCCAGCGACAGGGTGATCAGCAAAACAAGGGCCATCAGGCCGATCACGGACCACAACACACGGGGATCGTTCGGGGAAAGTCGCCGCAAAGCAGGCCAGCGCCCAATCGATCGGGACTCACCCGGTGCCGTGTCGGCACGACTGGAGCTGCTGTAGAGGGCGGGCCTGCGCATCCGTTCACCTGTGAGGGTTACGTTTGAAACACCGCCTCAACGGTATCACGGTTCATGCCTTTGTGCACGTTGCCCGCCAACGGGCCCCTCATAACCCGGCTACTCCAGCACCAGCAGATTCTCGCGAGAAAACCCCAATGTGACTTCCGCACCACGCTGTGGCAACACCTGGTTGGGATCGTTGAATACGTCAAGCGACAGCACGGTACTTTTCACGCGTGCCCGGACGCGCACGATGGCTCCGAGAAAGTTGACGTCTTCTACCGTTGCCAGCAATGAATTACGCCCGGGTTGCGGTGCCTCGAACACAATCGCCTCGGGCCTGATGGCCAGCGCCTGGGTCTGGCCTGCTGCCATGCCACCCATGGCATGGGAGGTGGACAGTTGCTGGCCATCCACGGAAATTTGCCCTGTGCCAGCGTTCACCACGACACCCGACAGCAGATTGAGCGTCCCGACAAACGACGCGACGAACCGGGTGCGCGGGAAGTTATAGACCGCAGAAGGTGTGCCGATTTGCTCCACCCGGCCTTCATTCAACACCACAACCCGGTCGGAAATGGAAAGTGCCTCTTCCTGATCGTGGGTAACAAAGATGGAGGTGATGCCGAGTTCGCGTTGCAGAGCGCGTATTTCTTCTCGCAGTGACACGCGAATTTTGGCGTCAAGGGCAGACAGGGGTTCGTCCAGGAGCAGCACCTGTGGCTTGTTGGCCAGTGCCCGTGCCAGCGCAACACGCTGTTGTTGGCCGCCAGACAATTGCCAGGGATAACGCCCGCCCAACGCTGTGAGTTTGATCAGTGCCAGCATCTCGTCGACCCGCTCACGAATTTGCCGCAGGGGCATGTTGGCCACCTTGAGGCCAAAACCGATGTTGTCGGCCACCGTCATATTGGGGAACAGCGCATACGACTGAAACACCATGCCGATATTGCGCTGGTTGGTGGGCAAATGCGTGACATCCCGTCCGTCAAACCGGATCACACCGGCCGACGGGGACTCAAACCCGGCCAGCATGCGCAAAATGGTTGTCTTGCCGCAGCCTGACGGGCCCAGGAAGGTGACAAATTCGCCTCGCTCAATGTCCATCGCAAAGTCGTGCACTGCCGTTTGGGTGCCGAAGACTTTTTTCAGGCTGGATATTTCAAGGAAAGCCATTGTTCTGTTCTTTTTCTGTATTTTGCAAATGGTGATGGTTGCTGCTTCGGCAATTTCAGGCGTCGTTACTGGTCCCGGGTCGCCGGGTACTGGCATTGCGGCCACACACCTGAATCAGGCCCATCGAGGCCCAGGTGATGAGGAACGCGATCACGGCCAGCGCGGACGGCTCATACGCCCGGTTGGCACCCACCAACTGCAGATAAGGTCCGAAGGCCGGGCGATTCAGCAGGCTCGCCATGGTGAATTCGCCGATCACCACGGCAAACGTCAGGAAAGCGCCGGACAGGATGGCCGAGGTGACATTGGGAAAAATCACCTTGAACAGAATCGTGAAGCGCCCGGCACCCAACACCTCGGCTGCTTCCGTGAGGGTTCGGACATCGATGGCGCGCAAGCCGGTGTCAACGGACCGGTACATGTATGGCAAAGACAGTGTCACGTAGCTGCAGATCAGAAGAAAATCAGTCGCCCGCTCACTCCCGGTCAAGGGAATGTAGGAGCTGCTGTTGTAGATCCGCAAGTAGCCGAACACGATGACGATGGCAGGAATGACCAGGGGCAGCAGGGTGATGAACTCAACCAGTGGCCGCAATTTTGGCAGGCGCAGTTGCACCCAGTAAGCCGTGGGCACGACCAGCAGCACACCCACGACGATGGTGATGACCGCCATCACGATGGAATAGCTGAAGGTCGCCTGAAACTGGGGATCGGAGAACACGACGCGATACGCCTCAAAGCTGTATTCGCCACGTTTCATGCGAAGGCTGAATTCAAACGTGGCAATGAGCGGGATCAGAAAATAGCTGGCACCAACGGCCATGGCGATCCAGGCACCCAGACGCGACGGTGATTTCATGTGCGTCCCCGTTCCGAGCGGCTTCGCAGCCACATGTATCCCGCGTTTGAAATGCCCGTGATGACGATCATGCCCAATGCCAGCGCGTAGCCCAGATTCGGGTTGTGCAGGACATCGCCGCGAATTTGTGCAAACAGCAAAATAGGCACAATATTGAGTGAGCTTCCCGTGAGTGCATAAGCGGTTGCGACGGCGCCGAACGCGTTGGCAAACAGCAGCAAGGTGGCGCCCAGAATGCTGGGCCACAAGACGGGGAAAGCCACGTAGCGCCAATAGTGGTACGCGGTGCCACCCAGGCAATCGCAGGCCTCGCGCCATTCGCGTTTCAGACCATCCAGCGCAGGGGTGACGATCAGCACCATCAAGGGGATCTGGAAATACAGGTAAGTCAAGGTCAACCCCATGAAGCTCAGGACACTGAATCCGGTGGAGTAGATGTCAAAGGCAAAGAATTTTTTGAGCAACACGGTGACCAGACCAACCCGGCCGAGGGTGGCGAGGAAGGCAAACGCCAGTGGTACGCCCGCGAAATTGGAGGCCACCCCGGAAAACGTCATTAACGTGGGTCGAATCCACTCCGGCAGTTTGCCTTGTACCGCCGCCCAGGCCAGTAAAAATCCGAGGAAACCACCGGTTAGTGCCGACGCTGCGCTGATTTTTATGCTGATGGAGAAGGCATTTAAAACGTTGTCTTCAAACAAGCCGCGCAGGTTGGCGAGTGTGAAGCTGCCAGTGCCGTCCTGAAACGCACCCACCATCAGGTAGCTGGTGGGCAGAATCAAAAACAGCAGTGCGAAGACAAAAAATGGTAGAACACCAACCCAGTTCCAGTTCCGCAGGCGAGTACCGGGCGTGGCCGTAGACGGAATCATCGGTGGTTGAGTGGGTGCGTTCGAAGGATTGCTCACGGAGTTCCTGGCCCTTAACCGGCATGCCCATGAACTGGCCTCAGTTCATGGCGTTACTTCACGCTGGCACCCACCACCTGGTCCCATTGTTTCGTGATGGCTTCCTTGTAGGTCGCCTGTTGATCCAGGGTGGGAAATACGGCTTTTGCATAACCGTCGGCAGGCGGCAATTTGTCGAGCATGGCTTTGGGGATTTTGTTTTTGGCAACCAGATCATTGAAGCGAATCGGGTGGCAGTAACCGTTTAGCCAGGCCAGCTGACCTTCGTCGGAGTACAGGTATTCCATCCACAACTTTGCCGCGCTGGGGTGAGGTGCATAAGCACTGATGGCCTGAACGTAGACCCCGGCCACGACCCCGGTTTTGGGAACGACCACCTGGACTTTTGGATTGCCCTTGAGCGTGTCGCGATCAGCCAGTGCGTTGTAATCCCAACGAATGATGATGGGTGTTGTTCCCTGGGCAAATGACGCCGCCTTACCGACAACGGGGACGAAATTGCCTGCCTTGTTCATGTCGGAGAAAAACTTGAGACCCGCCGGCCCCGACTTGGCAACGTCACCCGCAGAAGCACTCAGGCCTGCAGCAAAAACGCCCTGAATCGCCTGGTTGGCAGTCCGGGGATCCCCGGCAAGTGCCACCGCATTTTTGTATTCCGGCTTGAGAAGATCGCTCCAGTCGGCGGGCACTTTGCTGATCACGTCGGTGTTGACCTGAAACGTCAGCACGCCGTAGTAATCCCCGTACCAGAAACCGTCTGCATCCTTGGCTGAATCAGGAATGCTGGCCCAGGTCGATACCTTGTACGGCTGGATGAGGCCTGCAGCCTTGGCTTGAGGGCCAAATGACAGGCCGACGTCAACCACGTCGGGTGCTTGCGGCCCCTTGTTGTCCTTGTTGGCCTTGATGGCTTCAATTTCGTCCCCGGAGCCGGCGTCCGGATTAAGTTCGTTCACTTTCAAGCCATATTTCGCCTTGAAGCCGTCAATGACGGCACCGTAGCCGCACCAGTCATGCGGCAACGCAATGACGGTCAATTGACCTTCGGCTTTGGCCGCGGCGATCAGTGCGGCCGATTGAGCGATTGCCGCCTGCGAGCCACACAATGCCAGAGTGGCCGTGGCCAGGATGCTTAAAGAATGACGTGACATTTTCGTTTCCCCTTTTTAAAGTGTTTGACGAGTGTTACGCCCAAAGATGACAACGCAGTGACAGTTGACATTTGGCAGCTTGATCCGGAACCGACACTCTTTTTCGTAACACGTGCAACTGAACAAGACTGAAACAGCGATCCAAGCAAAATCAGCATAGCGTAAATATTTTGCGTCTGCTAGTCCAGGAACGACCGCGTCCCATGGTACTTTCCCTATATGACCTACTGGATTGACACCCATTGCCACCTGGATGCGCCGGAGTTTTTGACTGCTGCCCCCGTCGTCAGAGCGCGGGCAGCTATCAATAACGTAGCGCATTGCGTCTTGCCAGCGGTGGCGCCGGCAAATTTTGATGCGGTGCGCACACTGGCCCACGCCGGGCACGACAGCTATGCGCTGGGGATACATCCGCTGTACGTGGCAGGTGCCGGTGACGCAGATCTGGCTGTGCTTGACCAGCAATTGGAGCGGCATGTGAACGATCCCAGGCTGGTCGCTGTTGGCGAAATCGGGCTTGATTTTTTTGTGCCAGAGTTGCGAGTCAATCCCCTGCGCGAACGCCAGGAGTATTTCTACCGGGAACAGCTCAAGCTGGCGCGCAAGTACGATTTGCCTGTCATCCTGCATGTGCGCCGCTCGGCCGACCGGCTGCTCAAGCACCTGCGTGACATTGGCGGCCCGGATGCCCGCTGGCTGGGCATTGCCCATGCCTTCAACGGCAGCGCGCAACAGGCGCAAGCCTTCATCACACTGGGCTTCAAGCTCGGCTTTGGTGGTGCGCTGACCTATGACCGCGCCTTGCAGTTGCGGCGTCTGGCAACGACCTTGCCGCTGGCGGCGATTGTGCTGGAGACCGATGCGCCCGACATGCCGCCACACTGGCTTTACAAGACGGCAGCGCAGCGCGAGGCAGGCGAGTTGCAGGGGCTCAATGAACCGGGGGAGTTGCCGCGTATTGGTGCCGAACTGGCAGCGTTGCGCGGTATCAACCCCGATGATCTGGCTGGGGCCAGCACGCGCAATGCGGTCGCTGCGTTGCCGCGCCTGCGTGCTTTGCTGCCGGGCTTGAGCGCATGAGTTTGCATCCTACCGACGGGCACCGGGAGGCTGCGCCCCCACGCCTGATTGGCCTGCCCCCCATGGTGTCAGGCAACACCCGGCTGCTGGTGCTGGGCAGCTTCCCGGGCGCAGCGTCGCTGGCGCGGCAGCAGTATTACGCCCATCCGCAAAATCAATTCTGGAAAATTCTTGAAGCAATTTTCCACTCCAGCCCCCGTCCAATAAGCGCGTACAGCTATGAAAAACGTAGCGAATGGCTGCTTGACAGGGGGTTGGGTGTGTGGGATGTTTACGCCTCCTGCGAGCGCGAGGGCAGTCTGGATACGGCTATTCGCAACCCGCAAGTCAATGATTTCACCAGCCTCACGCGCCTGTGCCCGCAACTCCAGGTCATTGCCCACAACGGGGGTGAGAGCTTCAAGCATGCCAAATACACCGCTGCGCTGGGTTTGCCGGTTTACCAATTGCCCTCTACCAGCCCGGCCAACGCCAGCTGGCGTTTCGAGCGAAAACTGGTCGCCTGGCGTGACGTGGTGGTCGCTGCCGGGCTGCTGTGAATGGTTTGAGGCATGCCCCGGCTGGCGTTTGGTGATAATGCAAAAATCTTGAAAAAACGCACCCACTCTCTCCCCGAAGTCAATTTCTCCGACGAAGGCCCCATCAGACACCTGCATTTGGGAACCGAATGGGTGCAGGGCTCGATGCTGATGGACGCACCCACAGTCCTGGTGCATGAGTACATTCAGCGCATGATGGCCTGGCTGCTTTTTGTTGACCCGGACACAGTTGCCAAGCGTCAGGCCATGCAACTCGGACTGGGTGCCGGGTCGTTGACCAAGTTCTGCCACAAGGAAGTGCGCATGAAAACCGTCGCCATCGAGCTCAATCCTGGTGTGTTGGTGGCCTGTCGGGGCTGGTTCAAGTTGCCGGCCGACAACTCGCGCATGAAGGTGGTGCTGGCTGATGCCGCGCTTGAAATTCAGAACCCCGATTGGTGGGGCACCGTGGATGCGCTTCAGGTTGACCTGTATGACCATGAGGCGGCCACACCGGTGCTGGACAGTTTGCCGTTCTATGTGAACTGCCGGCGTCTGCTGACGGAAGAAGGCTGCATGACCGTGAATCTGTTTGGCCGCTCCTCAAGTTATCAGCGCAGCGTCGAGAAAATATCGGCGGCATTTGGTGCTGATGCGGTCTGGGCATTCAAACCCACCCGTGAAGGCAATACCGTTGTTCTGGCCCAGCGCACGGCTTCGCGTCCCAAGCGCCCGGTGCTGGTTGAGCGGGCTGCGCTGATCCAGACCCAGTGGGGCCTGCCCGCCCCGCAATGGGTGCGGGTCCTCAAGCCCGTTGTTGCATGATCAAAAAATGAGCGATGCCTTGAAAACAAAAACACTTGCCCAAACGCCGCATGTCGGCCCCGTTGACTGGCGCCGGATGGTGGAGTGGCTTCACGCCGATGGCGTGATTACCGGGGATGAGGCCCAGCGCACGATTGCCCGCTGTGCGCAGGCCGAAAGTGTGCAGCACCCCTTGGTGCGACTGGCCAGCGTGTCCATGCGTCGTGCGATTGACGGCAAGCCGCTGGACATGGAGACGCTCACCCAGTGGCTGGCGGCCCGTTCCGGTCTGGACTACCTCCGCATTGACCCGTTGAAGGTTGATGTGGGCAAGGTTGCCGACGTGATGAGTGCGGCCTATGCCGAGCGCCACCGCATCCTGCCCGTTCAGGTCACGCCGACCGAGGTGGTGGTGGCCACGGCAGAGCCGTTCATCACCGACTGGGTCGCCGAGGTGGAGCGCCAGTCCCGTCGCAGTGTTCGCCGGGTGGTGACCAGTCCTCAGGACATTCACAAATTCACCGCCGAATTTTTTGCCCTGGCCAAATCCGTTCGCTCGGCCATGAAGGCCGGGGGCAATAGCGGAGGCGCCAGTTTTGAGCAGCTGGTGGAGCTTGGCAAGACCAACAAGCAGCTCGACGCCAATGACCAGGGGGTCGTGCAGGTGGTGGACTGGCTCTGGCAATACGCCTTCGACCAGCGCGCCAGCGACATTCATCTGGAACCACGCCGTGAGCAGGGCGTCATCCGGTTTCGCATCGACGGCGTTTTGCACCCGGTGTACCAGATGCCCATGGGGGTGCTCAACGCGATGACAGCACGCATCAAACTGCTGGGGCGCATGGATGTGGTGGAAAAGCGTCGCCCACAGGACGGCCGCATCAAGACGCGCAATCCGCGGGGCGACGAGATTGAAATGCGGATTTCGACCTTGCCAACCGCCTTTGGTGAAAAAATGGTGATGCGGATTTTTGATCCGGACAACGCGGTAAAAGATCTGGATGCCCTGGGCTTCTCGGCCCACGATGCCCAGCGCTGGGAAGATCTGGTCAAACGGCCACACGGCATCATTCTGGTAACGGGCCCGACCGGCTCCGGTAAAACGACGACCCTGTATTCAACACTCAAACGGGTGGCGACCGAAGAGGTGAACGTGAGCACCGTGGAAGACCCCATCGAGATGATCGAGCCGTCTTTCAACCAGACCCAGGTTCAACCCCAGCTTGACTTTGGTTTCACGGAAGGCCTGCGTGCACTCATGCGTCAGGACCCTGACATCATCATGGTGGGTGAAATTCGTGACCTGCAAACAGCCGAGATGGCGGTGCAGGCGGCGCTCACCGGACACCTGGTTTTCTCCACACTGCACACCAATGACGCACCGTCTGCCGTGACGCGGCTCATGGAGCTGGGTATTCCGGCTTACCTCATCAATGCAACCCTGCTGGGCGTGCTGGCGCAGCGGCTGGTTCGCACGCTGTGCCAGCAATGCCGGGCCAAGGATGATGAGGCGACCCGGGAGGTGCTGGGTGAGTTGGTGAAACCCTGGCAAATCAATGGTGGCTACAAACCCTATAAACCTGTGGGATGTGTGGACTGCCGCATGACGGGCTTTCTGGGCCGCATGGGTTTGTATGAATTGCTGGTGGTCAGCGAGGCGTTCAAGGACAAGGTCAGCCGTGAGCCCAGTATTGACGCCCTGCGTCGCCAGGCGGTTGTGGACGGCATGCGGCCCTTGCGGCTGGCGGGTGCCTTGCGGGTTGCCGAGGGTGTGACGGTGATTGACGAGGTGCTGGCCTCGACGCCACCGCTGTCCTGATCTTTGCGCCGTTGCGTAGGTGATAACCACATGTCGAGTCCGGCTATTGCAGTGCAGAATGCCAAGGTTCAATTGGTTAATTAGGAGACAAACAATGAATATCAAAAGTCAAAAAGACTTTTTCTCCGGCCTGATGTTCATGGTCGTTGGAATCGCCTTTGCATGGGGTGCAACCACCTACAAGGTGGGTGATGGTGCCCGCATGGGCCCGGGTTACTTCCCGCTTTTGCTGGGAGTATTGATGGCGATTCTGGGTGCCGTCATCACGTTCAAGTCTTTGGTGGTGGAAACCGAAGATGGTGACAAGATGGGCAGCTGGGCATGGAAGCCTTTGCTCTTCATCATTGCCGCCAACCTGGTTTTTGGTTTGATGCTGGGCGGTTTGCCGAGTATCGGATTCCCGGCCTTTGGTTTGATCGTTGCCATTTACGCCCTGACCTTTATCGCAGCCATGGCGGGTGAAGAGTTCAAATTCAAGGAAGTCCTGATTCTGGCCACCGTGCTGGCCATCATGAGTTACGCGGCCTTCATCTTGCTGCTCAAGCTGCAGTTCCCGGTGTGGCCTGCATTCATCACCGGTTGAGGAGAAAAAAATGGATCTGATTGCAAACCTCTCTCTCGGTTTTGGTGTGGCGTTCACGCCCATCAACCTGATGTACGCCTTCATTGGCTGCCTGTTGGGCACACTCATTGGCGTGTTGCCCGGCATTGGCCCGTTGGCAACAATTGCCATGTTGCTGCCGGCAACCTATTCTTTGCCGCCCGTTTCGGCATTGATCATGCTGGCGGGCATTTATTACGGTGCCCAGTATGGTGGGTCCACCACGGCCATTCTGGTCAATTTGCCCGGTGAATCGTCCTCGGTGGTGACGGTGATCGATGGTTACCAGATGGCGCGTCAGGGGAGGGCGGGGCCCGCACTGGCGGCGGCTGGTCTGGGTTCGTTCTTTGCTGGTTGTGTCGGTACGCTGGTGCTGGCGGCATTTGCCGTGCCCCTGACCGAGGTGGCCTTCAAGTTTGGTCCGGCTGAATACTTCTCGCTGATGATT
>JBEEMW010000056.1:0-4309 GCA_041192445.1 Pseudomonadota bacterium | reverse complement strand
CTGTTTGCCTACCAGTGTGGAAGCCCCATTGTCAAAGCCAATGCCGTGCAGGGGCCGATTCATCCTGCTTTGGGCATTGCCATGGACATGAGCATCCAGCTCAAGGCTGCCAACGGGGCCATTTGCACACTTTCCTTGAGCTTCAACAATGACGGCCCCCTGGGGACCTTCTTCCGCTACATCGGCGACACGGCCACTTATCTGGCGCGTTACGATGACCTGTTCAATGGCAAGGAAGAGAAAATCGATGTAAGCAAGGTGGATGTGTCAATGAATGGCATTGAGCTGCAAGACCGCGAATTCTTCGCAGCCATCGCTCAAGGCCGTGAGCCCAACAGCAGCGTGGCCAATGTGTTGCCCTGTTACCAGGTGCTGCACGATCTGGAACAGCAGCTCAACGCAGACTGATTGCTACGTATTTAGTAGCTACCTAGGCATATTCCATGAGGGCTAGAGACCAGTTTGACAGGTAAAAATCATGCAAAAACGCAAAATTGGCCCATTTGAAGTCTCGGCCATCGGCCTGGGCTGCATGAACCTGAGCCACGCTTATGGCGTGCCGGTGTCCAAGGAGCAGGGCGAGCGGGTGTTGCTCCGCGCACTGGACGCAGGCGTCACGTTGTTTGACACCGCGGCACTCTACGGTTTTGGTGCCAATGAAACGCTGGTGGGCAGCGTCATGAAGCCGCACCGCCAGAAATTCACACTGGCCAGCAAATGCGGCATGCAAGGTGTGGATGTCAATGGCGATGGCAAGCCCGTGCGGGTGATCGACGGCCACCCCGACACCATCCGAAAAACCTGCGAAGACAGTTTGCGCCGTCTGCAGACCGACGTGATCGACCTCTACTACCTGCATCGCTGGGACAAAAAAGTGCCCATCGAAGACAGTGTGGGCGCTTTGAGTGATCTGGTGCGCCGGGGCCATATCCGCGGTGTTGGCCTGTCCGAAGTGTCGGCGGCCACTTTGCGCAGGGCGCACGCTGTTCACCCCATTGCTGCCGTACAAACCGAGTATTCGCTGTGGACACGCAATCCTGAAATTGCCGTGCTGGACACCTGCAAGGCGCTTGGCGTGGCATGTGTTGCCTTCAGCCCGCTGGGCCGTGGTTTCCTGTGTGGCCAGTTGCAGGATGTGACCACACTCGATGCCAAAGACATTCGTCGCAGCATGCCGCGGTTTGCGCCGGATCACTACGCGACCAACCTCTTGCTGCTGCCCGCCTTTTCGGCTTTTGCGCGTGAGGCAGGTTGCAGCCCGTCGCAACTGGCTTTGGCCTGGTTGTTGCATAAGGGTGAGCACATCATTCCCATTCCCGGCACCACCAGCGTGGCGCATCTGGCTGAAAACCTGGCTGCGGCAGACCTTGGCCTCAGCCTTGCCCTGATGGCCAAACTGGATGCACTGATCAACCACAACACAGTGACAGGCAACCGCTACAACGCCCAGGGCGCCAGCGAAGTGGATACTGAGACGTTCTGAGTGACCCATCAGCGCCGGGTGCCCTTGTTTTACGGGCAAACGCCACCACCTCGCCCAGGTAAGTCAATCACCTTTTAAGGGCAAAACCCATGTCAGACGGATCAATCACGCGGCGTATTGGCAAATGGCTCGCCGTCGCGGCCATGCTGTGCTACGGCCTGGCAATGGCCCAGACAGAACCCACACTCAAGCAGGTTTACGACGAAGCCCAGGCCGGGCGTCTGGATCAGGCCCAGGTCATGATGCAGCAGGTGCTGGTGGCCCACCCCGGCAGTGCCAAGGCATATTTTGTATCGGCCGAGCTGGCGGCACGCCAGGGCAAAATGAGCCATGCGCGTGAAGCGCTGGCCATGGCGGAAAAGCTGGCTCCCGGCCTGCCGTTTGCAAAGCCAGAGTCCGTGCAGGCGCTGCGTACCCAACTGGCGGCCAAAAGCAGCCCAGCCACGGGTAACGCCAATACCAGCTGGGCGGTGGGCACGCCTGTACCAGCCGCACCCGCATCACCCTTTCCCTGGGGCCTGGCGCTGGCTCTCGGTGGCGGGGCGATTGGTCTGGGCATCTACCTGATGCGCAAGAAACCCGCACCAGCACCCCTGCCGCAGGCCATGTACCCCAATCCGGCTGCCATGCAAAGTGGCCTGAGTGGTCCGCAGGGCTTTGGCATGGGCAACAACGTGGGCAATACCATGGGTGGCGGGGCCATGGCGCCCGGTTATGGCCAGCAACCTGCAGGCATGGGCCTTGGTGGCAAGGTCATGGGCGGCCTGGCCACGGGCCTGGCCGTGGGTGCGGGCGTGATGGCGGCACAAGCCATTGGCAAAAGCCTGATGGGCAACGACGATCATCCGGTGCACCATCCTGATAGCCTGGCCAGCAACAACGGCTACGAACCCTTTGCCGGCAACAATGATCTGGGTGGCCAGAACTTTGGTGTGAACGATGGGGGCTCCTGGGACGATGGCAATGCCATGGCCAGCGGTGGTGACGGCGGCGGCGACTGGGATAGTTAAGCGCCGATGTGCCCGATTGGTCATATTGATACTTTCACTGATGCACATTGCTCAGAAAGTAGCGCAATGTGATCAGATTCGGCTCTTTTGGTTGGCGCCAGGTTAAAGAACAATGTCGCCATGACCATTCAATCCATTCAGGCACCGGGCGCAGTCGTGATGATGCGCCCGCATCGCTTTCAGCCCAACCCGGAAACAGCAGCCGACAATACTTTCCAGCGCAGCACCGGTGAATCCGGTGCGATGGCGGCATCCGCCATCGCTCAGGCTGCCCGCGATGAAGTCACCGCTGCTGCGGCCCGCCTGGAGGCGGCCGGTGTGCGGGTACACCTTTTTGACGATGCCGGTGAACGCCAAACCCCGGACTCGGTTTTCCCCAACAACTGGTTTTCAACCCATCCCGGCGGGCGCATTGCGCTCTACCCCATGTATTCGCCCAACCGTCGCCGTGAGCGCCGGCATGATGTGATCGACATGCTCAAAGCCCAATACCGGGTTCAGGATGTGATCGACTATTCCGGGCTTGAGCACGATGGGGTGTTTCTGGAGGGCACCGGCGCCATGGTGCTGGATCACATCGCGCACGTGGCCTATGTGGCTCGCTCTCACCGGGCCGACCCCGTTGCACTGGAGCGCTTTTGCACCCATTTCAACTTCGAACCCATGGTGTTTGACACGGCCGATGCCGCTGGCCGGGCGATTTACCACACCAACGTGATGATGTGTGTGGCAACCGGGTTCGCCATGGTGGGGTTTGATCTCATGACCGATTCGAAACGCCGGGCGCAAGTCAGGGCGCGTCTTGAGGAAAGCGGGCGATGCGTGATTGCCCTGGCCACTTCGCAGATCGAAGCGTTTGCAGGCAATGCGATTGAGCTCTCGGGGTCGCAAGGCCGGGTGCTCGCCTTGTCGGAACGGGCCGCAGCCAGCCTGACATCGGCACAACGCACCGAAATCGCAAAGTCGGCCCAACTGCTGCCACTGGCGGTACCCACCATCGAATTGGCGGGTGGTTCCGTGCGATGCATGCTGGCCGGCATTCACCTGGCCAGGCGGTGATCCACGACCGGACGCTACTAAAAAAATAGCGCCTCACGCCCATTCTACGGGGCCTGAGGCGCTATTTTATTCAGAATCAAGCTGGACAGGCGCCAGCAAACCGGTTTTACAGCGTGTCGGTGAAGCTGCGCAGCTTGTCTGAGCGTGAAGGGTGCTTGAGCTTGCGCAGCGCCTTGGCTTCAATCTGGCGAATGCGCTCACGCGTCACGTCAAACTGCTTGCCCACTTCTTCCAGGGTGTGGTCGCTGGTCATCTCAATACCAAAACGCATGCGCAGCACCTTGGCTTCGCGTGGCGTGAGGCTGTCCAGAATGTCTTTGACCACATCGCGCAGGCCGGCCTGCATGGCCGCTTCCATGGGTGCGGTGTTGGCGGCATCTTCGATGAAGTCGCCCAAGTGGCTGTCGTCATCGTCACCAATCGGCGTTTCCATGGAGATCGGCTCTTTGGCGATCTTCATGATCTTGCGGATCTTGTCTTCCGGGATCTCCATCTTCTCGGCCAAGACCGAGGCATCGGGCTCGAAGCCAAACTCCTGCAGGTGCTGGCGGCTGATGCGGTTCATCTTGTTGATGGTTTCGATCATGTGCACCGGAATCCGGATGGTGCGCGCCTGGTCTGCAATGCTGCGGGTAATGGCCTGGCGAATCCACCAGGTGGCGTAGGTGGAGAACTTGTAGCCGCGGCGGTATTCGAACTTGTCCACCGCCTTCATCAAACCGATGTTGCCTTCCTGGATCAGGTCCAGGAACTGCAG
>JBEEMW010000055.1:0-12704 GCA_041192445.1 Pseudomonadota bacterium | reverse complement strand
CGCGACAACGTTCGCGCCCGACGATATGCCCGCAAAGATCCCCTCTTCGCGCGCCAGACGTCGTGTCATCGCTTTGGCTTCCTGAGTGGTCACGGTCTGAATTTCATCGACAAGCTCGGGTTGCCAAAGGGGAGGAATAAATCCTATGCCGATGCCTTCAATCTGGTGCGAGCCGGAGGACTGCCCCGACAGCACCGCAGATTCCGCTGGTTCGACGGCGACGGTCAGGATGCCGTCCTTGTGTTTTGCCAGGGCTCGCATGGCCCCATGAATCGAGTGTGCCGTGCCGACCGACTGCACAAACGCATCAATCTGCCCGCCGGTCTGCTGCCAAAGTTCCTCTCCCAGCGGCAGATACCCTTCAATCGCGTCATGGTTGTTGAGTTGATCGCAATACCAATGACCGGGCCGCAGACTGATCTCGTCGGCGGTGCTGATCATGGCCTTGATCAACCCGGCGGTGATCTTCTTGTTGTCACTCGGCACGATCGTGATGTTTGCCCCGAACGCCTGCATCGTGCGCAACTTCTCATCGCTGAAGGCGTCGGAAAAAACAATCTCCAACGGGTACCCCTTGGCCGCACAGATAAACGCCAGTGAGATGCCGGTGGTGCCTGCCGTGTATTCCACCACCGTCCCGCCCGGCCGAAGGTGCCCACAGGCTTCAGCGCACTCAATGGCCGCTTTTGCCATGCGATCCTTCATGCTCCCGGTCGGATTCGACCATTCCAGCTTGGCGACGATGCGCGCCGAGCCAGACGGCACGATTTTTTCAAGTTCGATAAGTGGCGTGTTTCCAATGGCGTCCAGGACTGAATGTGTCATTGTTAGGTTCCTCGATTGAGGCTCCAAAAAGGTTGCTTTAGACATTACTCCCAATGCATATTTCACTCGACAACATGACCAAAATGCCGCTAGGACATCTTGGTCAGAATCCCGTTCATCTCTTCCTTGTTGAAGGCGCGCAGGGTTTGCATGCGTACGTTGCCAGCGGCGCCAATGGCCAAGGCGAAAGCCGTGGCTGCCGTGTCGTCAGGCGCTTCTATGACCGCGACCAGATCGTATTGACCCAGCGTCCAATAAATCTGGGTCATATTGGCCCCAAATCGCTTGGCGGCTTCCTTGACAGCATCCGCACGTTTGGTGCTGTCCTTGATGGTGCGAATACCCTGGTCGGTAAAGGTGGAGAGTGCAATATAGGTCGCCATGATTTTCTCCTTTGGCAGTGAGGGGCCTCAAACACCTCATTGGCCAGCGACGGCCCCGTTGCACTGGTCAAATCTGCACGACAAGCGGCACACGCCGCGCTGCAGGGTACTTGTATGTGGGAGGCCTATCGGACCAGAAGCTGGCAGGCAATAACCGCCTGGGCGAAAAAACCAACGGTGAAGGCGAGGGTTCGAACCCATGGCCAGGCCAGGGTGTAGGCGACAGCATGCACCACACGCGCCCAGAAGTACGCCATGCTGGCACCGGCAATGACTGCGGTAGAGACACCAAGGGCGTTTGCCAGCAACACGAGACTGGCAAAAACAACCAGATTCTCAATCGCATTTGAGTGGGCTTTCATCAGACGCTGCGCCCAGGGTGACTGCGCCTTGGGATTCTCAGGGTAACCCACGGTATCGATCAGGCCGCGCACCGCCACCCGGTCAAGAATGTAGGGAACCCACAGCAACCCGGTGAAGGCAACAACAAACGTCAGGTACAGAAGTTCTGTTTTCATACGTTTCCCCTTCGATCAAATTGGGATCACATGACGCCAGCGTCGGTGAATTTTTGACGCCGAATGCAACGTTGCGCCATTTTTTGACCGATGTCAACGGGCGGTTGTGAGGCGCAACCTTGTGCTATTTTCTGACAAAAACAGCCCTTAGCCCTCGCCAGTTAAGCGCAGGTAGCTATTTTTTTGATAGCAGATCGGCCAGCAGGCGATCGGCAAAGTCTTGCCAGCGGGCGTCATGGGCAACGCCGTCGAACATGCCCGACCGGGCCTGATCGGCCACCCACTGCTGCTTGTCGGCAATGGCCTGAGCCATGAAGGGCTCGAAACCGGCTTCACGCACGGTGTTGGCGGCCTCGCGCATTTCCTCGGCCCTGCGCTGGCCATGCTGCACCACCCGGCTGAAAAAATAGGCCCCCTGCTTCTCCCAGGCTATGCCGGGAAAGGTCTCCATCAGCGTCGGCAGCACATGGTCTTCCACACCATAGGCGCGGGCCGTGGCGTAGCTCTCGATCACCAGGGCTTCCAATCCCTTGATCATCACACTGCGGCACATCTTGATGGCGCTGGCCACACCCAGCTGGTCGGAAACCGCTTTGGCATCCATGCCCCAGGCGTTGAGCACACCCGCCAGATCGGCCGCACAGGCACCCCCCAGCAGCATGGGCACGCGGATGCCATAGGGCGGCACCGAGGTCATCACGCCGGCCTCGACATACTGCGCCCCGGTCGCATCAATGAGTCGGGCGGCTTGTTGCTTGGTACCAGGCGAGGCAGAATTGAGATCCAGAAAAACCGAGCCCCTGCGCAGGTGTGGCGCGGCGGCCTGCGCGACCGCCAGCGTACTGGATGCGGTAACGGCCGAAATAACCAGGTCTGCGCCCCCACACAACTGCGCCAATGAACGGCAAGCCAGCACACCGCCCTGCTTCGCATGGGCTAACTGGGCATCCCGCGCCGCAGGTTCATCAAACTTGAGGTCCCAGGCGCTGACGCCAGAAACCTTGCCTTTAAGACCGGCGGTAAAAATCTTGCCGACCTCGCCATAACCGATCATGCCAATGTGTTCAAACTTCACAAGCTGCTTCCTGAACGGTCCTGATGCTCACTGGGTTGGAATTTTGGCGCGCACGATCACATCACCCCAGCGCTTGATTTCGCTGGCCAGCAACTCGGCGGCCAGCTCAGGTGAACTGGCATAGGCTTCGACGTTCAGGTCGTGCAGCTTTTTCTTGACATCGGGCGAGTTGACCGCGGCGGCAATTTCCCGGTTCAGTCTGGCCAGAACATCCCTGGGCGTTTTGGCCGGCGCAGCCAATGCATTCCAGCTGGACGCCACAAAGGTGGGCAGGCCACTTTCTTTGGCCGTGGGGACCTCGGGCAGCACGGCGGCACGTTTTTCACCGGTTACCGCCAGCGCACGCAGGGCCTTGGCGGTGATTTGCGGCAGGATGGGGCCCAGAATTTCCACAGCCGCATCAATCTGCCCACCACGCAATGCCGTGACCACGGCTGGCGTGCCATTGAAAGGCACGATTTGCATGTCGGCCCCGGAGGTGGTCTTGAACAACTCGGCAGCCAGATTTTGCGTGCTGCCAATGTTGATGGTGCCCAGATTCAACTTGCCCGGATTGGCCTTGGCAAACACCAGCAACTCGCCCAGGGTTTTGAATCTGGAATCGGCCGGTGTGACGATGGCGATGTCGAAAAACCCGAGGGTTGAGATGGGAGCAAAGTCCTTGACAGCATCAAACGGCATGGACTTGAACAGGCCGGCACTGACCGCCGTGGCGTTGGACATCAGCAGCAGGGTGTAGCCGTCCGGCTCGGCTTTGGCCACTGCGTCGCCCGCCACCACACCACCGGCGCCGGGCTTGTTGTCGATCACCACAGGCTGGCCAAGCGATTCAGACAGCTTCTGGCCCACGGTGCGGGCTGTCAGGTCGGCAACACCGCCCGCCCCAAACGGCACAACGATGCGAATGGGTTTGGACGGAAAGGTTTGCGCCGACGCAGAGCCCGCCGCCACAGCGAGCAGCCCGACCGATGCAAGCACCACGCAAAGCAAGTTTTTAGCAGAAGTTTTCATAGTAAATAGGCCTGTAGCCCCCGTAAAATATGCGCCATAAGCTATCAAATAAATAGCGACCATGAGGCAGCTCCGTTCAACCACCTTCAAACTAACGCGCCACACCCAGCAGTTTGTCCAACAAAGCAGGTTGTTCCTGCAAGCTCGCGGCCGTACCGGTGTACACCACCGTGCCCCGGTCCAGCACGGCTGCGGTGTCCGATATCGCCAGGATCGCCTGCGGATGCTGCTCCACGATGATGGCGCTCAGGCCCTCTTCACGGGTGATGCGCCGAATGGCCTTGAGCAGTTCCTGAACGATGATGGGCGCCAGGCCTTCGAGCGGTTCGTCCAGCAGCAGCAACGTCGGGTTGAGCACCAGGGCACGGCCCACGGCCAGCATCTGCTGTTCGCCACCCGAGAGCTGGGTGCCCAGGTTGCCTTTGCGCTCGGCCAGGCGCGGGAACATGTCATAGACGCGCGCGGGCGTCCAGGGCCGGGCTGTTCTGCCCGCACGTGCAGGCCGGGCTACAGCGGTGAGATTCTCATCGACCGTGAGTGATTTGAAAATATTGCGTTCCTGCGGCACCCAGCCAATGCCCGCTGCGGCACGCTCGTGTGATGGCAGCGTGTGCAACAACGCGCCGCCCAGCGTGATACTGCCTGCGTGTTGACGGGTGGCACCGGCCAGGGTGTTGATCAGCGTGGTTTTGCCGGTGCCGTTGCGTCCCAGCAGCGCCAGCGTCTGGCCTTCACCAAGAGACAGTGACACGTTGTTGAGCACCACGGCTTCGCCGTAGCCTGCACTCAGACCCTGAACCTCCAGTAACTTATTCATGCACAGCCTCTTCACCATGACCCAGGTACACCGCCTTGACCTGCGGATCATTTGCAATCTGGTCCGGATCACCCTCGGTCAGCACGGTGCCGTTCACCAGTACCGTCATGCGGTTGGCAAAGCTGAAGACCAGGTCCATGTCATGTTCAATCAGCAGCACCGACACATCGGCCGGCAGCGCCGCCACGGTTTGCAGCAGCTCTTCGCGTTCACCGGCGGGCACACCGGCCACGGGTTCATCCAGCAGCAGCACACGCGGCTCGCAGGCCAGTGCAATGGCAATTTCCAGAAGACGGCGCTTGCCATAGGCCAGCACACTGGTTTTCTGGTTCATCACCGCCGTCAGGTGAAACTGCTCCAGCAACTGCTCACACCGCTGCGTCACGGCCCGGCTGGCGCCCAGCGCCTGCCACCATTTGCCACCCAGCCCCTGGTGTTGCGACACGGTCAGTGCCAGAGTCTCCAGTGGCGTCAAGGTGTCGAACAACTGGTTGATCTGAAAGGTGCGAACCATGCCGCGCTTCACCCGTTGATGCGGAGCCAGTTCAGTGATGTCCCGGCCTTCCAGAACAATGCGCCCCCCAGACGGTTCCAGCACGCCGGTCAGCAGGTTGATCAGTGTGGTCTTGCCTGCGCCATTGGGGCCGATCAACGCGTGGCGCGCACCTTTCTTGAGGTTGAGCGTGACGTTGTTGGTGGCCGTGATGCCGCCGAAACGTTTGATGAGACCTTGCGCCGAGAGCACCGTGTCGGCGGCCATGACCGGCGTGGCAGGGGTGGTGTTCTGGCTCATGCCTTGCCCTCTTGCGGTCCTTGACCCCGTTTGAACCAGGTCCAGGGGCGAATTAATTTATCGCGCCCCACCAGCACCAGTACCACGAGGAACAGGCCAATCCAGAAGGTCCAGTACTGCGGTGTGATGGCGGAAATCACGTCCTGCATCAGCTTGAACACAATCGCACCCGCCACACCGCCATAGAGCCAGCCCGTGCCACCAATCACCAGGATCAGCATCACATCCGCCGAACGGTGAAATTCAAACAGGTCCAGCGACGCAAAACCGGTGGTCTGCGCCAGCAACGCACCTGCCGCGCCAGCCATGCCGGCGGCCACGGTGTAGATCACGGCCAGGCGTGACGTGACCGGAATGCCGATGGCCATGGCGCGCAAGCGGTTGTCACGAATCGCCTTGAGCGTGGCACCAAACGGTGAACTCACCAGGCGGCGCGCCAGCACAAACAACAGCATCAGCACGCTGATGGAATACCACGCAGCGGTACGGCCAGACAAATCAAACTCAAACCGGCCCAGCACCGGCCCCATCACCACACCTTGCAAACCGTCTGCACCACCCGTCAGCCAGTCCAGCTTGTTGGCCAGCTCCATCAGGATCAGGCCAACCCCCAGCGTGACCATCAACCGTGTGAGGTCGCTACCGCGAATAATGGTGAGGCTGCACACCGCACCCAGTGCGGTGGACACCACGATGGCCACCACCATACCCACCAGCGGATCAGGCATGACCAGCTTGCAAAACAGGGCTGCGGTGTAGGCGCCCATGCCGAAAAATGCGGCGTGACCCAGCGAGACGATGCCGGTGAACCCCAGCACCAGATCCAGCGACACGGCGAACAGCGCCACGATGGCAATTTCGTTGATGATCAGCGCGTGGCTGGACAGCAGCAGGGGTGACGCCAGCGCCAGCAACCAGAGTGCCAGCTCCCACGGCTTGTAGCGCCCACCCGCACCGAGGGCGTGGCGCATCATGATTTGCCCCCCTGCCGGGTAAACAGCCCTTGTGGGCGCCAGATCAAAATGGCGATCATCAGGCTGTAGACAATGAACGCCCCCAGCTTGGGGATGTAGTACTTGCCCGCCACGTCAGCAATGCCCAGCAGCAGCGCGGCCAGCAACGGCCCCGTGATGCTGGACGTGCCCCCCACGGCGACGACGATCAAAAAGTAGATCATGAACTTGAGGGGGAAAGTAGGGTCCAGCCCCAGCACCTCCGCCCCCAACGCACCGCCCAGACCCGCCAGGCCCGAACCCACGGCAAAGGTGCTTAAAAACACCACATTGACGTTGATCCCCAGCCCGGCGGCCACGCGCTGGTCGTCCACCGACGCCCGCAGGCGGCTGCCAAAACGGGTCTTGGCCAGCACGTATTGCAGCGCGATGGTGAGCGCGGCACACACCGCGATGATGAACAGGCGGTAGTGCCCCATGCCCAGCGTCCACGCGCCCCCACTGAAGAGGTCGACCTCGGTGCGGCCCTTGAGCCATTCGGGCAACTGGATGATCTGCTGCGTGGACCCAATGAAATAGTCCGCACTGGCCACGGCCATGAAGGTCAGACCGATGGAGAACAGCACCTGATCCAGATGCGGCTTGTGGTACAGCGGACGGTACAGGGTGCGCTCCAGCACCCCACCCAGCAGCGCCGAGCCCAGAAACGCCAGCGGCAGACACACCAGAAACGGCACACCTGCGCGCTGCATCAGCAGCACGGTGATGTAGCCACCCACCATGGCAAAGGCCCCATGCGCGAGGTTGATGAAGTTCATCAACCCCATCGTCACGGCCAACCCGACAGCGAGGATAAACAACAGCATGCCGTAGGCGATGCCGTCAAACAGGATGGTTAACACGTGCTGTCCCTTCAGGCCCGGTCAAGTGAGATCGACTTACCTGGCCTTGCCGGGGTCTTTGACGTCCTTGATCACGTCAAACTCCACGTTGTACAACTGGCCATCTTTCTTCTCAACCTTGCGCAGGTAGATGTTTTGCACCACGTCGCGGGTTTGTGCGTCGATGAACATCGGGCCGCGCGGGCTCTCGAAAATCTGGCCTTTCATCGCGGCCAGCAGGGCATCGCCGCCACCGTTGCCCTTGGTTGCCCTGAGTGCTTCGTAGATCACACGCATGCCATCGTAGCCACCCACTGCCATGAAGTTGGGCCGCATGCCCTTGTTGGCCTTGCCGAAAGCCTCAACAAACTTCTTGTTCACGGCGGACGGATGGGCGGTCGAGTAATGGTGCGAGGTGACCACGCCCAGAGCGCCATCACCCATGTCATTCAACTGGTCATCATCGGTGACGTCACCCGTACCGATGAGTCTGATGCCGGCCTTGTCCATGCCACGCTCCAGAAACTGCTTCATCACCGCAGCGCCCGCGCCAGACGGCACAAACACAAACAGCGCATCGGGCTTGAGATCACGCACTTTTTGCAGGAAAGGGGCGAAGTCGGGGTTGCGCAGGGGCACACGCAGTGCCTCGGTAACCTGGCCACCATTGAACGTGAGCCGCTCTTTGAAATATTTCTCTGCATCGATGCCGGGGCCATAGTCGCTGACCAGCGTGACCACTTTCTTGATGCCGTTTTTGGGTGCCCAGTCAGCCAGCGCAACCGCAGCCTGGGGCAGCGTGAAGCTGGTGCGCACGATATAAGGCGAGGCCTCGGTGATGCTGCTGGTGGCCGCAGCCATCACCACCTGGGGGGTTTTGGACTGCGTGGCAATCGGTGCCGTGGCCAGGGCCGAGGGCGTGATACCAAAACCCGCCAGCACATTGACCTTGTCATTCACCACCAGCTCTTGCGCCAGGCGTTTGGTGACGTCCGGCACGCTGGTGTCGTCCTTGACGATCAGCTCGATCTTTTTACCCGCCACGGTGTCGCCGTTTTGCGCCATGTAAAGCCGGGCAGCGGCCTCAATTTGACGCCCGGTCGTGGCTTGTTGACCGGTCATGGGCAGAATCAGGCCGATTTTGAAGGTATTGGCCTGAGCCCACACCGGTGCGCCCGAGAGCGACATCACAGCCAGGGCTGAAGAACTGAGGAATAGCCGTTTTTTCATCATGGGTCTCCTGAATAATCTAGTGGGCACTTTGGCCGGAATTTGGGGTGTTGACAAGAGCATTTACCAACTGGTAGATATAAAATTTTGCTATACCTGTTTTGCGGACCTCATCTTTCAGGGCGGTAAGCAGAGTCCAGCGTGAGGCAACCTACTGCGCGCGATACACAAACGCAGATACGCCGGTTGTGCTGCTTTTCTTCGTCACCAAGGAACACATCGCGGTGATCAATTTCACCGTCAACAGACAGCACATCCATCGCGCACAAACCACATTCCCCCCGGCGACAGTCATAAAGGGCCTGCACACCGGCCATTTCCAGCGCGTCCAGCAGGCTGCAGTCGGCGGGGACAACGATGTCCAGTCCGTGGCGCTCAATCTTGACGCGAAAGGCCTGTGGCGCAAACCGGCCGCTGCTGCCAAAGGTCTCGTACCTCAAGTCAGCCAGGGGTCGGTCTGCCAATGCCCAGGCTCGACGGGCCGCGTCCAGCATGGGAGACGGCCCGCACACGTACATTTGGGCTCCCACCGGCAAAATCGCAATCTCGCCAGCCCAATCAATCCTCTGGCCGCGTGCGGTCACATTCAGTTGCAGGCCATCCTGCAATGCGTCTTTCAGCGCGGGCAAGTAAGCCAGTTCAGCCTCAGAACGGGCACCAAACACCATGCGCACCCTGGCACCCCGCCTGGCCAGCAGTTGCGCCATGCCGATCAGCGGAGTGACGCCAATGCCGCCGGCCACCAATAAATAGGCGGGCGCGTTCAGATCCAGCGGGAAATGATTTTGCGGCTCGCTGATGGGCAGCCGGTCGCCCACGCCCAACCGCCACATGGCCAGCGACCCGCCACGCCCCTCATCCAGCCGCTTGACCGCAATACGGTAGAACTCGCCATCGGGCTGGCCAATCAGGGAATACGACCGGGTATGGGGTTTGGCAGCCGCCCCCTGCCCCACCAGAACCTGTATCTGCAAATGGCCCCCGGGCTGATGCGCACGCACGCCACCCCTGGGCTTGAGCGTGAATTCGCGCACCGTGGGGGTCACGTCACGCAGGGCATGCACGGTGGCATCCAGCCAGTGTTGGGCGGTGCTCATGGCTTAGCTGCGTTTGCGGATCAGGCGCACACCGGGCACCTGGTCCAGGTTATGGCTTTGTACGGCCTCGCGCAGATTGCGCTGGGCAATCCGCGAATGCTCGCGCATCAGGCTCTCCGCCCGCGAGCCTTCGCGCCGCTCGATGGCGTCGATCACCTGCCAATGCTGGTCCTGCGCCACCACCAGCATGTCGCGCGCTTTGGGTGAGTTGGCCTGCACCACCACAAAACCCGAGGGCGAGGCAAACGGCAGGCCACATACCCGTTCCAGCTCACGGGACATCACGGCACTGCCCGCCATCTCGCCCAGCAGTGCGTGAAAGCGCTCGTTCAGCGTGACATAACTGGCAAAGGCGTCATCGTTCAGCGTGTTTTGGGCCAGCACCAGATCAATCTGGCCCAGGCACTCGCGGGCTTCGGCCAGCACCACCGGGGGCGCACCGCGCTCGGCAGACAGCCGGGCAGACAGGCCCTCCAGCGTGCCGCGCAGCTCGATGGCTTCGGACACATCGCGCTCCGAAAACGTCTTCACCGCGTAGCCGCCATTGGGCAGGGCATCGAGCAGGCCCTCCTGCTCCAGGCGCATCAGCGCAGCGCGAATGGGCGTGCGGGAGAAACCGAGCTTCTCGACGATGGACAGCTCGGCAATGCGCGCACCGCCAGCCAATTCACCCGCCAGAATCATTTCACGCAGGCGCCGCTGCGCCTTGAGTTGCACGCTTTGTTGCGCGTGATCAGCATCATTTTGGCCATTAGCCCCCGTGTCCATTGCGTGAGCAGCTATTGTTTTAGTAGCGATTGTCATGGGGTGTGTCAGGGTGTTACGCCCGCTCCCTGGCCACCATGCCATCAATCAACCGCCTGGCCCACATCGAGCCCGCGTCGATATTGAGGTTGTAAAACGGGTGATCGGGGTGGTCATTCATGGCTTGCTGCTGGGCTTCCAGCACATGCTCGTCTTCACGGAAGATATTGGCCACACCTTCGCGCAACTGGTGTGTCAGGCGCTGCTCACTCAGGCAATAGTTGCGCGCGAAGGCCCAAAAATACAGGCAGGTGCCATCGGTCTCGGGTGTGATGGTGTTGAGCACAAAGCCGTTGACGCCCTTGCTGCGGTTGCCGGTGCGGCTGTCGCCCGCGTTGCCGCCATCGGGAATCGCCCCGGTACCGGTTTCAGCCACCCCCACATCAATATTGACGGTGCAAGGCGCTTCAAACCGGATGATCTGCCAGCGGTCTACCCGGCCTTTGTAAGCACGCGCGTGGTCAATCTGACCGGCCCAGAATGGCGGCGCGTCGATGTTTTCCATCCACCGGGTAACTGTGGCGGTGCGGTCGCCGTGTGTGGCGACAAAGGGGGCTTCGGCAACGGCCTGTTGGCCAATGCTGGAGCCATGCACAAAGGTTTCGTGCGTCAGGTCCATCAGGTTGTCCACGACCAGGCGGTAGTCGCAGTTCACGCGGATCATCTTGCCGTCACCGGCCCAGGCGGGGTCATCGTTCCAGTGCATGTCGGGTATCAGGGCCACATCGGCCCGCGCGGGGTCGCCCGGCCAGACCCAGACAAAACGGTGCTTCTCGGTTACCGGAAAGCTGCGCACACAGGCAGACGGATTCAAGGTCTCCTGGCTGGGCATGTGGGTGCAGCGGCCCTGGGCGTTGTAAACCAGCCCGTGGTAACCGCAGGTCAGCTTGTCACCGTCCAGATGACCAAGAGACAGCGGCATCAACCGGTGCCAGCAGGCGTCCTGCAAGGCAGCCACCGTGCCATCCAGCTTGCGAAACATCACCAGTTTCTGATTGCAAATGGTGCGCGCCATGAGTGTGCGGCCCACCTCGACATCGTAGGCGGCGGCATACCAGGCGTTGAGTGGGAATGCGGATTTGACAACTTTCATGAATACGCAATGTATACATAAATACAAATAAGTCAACTATTTATGCATTAAATTGGCAATTTAAACGGTTTATGTATTCAATGACCAGATCATTAAATGTTTTAACATCAGCCTTGAACACCCCAAAAGGAGACCCACCATGATCCAGCTCCCCGCCCGTTACGACCACGTGGGCAGTTTTTTGCGCCCCCAATACCTGCTGGAGGCACGCGAACAAAAAGCCAAAGGCGAGATCACACCCGAGCAACTGCGTGTGGTGGAAGACAAGGCCATCACCGGGATCGTGAAGTTTCAGGAAGACGTGGGCCTCAAAAGCATTACCGACGGTGAATTTCGCCGCACCTACTTTCACATCGACTTTCTGGAACAGATTGGTGGCGTGAAAACCGATATTCCGGTCACCATCCAGCGGCCCGATGGCACGCAGGAGCTGGCGCCGCCGGTGATGCGGGTGATTGACAAGGTGCGCCACGTCAAGGACATCCAGTTGGCCGATTTTCAGTACCTCAAGAGTCAGGTGTCAGCCGGCAACAGGCCCAAAGTCACCATCCCCTCGCCCACCATGCTGCACTTTCGGGGCGGGCGTGCCGGCATCAGCCGGCAACATTACCCCGAGCTGGACCCTGATTTTTACCAGGACGTGGCCAATGCCTACGGCGACGAGTTGCGCAGCCTGGCCGCGGCAGGGTGCACCTATGTGCAGATGGACGACACCAATCTGGCCTATCTGTGTGACGAGAAAATGCGTGAAGCCGCCCGCCAGCGCGGCGACGACCCCAATGAGTTGCCCCACCGCTACGCCAGATTCATCAACCTGGTGGTCGCACAAAAACCGCCCGGCATGCTGCTGGCCATGCACCTGTGCCGTGGCAACTTCAAAAGCACACATGCAGCCAGCGGCAACTACGAGCCGGTGGCCGAAGCCTTGCTCCAGGAAATGAACCTGGACGCCTACTTCATGGAGTACGACGACGACCGCAGCGGCGACTTCAAGCCCTTGCGTTACCTGCCCAAAGGAAAAACCGTGGTGCTGGGCCTGGTCACCACCAAGTTTGGCACGCTGGAGAGCAAGGACGACCTGAAGCGCCGCATTGACGAAGCAGCCCGTTATGCCCCGCTGGAGCAGCTGGCCCTGTCACCGCAATGCGGCTTCAGCAGCACCGTGCATGGCAACGACATTGCAGTGGAAGCGCAACGCGCCAAGCTCAGACTGGTGGTGGAAAC
>JBEEMW010000054.1:0-50815 GCA_041192445.1 Pseudomonadota bacterium | reverse complement strand
ACCGATGCCGTGTGGTTCTACCCCGACCCCAAACCCGAGGCCGACATGGTGCGTGGGCGTGTGGCGTTCGGCAATGCGGTCAAGGTAGCGTGAGCCGTAGATTGCTACGTTTTTAATAGCTAACTACGCATATTCCACGGGGGCTAGATCACCGTTCCGTGGTGCTTGCTTCGCTCCAGGGCGAGGAGCGATGGGGCGAAGCCGCGAGGCCTGCAAGAGGACGGCGATTCCAGTCGATGACGGAGTCTGCATGCAGTTGTTTGACCACCCACAGGAAATAGACCGACGCCGGCACGCCTAGCAGGTCGAAGGGCAAGGTACTGATTTCCGAACTGCTGGTGAGCGCCAGGATCAGGTGCATGGCGGCGCAGGACGGAAACACGGCAGCGAGTGCCAGGCCCGAAAGCGACCAGGAATGGGTGGAAACATAGCGACGTATCTGCGTGTCAACCAGGTACCAACCCACCATCGAGTAAGTGAAGGTCACCCAGAGGTTGCTGAGCAGCACCAGCGATGGGCCATTCGTGCCAGCGCCCGACGCCCTGAACCAGGATTGGATGCCTTGCGTGGTGCAGATGACTGAGTACGGGGCTGGGGGCGAAGCCATGGCCCAACCGGCGAGCGCACTGACAACAATCAACAACGCAATAAGGGTGCCGGCCATCACGGTCCCGTTGACCGCCACGGTGCGGTCCCCTCGGCCTTCCAGCATCGCCTCAAAGCGCAGCCAGCAGAACACGACACCGGCGGGCAAGCCTGTCAGCGTCACCAACAGCATGGGGGTGGTGACGATGCCGCCCTGGAGTACGCACCAGCCATGCACCAGATGGTGGGGGCCACAGCTTGCCGCCATCAGCGAAAAACCCAGGCCAAAGCGCGACAGGCCCCGGTACCGGTACTGGCTAGCGGCTTCCCACGCACTGAGCAAGCCAAGGCTCACATAGGCCACGCCGACCAGGAGGTTGCCGATCCCGATGATGAGCAACATCATGGTGCAGCCCCCGCCTTTGCCCCCATCGGCACACCAATGTGGTCCAGGAATTCTTCGATGAAGGTCCGGTGCGCACGGCGCGTCAGGCTGGCGGGGGCTACCGCGGCGGATTGCACGCCCCAGTTCATGGGTGCTTGCCACAGCGGGCGGTCCATCATGGGCAGGATCAGCGCACCATCTACGGGCACGGAGAACAGGTAGCCCTGTGCCACGTGGCAGCCCATGCTGCGCAGCGCCAGCGCCTGCTCGACGCGCTCAATACCCTCGGCGATCACATGCTTGCCGGTCGCGAAAGCCAGACTGAGGATGGACGAGACGATGGCGGTGTCGCCAGGCTCTGTGGGCAAGCCGTCAATGAAGGAGCGATCGATCTTGAGCACCTCGATCGGCAAGTCGCGCAACCGGGCCAGCGAGGAATACTCGGTGCCGAAGTCGTCGATCGCCACGTAGATGCCCATCTGGTGCAATTGGTTGAGCGTTGCGATGACTTCAGCCTCCGGATTCGTCAGCGCGCTCTCGGTCAGCTCCAGGCACAACGATGCATGGTTGACGCCTGTCTCTTGGAGGATCGTCTGGACTTCGGCAATGAAGCCAGGGTCGCCAAGCTGGCGCGGCGAAATATTGACGGTCATCGAGAGCGACCGTCCGGGCAAGGCCACAGACCACTGGGCCAGTTGCAGGCAGGCGGACCGCAACACCTGCCGCCCCAGTTCGCTGATCAAGCGGCTGTCTTCAGCAATCGGAATGAACTCCACCGGTGACATCATTCCGTGTTCGGCATGCCGCCAGCGCGCCAATGCCTCTACGCCAACCAGCTTCCCGGTCACCAGGCTCACCTGCGGCTGGTAGTGCACATACAGTTGCTTCTCGCGCAGGGCAATGCGCAGGTCCGACTCGATCTGCATGCGCCGGGACGCGCGCGCATGCAATTCCTGGTTGAAGCGCACCATGCAGTTGCGGCCGCGCGCCTTGGCGGCGTAAAGCGCGGTGTCCGCGTCGCGCAGCAGCTGTTCGGCGGTCTGCGCACCCCGTGCACAGCTGGCGACACCCATACTGGCGGAGGTGCCAACCTCCCTGCCGAAAATCTGGACCGGCTCGGCCACGGCGGCCAGCATTCTGGCTGCCAGCAATTCTTCTGACCCGCCCACGGCATGGGGATACAGGATGACGAACTCGTCTCCGCCAATGCGGCTCACGATACCGCCCTTGCCCGCCACCTCGCCCACGCAGTCGCTGATGCGCCGGGCGACCTCGCACAGCAGCTCGTCACCGCTATCGTGGCCCAGCGAGTCGTTCACCAGCTTGAAGTTATCGAGATCCACAAAGAGCACGGCGACCTGCTCGTCACCGGTGGCAAGCTGTGCAAGTTCCTGCTCGAGTTTGTTGAGCAGCAGGCTGCGGGTGGGCAGTCCGGTCAGCACATCATGCGTAGCCGCGTGGATCAGATCGGCGATCACGGCGAGGGTGTCTTCCTGCGAGGACGCGTGCTGATCCCGGCTGGAGAGCAGCATCTGCGCCGTAGCAAGCAACCTGTCCGTATGCCGGATGTTCATGTGCCGGGTGGAGCGCGCAGCCTCGCCGGAGGAGCCACCTGGAGCGGAGGACGTCGTACTGTCTTGTTGCATTGCAATGTCCATTAAAGCACCTACCCCGTACCTCTGCTCACAATTTACTTTATACCCCCCAATGGGTTAACCTCACCGCATTACACACAAGAGATTCCCTCCATGAAAAAGCTGCACGTCACCATCAAACTCGAAATGTCGGTCCCCGATGACTGGGCGCTGGTCGAAACGTCTGAAGGCACGTCCGTGCTGAAGCTGCCCAACGGCCAGTTTCTGGACCTGGCTATTGAGCCCCTGTTTGCCACCGACCCCGAAGAAACATGGACCGGGGCAGAAAGCGACGATGCCTTAAACGACATTCTTGACATGGTAGAGAGCGAAGCGGTGGTTTACGAGTTTGTGGTGCACTGAATCCGGTGACAAGTGGTTAAATACAGGTTCATTCCCAACCCTCAGGTCAACACACCATGCCTCAACTCAAACTCAACTATTTCGACACACACGGCGGCCGCGCCGAGCCCATACGCCTGGCTCTGGCCGTTGGCGGCATTGCCTTTGAAGACCACCGCTTTACCTTCCCCGAGTTTGCCGAGGTGCGCAAGACTGTGCCCTTTGGACAGGTTCCCACGCTGCATGTGGACGGTATGCAGGTTACGCAGAGCGACGCCATCCTGCGCTATGCAGGCAAGCTGGCCGGCCTGTACCCAACCGATGCCCGGCAAGCCCTGCTGTGCGACGAGGTGGCGTACGTGGTCGAAGAAGCCGGCGTCAAGATGGGCCCCACCTTCCGCATGACAGGCGACGCCCAGAAGGAAGCCCGCCTGGCCCTGGTCAACGGCTCCATGCCCGTGTACCTGGCCTGGCTGCAAAGCCAGCTGCTGGCCCGCGGCGGTGAATACTTTGCCGACAACCGCCTCACGGTGGCCGACCTGAAGGTGTTTGTGGACGTGCGCGCCCTGAACTCCGGCCGCTTTGACCATGTGCCCACCGATCTGGTGGAAAAGGTGGCCCCGGCACTCAACCGGCACATGCAACGCATTGCCCAAACCCCGGCCGTGGCAGCCTACTACGCCAGGTTTGCCGCAAAATAGGACCTGCGTTTTCTGCTTGTCCAAGGCACTGGAGGCAGCGGCTAGGTTCCGGATTCCGCCAATGCCGTTTGCACCAGTTTGTCGATCTCGCCCGTGATGCCGGTCAGCTCGCTGGCCACTACCGAAAATTCACGCCCGGCGGTACCGGCACGGGCAGCGATGATTTGCGCGTTGAATGCCACCATGTGCGCGTGTTTCGAGATGCGCTTGATTTCGCCCATCACGTCCAGCAGCTGGTTTTTCACCCTGTTGGCGTGGCCCTGCGCCTCTTTTTCATAGAGGACGGTCATGCTGTTGAGTATGCCCAGCAAAGGCGTGGCAGATGCAACCAGTTCGCCCAGAAATCCGGGTGCCTGACGCCACCCGGATTCGATCGCGTGCAGGGTGCGTTCGGCCAATTCGATGAATTCGCGAATCTTTTTGTCCCCGTGCTCGGGGCCATGGTAAGCATCACGTAACGAAGGGCAAAAGGCTCCCGGCAAGATGTCGCTGCCATTCACCAGCGCGGTGTGCGCCTCGCTGAAAAGGCGCAGCGCCTCTCGGGCAACCTCTATCGCCGAAGGGTCGTCTCCGGCTGCCAGCACAGCGTACAGAACCACCCGCTGTGACGTAAAACGCCGCCGGCCAGACAGGTTGATGAGCGTGGCGAACACCTCACCCGACAGTTTGCGCGTGGCGGGCGCGGTGGGGTCCGGCTTGCCGGCGATGGCGAAAGACATGGGTTCTTACCTTTCAAGCGTGTGTTGGCTGTCCACACCGTCAGACAGTTCCCGCCGGCGCGTACCCGTGGGGTACTTCGCAATCAGATCGGTGATGCCCATGGGTCGGCTGAGCAGGAAGCCCTGTATCAACGTGCATCCCGATTGCTGGAGGATTGCCAGTTGTGATGCTGTTTCGACACCTTCGGCAACAACGTCCAGATGCATGTGCCGTCCGAGGTCGACAATGGTTTTCACAATGGCCCTGTCGTTGCTCTGATGCGGCAGATCGCGCACAAATGACCGGTCGATCTTCATGGACGAAATGGGCAGGTTCTTCAGGAGCGACAGCGATGAGTGCCCCATGCCAAAATCGTCCAGGCTGATGCCAAAACCGAACTGCCGCAGGGTGCGCATCACGGGAATCACCTGGTCTGGCCTGGTCATCAGCATGCCTTCAGTGAGTTCAAAGCACAGTTGATGCGGTGCCAGGTCAAACGCATGCACCAGTGCTCGCAGCTCTTGCGGCAGTGTGTGGCTGGTGAACTCCGATGCCGCCATGTTGACGTGGACCTTGAGGTTTTTGAAATTGGCACCGTGCAGTGATGCCAGATCACGGCAAACCTGCGCGATCACCCATTTGCCGATTTGCACGATGAGATGGCTTTGCTCGGCAATGGGGATGAACACGTCCGGCGGGACCAGCGCCCCATCCGGGAGCCGCCAGCGGATCAGGGCCTCCACCGCATTGATGCGCTGTGTGGCCATGTCGAAAATCGGCTGGTATTCAAGAAAAAATTCCTGCCCCAGCAGGGCGTGGTGCAACCCGGTCTCAATGCCCAGCCGCTGGGCCAGCGATGCCTGCTGATGCTCCAGAGCGTGCGGCGCACTGACCTCACAGCCATTTCGCCCGTTCTGCTTGATGCGGTACATGGCCGCATCGGCACTGCGCAGCATTTCAGGACTGGACCGGCCGTTCTCCGGGCAGGTGCTGATACCCACGCTGGCGGACACGGTAAGCTCAATACCTTCATAGTTGAATGGCGTTCGCGCGGCCTGTAATACTTCTTCGGCCAGCGAAGCCAGGCGGCCGAACGCGTCACCCGTCACGAGCAACCCGAATTCATCCCCACCCAGGCGCCCTACGCTCACCCCGTTGGGAGCCAGGTTGCGAAGGCGCTGCGCAAATTCGCGCAGAACAACATTGCCTGCCTCATGGCCAAACGCATCGTTGATCGGCTTGAAACGGTCAAGGTCGATGAACATCAAGCCAAAGGATGTGCCAGCGCGGGCCGCACTCGCGCAGGCTTGTGTCAACAGCGCATAAAAGTGGCTCCGGTTGGCCAGCTCTGTCAGTCCGTCAACCTGGGCCAGGCGAAGGATGGTTGCCTGATGTTCCAGCCGCTGCGCGGTCTGGGCGACCAGTGCGCCGATGGTCGCTGAAAGGTTTGGCAACTGCGCTTCAGGCTGACGCGACAAGATGCTGTAAAACTCCAGCACACCGGGGCTGTGTTTGTGCCCGTCGTCGCGAACATAGGTAACCGGGAAGACATAGCCCGACCACAGGCGACATTCCCTCGCGCTGGCACGCCGCAAAAACCGCGGTTCAATGGCCATGTCTTCCACCCAGCTCGCTTTGCCGGTCTGCCAGACCCGGCCCACCAGACCCTCACCCGGTTCGATGCGCAAGGACGAGCTTGCTGTGCGAAACGCACTCATGTCGTTGTCCGGGTGGTGCCAGAAGTTCCTGCACACAAGCTGCGCTTCGCCGTGGGACGACCGGTCAAGCGCCCAGTAGGCGCCCCACTCCCAGCCAAGGTTTTTGCACACGAGTTGGATGACGTTGGTGATGGCGTCATCCAGCGTATGGGAGCCCACAAGGAATTCAGTCAGCTCGAAACCCAGCCGCTCACGCATGACGGCGTGCTTGACGGGGGTGATGTCGAGCAATATGCCGCTGACGACGTGCGGATTGAC
Source organism: Pseudomonadota bacterium (assembly GCA_041192445.1). Taxonomy (GTDB): domain Bacteria; phylum Pseudomonadota; class Gammaproteobacteria; order Burkholderiales; family Burkholderiaceae_C; genus Egaibacter. The sequence continues at coordinate 44,493 of JBEEMW010000054.1, read as the reverse complement.
GGGGTCCGCGGGTAGCGTACTCAAGCGCAGCCAGCGCAGGCCATTCATGGCGTTGATGACGCGAAATTCACTGCAGATGGGCTGCCCGGGCAAGCCAGATAACATCGACATCAGTGTCAACATGTCGCCGGACACCATGTGAACAAAACACTCGTCCAGGCAACTGTAATGCCGTGCTTCAACATTCAGAAAATGCGCGGCCACAGCAGACAGCACCACCTGTGAGGTCGCAGGCTCAAACCACCAGCGACCGAACGACGCCGCCTCCTCAAGGGCGGTTGGCAGAAGATTTTGCGCCAGGACCGTCTGCAATCGCGGCGATATGGCGCCAACAGTCTTGGGCATGAAGGCTTTCTCAAGTGGCAGTACCACCGAACAAGCACATTCCGTACCATCAAGAAAGTGGCAAATTTCTTTCGTTCACAACAAGTTTCTTACTCTGGCATCGCCAAAATGATGCCGAGAAGAACCGACATGGTTAGCGACGCACCACTAAAGACCAACGGGATAAATGCAAACCTCCAGTCGGAGGTGCAACGCCACGGACCATGAATGGCCCAAGCTGTCTTCCAGCCGGGCATGGCGGCCTCCCCGGAATTCGTCCATCAGCAAGAAGGGGTGAGTCATCGTTGCAGCTCCTTTTTATCAAGCAGCTTCTGCAGGTTGGCTGCAGCCGGGCCCACGCTGGCAGCATAACGTTGCAGCAGCGCCAGCTTGTCAGTCTCCGCGGGCCGGACACTTTGCGCCAGGGCGGTAAATCCGTCAAGACGGGATTGGGCAACCCAGGTCCGCAGGTCCTTGTTTTTAGACCATTTGTACTGGTTCGCCAGGTTCACTTCCAGCATGGTGAGCCAGTGGACGGGCTCGCTGGCCATCGGTATCACGCCACAGAACTGGTTTTTTTCGGCCTCGTCGTCATAGTTTGCCTCCACATGCGCCACAAATGCCGCGCTGAAAGTGGGCTGAAAAGTTCTGACCATCTGAAAGGTGATTTTGTTACCGCTAAAAACCGGCACGGGGGGCCGCCGCTCGACCGCGCTGGCGGTGCAATCCACATACAGGCGATGCGGATCCGATGGCAGTGTGCCTTTTTCCAGAACAATCTGGTCGCTTTCAATGCGCAGCACACGGCCCAGGCGAACGATGTTTTTGATGCGCTTGAGCGCCTGCATCTCAGGTTGGGAGATGATGGCACCGTGGAACATGCCGGGCTGCACTTTGTCATCCAGTCGCAGCAACTGCCCATTGGCGTTCAGTTTTTCAAACAGATCGTCAACGGATGTGGCGTCGCGCACCGCCTCCATTTGATCGGCAAAACCGCCATACGACTGCGTGAAAAATTCAGCCCCCGGTTGAACTTTTTCCCGATTGAGGTACCAGGCGTCACGCGGCATGATCCAGGTCAGGTCGTCTGGTGTCACACCGTTTTCCAGCAGCCACAGGCAGGCGTCAATACCTGTTTTTCCCGAGCCCACCACCACATAGCCCGAGGGTGGTTGTTTGACGCGGGGCAAGGCGTTGAGGGGCACACACTTGATGCCACTCGCCACGGCGTACCTGGGTGGATGGGTGGACGGCACAGCGGTGTTGAAGTAGGTGGTGTCTACCCGCTTACCGCGAACGTTCACGCGCCGCAGTTCACCTGACATGAGTGACTTGAAATGGTGTTTGCCGGTGATGTCGCTGCTATCGTCCTGGATGTAGTCACACATGGGAAAGTACTGCACCCGGCCACAGGCCAAAAACCCCTGCATGAGTTGCTCGTAATAACTGACCAGTTCGGCAGCCGTGGCGCGCTCATGCATGCCGGCGTTCAACCCTGTTGCGTCTTTGGCGTCACCACCGAGTTGTCGCGAATTGACACCGTAGTAGGCCGATGGCTGGTGCAACCGGACAAAGGAATAGGCGTCATTCCAGTGCCCCCCCGGGCCATGGTGCCGGTCTACCATAATGATTTTGGCGTCTGATTCCTTCAGCAAGGTATCGGCGAACGCCATGCCGGCAGCACCGCTACCAATGATCAGGTAGTCGGCTTCCAGTGTTGGCAACTCCATTGACTTCACTCCCTTTGGAAAATGTGGCTTGTCATCTATCGCGGCATAAAACACAAAAAAAGGGAATGCTATGCTGAATCGTCATGAATCCTGCACTCACCTCCCGCCTGATCCGCTTCAACAAGCCTTACGGCGTGCTCAGCCAGTTCACCGCCGAAGGGCGCTGGCGCGGGCTCAAGGACTTCATCAACATCCCCGATGTTTATGTGGCGGGCCGGCTGGACGCCGACAGCGAAGGCCTGCTGCTGCTGACCCATGACGGCCGGCTGCAAGCCCGCATTGCCGACCCCCGCTTCAAGATGGAGAAAATTTACTGGGTGCAGGTGGAGGGTGTACCGGACGAGTCCGCGCTGGAGGCCTTGCGCCGCGGCGTACAACTCAATGATGGCCTGACCCGGCCCGCCAGGGCACACGTAATGGCGCCGCCACCGGCGTTATGGGAGCGCACGCCGCCCGTGCGTGTTCGCCAGTCCATCCCTACCGCGTGGATCGAGCTGGCCATTGCCGAGGGCCGCAATCGCCAGGTGCGGCGCATGACAGCGGCGGTGGGTTTGCCAACCCTGCGGCTGATCCGCGCCGCCATTGGTCCGTACACGCTGGACGGCCTGGCACCAGGCACATACGGCGAATGTGCCAACGCGGAAACAAACTGGCATCAGGGTTGAAAATAGAGCCCTGCAAAGCATCACACAAGGAGTCATCTTGAAAGCAAGCTTCATGAAATTGGCCCATCTGGGTTTCCCGGTCATCGCAGCATTGGTTGTCGGCATGGTTGGCTGCACACCGCAAGAGGCACCCGATAAAACCAATGTAACCAAACCCGCGGAGCCATATGAGGCGGTGGCGTCGCAAGGCAAGGGTTTTACAGCGGGTGCCATGATGAGCGCCCACACCGCGTATGTGTTGTTCGATCCCCAGTGTCCGCATTGCGGTCATCTGTGGGAGGCCTCGGTGCCACTGCATGGCAAGGTCAAATTCGTGTGGATTCCGGTTTCCATCATGAACGCCAAGAGTGCGCCGCAAGGGGCGGCCCTGTTGTCTGCGGCCAACCCGGTGGTGCTGATGGCCGAGCATGAAAAATCCATTCTGGCCGGTACTGGCGGCACCGCCGCGTCAGCCAGCATCCCGGCTGATCTGGATCAGGCCATCAAGACCAACACCCGGTTATTCAACAGCATGGGGGTTGATTCCGTACCCTTTGTCATCGCCAAAAATGTTCGCACCGGGCAAGTCGTTACCCATAGCGGGGCGATGGACACCCCCGCATTAGCGGTGTTTTTGGGTATTGATTAGCCTGTTGCGCTAAAACTCTACCGTCGGGCGCATGGATGCCTGCTTGACAAAGCGCCAGCGGCCCACGGTAGACGCCATGATCGCCGCCGCCATACCGGCCAGTGCCACCATTTGCAACGGGTGCTGCCACGCACCGTCATAGGCACCGAACATCGTCGCCTTGAGCGCCCTGACCACCCACGTCAGGGGCAACCACGGGCTGATGTCTGCAAACAAACCACCGCTCAGTTCAACCGGCAATATGCCACCCGAAGACGAGAGCTGCACGGCCAGAAAAATCAGGGCAAGCGCCTTGCCCACGTCGCCAAAAGCCCGGGTCAAGGCAAAAACAATAACCAAAAACGTCAGCGCGGCAACAACCAGCGCCCAGGCAAAAGCCTGTGGATCAGCAACGCGTATCTTCAAAATGTAGATCACCAACACAAAAACCAGCAGCGCCTGCAACAGCACCACGGCCGCCGGAATGGCAATTTTCCCCAGCATCTGGGCGGGCTTTGAGAAAAACAGGGCCTGACGGGGCAATACCCGCACATGGATCAAAAACGCAGCAATACCCGCACCCAACCACAAAGCCGCCGGGATGATGTTTGGCGCAAAGGCGCTACCGTTGTTTTGCACGGCGGCGTCCACCTCCACCGAGGGTCGCACCGAATTGGCCAGGCCTTCAGCACTGCCATCCATGGTGGCTATCGACACAGGCAGGGCCTGGGCCAGCAAGTCAATACCGGAGGCCAAATGCTGTGCGCCAATCTTCACTTTGTTGGTACCGGTTGCCAGCGTTGCAGACCCGGTGACCAGTTTGCCGGAGCCGCTGGCCATGTCGTCCAGCAAACTGTCTTCAGGCAGTTTGGTGACCACGCGGTGAATGCCTGCCCCCATGCTTTGCACGCCGGTGGTGAGTACGCCAAGACCAGTGTTCAATCGATCCGCACCTTCAGCCAGTTTCTTTTGTGCACCATTGGCGGCTTGCAACCCGGAATCGATTTGAGACAAACCGTCTGCAAGCTGGTCAATGCTTTCGGTGATTTTCGGAATGCTGAACAAACTGGCCTTGGCTTCGTTGCGAGAAACCGACAAACCCGCCTGCAGCTGCTGGGTACCGGTCTGCAGACCCACCAGGCCCAGACCCAGTTCACCGTGGCCAGAAGCCAGCGTCTCAGCGCCGGCCTTGAGGCGATTGAGATCAGAGGTGGCGGGTTTGCGTGCATCGATTGTGCGCAAACCGACACCGAGTTCTTTCACGCCACCACCCAGTTGCACCACACCCTGGTTGAGCTGGCGCACCCCAGCCGTGAGCGATTCAGCACCCGCCGCGGTTTGCGTGGTCCCGACGGCGAGTTCTTTTGCGCCCACGCGCAACTGCTTTACGCCTTCGCGCAAACGGTCAAGGCGACGTTGCGAACCCACAGCATCTGACAAAACCAGGGCCCAACGTCGTTCATTCAAGCTTTCGTTGACTTCGTGCCCCAGGTCTTCGGCAAAACGCCGGGCCAGCCCGGCGCTTTGGTAACTATTGCCCTCAGAGGTGTACACCACCAGTTTGCCACCGCCCGCATGAGCCCCGGGAACGGCGTTGGAGCTGAAATCGCGGGGAATGATCAGGGCAAAGGCCAGCGCGCCCTGGCGTACCAGTGCACGCGCCTCTTCCTCGTCCGAGTAGTCTTTGTAACCAAAGATGTGGCTGGATTTGAGCTTGGCAAACACTTCCTGGCCGACATTAAAGGTGTGTTCACGGTATTTCACACCCTGATCAAGATTGACCAGGGCGACCGCCAGATTACCGGTGTTGGCCGCAGGGTCCCAAACGCTCGAGAGATAGATGACGGAATACAAGGCAGGTATCAATGCCACAACCAGTGTGGCGAGAAAGAGTTTGGGATATCGGGAGTAAAACCGCGCTTCGATCCGCGCGATGACCAACACCTGCAAAAACAGCTTCATGCGGTACAAGCCTCGTAAGTTCCGGTCTGAACAACCTCAAATAAAGGGCTTTGGTGCGTCGCATAAGCCCAACACAGGTTTACGTCCATGCCAACGCTTCAAGCCCGTCGCGCGTTAAACAGCGACGATGGCGATTATCCCTTGCAGGCGTAGATACCCAGTCAATGGAAATAGGGGACAAGCCCCCTGTTGTTGTTCTTGCTTAACTGCGGGGGCGGTGCTTAAATGAATGCATTGAATGAACTTGTGGGAATGAATTGGGGTCTTACTCCCCAGAGATGCTGAAGTAGTGATCACAACCAGGAGGTCTTATGGACGCGATTGGTAACTATGTGGCCCGTTATGCACGCAGTCGTGAGCAAGAGCTCACGCTCGATGAGTATCTGGCCGAATGCAAACGTAACCCCCTGGCCTATGCCACTGCCGCTGAGCGCATGCTCACCGCCATTGGCGAGCCGCAGATGCTGGACACGCGCAAGGAACCCCGCCTGTCGCGCATCTTTGCCAACAAGCTGATCAAGGTTTATCCGGCCTTCGCCGAGTTTTATGGAATGGAAGACGCCATTGAGCAGGTGGTGAGCTACTTCCGCCACGCCGCGCAAGGCCTGGAGGAACGCAAACAGATTTTGTATCTATTGGGCCCCGTCGGCGGCGGCAAGAGCTCGCTGGCAGAACGGCTCAAACACCTGATGCAGCAAGTGCCTTTTTATGCGATCAAGGACTCACCGGTCAACGAAAGTCCGCTGGGTCTGTTTGACGCGATGGAAGACGGGCGCATCTTGCAGGAGAACTTTGGCATCCCGGTGCGTTATCTGCAACGCATTTTGTCGCCTTGGGCGGTTAAACGCCTGGAGGAATTCGGCGGTGACATCCGCCAGTTCAAGGTCGTCAAGCGTTACCCCAATATCTTGAAGCAAATTGCCGTTGCCAAAACCGAGCCGGGTGACGAAAACAACCAGGACATCTCTTCCCTGGTGGGCAAGGTGGACATCCGCAAACTGGAGAGCTTCGCCCAGGATGATCCCGATGCCTACAGTTTCTCGGGTGGCTTGTGTCTGGCCAATCAGGGCTTGCTGGAATTCGTGGAAATGTTCAAGGCCCCGATCAAGGTGTTGCACCCGCTTCTCACGGCTACTCAGGAAGGCAACTTCAAGGGCACTGAGGGCTTTGGCGCGATTCCTTTTGATGGTGTGGTATTGGCACACAGCAATGAGAGTGAATGGAAGGCTTTTCGCAACAACAAGCACAACGAGGCGTTTCTGGACCGCATCTACATCGTCAAGGTACCCTATTGCCTGCGCGTCAGCGAAGAGGTCAAGATTTACGAAAAATTGATTCGCGAATCATCACTGGGCACTGCCAAATGTGCGCCCGGAACGTTCAAGATGATGAGTCAATTTGCCATACTCACCCGCCTGAAAGAGCCTGAAAACTCCAGCCTGTACAGCAAGATGGAAGTGTATGACGGCGAGAGCCTGAAAGACACCGACCCGCGCGCCAAGAGCTACCACGAGTACCGGGATTACGCGGGAGTGGACGAGGGCATGAGTGGGGTGTCGACCCGTTTTGCATTCAAGATCATGTCCAAGGTTTTTAACTTCGACAGCACCGAGATTGCGGCCAACCCGGTGCATTTGATGTATGTGCTTGAGCAGCAAATCGAACGCGAACAGTTTCCGGCTGACCTGGAGCAAAAATACACGGGCTTCATCAAGGAACTGCTGGCCCCGCGTTATGCCGAGTTCATCGGCAAGGAAATACAGACGGCTTATCTCGAAAGCTACAGCGAATACGGCCAGAACATTTTTGACCGCTACGTCACCTATGCTGACTACTGGATTCAGGACAACGAATACCGCGACTCGGATACGGGCGAAGTGTTCGATCGCGTGGCCTTGAATGCCGAGCTGGAAAAAATCGAGAAGCCGGCAGGCATCGCCAATCCAAAAGACTTCCGTAACGAAATTGTCAACTTTGTGCTGCGGGCGCGTGCCAATAACCAGGGCAAGAACCCCACCTGGACAAGTTACGAGAAGCTGCGCATGGTGATCGAGAAGAAAATGTTTTCCAACACCGAAGAGTTGCTCCCCGTGATCAGCTTCAATGCCAAAGCCAGCGCCGATGAGGCCAAGAAGCATGAGGACTTTGTCACACGCATGGTGGACAAGGGGTATACGGCCAAACAGGTTCGCCTGCTTTGTGAATGGTATTTGCGGGTGAGGAAGAGTTCGTGATGGTGTGATCCGCAAGGAATCGCATGGCCCTGCAAATCATCGACCGCCGTCTGGCGGGAAAAAACAAGTCCATCGGCAACCGGGAGCGGTTTTTGCGCCGCTACAAAGAGCAGATTCGCGAAGCCGTGCGTGGCGCGGTCTCCGGTCGCAGCATCCGTGACATGGAGCAGGCCGAGAGCATCACCATCCCTAAAAAGGATATCAGCGAGCCCACATTTCACCACGGTCAGGGCGGTGTGCGTGACACGGTTCATCCCGGCAACACCGACCACCTGCGTGGTGACCGTATCCAGCGTCCCAAAGGGGGGGGCTCGGGCAGCGGCAAGGGCCAGGCCACTGATTCTGGTGAGGGCGAGGATGATTTTGCCTTTACCCTCAGCAGGGAAGAGTTCATGCAGGTTTTTTTTGAAGACCTGGCCCTGCCCCATTTGATGCGAACCCAGATTGGTGACAACCCTGAATGGAAAACACACCGCGCCGGGTATACCCGCGACGGTACGCCCAACAACCTGCATGTGGTCCGCTCCATGCGCGGTGCTTTGGGACGGCGATTGGCGATGGGTGCATCAGCACGGCGTGAGCTGAAAAAATTGAAACAGCAACTGGCCGATCTGGAACGCAAGCCCGATGGGCACGAAACCGAAATTCGCACGCTACGGCTGGCCATCAGCGCACTGGAGTTGCGACTCAAGGCCATCCCGTTTCTGGACCCGCTGGACCTGCGCTTTCGCGGTCGGGTCAAAACCCCGATTCCCACCAGCAAAGCCGTGATGTTCTGCCTGATGGACGTTTCAGGTTCAATGGACGAATCACTCAAGGATCTGGCGAAGCGCTTTTTTACCCTGCTCTATCTTTTTCTGACACGGCATTACGAAAAAATCGACATCGTTTTCATTCGCCACCATACACAGGCCCAGGAAGTGAACGAAGAGGAGTTTTTTCACGCGACTGAAAGCGGCGGCACCGTGGTCAGCAGCGCGCTGGAGCTGATGCTTCAAATCGTGCAGCAACGCTATTCCCCAACCGAGTGGAACATCTATGGCGCGCAGTCCAGTGACGGCGACAACTACAGCAGCGACAGTGCCCATTGCCGCGAACTGCTGGCCGACAAACTGCTGCCTTTGTGTCGCTATTTCGCCTACGTACAGGTAGTTGATGCAGAGCAAAACCTGTGGGAGGAATACACGCAACTGACGGATGAGCATGCCAACTTCGCCATGCGCAAGGCCATCGAGCCGTCACACATTTACCCGGTGTTCCGCGATCTGTTCAAGAAGGAAGGAGAGGTCGCATGAATTCAGAGCACCGCCATCTGGATGACCTGACGCACATTCCGTCGGGTGGCGATCGGCGGCGGCGCATCGCGCTGCAGACGCCGCTGCCGGCCAAGCCCCGGGCAGAAAAGCCATTGCCTGATCAGAGCGACTGGACGTTCGAGCTGATTGAACGCTACCACGACGTCATCCGCCAGACAGCTGAACGTTATGGCCTGGACACCTATCCCAACCAGCTGGAAATCATCACTGCCGAGCAGATGATGGATGCCTATGCCAGTGTGGGCATGCCGGTCAATTACCGGCACTGGAGTTATGGCAAGGAATTCATCGCCACCGACAAACGGTATCGCCGCGGCCACATGGGCCTGGCCTATGAAATCGTCATCAACTCGAACCCCTGCATCAGCTACCTCATGGAAGAAAACACCACCGCCATGCAGGCCCTGGTGATTGCCCATGCAGCCTACGGGCACAACAGCTTTTTCAAGGGCAATTACCTGTTTCGCATGTGGACGGATGCATCCAGCATCATTGACTACCTGGTTTATGCGCGCCGCTACATCAGTGAATGTGAAGAGCGTTACGGTCTGGAGACAGTCGAGACGTTTCTGGATTCATGCCATGCACTGGCCAACCACGGGGTGGACCGTTACCGCCGCCCCAGCAAGAAAAGCCTGGCTCAGGAACTGACAGAACGCAAGGCACGTGAGGCCTATGCCCAGCAGCAAGTCAACGACCTGTGGCGTACAGTGCCCAAAAAGGAGGATAAACCTGATGAGGCACCCGAGGCCCAGCGCTTTCCGCAAGAGCCACAGGAAAACCTGCTTTATTTCATCGAAAAAAATTCACCGCTACTCGAACCCTGGCAACGTGAGGTTGTCCGGCTGGTGCGCAAAATCGCCCAATACTTTTACCCGCAGCGCCAAACCCAGGTCATGAATGAGGGCTGGGCTACCTTCTGGCATCACAAACTCCTGAACACCCTGTATGACGACGGGCATTTAAGTGATGGCGCCATGCTGGAGTGGCTCAGCTCGCACACCAACGTCATTTATCAACCGCCGGTCGGGCACCGTGCATACAGCGGCATCAACCCCTATGCGCTGGGGTTTGCGATGTACACCGATATCAAACGCATCTGCGAGGAACCCACGGCTGAGGATTGGGCCTGGTTTCCGGACATTGCCGGAAAACCCTGGCTACCCACGCTGGACCATGCCATGCGCAACTACAAGGATGAGAGCTTCATCGGCCAGTTTCTGAGCCCCAAACTCATGCGGGACTTCCGCATGTTCGCGATTCATGACGACGAACAAAAGAGTGAGCTGCAGGTTGCGGCTATCCACGACGAGGCAGGTTACCGCGAAGTGCGCCAGGCCCTCTCCCAGCAATATGACCTGGGCACCCGCGAGCCCAATATCCAGGTGTGGAACGTCAACCGCCGGGGCGACCGCACCCTGACCCTGCGCCACACGCAATACCAGGATCGGCCTCTGGGTGAAAGCACGCTGGAAGTCCTCAAACACACGGCCAGACTGTGGGGTTTTGGTGTCAATCTGGAAAGCGTGAATAACGCCGGCGCCATCACCCGGCAATGGAGCCTGTCGAGTCCGGCCTGACGCCTTGGTTGGGTGCTGGTTTGGGTTGGTGGCGGCAGAGTGGCTAAACTTGTGCGACACCACTTCAGGAAACCGACGCCATGCTGACCCTTTGCGGATCCCCCATCTCCAATTACTACAACAAGGTCAAGCTCGCGCTACTGGAGAAGAACCTGCCCTTCACCGAGGAATATGTGCCGATCAAAAGCACGGACGAGGCTGTGCTCAGTTGCTCACCTTTAGGCAAAATTCCGTTTATCCGCACCCCACAGGGCGGCCTGTGCGAAAGCCAGGCCATTCTGGAATACATTGAGGCCGCCCACCCCAACCCGCCACTGCTCCCGGCAGACCCCTACGCCGCGGCGAAGGTGCGCGAACTCACCCTGTTTATTGACCTCCATCTGGAGCTGGTTGCGCGTAATTTGTACCCACAGGCTTTTTTTGGCGGAACAGTCAGCGAGTCTGTCCAGACCAAGGTCCGGGCGCAACTCGAGAGAAACATCATTGCGTTCAAACGTCTGGCGAAATTTGCACCTTTTGCGGCGGGTGACACCTTTACCCTGGCCGACTGCGGGGCATTCAACAACCTGCCTCTGGTTGGCATGACCACCAAGGCCATTTATGGTGAAGATCTGTTGCTGGCTGCAGGCGTTGACTACAAGCCCTACATCCGGTTGATTGGCGAGCGCGCCTCGGCACAAAAGGTTGTGATGGACCGTAAAGGTGCTTCGCTGCTGCAGCGCTAGTGCAGCCTGACCATGTCCCTGGAAACTCCACCGTTTTTCACAGCCCTCGTTGAACCCGACGCGCAGACATGTGACGCCTGGACAAACCAGCCCTTGCTGATGTCTCTGGAACAAGGCGGCATGGACTGGCCCAGCTCCTGCCGCAACGGTACCTGCCGCACCTGCATGACCCAGCTTGAAGGTGGCCAGGTTCGTTACGACATTGAATGGCCAGGCCTGAGTGCAGAGGAAAAACTGGCAGGCTATATCCTGCCGTGTGTCGCTTTTCCGTGCACGGACCTCGTGTTACGCCGTGACAGCCAGTAGTGTTGGCGTCATCAGGCGTTATCGGTTGAAGCCGCCGGGCCTGAGCGTTTTTTCTTTTTGAGTTGCCGCTCGGCGTCCACCAATTGGCCGGCGACCAGCCATTGCGTGAATTCTTCCGGGGTTTCCAGGGTGACACGGCCCAGAACAGCCGCCCGAAAGTCATAAATCACGATCTCGGCCGCTTTTTGCAGGTTCACGCGGTTACCGCCTTGCAGTGCACCCCGTTTGCGGCCAATGGCCGACAGCAAGGCCTCGTCCTGCATGCCTGAAACGCTATCAAGCTTGTAGCGTTCTTCAATCTGGGCCGGGTAGTTTTGCTTCAAATAGTCCAGCAGCTCCAGCGCCACCTCTTCTTCATCGAACGCATTGCGGCCAATGGCACCACTGGCGGCAAGGTTGTAGCCACTCTTGGCCACGATGATCCGGGGCCACAACACGCCCGGGGTGTCATACAAATAGAAGTCACTGGCCAGCGAGATGCGTTGCTCCAGTTTGGTGATGCCGGCCTCGTCGCCAGTTTTGGCGGCCCGCTTGCCTGTCAAGGTGTTGATGAGGGTGGATTTCCCAACGTTGGGAATGCCGCAAATCAGCACGCGCATCGGTTTCACCATGCCGCCCCGCCCGGGGGCCAGTTCGCGACAGCCGGCAATCAGCCGCTGGGCCGGCGTGGTCTCGGATGCATCCAGCCCGATCGCCTTGGTACCGGGCATGGCGTTGTAATGCGCCAGCCACTGCGCGGTGCGTATCGGGTCGGCCAGATCTTGCTTGTTGAGCACTTTGAGCGCTGGCCGTGCACCGGTCAACTCTGCCAGCATGGGGTTGGCACTGGAACCTGGCAGGCGCGCATCGAGCAGCTCGATCACCACATCGGTCTCCTTGATACGCTCGGTGATGGCTTTTTTGGTCAAATGCATGTGACCGGGGAACCACTGGATAGCCATGCCTGATTTTCTTTCTTGTGTGGATACGGGAGTGCGAATACCATTTCAACTGGCAGGCACGAATTGTGAACCTGTCTTGACAATGACTGGCCACGGCATTTTAAAATATTCCGGCGTGACACTATTATTTTCATAGCGTGTTGTGCATATTTGACGAGGGCTGATGGCCTTTTTCCATACAATTTGACCAATCAAATGACACCAGAAGGGTATTGCGCATGTTGTCCAGAAACGCGGTAGTGATCCAGACCCCCACCGAAAACGCGGGGCAATTGATTCTTCTGTTCCATGGTGTGGGCTCCGATGCCCAATCGATGACCTGGCTGGGCGGCAGACTCGCTTCTGAATTCCCCAACGCCATGGTGGTGTCGGTATCCGCCCCGCTGCGCTCGGATATATCGATGGGTTTTCAATGGTTTTCCGTGGTCGGTGTCACCGAAGACAACCGGCCCGCACGCATTGCCCAGGCCATGCCCGCATTTGCGGCCTGCGTGGCTTACTGGCAGGCGAAGGCCGGGGTCACCCCCGCCGCCACCGCGTTGGTGGGCTTTTCTCAAGGTGCCGTGATGATTCTCGAAGCAACCAAGCTGGCCACGCCTCTGGCCGGTCGTGTTGTGGCCATCAGCGGGCGCTTTGCCACGCTGCCTGAAGTGGCTCCGTTGGCAGTCACCGTTCACATGCTGCACGGCAAGGAGGACGCGGTCATTCCCTACAGCCACACGGTCATTGGGGCGCATCGCCTTCGCGACCTGGGTAGCGACGTGACCGCAGAGGTGTTGCCGTTTATCGGCCACGAAATTCACCCGGACCTGGCGGAGCTGGTGGCGACTAAACTGACAACCCATATTCCACAACATGTTTGGGCCAGCGCCATGGCGGCGAATACCGAGGCCCTGGCCCAAACGCCCGCACCTGACAGGACAAACCCATGACCATTCATGTCACCATCGATCTTGGCTACGAATTTGAGGTCAAGGCCCCTGCCAGAGAGGTCTTTGGGGTGTTGTCAGACGTGCCCACGTCAGCCAGTCACTTCCCCAAAGTTCACCAACTGGTTGACCTGGGTGATGGCGTCTACCGCTGGGAGATGGAAAAAGTGGGTACGGCGCAGGTCAATATCCAGACCCTCTACGCCTCAAAATACGTGGCCAACAAAGCCAAAGGCACCGTCATCTGGACACCGGTGAAAGGCGAAGGCAATGCCTTGGTCAGTGGCAGCTGGACCCTGACTGACAACAAGAAATCAACCGGTATCGTGCTGAAAATTGATGCCGACGTGACAGTGCCCCTGCCAGGACTGATGAAGATGATTGTGGCGCCCCTGGTCGAGTCCGAATTCGAAAAACTGGTAGAGCAATACATCGACAACCTCACCAAGCGCTTTGGCGGCGAGGTTTGATGCCCTGATGGCGTACCGTGGGTTCAGCCCAGTGCGCGTTTGAGGCGGATCTCTTCAATCCGGACATCACCCACGGGAACAGTTTTTGCCGTGGCAATTTCCCGTTTGAAGCCCGCGAGCTCATGAAACCGCATGGCCCGCTCGTTGCCCAGCGGCACCCATACGGTCACCTGGGTACAACCCTCTTCCTGAAGGCCCTCACGGGCAGCATCCCACAAAGCCAGGCCGGCACCTTGGTCCCAATACGCCGGAGCGACATAAATGGCCCAGATTTCTCCCGTGGTTGGGGGCGTGCCTTTGTCGCGTGACCGGTCAAATCCGACAAACCCAATAATCTGGTCACCATCGGTGGCAACATGAACCTGGGGGTCACTGAATTCAATCGCCTCGCGCCAGAATGCCTGGCGTTTTTCGACCGACGGCATTTTCGGATGCTCCCCGGAAACGATGTTTTTAAAGGCATCAAGCCCCGCGCTGACGTCAATTTCTGCAATGGCTTTGGCGTCTCGCAAAGTGGCGGGCCGCACGGAAAAGATAGGGTTACTTGACATGAAAGGAGTGTGCCGGAGCTTCGGCGGTATGAATCAACCAGCCATTGTCGCTGCAAAAAATGCAGGTTGGCAGTTGCTGCGGCAGACCCTAGGGAGAACACCCTTGCCAGCACCCCACCAGCCACGCCAGAATTTGAAGACATAACCAGGATCCATCACCATGCCTAGCCCAGTTGCCCTTCAAGACAACGATTTACCACTGCAGCGTTTCTACCATTGGGAGCGTGCGCGCGCGGGGCGTATTTTCCTCACCCAGCCGGGCGGCAACGGTGTGGTTCGCGATATCACCTGGGGCCAGGCGGGTGATGAGGTACGGCGAATGGCCGCATGGCTGAAATCACAGGACTGGCCCGCAGGCAGCAACATCGCGATTCTGGGGAAAAACAGCGCCCACTGGATTTTGGCGGACCTGGCGATCTGGATGGCCGGCCATGTCTCCGTGCCGATTTATCCAACGTTCAACGCCGAGGCGCTGAAATTCATTCTGACGCACAGTGAATCGCGGGCCTGCTTTATTGGCAAGCTCGACGACACATCCAGCCTGAAAGACGGTGTGCCGGCAGGTGTGCCACGCATCGCCTTGCCGCTGGCGCCAGCCATTGACGCACTGTCATGGGACACCCTGATGGCGGCGGCCGAGCCGATGCAGGGGAATCCGGTGCGCGATGGTGAAACCTTGTGCACCATCATCTACACCTCAGGCACAACCGGCAACCCGAAAGGGGTGATGCAGAAATTCAGTGCCCTGGCCTGGGGATTGTCCAGCGCGGCCAGGCGAATTCCGATGAACAGTGAAGACCGCTACCTGTCGTATTTGCCATTGGCCCATGTGGCCGAACGCATGGTGATTGAACAAGGTGCGCTGCGCAATGGCAGCCGGATTTTCTTTGCCGAATCGCTCGACACGTTTGTTCAAGACCTGCACCGGGCCCGACCCACCATCTTTTTCTCGGTTCCCAGACTGTGGGTGAAGTTTCAGCAGGGTGTTCACGCCAAGCTGCCCCCGGCCAAACTGAATCGCCTGTTGCGGCTTCCCATCATCGGTGGACTGGTGCGCCGCAAGGTGCTGAAGGGGCTGGGGCTGGACCAGTGCAGGCTGGCCGCCGGTGGGGCCGCACCCATGCCGCCTGACGTGCTGAACTGGTATCGGGATCTTGGGCTGGATCTGATCGAGGTTTATGGCATGACCGAGAACAGTGGCGTATCCCATTCCACGCTTCCAGGCACCAGTCACCCCGGCACAGTGGGTCTGCCCTACGAAGGCGTGGACAGCCGGATTGACCCCCAGACTGGCGAGATTCAAATGCGCTGCCCCGGTCTGATGATGGGTTACTACCAGGACCCCGGGCAAACCGCGGCGGCCATGACGCCAGATGGCTGGCTGCGAACGGGCGACAAAGGCCAGATCGAAACAAATGGCTGCCTGCGCATCACGGGCCGGGTCAAAGACCTGTTCAAAACCAGCAAGGGCAAATACGTCGCCCCGGCACCGATTGAAGACCTGCTGGTCAATCATCCCGACATTGAAGCCTGTGTCGTCACCGGGGCCAATTTTGCACAACCACTGGGCATTGTGATGCTCTCACCCGATGCCAGCCGACGCAGCGGGGCGCCCGCCGAACGTGCAGCGCTGACAGCGTCCCTGGCAGCCCACCTGAAGTCGGTCAACGCGCGGGTTCAGGCGCATGAACAGCTCGACTGCCTGGCCGTGGTCACGACACCCTGGACCCCCGAAAACGGGCTGGTGACGCCGACCTTCAAGGTCAAGCGGCCACGTATTGAAGACACCTACGCCAGCCAGTATGAAGCCTGGCTGGGGCAGCACCAGCCCGTCGTGTGGGTCGCCGTCTGACGGTTGATAAATAGGCCCATAATCCACAGTCACGGCCCGCAAGGGGTCAATAACCACAGGAGAAAGTTATGGCTAAAGGTCAGCAAAGCAACAAGATGGTGAAGAAGCCCAAAAAAGACACATCCCCACCGAAACCGGTGTCCCCCGATGCCGTGCGGCCCACGATCACAACCGTCGTTCCCCTCCGTGGAAAGCTGAAAAAGTAGTCCCCAGGAGCGCATTTTGGCGGTGGAGCGGACAACGCAGGGCATGTTCACCGAGGGCTATGCCCTGCCACAGATGGTTGCGGATTTGCGCAAGTACCAGGCTGAGCTGGAGGTTCAGAACGAAGCCCTGCGTTACAGCCAGCTTGCGGCAGAAGGTGCTTCGGAGCGGTTTTTGGCGCTGTTTTCCAACGTGCCGCTGGCGTTGATGGTGGTGGACGAAACCGGGCAGGTGCTGGAAAGCAATGCCATGGCCTTGCGCATGTTCCGGCCATCCGAAAGTGATCCGCCGCTGAACTTTTTGCTGCCATTGATCAACGGGCAACATTCAGACCGGGTTGCGCACGCCTTCTCGCTGGCAAAACAGCAGGGCACCAGCGAAAGCACCGAAGTCGCCTTCTGTCACGGTGCAGATGGCTTGTTCACGGGCGATTTGCACATTGCCCGGATCGAAAATCCGCTGGACACGCTGGCCCACTTCATTTGCGCCATCATCGACCAGGGGCCCCTGCTGACCGAGCGCAGCGCACTGACAGCCAGCGCCAGCGCACTGCGCCAGAGAAATGAGGAACTCCACCAAAGTGAAACCCGGCTGGCGGCCGTCATCAACTCGTCACTGGACGCCATCATTTGTGTGGACGCGGACCGCACGATCTCGGTCTTCAATCCGGCCGCCGCCATTTTGTTTCGCTGTCCCTCTGACCAGGCTCTGGGCAGCCCACTGGAGCGGTTTTTGCCCCATGCCGTCAATACCCTGGCCTACTCACAGGTCTCCACCCATGCCCAGTTGGGTGAAATGGAAGGCCGCACGGCGGAGGGCAAGCTGCTGGCGGTTGAAGTGAGCGTGTCGTCCGAGCGCCGGCCCGAAGGCGACATCACCACCGTATTTGCCCGCGACCTGACGGCCCGGAAAAAAATGGAGACCCATCGCAACGTGCTGGAAGCCCAGTTGCGCGAATCTCACAAAATGCAGGCCGTGGGCACCATGGCAGGCGGCATTGCGCACGACTTCAACAACATCCTGAGCGCCATCCTGGGCAATGTCGAGCTGGCCAAGCAAGACACACCGGCCGACTCCACCGCACGGGTCAGCCTGACCGAGATTGAAAAAGCCGGGCGCCGGGCGCGTGACCTGGTTCGCCAGATTCTGACCTTCAGCCGCAACGAGCCGCCCAAGCGACGCCCCATCCAGCTGGCCGATGTGGTTCAGGAAACCCTGCGCCTGCTCAGGGTCACACTGCCGCCGTCCGTCGAGCTTCACGTCACGATTCATCCTGAAACACCGGCCGTTTTGGCCGATGCGACCCAGGTGGAGCAGGCGCTACTGAACTTGTGCACCAACGCGATTCAATCCGTTGGCAAAGAGCGGGGCAGCGTCAGCATTGAGCTTGGCAACCCGCCTCTGGGCGCCCGGCAAATCGAGCGCCGCGAAACATCGCGCGGCAATCATGTGCGTCTGGCGGTCAAGGACAGCGGTGCCGGTATCGACCCGGAAACCCTGCGCCGGATATTCGAGCCATTTTTCACAACCAAACCGGTGGGCGAAGGCACGGGCCTCGGGTTGGCGGTGGTACACGGCATCATGCGTACCCACATGGGCACGGTCGGCGTACAAAGCAAACTGGGCAAGGGCAGCACCTTCACGCTGTATTTCCCGCCTGTTGACGCACCATCCGAGCCGATTGAGATCGAGGCCAGCCCACCCACCACCGTTTTTGGATTGGGCCAACACGTGATGTACGTGGACGATGATCAGGCCCTGGTCTTTCTGGTCGAACGGGTTCTCACCCGCCGGGGCTTCAAGGTCACCACGTTTACCGATCCCCACATGGCGGCCACCGCACTGCGGGCCGATCCACAGGACTACCATTTGCTGGTAACCGACTACAACATGCCGGGTTATAGCGGTGTTGATCTGCTGCGTGAAGCCCGGCAAATCCGGCCCGGCCTTCCTGTCGCGCTGGCCTCCGGTTACGTCACAACTGAAATTGAGCAAAGCGCCATCGCAGAAGGTGCCAGCGCACTGATTCACAAACCCAATGATGTGGAAGAGTTGTGCGAGATCGTGCACCGGCTGATTCTGGGCAATGAACCGCTTTGAGCGACCCCGCGCCATTGCCTGACCTGCGCACGGTGTACCTGGACGAGGTGCTGATTGTTCTGGACAAGCCAGCGGGGCTGCTCTCGGTTCCCGGCCGGGGCGCAGACAAGCAGGATTGCCTGAGCACCCGGGCACAAGCTCATTTCCCGGATGCACTGGTGGTGCATCGTCTGGACATGGCAACCTCCGGCCTGCTGATCATGGCGCGCGGCGCCGCCGCGCAACGGGCCTTGAGTGATGCATTCGCCAGCCGCACGGTCACCAAACGCTATGTTGCAGTCGTGGGCGGTCAACTCAAGAGCGAAGACGGTGAATGGGGTGTGATTGACCTGCCGATTGTGGTGGACTGGCCCAATCGGCCTTTGCGAATCATCGATGCCGGGCGCGGAAAACCCAGCCTCACGCGCTGGCGGGTGCAGCCCCCAGATCCCCGCCAGCCTGGCAACCCGATACCCGACACCACACGGCTTGAGCTGGAACCCCTGACCGGGCGATCGCACCAGTTGCGCATTCACCTGAAGGCCATTGGGCACGCCATCGTCGGCGATGCGCTCTATGCGGATGCCATCACATGCGCCAAGGCTGACCGGCTGCTGCTGCATGCCTGCACCCTGACGCTGGTGCACCCGGTTACCGGGGCCATGATGGCATTTCAGTCCTGCCCGCCGTTTTGAACCAAAAAGGCACATAGCCCCCGTCAGATATGCGTGAGCAGCTATCAAAAGCGTAGCGAATGAATCCAAACCACTTCTATACCCCACCAGATTTTCATTGCGAACGTTCGGGCCTTGCTCCTTGTGCCCGCCGCCAAGCCGCCGGTGGCACACCATACTCACGCCGAAACGCGCGGCTGAACGCGGTATCGGTCTGGTAGCCCACTTCCTCGGCAATGCGCGCCAGCGGCGCATTGCTTCGGCACAAAAGGTTCGCCGCCAACAGCATGCGCCACTGCGTCAGGTATTGAATCGGCGAACTACCGACGAGGTGCTGAAACCGCTCTGCCAGCACGGACCTGGACGTACCCGCTTTATGCGCCAACTCTTCCAACGTCCAGGGCTTGGCGGGGTTTTTGTGCAATGCGCTCAATGCAGAGCCAACGATACGGTCCCCCACGCCTGCCAACCATCCGGTGCGTCCATCACCTTGCTCGTTCATGTACACGCGCAACACTTCAATGAACAATACCTCGGCCAACTTGGCCAACACACCAGAACCGCCGGGGCGCGGTGAGCGGGCCTCACTCAGGGCATAGCGCAGTGATGCTTCCAGCCAGGCACCCGAATTCGATCCACGCACGTTGACCTTGACCAGTGGGGGCAATCCCGCCAACAACATGCGGGCAAGTCGCGCATCACTGGCCAGATAGCCGCACACCAGCCGTGTGACGGCACCCCCCCCACCATAGGCCAATTGACGTGGTCGGCGCGCTAGTACCACATCCAATCGTGCACCGGTAGCTGCTGCCAGGCCGGGTTCGGACGTCATCCGGTGGGCATGCCCCTGCGGAAAAATCACTGCATCTCCTGCAGTCAGACGCACCGGCTGCTGTCCGTCCAGCTCCACGTAGCAATCTCCTTCGGTGATCAGGTGAAAGATCACAACCCTTTCTGCGCCAGGTTCCAGAAAAGGCGCTGCGGAATCGGCGTGGGGCGATTGGTAGCACCAAGGCGCAGTAAACCGGCCGTTGATGAAGATCGCGCCGATGAGGCGCACCACCCGCAGCGTCTCGGACAGCGCGTCCATCAATCGGTGCCCACGTCGACATGCAATGCAAAGGGAATCGCATGCGTCAGCGCGCTGGGAACCGGCGAATGCTGCAGGCAGCTTTCCACCAAGACGCGCAAATCCTCCGGTGTAGTGCCGCTCGCAGCAATTCGTACCCGCAGCTCGACATCGAACGGCCCTGCGAACACAGGCTCACCCGTGGGCTCAGACATGCCGAGCAGACCCCGTGCATCAGACCTGCTGCCAACATGCACTTCGAGCACCTTGAGGTCGATGCCCTTGGCGGCGGCAGCCAAGGTGATCGACGTGGCCGCACACGCGGCCAGCCCAGCGCGAAACAACCACCCCGGTGTGACCTGGTCGCCGCTGCCGCCCAGTTCTTTGGGCATGTCGGTCACCACTTGCATGCCATCGGCATGCGCGGCGACCACCCGCGTGCCACCATCCCACCGGGCCAGCGCCGGTGCATCGTTATGGACGCCGACTTCAGGACGTCTGCGAAACGCTGACTCAACCCGTTGCACGGCCGTTGCGATTTCTTGCATGGACATGAGCACCACTCCCTGTTGATTCGACAGAGTGGCATTGTGGTCGATTCGATGGATTGCGGATAGGGCACGGCGAAGCCCACACCTTGCGGCGGGACGATGGGACAACAATGGTGGACGTTGGGTCAAATGCTTGGCGAACATGCAGCAAGAAACGGACGATCAGACAGGATTGCGCCCCGCAGGGTCAGGACAACAGTGGCCCGTTGCGCCACAGTGCATCACTACTTCAGGAGGTCACACCATGGCAACCCCAACCGACTTCACCGCGCTCAAAAGCCGCCAACAAACCGCTTGGGCCAGCGGTGATTACGCCGTGATCGGCACCACGCTACAGATTGTCGGCGAGGCGCTGGCGGAGGCCTGTGACTTGTGCTGGGACGAACGTGTGCTTGATGTGGCCGCTGGTAACGGCAATGCCAGCCTGGCCGCAGCGCGACGCGGCTGCATAGTCACTTCAACCGACTATGTGGACGCGTTGTTGGAGCGTGGTGCGGAGCGTGCCCGGGCCGACCGCCTAGAAATGAAATTCCAGACTGCGGATGCCGAGGCGCTGCCTTTTGCCGATGCCAGCTTTGACGTGGTGCTGTCCACCTTCGGCGTGATGTTCACCCCCGACCAGCCCAAGGCTGCGTCCGAGATGGTGCGCGTATGCCGACCCGGTGGGCGCATCGGTTTGGCCAACTGGACTCCGGAAGGGTTTATCGGTCAGGTGTTCAAGACCTTGGGGCGGCACCTGCCGCCACCACCGGGCGTGCAGCCACCCTCGCGCTGGGGATTGGTGTCGCACCTGGAAACGCTCTTCGGAGCATCCGCTGCATCCATCCGGGCGACGCCGGTGATGTTCAACTTTCGCTACCGTTCGGTTGAACATTTCATCGAAGTATTTCGCACCTGGTACGGGCCGGTTCACAAGGCGTTTGCCGCCCTGCCCGCCGACGGCGCGGCGGCGCTGGAAAAGGACCTGGCAGAACTGCTCAATCGCATGAACCGCGCAGGGAACGACTCATTGGTGGTTCCCAGTGAGTACCTTGAAATTGTCATCACACGAAGCTGACCATGAAAACCCTCGTCCAAGACGCGCAGGCACCGCTGCGCAGCCAATACAAGGAAACACCGGCACTGGCCATGATCACCGACCACGCGCGTACCTGCGGCACCGATCCGTCCGATCCCTTCCACTCGGTGGTAGAGCCGATGGATGGATGTGGCGTATCCGTTCCCATCGGTGTGCATCGGGCCGTAGGCGGTCTGCACGATGCACCCACACCCGGCGACATGCTGTGCGCCGCTTTGGCGGCGTGCCAGGACTCCGCAGTCAGAATGGTAGCCAACCGGTTGGGCGTCGAAATCATGGACCTTGAGGTTCGAGTGACGGCAAAGGTGGATGTCCGGGGTGCATTGGGCATGGAAGCGGATGTGCCGGTAGGCTTTCAGTCGATGACCTGTGACATCGATCTGAAAGTAAAGGACGGCACACCCCCCAAATTGCTCGACAGCCTGCAGGCGATGGCGCAAAGGTGCTGCGTGGTGCAGCAAACGCTGCACCACGCGCCGCCGGTCATCACCCGGTTTAGTACATAATTTTGAGTATGCAAGCCTATTTTCGTGAAGCTGGTACGGGTGAGGGCGTGGTCTGCCTCCACTCCAATGCCAGTGCCTCTGCGCAATGGCGGGCGTTGATGGATCGCTTGTCATCACGGTTTCGTGTTTTTGCACCGGACTCACTCGGCGCGGGCAAAAGTCCCGCGTGGCCGCAAGACCGCGTGGTCAACCTGAGTGACGAGGTGGATCTGTTGCAGCCGGTTTGCGCACTCGCAGGTAATCCGCTATCGCTGGTGGGCCATTCGTACGGCGGCGCCGTGGCATTAAGGGTCGCCCTAGCGATGCCGGGAAGGGTACGCGCACTTGCCGTGTATGAACCGACCTTATTTTCACTGTTGGAGGAAGAGGTTACGAATCATCCTGATTCCCAAGGAATACGTGATGCCGTGAATGACGCTGGGGCTGCCATCGATGCCGGTGACCTGGCTGCGGCCGGTGCCCGGTTCATTGATTACTGGATGGGGGACGGCACATGGTGTTCAATGCCAGCGCCGCGCCGGGACATGGTGGCCGCTTCAATGATCAACGTCAGGGGATGGGGTCAGGCTCTTTTGAGGGACCCCACGCCACTACAGAACTTCGCAGCGCTAACCATGCCGGTGCTCTGTATGGTCGGTGCACAATCACCTCCGTCTTCGCGCGGCGTATCGCGCCTGTTGGCCAGCGTTCTCCCGAACCTGACCTTTGTCGAGTTTCCAGAGCTTGGGCACATGGGGCCGGTGACCCATGCGGAGCTGGTCAATGATGCAATCGAAAAGTTTCTTGGCTGGCCCCCCGAGCCAGCGCAATGCCACGCCTGATGCCTGCGTTTGGCGAACGACATTGAGTTTTTTGGATGCGTTCCAAATCTGCTTTTTGCTGAACCCGGCATCTTTCAGTGGTTGGGTGGCTTGGTTGGCTCCAGTCCTGCAATCCGCTCTCCCTTTGAGGTCTACGGCCAGTGGCTCGCCCGGTTCGAACTCGCCCCAGACGTCATCCTATAAACTCACCATGTGTTTCGCTTGGATTTGAGTCAACTCCCCGTGTAATATGCGTTATTTGCTATTGCTTTTATAGCAACTATCGCTCACCCTGAAAACCGCCACGGCGCAAAGTCACGACCAGCGTGTCGCGAAAACCATGCTCATCCGTCGGCTGGATCGGGGTTGATTCATGGATCACGCGCTCGTCGTCCAGCAGCAAAAGCGACCAGGGCTCGGTCAGCGTGAAGCGCTGGCCATTGGGGCCGGTCGCCTCAAAAACACGCGTTTCCCCGCCTTTGACCGCCTCTCGCGCCACCATGAACACGGCGACGAAATCCACGCCGTCACGGTGCGCCCCTTCGGGTGTCGGGCGACCAATACCGTCTGAGGTGTCAATCCGGAACTGGTGCGCCTCCACGTACCAGGGCTGCTCACCCTTGCAGGCCGAAGCCACCGTACCCAGCCATGACAACAATTGATGCCAGTCTGCATGGCTCACCAGGCTGTCCGGCATGGGCTCGAACCAGCGCTGCATGCCGCCATGCAGCGCGTTGTAAGCCACCGGCTGCCAATGCGCCCGGTGGGGCACCTGTTTGACCTGTTGACCGTGCACCACAAAGCAGGAATGCCGCCTGCGCCGATAACGGCCACCGTCTTTCAGGTAGTTGTCTGGCGGCAAGTCATTCCAGCTACCCCCCCAGGCGCCCAGACTGTCAAGGCTGCAGCCCGAAACGTCCGAAAACCCCTGCGGACTCAGTGCCGCGTACCCTTGCTGGGACAGTATGGGGACCAGATGGGCAGGCGAGGCGAATGGGGGCGACAGCGTGACCAAAGTCATGTCTGCGCCTGCACACCCTTCCAGGGTACTTTCATGAAATTCCTTGCAAAAGTGGGCTCACCCATCCAGGCCAGTCACACCTGTCATTTAATTACAGCACAGACGGCAAACCGTGGCGTCGCCTTGTCCTTGGTCCCCTTGCTGCTCTCCCTGATGCTCTCCTTCGTACTGTCACCATGGCTACCGCGGCACCGGGGAAGGCCCATTAACATGACGGCATCGGCAACGATCACCGCGATAACGCAACGGTTCACCCACCCAGGAAAATCCCCATGTCTCAGCTCACCGCGCTCACCAACCACCAAATTCGCCTGGCAACCCGCCCTGTCGGCATGCCAACCCGGGCCAACTGGCTCAACACCACAGAACCCGTCGTCGAACCGGCGGAAGGTGGCGTGCTGGTCAAGACACTGGCCTTGTCGCTCGATCCTGCCATGCGTGGCTGGATGAACGAAGGCAAAAGCTATATCCCGCCGGTCGGCATTGGCGAGGTCATGCGTGCGGGAGGGGTTGGCCGGGTCATCGCTTCCAAAAACCCCCGATTTGCCGTGGGCGACCCTGTGTCGGGCGGATTGGGCGTCCAGGAATACATGCTGATTCCCGAGGGGGATATCAAACGCAACGGCCTGGTCAAAATCGACCTGGGTGCGGGTACGCTCACACAATGGCTCAATGTGCTGGGCATGCCTGGCATGACGGCCTACTTTGGACTGATGGACGTGGGTAACCCGAAGGCGGGTGAAACCGTGGTGGTGTCCGGCGCCGCCGGTGCCGTGGGTCAGACCGTGGGGCAGATCGCCAAAATCAGGGGCTGCCGTGTTGTGGGCATCGCCGGGGGGGCGGCCAAATGTGAGTGGGTGGTGAAAGAGCTGGGCTTTGACGCCTGCATTGACTACAAGGCAGGGCCCGGCTCGGTCAAGGACGGTCTTAAAACCCATTGCCCCACTGGTGTGGACGTCTATTTCGACAACGTGGGCGGCGACATTCTGGACACTGTGCTCACACGCATCAACCGCAAGGCCCGCATCATCATTTGTGGTGCCATCAGTCAATACAACAACACAACACCGGTGCAGGGGCCCAAAAACTACCTGAGCCTGCTGGTCAACCGGGCCCGCATGGAAGGTATTGTGGTGTTTGACTACGCCGACCGTTACCACCTGGCGGTAGCCGAGATGGCGGGGTATCTGAAGGATGGGCGCATGAAAAGCAGGGAGGACGTGGTGGCAGGCCTGGATACCTTCCCCGAAACCCTGGTCAGGCTGTTCAACGGCGAGAACTTCGGCAAACTGGTGCTGCAGGTCGCGGCCGACACTGCCGACGCCACCAACTGAACGGCGCGCTGCACGTACACTTCGGCACCGCATGGGGCTGCGGCCTACTGGAAAAGCACATGAAGCTGAAGATGTCCGATAACTCGCTGTTTGCGATTTTGCTGCGCTCGCCGTGGTGGCTCAGCTTCGCGCTGGTGGCCCTGTTTGCGCTCGCCTCGCGTGCGCTCTTGCCAGAGCCTTATGTGGCATTTGGCGTGATGGGTGGCTTCCCCTTTTTGGTCATTGGCATCCTGTCGGCCTGGCGGCAATGGCGGGCACCGAGTCCGGCCCGGGTCAGCCTGGCTCTGCAGCGCGTGGCGGAGATGTCATGGCAGGATTTTTCACGTGAGGTAGAACAGGGCTATGGTCGCCAGGGTTATGTCGTCACCCGGCCAGGTGGCCCGGCCGCCGACTTCCAGCTTCTGAAAAATGGGCAAACCACACTGGTGAGCTGCAAACGCTGGAAAGCGGCGAATCAGGGTCTGGACGCCTTGCGTGACCTGATTGCCGCAGCCAAAGCCAGCGGCGCCCACCACAGCACCTGCATCACCCTGGGAAATCTGACCGGCAACGCGCAACGGTTTGCACAGGAACACGGCATACACGTGATGTCCACAACCGAGCTGGCGCAGCTGGTTATGAACAAAAACAGGCCTTAGCCCTCGCTGGATATGCGCAAGCAGCTATCAAAAAAATAGCAGATCAAATCACCTGCCAACCATGAAGGCATCGAAATCCGCCTCTTTCATGGGGTGGGCAAAGAGATAGCCTTGACCGTAATCACATCCCGCAGCAACCAGCAAATCAAGTTGCTCCGCAGTCTCTACCCCCTCGGCAATCACCTTCATGCCGAGTTCGTGTGCCATCACGATAATGGCCTTGCACAGCGCCAGGCCAGTGGAGGACGGAACCAGATGCCGCACGAACGACTGGTCAATCTTGATGTAGTCAATCTCAAACTTTTGCAGATAGGTCAGTGACGAGTAGCCCGTACCGAAATCATCAAGAGACACCTGAACGCCCGCTTCCCGCAGCGCAATCAGCTGCCGGGTTACCTGGGTACTGGCATCGAGCAACAAGCCTTCGGTAATTTCCACCGTGATGGCCGCGCCTGGCAGACCCAGAGCGCGCAGGTGATCCGACCACGGCTGCTGGCGGGTGCCATCCACATGAAATTGCACGGGTGATTTGTTGACGCTGACCTGGAATTGGGCGTGATACCGCTTGCGCCACCGCAGGACCTGGCTCGCGGCCTGCTGGAACACCCATTCACCGATATCGATGATCAGGCCGCTGGACTCGGCAATCGGGATGAATTCTGCGGGGCTAATCAGTCCGAGGACCGGGTGTTGCCAGCGAATCAGGGCCTCTGCCTTGTGGACGGCTCCGCTGGCCAGCTCGATGATGGGCTGGTACACCACGTGAAACTGCTGCTCAGGCAGTGCCATGCGCAGCTCATTGGTCAGTCGCACCCGGTTTTGCGCTGCCTCCTGCAAGGCCGGGGTAAAGAACCTGAACCGGTTGCGCCCGGCACCTTTTGCGTCGTAGAGCGCCTGATCCGCGTGTTTGAACAGGCTTTCGGCCTCGGTACCGTCTGCCGGGTACATCGTGATGCCAATGCTGGCAGAGACAAATACCTGCTCGTCTCCCAGTTCAAATGGTGCTGCCAGGGTGTCCAGAATAATTTGCAAAATCCGCTCCACGGTCTGAACGCTGGTCAACTCCGGCAGCACCACGGTGAATTCGTCGCCCCCCATACGGGCCACGGTGTCGGAGTCCCGCACGCACCGCTGGATGCGTTTGGCCGCCTCGACCAGCAGGCGATCCCCGCTGTCGTGCCCCAAGGTGTCGTTAACCTCCTTGAAATGGTCCAGATCTATGAACAAAACCGCCAATTGCAAACTGTCGTGCTTGCTCTTTTTGATGTCCTGAGCCAGCCGGTCGCGCAGCATGCGGCGATTGGGCAGGTTGGTCAACGGGTCAAAATTAGCCTGCTGCCAAATCAGGGTCTCTGATTTTTTCCTCTCCGTGATGTCGGTATGGGTTCCAATCATTCGCAATGGTTTTCCCCCTGCGTCACGACTGATGACCATGCCCCGCGTCAATATCCATTTCCAGGTGTTGTCCTTGCAGCGCAGGCGGTGTTCATTGACATAGGTCGGGGTGTGGCCCTCAAAATGTGCCTGGCGGTCTCTCTGGAGCTGCTCCCGGTCATCGGGATGGGTTCGCGCATCGAGCTCGGCGGACAGATTGTGTATTTCACCCTCGGCAAACCCATACATGTGTACCAGCCGCTTGGAATAAAACTCCACGCCGGTTTGCACATGCCAGTCCCAAACACCATCACCCGTGCTGTCCAGCGCCAGTTTCCAGCGCTCTTCAGATTTGCGCAGCTCTTCTTCCGCCTGCTTTCGCGCAGTGATGTCCAGCATCACACCACAGCGAACACTCCCCTTGTCATCTGCAGAAATGCAGGACGAGGTGATTTGAACCCACTTGACCGTTCCCTCAGCCAGGCGGATCCGGAATTGTGCACTCGCCGGTTGACGCGTCAAAGCGGTGTTCTGGATGTTGGCCTGCACTGCCAATTTGTCATCCGGGTGAAGAAACGATTGGAGCAAACTTCCGTCTGCAATCACTTCTTGCGGCGTGACACCATAAATGTCACGCACCCCTTCGCTGATGAAACTGTAGTCGCGGGTGCCATCCGGCCTGAGAAACAGCAAATACACCATGCCCGGCATCTGGGAAGTCACACGGCGGAAAAGCTCCTCATTGGTTTGCAGGGTCAGTTCAGCAAGGCGGCTCGCCGTAATGTCCTCAACCGTGCCCTCAAAGTAAATCACCTCGCCCTGTTCATTGCGAACGGCGTGGGCGGTCTCCCTGATCCAGATGCGCTCGCGGGTCTTGTGTCGATAGATTTCAGACACAAAGTTCACAACCTGGCCATCGCGCTCAATCAGTTGCTTGAACTGATCGCGCCGCCCAGGCTCGACATACCACTCACGGCCAATGTCGTTGACGGCGGCGAGCATCTCCGCTTCGCTGGCATACCCATTGAGGTGCACCAACGCCGGGTTGGCACGAACTTGTTTGCCTGCAGCCGTGGAGCGATAGGCACCGATTGGTAACAACTCAAACAGCGAAGGTAAATTGTGCGGATCCATCAGATGCAGATGTGAACGGCTTTTTCGAGCATTATTAAGTATGGCAGGTTCGTTCGGGGCCTCCGGTTGGTTGTCGCCAGTGTGACCTGAAAGGGTGCGCGAAGGCTGGCATGAACGCTGCTTGGGTTGATACCATCCGGCGGAACAGGTCCGGGATAGACCCATGAAATATTTGCATAGTCTGTTCGAGTAAACCCGCATGCTGCAAAAGTATGAAAGCGATACAGTCCTTGCGTGTTCAACGAGATCCGTTGGTCGTGAACAGCAAAACTCTTTTTTTAACTGGAGCAAACGAGATGAAATTTTCCAAAGTACAACTTGCCGTGGCTACCGTAGCGGCCTTGGGTGCGCTTTTAGCAGCGCCGGCCCATGCGGGCAAAACAGTTGATGCAATCAAGGCACGCGGGCAGGTTGTTTGCGGGGTCAACACCGGATTGGCCGGCTTTGCGGCGGCTGACTCCGCCGGTAAATGGTCAGGACTGGATGTCGATGTCTGCCGCGCACTGGCTGCATCCACTTTGAGCGATCCCGAGAAAGTCAAATACGTTCCCTTGAACGCCCAGCAGCGCTTCACAGCCCTGCAATCCGGCGAGGTTGACATCCTGGCCCGCAACACAACGTTCACCCTGACGCGCGATGCATCGCTGGGCCTGAGCGCTACCGTCACCAACTACTACGACGGCCAGGGCTTCATGGTGCCTGTCAAGAGCAAGATCAAGAGCGCCAAGCAGCTCAAGGGACAATCGGTTTGCGTGCAGTCCGGCACCACCACCGAGAAGAACCTGACCGACTACTCCAAAGCCAACGGCCTGGGCATCAAGCCGGTTGTGTTTGAAAAACTCGAGGCTGCAGAAAACGCCTACTTCACTGGTCGCTGCATCGCCTACACGACCGATGCATCGGGCTTGTCTTCCACCCGGAGCAAAGTTGCCAAAGACCCCAAAGAGCACGTCATCCTGCCGGAGCTGATCTCCAAAGAGCCACTCGGCCCCATGGTTCGCCGTGGTGATGACGAGTGGTTTGCCATCGTCAAGTGGGTCATGTATGGCCTGCTCGAAGCTGAAGAGTATGGCGTGACCCAGGCCAACGTGGACCAGATGAAGGCCAGCACCGACCCAGTCGTGCAGCGTTTGCTGGGCGGCGGCGCTGAGGACACCGGCAAGCTGCTGGGCCTGGACAAAGACTGGCTGGCCCGCGCGGTCAAGGCCACCGGCAATTACGGCGAGAGTTTTGAGCGCAATGTGGGACCGAAGTCCGCGCTGGGTCTGCCGCGTGGTCTCAACAATCTGTGGAACAAGGGCGGCTTGATGTATGCCTACCCGGTCCGTTGATTTCCAACTGATCCCGAGCTGATGCTCGAGCTGCTGCCAGTACAACCGGCTTGTACGGGCAGCAGCTTTTTTATCTGCGTATATTTCCGTTTTTTTAATGACCGTCCCTGGTAGCAAATGCCCATGACTCAGAAGTCTCCCCCAACAAAGAAAAGCTGGTCCTGGCGCAGTCAGGCGTTCAGAGGTTTGATTTATCAGCTGGTCGCGATGGGGTTAATTGTTGCCGTCGTGTGGTTTCTGGCGCACAACACGCTGTACAACATGAAAATCCGCGGCATTCAAAGCGGATTTGATTTTTTGACCGGCCCCGCCGGGTTTGATATTGGCGAAAGCCTGGTGCCGTTTGATTCGGCACAACCGTACTGGCAGGCGTTTCTGATTGGCCTGTCCAACACCCTGCGTGTGGCCATTTTGGGCATCATTTTGACAACCGTCCTGGGCACCCTTTTGGGAGTTGGCCGGTTTTCGCGCAACGCCCTGGTGCGTGGCGTTTGTTACGCCTATGTTGAATTTTTCCGCAACGTGCCGGTGTTGTTGCAATTGCTGATGTGGTATTTGCTGTTCACTGAAGCGCTTCCGGCTGCTGCTGATGCCTGGGCTGTTGGCCCGTTTTTCCTGAGCAAAGGGGGCTTGAGTTTCCCGATTCCGGTCTGGGCAACCGGCCACGCATGGGCAGCAGCAGGACTGGTCACCGGCGTCGTACTGGCGGTGATTTACCGTCAATGGGCACAGCGGCAGTTTGAAGCGACCGGCCGGCCCAAAAGCATGTTCTGGGCCCCTGTCGCCATTTGCCTGCTTGCCGGGCTGCTGGGCTGGCTCGCAGGGGGCGCACCTTCAGCTTTTGATTCCCCCATCAAAGGCGAGTTTGCCATTGAAAAAGGCGGCTCGCTGACACCCGAATTTCTCTCTGTTCTGCTGGGTTTAACGGTTTATACAGCGGCCTTTGTCGCCGAGGTGGTTCGTTCCGGCATCCAGTCGGTCGCACGTGGCCAGGGTGAGGCTGCTGCTGCGCTGGGCCTGAATCCGGGTCAGTCCATGCGTCTGGTTCAATTGCCCCAGGCGCTGCGTGTGATTATTCCGCCCATGACCAACCAGTTTTTGAACCTCACCAAAAACTCGTCACTGGCTGTGGCGATTGGTTACCCGGACGTGGTGTCCATCGCCAATACGGCTTTGAACCAGACCGGGCGCGCTGTGGAATGCATTGCCATCGTCATGCTGGTGTATCTGACCACGTCGCTCTCGACCTCCCTGCTGATGAACTGGTACAACACCCGCTCAGCGATTCAGGAACGCTGATCAGCATGCCCTCAAAGCCAGACACCATGACTGCACAAACCTTTCAACCCATAGAACCCCGCCCGGCACCGAATCAAACCGAAGGCGTCCTGGCCTGGATGCGCTTCAATCTCTTTGGCGATTGGACAACCACCCTGATGTCCGTCGTGATTGGCGGCGCACTTTTGTATCTGATTCCGCAATTTCTCGGCTGGGCCCTGTTTCGGGCGTCCTGGATACCCGACTTCAACGCCTGCCGGGTGGAGGGTGTGGGTGCCTGCTGGGGCGTTGTTTCCGAGAAATACCGCATCATCCTGTTCGGGCGATATCCGTTTGAAGAGCAGTGGCGACCCCTGGTTGCCACGATTCTGATGCTGGGTCTGCTGGCAGCCAGTTGTACCCGTGCGTTCTGGCATGCCTGGCTGGCCGTTTTGTGGATCGCGGTCCTCTCCCTGTTTTTTGCCTTGATGTACGGCGACGTGCTGGGCTTGAGCAAGGTTGAGACGGATCGCTGGGGTGGTTTGCCACTCACGATCTTGCTGGCGTCCCTGTCCATGGTGATGGCCTTCCCCATTGCCTTGGTGGTGGCGCTGGGACGTCGCTCCAACCTGCCCGCCATTCGTACTTTCTGCACCATTTATGTCGAGTTGATTCGCGGCGTGCCCCTGATTTCAGTGTTGTTCATGGCCTCGTTCATGTTTCCGCTGTTCATGCCGCAGGGCTTCACCATCGACGTGCTGATTCGCGTCCTGGTGGGCATCACGCTGTTCTCTGCAGCCTACATGGCTGAGGTCATTCGCGGAGGCCTGCAGGCCATTCCCAAGGGACAGATCGAGGCAGCGGCCACACTGGGCCTGTCGTATTGGCAAACCCAGGGCAAGATTGTCTTGCCACAGGCGCTGGCCATGGTGGTGCCCAGCATCATGAACAACTTCATTTCAACTTTCAAGGACACATCGCTGGTCACCATCGTGAGCCTGTACGAACTCACAGGCGCCTTGACCCTGGCCCTGAATTCCGACTCGGACTGGCGGCCTTTCAAGATTGAAGGCTACCTGTTCATCGCCCTGATCTATTTCGCTTTTTGTTTTTCCATGTCGCGCTACAGCATCTGGGTTGAAAAACAGGTCAACAGGGGCAAGCAGCGCTGAATTGCGGTGCTGTCGACTCACTAAAAAATTAACTTATTGCAGATCATCATGTCAGAACCCATCATTAAATTCGACAAACTCAACAAGTGGTACGGCAACAATTTTCATGTGTTGCGGGACATTGACTTGAGCGTTGCTCCCGGTGAGCGCATCGTCATTTGCGGGCCATCCGGCTCGGGCAAGTCAACGCTGATCCGCTGCATCAACCGGCTTGAAGAGCACCAGGAAGGTCATTTGTATGTGGATGGTGCCGAGGTCACTGACGACGTCAAGGTCATCGACGACATTCGTAAAAAAGTCGGCATGGTGTTTCAGCAGTTCAACCTGTTCCCACACCTGACGGTTTTGGAGAACCTCACGCTTTCTCCCATGTGGGTAGGCAAGATGCCCAAAAAAGAGGCCGAAGAAAAGGCCATGATCCAGCTCAAGCGCGTGCGCATAGCCGAGCAGGCGGACAAGTATCCGCTACAGCTCTCGGGCGGTCAGCAGCAACGGGTCGCCATTGCCCGTGCCCTGTGCCTCACACCAAAAATCATGCTGTTTGATGAGCCCACCTCGGCGCTGGACCCCGAGATGATCAAGGAAGTGCTGGACGTGATGGTGGAGATGGCCAGTCATGGCATCACCATGCTGTGCGTGACCCACGAGATGGGTTTTGCCAAGGCCGTGGCTGACCGGGTGATCTTCATGGATCAGGGCCAGATCGTTGAGCAGAACAACCCGCACGACTTCTTCAACAATCCACAGAACGAGCGCAGCAAAGACTTTTTATCCAAAATTCTGGGGCATTGAAGCCGCTGCGCTGCGCCCTTATGCAGCGGCCAGCAGCCCTGATTTGGGAGTGGTCAGGGCTCTTGGGTCGTTTGCTGCACCAAACTGGATGTCCCCCATCAGTTGGCCGCCCTCTTCGATCACAACCTTGCCATAACGGATTTTTCCGGTAACTTTGCCGGTCGCGTAAATCACCAGCTTCTGACGGACCGTCAGGTTGCCCTGAAATTCGCCGTGTATCTCGGCAATGTCAATTTCAGCTGACCCTTTGAAGGCACCGCTTTCGGCAATGTGCATCACACGCGAATCCATGGTCGCCTCAACCATTCCCTCAACCACGAGGGTGTCGCAGTCGGTGATTTCAACGCCTTTGAGTTTGATATTCGGTCCGACGATCAACTTGCTGGCACTTTCTTTCATCGGGGCGGGTGACGGTGCACTGGCAACGACTGGCGCGACGGATGGGGCAGGCCCGGGTGTCGGGTTGCCACTGGTATGAATGGCAGACAAACCTGTTGTTGCGCCACTCGCGCGTGGCGTCACCGTGTCCACAGGACGTTTGCCAAAAAAAGGGGTTTGCAGGGTCATCGGAATTCCTTCTCAAAATAGAAGGATTGATGGTAGTTCCGGCCGCGACGCCCTACCCCATCTCAATTGCAACAGCGGCAACCAAAATGCCACCAGATGTTGCAACGCACCGAAAAGTCAACTAGCGCAAATTACCCGTGTGACCCAGGGAATACCGGCCCGGCTGTGGCCAGACTGTCAGGCCATGTGGCTCGCGCCCGACTTTGATTTTGTCCACGGCGCCGGAGTCGGTGTCAAAACGGTACACCACATCGTCATACCGGCCCGATAACCAGAGGTATTTGCCGTCGGCACTGACGTTGCCCATGTCCGGGCTGCCACCGCCTGGAACCGGCCAGGTTTTGACGACTGCACGGGAAGCAAAGTCAATGACCGACACACTGCCCTTGCCACCGGGTGTGCCCCGAATTTTGTTGCCACCGCGGTTGGCAACATACAGGCTCTTGCCGTCCCGGCTTGGGTACAGGCCATGCGCGCCAATGCCGGTCGCAATAAATCCAATTTGCCTGAACGACTCACCATCCACCACATGCACACCATCAGCCATCATGTCGGCCACAAAAAATACCTTGCCATCTGGCGACGCACGCACATCCTGGGGCATGCCCGGCGTGGTGCAGATTTCGGCCCCAGGCTGGCCGGGATCCGGTATTTTTGTCGGCTTTTTCCCAGGTTTGGCAATGGCCGCCAGCGCATCGGGCCGTGCGAAATAGGGGCTCAATTTCAGGGTGTCAATCACCGATCGCTTCACCAGGTCAATCTTGGTGACAGAGCCATTGAATTCGCAGGTGAAAATCACAAATCGGCCATCTATCGAGAAATCGGCGTGGTTGATGCCGCCGCATTTTGGTGTTTCGATGGAGAACTTGATGGCCATGGTGCGGGCATCACGAAAGTCGAGCCGTTTGTAGGCCTCAGCCACGACGATGGCGTACTGGCCATCGGTTGACCAGTACATGTTGTAGGGGTCGTCCACAGGAATTGATTTACCCGGCTTGCCCGTTTTCGGGTCAATCGGTGTGAGGCTGCCGTCGGTTCGGCCCTCTGCGTTATTGGCAACCCACAAGGTTCGTAAATCCCACGAAGGCACCACATGTTGCGGGTTGATCCCGACTTTGAAGGTGTCAACCACGGCCAGCGTGCCGGGGTCGATCACCGACACCGTATTGGCAGCCCGATTGGGCACATAAACCCGTTCCAGCGCGCCGGCAACTGCCGGGCTGAAACGACGGGCACCGATTTCGCTGTAAAGATTGTTTTTGTCCGCCACTGGCGGCATACCGGCCACCGTGACAACACCTGGCGCAACGGCGTCAGCACCTGATGCACTCACCACGGCAGGCAGCTTGGGCGCCGCCGGTACCGTTTGGGCAGCGGCCCACCAGGCTGTGGGCCCCAGCAACACAACACCCAGGGACGCGGCGACAGCTCTAACTTGATTCATATTCCGGTTCAAACCCAATTCATTCATCAAACAATAATGTAAGCGACTGGCCAGTCTGCACAAATGTCTCAGCGCGACGCGGCCACCGCATTGCGGATGGACGTCACCGTCTGATTGACAATTGCGTCAACCCCCAATTGTCCCAGTGCGGCCGTTGAGGCCCTCGGATCACCCCGCGTGCCCGTGACGGCCCCGTCATGCGCCGCTGCGGCGAATTGCTCGGGTCTGACCATGGAGGGGTCTATCGCCATCAACAACGAGGTGTCAGCCGTCCCCGCGTGGGTGCCGATTTGTATATCCGTCAAGCCCTTGGCCTTCAATGCCTGGATATAGGTGGTTTGCGCTGCGCGGTAGTAGTCCTCCACGAAATGGGCACGGGCCGGCGATTTCGCCCAATCCCGGTTCAGGCTGCCTGCAACGGCCTTCAAGGCCGGCTGGTAATCCCCGTGATCGCCCAACAGCACGATGTTGACGAAGCCGTGTTGTTTGAACCCCCGCGCCGCGCCATCAAGAATGGCCTTGAAAGCGCCCTCCGGCACTGAAATGGTACCGGCAAAACGCATATGCCCTGTAGGGGGCGAGATGCCGCCTTCGGGTACGTAAGCGATAACCGGCGCCACCAGGGTGTTGCCGAGTGTTTGCGCCACCTTGCCCGCCAGGGCTTTGACGCGGATATTGTGCTTGCCCAACGCCATGTGGGGGCCACTTTGCTCGGTCCCGCCCACCGGAATGATGATGGTGGTTTTGCCGTCGCGCATGGCGGCTGCCAGTTCGGTGGTGGTGAGCTCCTCCAAAAACACGCTGCTTGCTGTCGCAGCCGCCCATGTCGGGACGCAGATGAACAACCCGGCAAACAGGGTTTTTATCAGCAAATTGAACTTATTTCCAACCACGTTATCATTAACCGGTGCGTACATTTTTCCTCGCCCTCATGATTATTTTGCTGCCCCTGCGCGGCTGGATGGGTGATGCCATGGCGACGCAAATGTTTGCACAAGCGGTGTTGCCGAACCTGGCCCAACCCTCGGCTCAGCAGCAGGCTGCTCCTGAAATTATAGCTGTTCACGCCCATGAATCGGGGGCTGAAGGCCATTTCCATGCTGGAATGGCAGCAGAAGTAACGTCTGTCAAAGCTGATTGTGCAGACCA
Source organism: Pseudomonadota bacterium (assembly GCA_041192445.1). GTDB lineage: Bacteria > Pseudomonadota > Gammaproteobacteria > Burkholderiales > Burkholderiaceae_C > Egaibacter. Next base: position 8,127 of record JBEEMW010000054.1, on the reverse strand, counting down.
CCTGCGCGGCGATACATCGGCATCCGCTGCTGGATCACATTGCGAATCCTGCACCATGTGCCAGGTTTGCAACACCATGGTGATGGTGGTCACCTCAATGGATTCAGCCCTTTTTTCGTTGTCCCCGGGGGTGCCCCGTTTCCTGGCATCCCGCTTCGCCAGTGCCGACCGCGCACTGGGCCTGAAGCCACCCATCTCCTGAACCTCCCAGCCTTAGTTCGTCCACAAATCGCCTGAAGAGGCTGATTTGAGGTTTGAGACCGCGATCGGCTGATCGCTATCGCCCGGTTCAGGAGTTTTTTTGAAATATTTATCTTTGCTGGTTAGCACCCTCGTGTGTGCGCCGGGGTTTGCTCCGGGGTTGGCGCTGGCGCAAACGCCACCCACGCCCCCGACGTCGCCCATCGTTGCCTCCGTTATGGAACCCACCACGCCGGTACCCACCTTGGTGTACCGATCCGTTTTCGCGACCACGCCCACCGGCGTGGCAACAGAGTCACTGGACTGGAAGACCGCCAATGCTGTCGTAGGCCAGTTCAAAAACGGTTACCGGGACATCCTCAAGTGGGAAGAGTCTGAAGACGGGCAAAAAGCCGGTGCAGGTGCGCCCATTGAGTCCGTGCGCCAGAAACCCTGAGGCAGGGTGAACCGTATGACCAAAAAATTCAAAACTTCTCTCCAACGTGGTGCCTTGTTTCTGGCCGTTGTCGTACTGACCGGTTGTGCCTCGCTGTCGCCTGACGGTGGCCTGGCCGACGTGCAGCGGCTCGCCACCGGCAGAACTGGCGGCGTGGAGGCCCGGCTCAAATCTGCAACGCCAGCGGATTCAGACGCGGCCATTGCGGGTCTGCTCAAGGCACCCTTGACGGCGCAAGCCGCTGTGCAGATAGCGCTATTGAACAACCCGTCGTTGCAGGGGTCCCTGGCCACGCTGGGCATCAGTGACGCGCAGCGCGTGCAGGCCGGGCGCCTGCCCAACCCGCACCTCGCCTTGGGCCGCCTGCGCGAAGGCGACAAGCTGGAGTTGGAACGCATGCTCAGCTTCAACGTCATCGGGCTACTCATGCTGCCCTGGCAAGCTCAATGGACGGGGCAACAACACGAGCTGGCGAAACTGCAGGCCGCACAAGACGTGATTAAGGTAGCTGCCGACACCCGCAAGGCCTGGATCAGGGCGGTGGCCGCACAACAGACCGCCGGGTACATGGGTGATGTCAAGGATGCTGCCGAAGCCAGCGGAGAGTTCGCTCGCCGCATGGCACGGGTAGGTAACTGGAGCCGGTTGCAGCAGGCCCGGGAGCAGCTGAGCCTGGCCGAGGCTACCGCGCAATTGGCACGCGCACAGCAAACGGCCTTTAGTGAGCGCGAAAAACTCATCCGGTTGATGGGCTTGTGGGGTGTGCAGACGCAGTTCACACTGGCTGAACGCCTGCCTGACCTGCCCAATGCCGCTGCCGAGATGGCCGATGCCGAAACCCGGGCGCTGCGCGAGCGGCTGGATGTGCGCTCTGCCATGGCCGAGTCGGGTTACGTGGCCAACCAGCTGGGGCTGACCCAGGTAACCGGTTATCTGGATGGCCTCACGCTCAGCGCCATTCGCAACACCACCTTTGACAATGCCGCTGGCACCCGCGACACCACACGCGGCTGGGAACTGGAGCTGCCACTGCCCATTTTTGACTGGGGGGGTGTACGTAACGCGAAATCAAAAGCCTTGTACATGCAATCTGCCGCCAGGGTGCGTGAAGTGGCTGTGAATGCCCGCTCGGAAGCGCGCGAGGCCTACCACGGCTACCGCACCGCTTATGACCTGGCACGCCACTACCGGGATGAAGTGGTGCCCTTGCGCAAATTCATCAACGAAGAAACCGTGCTGCGCTACAACGGCATGCTCGCCAGCGTGTGGGATTTGCTGGCCGACACACGCCAACAGGTGCTGGGTGTGAACAGCGCCATTGAGGCGCAACGCGACTTCTGGCTGGCCGAGGCCGATTTGCAAACCACCTTGACTGGCCTGTCACCCGGCAGCTTGGGTGGCATGAACACCACCCCGGCCAGCACTGGCGGCGATGCCCCAGCAGCCCATTGAACCCCTCATTTCGCCTCAGGACATTTAAATGAACCGACGTAAATTTTTTGGCAGTGCCGCGATGACAGCCGTCACGGCGGCCACGGTGAGCAAGGTGGCCATGGCCGCCCTGCCCGAGCCCGTGACCATGACCACGCCCCATACCGCTCCCCCGCTCATTCCCCAAAGTGGAAGGCCCTATAACCCGGTTGTCACCCTCAACGGCTGGACCTGCCCGTGGCGCATGAACCAGAGTGTGAAAGAGTTTCACCTGGTGGCTGAGCCCGTGGTGCGTGAGATTGCTCCAGGCATGAAAGCGACTTTATGGGGCTATAACGGCCAGAGCCCCGGCCCCACCATCGAGGTGGTGGAAGGGGATCGGGTGAGAGTCTTCGTCACCAACAAGCTGCCCGAGCACACCACCATGCATTGGCACGGCCAGCGCCTGCCCAACGGCATGGATGGTGTGGGTGGCTTGACACAACCCCAGATTCCGGTAGGCAAGACCTTTGTCTACGAGTTTGTGGCGCGCCGCCCCGGCACTTTCATGTACCACCCCCATGCGGACGAAATGGTTCAAATGGCCATGGGCATGATGGGCTTTTGGGTGACACACCCAAAACAGAAACACCCACTGATCGACGAGGTGCAGCGAGACTTCTGCTTTCTGCTCAACGCCTATGACATCGACCCCGGCAGCACCACACCCAAACCCAACACCATGCTGGACCAGAACCTCTGGACATGGAACAGCCGGGCCTTCCCCGGCATCGACTCGCTCAACGTGCGGCTGAACGACAAGGTGCGCATCCGCATTGGTAATCTGACCATGACCAACCACCCGATTCACCTGCATGGGCATGAGTTTTTGGTGACCGGCACCGACGGTGGCCCCACGCCAAAAAGCAGTCGCTGGCATGAAGTCACCACCGACGTCGCGGTGGGCCAGATGCGGCAGATTGAGTTTGTGGCGGATGAAGAAGGTGACTGGGCTTTTCATTGCCACAAGAGCCACCACACCATGAACCCCATGGGCCACACCGTGCCCAACATGATCGGCGTGGACCACAGGGGGTTGATCAAAAAAATCCAGAAACTGGTGCCCGACTACATGGTGATGGGCGAGCGCGGCATGGCCGACATGGGCGAGATGGAGATGCCCATACCCGAGCAGACCCTGCCCATGATGACCGGCACCGGCCCTTACGGTTCAGTCGAGATGGGTGGCATGTTCAGCATGGTCAAGGTCCGCAAAGACCAGAAGCCGGGCGACACATCAGACCCCGGCTGGTACCAGCAGCCCGCCGGCACGCAGGCGTTTGAATGGACGGGTGCGCTACCCGAACCGGCGCGCTTCAAATCCGAGGTGGCTGCCAACAACGTGCAAACGAGGGGCAAGCCCGTCGAACTGACTGTGCGCAAACCCATGGGGGAAATGAAGCACTATTAAATTGATAGCTACTCACGCAGTATGGACGAGGGCCAGAGCCCTATTTATCTTCAAAAAGTAAACATTTCATTTTAAAAGGTATCACATGACAACACGACGCGCACTATTGATCACCGCCGCACTCAGCTCGGCAGGCACCACGGCAGTCTTTGCCCACGGCACCGAGGAACACCCCAAAATGGCCGGACCCGCAAAAAAAGAACAAAAAGCCTGGGGCATTGCCGGAGATGAAAAAAGCATCAGTCGCACCATAGAGATCACGATGAGCGACGCCATGCGATTCACCCCGGACCGGCTGGCAATCAAGCAGGGCGAGACCGTGCGCCTGGTCCACAAAAATAGCGGGGCCATGTTGCATGAATTCGTTCTGGGTACCAGGAAGGACCTCGACGAACACGCCGCACTGATGCTCAAATTTCCCGGCATGGAGCACGACGAGCCCTATATGGCGCATGTGCCGGCAGGCAAAACCGGGCAAATCATCTGGACATTTAACCGGGCTGGTGAGTTTGATTTTGCCTGCCTGATGGCCGGTCACTACCAGGCTGGCATGGTGGGCAAGATCAAGGTGACAGCAGCATAAGCTGCATTGATCAACAGAACATATCCATCAAATCTATGAAGAATATCCTCATGAAAAAACTTTCCGTCATTACTATTTTCTTATCCCTCTTTGCCTTGGTGCCGCCCGGCGCAATTGCGCAGTCCGCCACGCCTGGTGTGGGGAAAACCGCCCTGCAAGACCCCGCAGAAGGTGAAGTACGAAAAATTGACAGGGACGCGAAGAAAATCACGCTGAAGCACGGCCCCATCAACAACCTGCGCATGCCCGGGATGACCATGGTGTTCCTGGTCAAAGACCTTAACCTGCTTGACGGATTGGCAGCGGGTGACAAGGTGATGTTCGCCGTGGAGGTGCAGCAAGGCGCAATGGTGATAACTGGCCTGGAAAAGAACACAACCAAATGAGTCTCAGGTTTGTCGTTCAGAACTATTTCCGCTTGACAGACTCTATCTGAACTAGACTGGCAGTCAATTTCAAACTGACTGCCAGTCAAGCTTATATCAATCATGCGCTTCAATCGCAAACATCGCCTGGTTACCACGCTCATCGCGTTGGTTGGCCTGCTGTTCATGCAGTTGGCTGTAGCAAACTATGTGTGCCCGGCTGGCAGGATGAAGCTGGCGGCGATAACAACAGGGGTTGACGCGAGAATGCCTTGCGCTGAGTCCATGACCGTGTCCGTTATGGACACTGAACAGCCCAATTTGTGCCAGGCACACTGTCAATCAGAAGCCCAGGCGAGCAATGCCACCGATTTACCGATGCCAGTCGACCTGGCAGCGCAGCCTTACACGCTGTCCCTGAACCTGACTGACACTTCTTTGGTTGTTGGGCCTGCGCTGCAAGCACCGCACCTCAGGCGCACGACCGCACCACCGCTGTCCATCCAGAACTGTTGCTTGCGCATTTAACCGCTCAGACCGTTTAGCCATTGCTCGGTGCATTTGTCCTGCATCGGCAGCTGTTTTCGTGTTCTGGAGGTTTTATGTTTTTTCCACTTCATCGGGCGGGCTTTGCCATCCTTTTTCTGGCCATTGGTGCACCGTCCTGGGCAACTGATTTTTTAACACTGGAGGAGGCTCTGCGTATTGCCGCGGGCCGTTCCCGGCAGCTGGTTGCCCAGGACGCACTCGCTGTAGCGGCCCGCGAGCAAGCCGTGGCGGCCGGTCAGCAGCCCGATCCAACACTTAAGCTGGGCATCAACAACCTGCCCATCAACGGCGAAGACCGCTTTAGCCTGACGAGGGACTTCATGACCATGCGTTCAGTCGGTGTCATGCAGGAGATCACGCGAGGCGACAAGCTCAAGGCTCGTTCCGCACGTTTTAGCCGTGAAGCGGAGGCCGCAGAGGCAGGCCGTGCCGCAGCCCTTGCCAACCTGCAACGTGATACCGCGATGGCTTGGCTCGACCGCTACTACCAGGAGCGCATGCTCGACGTGTTGCGCACCCAGCGGGCCGAAGCGGGTTTGCAGATCGAGGCCGCCGATGCAGCTTACCGTGGTGGGCGTGGAACCCAAACGGATGTATTCGCCGCACGCTCGACGGTGGCGCTGATCGACGACCGTATCCGGCAAGCCGAGAAGCAGATTGGCACAGCCAGGATCAAACTTGCACGATGGGTTGGAGACGATGCCACCCAGGCACTTGGCGTACCGCCCGGCATAGGGGCCGTGCATCTTGACCCGACCCGTCTGGAAGAGCAGTTGGCACACCATCCCCAAATCGCGTTGATGGCCAAACAGGAAGAGGTGGCGCGCGCCGATGCCGATATTGCGCAAAGCAACAAGCGCGCTGACTGGAGCGTGGAGCTGATGTTCAATCAGCGTGGCCCCGCCTACTCGAACATGGTGTCTGTCAATGCCTCGATTCCGTTGCAATGGGATCAAAAGAATCGGCAAGACCGGGAGCTTGCCGCCAAGCTGGCCGTGGCCGGGCAGATGCGCGCCCAGCGAGAGGAAGCCACGCGGGAGCATGTCGCTGACACCCGCGTGTGGTTGCAGGAATGGCAAAGTAACCGTGAGCGCCTGGTGCAATACGACCGTGCGCTGATACCACTTTCGCTTGAGCGCACCCGTGCCGCGATAGCCGCCTACCGGGGTGGCAGCGGCTTGCTCTCGGCTGTGCTCGAAGCACGGCGCATGGAAATTGACACCAGCATGGATCGCCTGCGTCTGGAGATGGAAACGGCCACTCTGTGGGCACAACTGGCATACCTGATTCCCGCAACGGAGAAATAACATGACAAAACTCAAACCCCTACTGATTGGCTTGGTGGGTGCTGGCGTATTTGGAGCCGGCGGCTATGGCCTGTATGTCACGGGCATGCAGCGCGGCATTGGCATGGTTGCCATACCGGCTTCGTCCACTGGAACCACCGCAGCGCAAGCGCGCGTTACGCCCAGCGCAGTTCCCCAAAGTGTTGCCGAAGGCGAAGACGCGACACGTCGTCATATTGAGAAAGGCATTAAAGCGGGTGACGTTGACCCGGCGACCGGACGCAAGGTGCTTTACTACCACGACCCCATGGTGCCGGGCAACAAATTCGACAAACCTGCCAAGTCGCCCTTCATGGACATGATGCTGGTGCCGGTCTATGCCGATGGGGATGGCGGCAGTGATGGCAGCCAGATCACAGTCAGCCCGCGCATCCAGCAGAACCTGGGTGTGCGAACCTCAGAAGTCACCGAGGGCATGTTGTCGCCGCAGGTCTCTGCGGTGGGCAACATCGGCTTCAACGAGCGTGACCAGGCGTTTGTGCAAGCCCGTGCCACGGGCTACGTCGAGCGCCTGTATGTCCGTGCCACGCTGGACCGTGTGAGCAAAGGCCAACCCTTGGCTGAACTCTACGTGCCCGACTGGATTGCCGCACAGGAAGAATTTCTGTCGGTGCGGCGCATGCAAGGCACAGATTTGGCAACCTTGGTCGATGCCGCTCGCCAGCGTATGCGCCAAGCGGGAATGAGCGACGAACAGGTTGGGCTGGTGGAGAACAGCGGCAAGACCCAACCACGCATCACCCTCACCGCGCCGATTGGCGGTGTGGTGGTAGAACTTGTGGCGCGTGAAGGCATGACGGTCATGCCCGGAGCGACGCTGTTCCGAATCAATGGCCTTGGCAGCGTGTGGGCCAATGCAGAAGTCCCCGAGAGCCAGGCCGCCTTGATTCGCCCTGGCACCAGGGTGCAAGCCAACAGCGCAGCCGCACCTGGTACGACCTTGCGTGGCACGGTTCAGGCAATATTGCCCGAAGTCAATGCGACGACCCGCACGCTCAAAGCCCGGGTGGAGTTGGCCAACCCCGGCAACCTGCTGGTGCCTGGCATGTTCGTCAACATGCAGTTCATGGACATGCGGGCGGAGAAGTCCTTGCTGATTCCGACGGAAGCGGTAATCCAGACAGGCAAGCGCATGGTGGTCATGTTGGCCGAGGACAAGGGCAAGTTCCGCCCGGTCGAGGTGGAAACCGGCTATGAGAGCAACGGCCAAACCGAGATCAAACGCGGTTTGCAGGCCGGGCAGCGCGTGGTGGTGTCGTCTCAGTTCCTGATTGACTCTGAGGCTTCGCTCAAAGGGATCGAAGCCCGGTTGAATACTGCACCGCAAGTTGGGGTCATGCCCAAGACGAATCAGAGGGGCAAGCCATGATCGCCCGACTCATCCGCTGGTCCATCGTCAATCGGTTTTTGGTGCTGCTGGCGACGCTGATCGTTAGCGCCTGGGGCCTACATAGCCTGCTTAAAACACCACTCGATGCCTTGCCCGATCTGTCTGATGTGCAGGTCATCATCCGCACCACATACCCCGGCCAAGCGCCGCGCATTGTTGAGAACCAGATCACCTACCCGCTGACGACCACCATGCTGTCGGTGCCGGGGGCCAAGACGGTGCGTGGGTACTCGTTCTTTGGCGACTCGTTTGTCTATGTGTTATTTGAAGATGGCACCGACCTGTACTGGGCACGCTCACGCGTGCTGGAATATTTGAATCAGGTGCAGTCGCGCCTGCCACCCAGTGCCAAGGCAACGCTGGGGCCGGATGCCAC
>JBEEMW010000053.1:0-60239 GCA_041192445.1 Pseudomonadota bacterium | reverse complement strand
CTAAAGAGATACCCCTGATAGGTATGGCAACCCTGGTGGGCCAGAAAATCCCGTTGCGCCTCGGTTTCCACACCTTCAGCAATGACCTCCAGGCCCAGACTGTCCGCGAGGGCGATGACCATCCGGGCAATGGCGGCGTCATTGGTGTCGGTCAGAATATCTCTCACGAAACCCTGGTCAATTTTCAACTGGTAAAGGGGCAATCGTTTCAGGTGGGAGAGTGATGAATACCCGGTGCCAAAGTCGTCCAGCGAGAAGCCCACACCCACCCGTTTGAGTGCGCTCATTTTGTCAATGATGTCTTCAACATTGGAGATCAGCAGGCCCTCGGTGAGCTCCAGCTTGAGCTGCTGCGGGCGGGCACCTGTGCGCGCCAGAACCGCCAGCACCTGACCGACGAAATCTGCCTGCTTGAACTGACGGGGGCTGACATTCACCGAAACCGTGAGGTGTGCCATGTCTGCCTGCCCAGCCCAGCTTGCCAACTGCTGGCAGGCTGTGTCCAGCACCCAGTGGCCCAGTCGCACGATCAGCCCGGTCTCTTCGGCCAGGGGAATGAATTCGGCAGGTGCCACCAGGCCACGTTGTGGGTGGTTCCAGCGTACCAGCGCTTCGGCTCCCATCAGCTGGTCACCCGATACCTGGGGCTGGTAATAGAGTTGCAGGTGATGGTGTATCAGCGCCTCACGCAGGTCTGCCTCCACGGTTGCGCGGGCCGTCACCACCGCCTGCATCTGCAAATCAAAGAATCGCAGGCTGTTGCGGCCAGCCGCTTTGGCCTGGTACATGGCCAGATCTGCCCGCTTCAGTGGTTCTTCGATACCCTCCGGATGCTCGCCAAACAGGGTGACACCAATACTGGGCGTGCTGTGGTGCGCGAAATCGGCAAACTGGTAGATGTGGTTGAGGCTTTCGAGGATTTTCCCGCCCACGATTTCGGCCTGGGTGGCCGCTTCAATCGCGTTTTCGTTCAGGTCTTCCAGCATCACCACGAATTCGTCACCACCCAGACGGGCCACGGTGTCGCCCTCGCGGATGCAGGCGCTTAAACGGTGAGCCACCTGCTGCAGCAGGATGTCGCCTGTGGCGTGGCCGCGTGTGTCATTCAGGATCTTGAAATTATCCAGATCGATGAACAGCAGCGCGCCTTTGTGCTGGCGCCGTGAGCCGGCGGCCATGGCCTGTTTCAACCGGTCCATCAAAAGCCGGCGGTTGGGCAGGCCGGTCAACGGGTCGAAGAAGGCCAGGCTTTGAATCTGCTCTTCGGCGGCCTTGCGAGACGTGATATCCGTGAAGGCATCCACATAGTGCGTTACCTGCCCTGCACCGTTTTTGACGGCGGTGATGGAAAGCCATTGGGGAAATACTTCACCGTTCTTTCGTTTATCCCAGATTTCACCTTGCCACACCCCCGTGCGTTCAAGACTGTCGGTCATGGTTTCAAAAAAGCTGAGGTCGTGGCGACCCGACCTCAGCATCAACGGCGTCTGTCCAATGGTCTCCTGTGCGGTGTAGCCGGTAATCTCGGTGAAGGCCCTGTTAACCCGCAGGATCACCCACTGTGCATCGGCTACAAACATGCCCTGCTGCGACTCGAAGGCACTGGCCGCAATGCGCAGCGCTTCCTCGTCCTGTTTGCGCGCGGTGATGTCGGTGATCATCGCCAGCGCACCGGTATACGTGCCATGCGCATCGAGGATCGGATTGGTCGCGACCACGCTCCAGAATGCCGAGCCGTCCTTGCGCAGGAATTTGAAGTCGTGCTGCTCGGTGATGCCCTGGCGACGGCGCTCGATATTGCGTTCCGCGATGGTCCGACCCTCATCGTCCATGAAGTCGGTCAACGCACGCCCGAGCATGTCGTCGGGGGTGTATCCCAGCATCTGCGCCATCTTCGGGTTGACAAACGAGGTTTTCGCCTGTGCGTCAATGCTCCAGATGCCCTCCTCCGCCGTCTGCACGATACGGCGGTAGCGTTCCTCGCTCTCGCTCAGTTCCTGCTCCAGTTTCTTGCGCTGGCTGATGTCTTCCATGTGGGCCACGGTATGCAGTGGTGAGCCGGAGGCGTCGCGTACCAGCGAAACACTCAGGTTGATCCATACCGTGTGACCTGCGTGGTGGACGTAGCGTTTCTCCATTCGGAATGATTGCGCTGAGCCATCGAGCAAGGTCTGCAGGTTCGCCAGATCCCCAGCAAGGTCGTCAGGGTAGGTCAAATCCTGAAATGTCTTGGTCAGCAGCTCCTCTTCCTGATAGCCGACGATCTCGCACAGCGCCTGGTTCACTTGCAGCCAGCGGCCATCCAGCCCGGTAATGGCCATGCCGACACCCGCCGAGTTGAAGCTGCTGCGGAAACGCGCCTCGCTCTGGCCCAGCGCGGTGGCTGTCAGCTTGCGCTCGGTGATGTCCTGAAATGCGCCGAGCAACTTGACCGCCTTGCCGTTCTCCATCACGGCGGCACCTTGTGTATGAACCCAGATGGGCCGGCCCTTGGCCGTCATCCTGGGCACTTCCAGATCAAAGGGCGTTCCGCTGGTCATTGCGGCCTGAATGGCGGCCTGGATAACCGGACGGACCTCCGGGGGGTAAAGGGCGAATCCTTGTTCAACAACGGGTGCCTCGGTCGGGTCGAGATCATTGATCCTGAAGGCCTCTCGCGAAAATGTGAGCTTTTGGGTGCGCAAGTCCAGCTCCCAGCCACCGACCTTGGCCAATTCGCCGGTTCGCTCCAACATCTCGACCGTGCTCGCCAGAGACTGTCGCAAGCGGTAGTCTTCGGTGACATCGCTGAAGACCAGGACCACCCCCACAATCTGGCCAGACGGGTTGCGAATCGGTGCGGCACTGTCAAAGATCTGGTATTCCCGGCCATCACGGGCAATCAATGCGGTATGGTTTGCCAGCCCGACAACTTTGCCATGTGCCATCACCAGTTGCACAGGGTTGATCGAGAGCGCCCGGGTTTGGGCGTTGATGATGTGAAACACCTCGGTCAAAGGTCGCCCGGCAGCATCTGCCAGCGGCCAGCCCGTCATCCGTTCGGCTGTCGGGTTCATGCGGGTGATCAGCCCCGCGCTATCGGTGGCAATAACGGCGTCGCCGATGGACTGCAAGGTGATGGCGAGGTTCTCTTCGCTCTGGCGCAAGGCCGATTCGGTTTGTTTGCGTTCGGTGATGTCGGTGGAGACGCCCAACAATCGGCTTGCCTGGCCTTGTTGGTCATGTGCAGCGACGCGCCCGATCACGCTGATCCATCTGAACGAACCGTCACCATGGCGTATCCGGGCTTCGTATTGGTAGGGGGACTCAGACCCGTCCAGGGCCGCCTTGATGCTTGCGGTGACGGTATCCCGATCCTCCGGGTGAATCCGTGCCAGCCATTGGTCGTTATCGACAAAACCCTCTTCGGGGTCGTAGCCCAGCATTTTGAAATAGGTTGGCGAGGCGGACCAGCGGTCCGATTTCAAGTCCCAGTCCCACACGCTGATCATGGCGGAGTCGGTGGCCAGGGTGAGCCGCTGCATGACCTGCAGGGCATGGGTTTCGGCTTGAATTCTTTGCCGCCACGCCCGGTTCAGAATCACACCGAGGACAACGATGACTGCCGCCGCCGCGGCCCAGATGACCAGGGCCAGCGTTGCCAGTTGCCGCCAGGGAGCCAAAAGGTGTTCCAGCGACTGGCCGACTTCGACAGTGAATTCGGGGTGTGCGGACAAGGTCCGGTAGGCCAGTATTTTGACGATCCCGTCAACTGCACGGGTATCCTGGTAGCTCCCGACCGGACTTTTTGACAGCGGCTCGTTGATCAAGGGACGATCCGGGAAAACCTTTCCCATGATCGGCTCATTGAATGGGCTGTGCATCATCAGCACGCCATCACGGCGAAAAAGGGCAACCGAACCACCCACCCCCGGATTGACAGCGCGCCAGAGTTTGTCGAAATAAGGTGGATCGACTGCCGCCACCATCACGCCGGCAAAAGTGCCATTGCCGGATGTTACGGGTCGGGCCGCGCTGATGGTCCAGCTGCCAGTCGTGCGGGCGCGCACTGGCACGCCGACATAGAAACCGGTCTGCGGCTGGGTCTGGTAGATCTGGAAGTAGGCCCGATCGGCGACATTGAGTCCGCTTGAGCCGGTACCGGTTTCGTACTGGATTCGGCCCTGCGCGTCGGTAACCACCAGCACACGCACAAACGGCATGTCCTTGATCTGCTCACGCAAAAATGCCTGGGCCGTCTGCCCGGTGAGGTTGCCCGAGGCGGCGAGCTGTGCCAGCCCGTTTGTTGCCAGCTGCAGTCGTTGATCGACGGCCTGAAACGTGCGGCTGGTCTGTTCTTCAATGACCTGTGCAAACGATTCGGTCAAGCGCTCGCCTGAGTTGATTGCCAAGCTTCGCATGTGGCTCAGGATCAACGCAATCAGACACCCTGAAATGAAGATGATGCCCGCTGCCAGCCAACCCAGCTGACGCCGCAACAACCGGCTTAATGACGCGGCTGGCAGCTGACCGGGTTGTGAAGCGTCTGGTTCTGGTGTCATACAGGTGGCATGAAAACGGCCGTGGCGATTTGCATAATTTAAAGCACACAGTCTAGTTCAACACCGGTTGCGCATAACCCGCCATCGGGTATGGAAAAATGGGCTTGTCTTGGGCCATGGGCAGATAACGGCTATGCTGCTCAGGCTGGATAGAGTTCAACAATGCGTAACGCATTACGATTAGGTAAAATTCAGGTCTTCACAGGAGTTACGGATGTCCACCCCCACCCAAAAAGAAGGCGGCCAGGCCGCCACCAAGGCGTTTGCCAGCCAGGCTGATCTAGCCGACAAGACCATCACGTTTGAGCAGCTCAGCCCGCATTGCTGGGCCTATACCGCTGAGGGCGACCCCAATTCAGGCGTGATCATGGGCGACAAATTCATCATGGTGAGCGACGCCACGGCCACGCCCGCCATGGCGCAAGACCTGATTGCAAAGATTCGCACCATCAGTGACAAACCCATCAAATACGTGTTGCTGACGCACTATCATGCCGTCCGTGTGCTGGGAGCCAGCGCCTACATTGCGCAAGGTGCTACTGAAGTCATAGCGAGCCAGGGCACGCTGGAGCTGATCAAAGAGCGTGGTGCACAGGACATGCAAAGCGAGATGGAGCGCTTCCCAAGGCTGTTTCGCAATTCCGAAAGCGTGCCGGGCCTGACCTGGCCCACACTGGTGATCGGGGGGGGCAACCCGGTGCAGGGTGAGGTTCCCGGCAAGCTCACACTCGATCTGGGTGGCGTGACCGTGCAAATCTGGCATCCCGGCCCAGGCCATACCCGCGGCGACACCATTGCCTGGGTTGAATCAGAAAAAGTGTTGTTCAGCGGGGACCTGGTTGAATACAAGGCCGGGGTGTACACGGGTGATGCGCAGCTTGAAGAATGGCCGGCCACGCTGGAGGTGCTGCGTGCACTCAAGGCCGACTACATCGTGCCCGGTCGTGGCGAGGCCATGAAAGGCAACACCGACGTCAACAAGGCGCTGGACTACACCCGGCAGTGGGTTGAAACGCTTTACCGCTGCGGGCAAGAGGCGGCTGCGGCCAACATGGACCTCAAGGCTGCGATGGCGCACACCCGCAAGAGCATGGACCCCGTGTTTGGTGACGTCTTCATTTACGAGCACTGCCTGCCGTTTGACGTGAGCCGTGCGTTTGACGAGGCCAAAGGCATCAAAAACCCGCGCATCTGGACCGCCGCGCGTGATCAGGAGATGTGGACGTCGTTACAGGCCTGAGGGCCTCACGCGTTGCCTAGACGCCCGGGTTGGCCCGAATGCCGCGCCGGGCGGCAACGGACACGGCTTCCGAGCGGCTGGTCACACCCAGCACCTGGTAGATGGCGCTCAGGTGCTGCTTGACCGTGCCGTCCGTGATACTGAGTTCGCGTGCGATTTCCTTGTTGGTCAGGCCCATCAGGGCCCCTTGAAACACATCAATTTGCCGCGCGGTCAGGTCTGGCCAGGAGCTGGCCACTTCCAGCAAACGGGGTTGCCGACTTTGGGCCCCGGTGCGGGACTGGCGCCCGTCCTCAATAGCCAGGGGCACAAATGCCTCACCGCGCAAGACCTGGCGCAGTGCCCCGACAAGTGCTTCGGCGGTTGACTTTTTGGGGATAAAACCAGCCGCACCGTGTGCGATGATTTTGCGAATCAGCTCCGGATTGCTTTCCCCGGACACCACGACAGCCGGGCTGCGGGGAAACCGGTCACACAGCGCCCGCAAGGCTAAAAAACTGCTGGCACCCCGGTGCCAGTCTTTCAGAATCAGGTCGGGCGCTGGTGTGTTGCCGGGCAGTTTCAGGGCCTGCTCACAGGCATCAAAGTGGGTCAGTTCCAGTGAATCGGCCAACGGGCGCAGCAGCCACTGCATGCCTTCGCGAAACAGCGTGTGCTCGTCAATCAGGAAAATATTCATGAGAACGCAAAGAATACCAGTGGTGCGTGGCGCCGTTTGTAAAATTTTGAGACTGTTTAGCGTTGCGCCGCCAGATCACGTGCATCGCGCTCATAGGCTGCCAGTCGTTTGCCTGTACGGTCGCGCTGCTCAGGCGTGGTGCTGTTGTGAAGCTGCGCAAACGCCTTGCAACTGTCTGGCAGGGACTTTTCACTGTGGGCCCGGTAGGCCGGGTTGGGGGAGCTGGCCGGGTTGGCACTTCGCTCCAGATAGGCATGAAGTGCCGCTGTGGCCTGGCCATTGGACAGCCGGTTTCCGTCGATCAGGCCATTGATCTGGCGCAGGGTTTGCAGCAGGTCCTGCTGGCGGCGAACATGCTCGGTGTAGTTGAGCTGGGGGTCAAAACTGGCGCTGGCAATGAACGCCCGCAAAACCGCCAGTTGGGGCTCCTCCAGCGTCGGGTAAATCCGCTCAAACCGTTCCACCAGAGACTTCAGACGCCGGGTTTGCTGCTGCGCCAGGCTGCCGTCCAGCCATTCCTCGCGCCACTGGGTGTTGGTTTTGTCGAACCGGGCCTCGATGTGGGCCAGTTGCGCGGGGGTGAGGCTGGTCGCCAGCGCCACCACGGCAGGCCCGGCCTGCACGGTGGTCGCATCCAGGCGGCTTCGCAAGTCGGTGTACAGGCCGCAGACCTGCTCGGGCGTGACATCGGTGGGTGCCAGGCGCTGCATTTTTTGCAGCAGATCGGCCAGTCTGGGGAGCTCGGTGGCGCGGTGCCATTGGTGCAGCCGGGCCAGCTCATCCCGAACCTTGACCGTTTGCGCGTCGTTGAAGTCGGCATAGGCGTCCAGCCACCAGTACGCCAACTCGGGCGCATTGTTGTAGCCAATTTTGATGGCACTGCAGGCCCCCACCAGTAAAACCACGGCTATCAGGCTGATAATTCGGGCGGTATTTGCAAACGACTGAAGGGATAAGAACATGGCAGCAGTGGATGTGGTGATCATGGCCGCGGGCAAGGGCACCCGCATGAAAAGCAAACTGCCCAAAGTATTGCACCGCTTGGCCGGACGCGCTTTGGTGCAGCATGTGCTGGACACTGTGGCCGGTCTGGGCGTGCGCAGTGTGGTTCTGGTGACGGGTCACGGTGCTATCGAAGTTGAAGCAGCTTGCGCATATTCCACGGGGTCTACAGGCCAATTTGGCTTGAAATTTGTGCGTCAGGAGCCGCAATTGGGCACCGGGCACGCGGTGCAGCAGGCGGTGCCGGTGTTGCCCGACGATGGTGTGACCCTGATTCTGAATGGCGACGTGCCCCTGATTGAGGCCGATACCTTGCGTGGCCTGATGGCAGATTGCGGCGCAGACAAACTCGCGCTGCTCACGGTGAGCATGCCAGACCCCACCGGCTACGGTCGCATCATTCGCCAGGGCGATCAGGTTTTGGCGATTGTTGAGCACAAGGACGCAACGGCCGTACAACGCGAGATCAGCGAGATTTATACCGGCGTGATGGCTGTGCCCACCGCCCAGCTCAAAAACTGGCTGGCCCGCCTGCGCAATGACAACGTGCAGGGCGAGTTTTACCTGACTGATATCGTGAAATTCGCCGTGAGTGACGGTGTGAACGTGGTTGCCACGCGTACCCACGACAAGGTGCAGGTGGACGGGGTCAACAGCCCGGTGCAGTTGGCAGAGCTCGAGCGTGCCTACCAGCGGCGTCTGGCTGACCGTTTCATGGAGCAGGGTGTGCGTCTGGCCGACCCGGCGCGCTTTGACGTACGGGGCACCTTGGTGTGCGGGCCGGATGTGTCAATCGACGTGAATTGTGTGTTTGAAGGCATGGTGTCGCTCGGTGAAGACGTGCGCATTGGTGCCAACTGCGTCATTGCCAATGCCCGCATTGCAGCGGGGGCGGTGATTCATCCGTTTACCCATATTGACGGTGAAAAACTGGGCGTCAATGTGGGCGAGGGCGCACTGATTGGCCCGTTTGCCCGGCTGCGCCCCGGTGCGGTGCTGGGTGCAGAGGTGCACATCGGCAATTTTGTCGAGGTCAAAAACTCGACGCTGGCCCGTGGTGCCAAAGCCAATCATCTGGCCTATCTGGGTGACGCCACGGTGGGCGAGCGGGTAAATTTTGGTGCGGGCAGCATCACCGCCAACTACGACGGGGCCAACAAACACCGTACGGTAATTGAGGCCGATGTGCATGTGGGCAGCAACTGCGTACTGGTGGCCCCGGTTACCCTGGGTGCAGGCGGCACGGTGGGGGGTGGCTCCACCATCACCAAAGACACACCCGCCGGGGCGCTCAGTGTTTCCCGTGCCAGGCAGCTCAGCATTGCCGGCTGGGATCGGCCGGTCAAAGGGGCCAGTGCCGTCGGTAAAAAACCGCAGAAGTGACAACATTGCCCGTAACGCAGGTGACGCCATGAATCACGAGCCGAACACCCCGCAACAAGAGATCGCGTTGCTGCAAGTGCAGCTGGCTCAGGCCCGTGCCGAGCTGCAAGAGTTCACCTATTCCGTGTCGCATGACCTGCGGGCCTCGCTGCGCCACGTGACGGCCTATGTGCAGATCATCAAGGAAGACCTGGGCCAGCATCCTGACCCCGCCATCATCGCCAGCCTGAAGACGGTCAGCGTGGCGGCCAAACACATGGGGGTGTTGATTGACGGGCTGACGGAGCTGTCAAAGTTGGGCCATGCCGCTGTATCGAATGGCTGTGTCGATACCGGCCAGCTGCTTCAGGATCTGCAAGGCACAGCCACATCCGCCTTGGCTGCAGACGTGGCTGACCGCCAGATCGAATGGGCAGTGGCGCAAGATTTTCCGCCGGTGTGCGCCGACGCGGCGTTGGTCCGCCAGGTCTGGAACAAGCTGCTGTCCAATGCGCTGAAGTACACCCGGGGTCGACCCGTGGCACGCATCGAGATCGGTTGGGCGCTGGCCGACAACGGTTTTTGCGTATTTCACATCAAAGACAACGGTGTGGGGTTTAACCCGCGGTTCAAGGAGAAGTTGTTTCGCGTGTTTCAGCGCCTGCACAGTGCCACGGAATTTGAAGGCACCGGCCTGGGGCTGGCTTTGACGCGCAAGATCGTGGAGCGCCACGGTGGCACTGTCTGGGCCGAGGGCGATGTGGACGCCGGTTGCACCATTCGTTTTACCCTGCCGCTTTTCGAGGCAGGTTCGAGCGGGGCGGCATAGGCACACGTGCACCAAACTTGCTGCGCCGGGTGCTGAAAAACGCCTTGACGTTGCGCACGTTGGCGTCGCTGGTCAACAGCCGCTGCGACAGCGCAAGGTAGTCCGGCATGTTCAGGGCGTGCACCACCAGCACAAAATCAGGGCCGGGCGACACGCGGTAACACTGCTGTACGGCGTCGTCCAGCACCACACGCTGCTCAAATGCTTCCTGTGCTTCAGCGCCTTGACGGTCCAGCGTGACCTCCACAATCACGTTGAGACCGTGGCCCAGAACCACGGCCAGTTTGTCGGTGGACAGGATGGCGATTTGCTGCTCGATCAGCCCGGCTTCGCTCAGGCGTTTGACCCGGCGCAGGCAGGTGGGCGGCGAGGTATTCACCCGCTGCGCGAGTTCCTGGTTGCTCAAGGAGGCGTCGTGCTGGAGCTGGTCCAGCAGCAATAAATCAATCTCATCTACGACGATTTGTTCCATTTTTATATTATTTATGAAATAAATGGAATTTATTGAAATATTGTGAAATTTATCAATAAATGTGTGACTTATTTGTCGTGATATTTCTTGAAGTCGCGGCTACCATCACCTCACTTATTTTTGGAGCAGCTTATGTGTGGCATTGTCGGTGCGGTTTCCACGCGCAATATCGTTCCCATTCTGGTGCAGGGCTTGCAGCGCCTGGAGTACCGGGGTTATGACTCCTGCGGCGTGGCCGTTTATGCCGATGGCCTGAAGCGGGCGCGCAGCACGTCGCGCGTGGCAGAACTGATGGCGCAGGTGGCGACCAGCAAACTCGAGGGTACGACCGGCATCGCCCACACGCGCTGGGCAACACACGGCGCGCCTGCGGTGCACAACGCACACCCCCATTTCAGCCACGGCACGGGTGACGATTCAGATGCCCGGCCGGGCCGTATTGCCCTGGTGCACAACGGCATCATTGAAAACCATGATGAACTGCGCGCATCCCTGCGCGCACGCGGCTATGTTTTCCTGAGCCAGACCGATACGGAAGTCATCGCCCATCTGGTTGACAGCCTGTATGACGGTGACCTGTTTGAAGCGGTCAAAGCCGCCGTGGGCCACTTGCATGGGGCCTACGCCATCGCGGTGTTTTGCAAGGACGAACCGCAGCGCCTCATTGGTGCACGCGCGGGCTCGCCGCTGATTCTGGGCGTTGGCAAAGACGGCAGCGAGCACTTTCTGGCCAGTGATGCGATGGCACTGGCGGGCGTGACCGATCAAATCGTCTACCTTGACGAAGGCGATGTGGTGGATGTGCAGCTGGGCAAATACTGGCTGGTGGACAAGGCCCACAGATCAGTGGCACCCGCACAGCGCCCGGTCAAGACCGTGCTGGCCCACAGCGGCGCGGCCGAGCTGGGCCCGTATCGTCATTACATGCAAAAGGAAATCTTTGAGCAGCCCCGCGCCATTGCCGACACACTGGAAGGTGTAGCGGGCATCGTGCCGGAGTTGTTTGGTGATGGTGCGCACCGCGTATTCAAGGACATCGACTCGGTGCTCATTCTGGCCTGTGGCACCAGCTATTACAGTGGCTGCACCGCCAAGTACTGGCTGGAGAGCATCGCCAAAATTCCGACCCAGGTGGAAGTCGCCAGCGAGTACCGTTACCGTGACTCGGTGCCCAACCCCAAAACGCTGGTGGTCACCATCACCCAGTCGGGCGAAACCGCAGACACGCTGGCCGCCCTGCGCCACGCCCAGGGGCTGGGCATGAGCCACACGCTGACCATTTGCAATGTGGCCACCAGTGCCATGGTGCGCGAGTGCAAACTGGCCTATGTCACCCGTGCCGGCATCGAGATTGGCGTGGCGTCTACCAAGGCATTTACCGCGCAACTGGCGGGCCTGTTTTTGCTGACCCTGGCATTGGCACAGGCCAAAGGGCGGCTCAGTGACGCGGAAGAGGCGCGCCACTTGAAAGCGATGCGTCATCTGCCTGCAGCCCTGCAGGCGGTGCTGGCGCTGGAGCCACAAATCATGGCCTGGGCCGATGATTTCGCCAAAATGGAAAACGCCTTGTTTCTGGGGCGTGGCCTGCATTACCCGATTGCGATGGAGGGTGCTCTCAAACTGAAAGAGATCAGCTACATCCACGCAGAGGCCTACCCGGCGGGTGAACTCAAACATGGCCCGCTGGCACTGGTTACCAGCGCCATGCCGGTGGTGACCGTGGCCCCGAATGATGCCTTGCTGGAAAAGCTCAAAAGCAATCTGCACGAAGTGCGCGCGCGCGGTGGCGTTTTGTATGTGCTGGCAGATGCCGGAACCAAAATTGAATCGGGTGAAGGCCTGCACGTGATTCGCATGCCCGAGCACTACGGTGAGTTGTCACCCCTGCTGCACGTGGTGCCGCTGCAGTTGCTGGCCTATCACACGGCCTGCGCACGCGGAACCGATGTGGACAAGCCGCGCAACCTGGCAAAAAGCGTGACGGTGGAGTAGGGCGTCGTGTGCGAGACCTCCCTGTCTCTTATTACTGGAGTGGCGAGGCCATCCGCAGTCGAAGTGTGAGTGACGTCGTGTTATCAGGCACGGTCGATGTACCTGTGCCCCCTGCCAGGCTGATGGCAGACTGGCAAAGAGAGACATCCTTGCGCCTGGGCCTGGAACCCGGAGACGTGGAGGCATTGCCTTTGGCGCGAGCGCGTGTGCGCTGGCCGGACTACAGGCAGTGCGTGCAGGCGGTGTCCGACTGGACGCACACACTCGGCCTGCGCGAGGTGCTTGCCACCAGTGAGGTCGCCCTGATGGCCTGCCGCGGCGCCAGGTACCACCATGACGGCGCACAGTACGGCGGTGCGGCCTTTTGCAATCTCTTTCTCAGCGAGGACAGGGGTCTGGACTTGCATTTTGCGCACACAGGCCATCGAATCCCCCTGGTCAAGGGGACGGTGGTGATATTCGATACGGGCCAGCCTCACGCTGTTATTGAGCGCCGCAGCGGCGGTTTTCATGTGGCCGATTTTCCCCCAGACCAGGATTGCACCCAGGTATTCCTGACCTGGGAGCTTCCCATCGAGAATGTCCATGTCGGGCAGGCACTTCGGATCGTCTTTGACATTGACCCGTCGACCTCGTTGCGACTGGAGGATGAGCAAGTCTGGCTGAACGGCGCACGGACCAGTGTGTGCCCGGATTCTGGTCGGTGGTGCCCGGCCTGAGCAGGGGTTGTCGAAAGCCCGTAGGCAATTACTAGGGTTTCCACTACTTCTCAATCTTCCGCCGTACGTTTCAAATCCTGCTTGCAACTGGAACCGGTTCCATATGCAACTGCAAACCTAGAAACACCCCGGCGGCGTCGGGAATTCGGGCTCGTAGCCCAAAACATCTTGAGGAGACATCAATTGAAAGCACATTCCAAAAATCTGCTGGCACTGCTGGTTGCTGGCCTGAGTATGACGGGCGCTGTCCACGCGCAAAATGCCGAGGTGATTCACTGGTGGACCTCTGGCGGCGAAGCTGCGGCCATCAAGGAGTTTGCCGATGCCTATACCAAGGCCGGCGGCAAGTGGACAGACAACCCCATCGCGGGTGGCGGTGGCGCTCAGGCGCGCACGGTCACGATCAACCGAACCATGGGTGGTGACGCTCCGACTGCAGCGCAGTTCAACTATGGCAAACAGTATGAGGAAGTTATCAAGGAAGGCTTGCTGACCAATCTTGATGACGTTGCTGCCAAAGGCAACTGGGACAAGCTGCTTCCGGAAAAGATCAAGAGTTCCATCAAGGTCGGCGGCCACTACTACGCCGTGCCGGTCAATTTGCACAACGAGAACTGGGTCTGGTACAACAAGGCCGTTCTGGCCAAGGCCGGTGTGACCAAAGACCCGGCTACTCTGGACGAGATGTTCGCCGCACTTGACAAAGTCAAGGCCACTGGCACCGTTGCGCTGGCCCTGGGTGGTCAAGGCTGGCAGGAAGGCATCACCTTCCGGTCCATCATGCTGGCTGTCGGCGGGAAAGACCTCTACATGAAGACCTTCAAGGACAAAGACACCTCTGGTCCGCAGTTCCGCAAGACCCTGGAGAGTTTCAAGAAGCTCAAGGACTATGTGGATCCCGGATCCCCTGGGCGCGACTGGAACCTTGCCACCGGCATGGTCATCGAGGGCAAGGCAGGATTTCAGTTCATGGGTGACTGGGCCAAGGGCGAGTTCATGAATGCCAACAAAGCCGCGGGCAAGGATTTCGGTTGCTTCATGGCTGGTGGTCCCAAGATGCCTTACGCGATTGGCGGTGACGTGTTCGTGTTCCCCAAGAACAGCAAGCCCGATTCGGCTGCGGCTCAAAAGAAACTGGCTGAAATGATGATTTCTCCTGCTGTGCAGGTAGCCTTTAACAACAAGAAGGGCTCCATCCCGATCCGCACCGACGTGGATCTGAGCAAGGTGGATATCTGCGCCCAGGCCGGTGTGCAGGCTATCAAGGAGAACCGTCTGCTCGAGAGCAACAACGAGTTGTTGACGCCGGATGCCAATGGCGCATTTGAAGATGCGGTCAGCAAATTCTGGAACTCCAACCAGTCGGTGGACGATGCGCTGAAGGCCATGACCGCCGCCGTCAAGCGCTGATGCGTCAATTCCCGGGGCACAGTGCGGTGCTCCGGGTTTCATTTCCTTAATGTTGTGATTCGGCCGACTGGGTGGTCATAGCCCAGTGGGTTGAGTTGCAGCATGAACGAGACCCGAACATGACAAAAAGCCAACGACCCAGGCGCCTGAACATGGCGTTGCACGCGGCCTTGCTGCCCATGGCCATAACGGCCTTGCTTGCCTATGTAGGCTCCGTGCTCTGGAGCATCCGGATTTCCCTGTCCAGTTCGAAACTGCTGCCTAGAAACGACTGGGTAGGCCTGATGCAGTTCGAACGGCTTTTTGACACTGATCGATGGATCGTTTCACTGCAACACATGGGTGTACTGGCGGTGGTCTACGTCATTGGGGTCTTGATTCTGGGTACCCTGATGGCGGTCTTCATCGACCAGCAAGTCAATGGAGAGAGCTGGTTTCGCACCATTTTTCTCTACCCCTATGCCATGAGTTTTGTGGTCACTGGCTTAATCTGGCAATGGCTGTTCAACCCCACACTGGGTTTGCAAAACACAATGCGGCAAATGGGCTGGGAGAGTTTTACCTTTGACTGGACTGTGCGACCGGAAACCGTGATTTATGCAGTGGGTCTGGCCATGGTCTGGCAAGGCAGTGGCACCACCATGGCCATCCTGTTGGCCGCCCTTCGCGGAGTCGATGAGGAACAATGGAAAGCAGCACGCCTGGATGGTGTTTCCAAGCCCCGTTATTACCTGAGCGTGGTACTGCCCCAGCTGGGCCCGGCCTACGCCACCGCCTTCATGTTATTGGCCGTGGCACTGGTGCGGACTTTCGATGTGGTCGCCATCATGACCAGCGGCGGCCCGGGAGATGCCAGCGAAGTACCCGCCAAATTCATCATCGACCACTTGTTTGGCCGCAACAACATCGGACTGGCCTCGGCGGCGTCGGTCGTGATGCTGATCACCGTTTTCACGGTACTCACACCCTTGTTGTACTGGCGCTCCAAGGTTCAGGCGCGTCAACGTGCCGGTCATTAACCGGGGATTTTCATGAATCAGATTCCAAACCGGTCAAGCCAGGCCCGTCGTCCGCGGCGTGCACTGATCACACCCGCCCGCATTGGCATTTATGCCTTCCTGCTGAGCGTGTCCGCCTTCTTCCTGCTGCCCTTGTATGTCATGGTGGTGACGTCGCTGAAGACCGCACCGGAGGTACGCCAGGCGCTGATGTTTGCCTGGCCAGGTAATCCTCAGTTCGGTAACTGGGCAGAAGCCTGGTCTTCGGCCTGCATCGCCTTGGCGTGCGAGGGCATACAAGGGGGCTTTTGGAATTCGGTTCGCCTGGTCATCCCCGCGACGGTGCTGTCGGTATTTCTGGGTGCGCTGAACGGTTACGCGTTGAGTTTCTGGCGCTCCAAATGGGGTGACATCCTGTTCGGCATCATGATGCTGGGTGCCTTCGTGCCTTTCCAGGTCATGATTTATCCGTTGGTGGCCTGGTTCCGTTTGGGCGGCTTCTACAACACCTATTGGGCCATTTTGTTGGTGCACTGCATCTTCGGCATGCCGGTGCTGACCGTGCTGTTTCGCAATTACTACGTGTCAGTGCCCCAGGAACTCTTCAAGGCCGCACGCATTGACGGTGGCGGCTTCTGGCGCATCTTCCTGCAGCTCATGTTGCCCATGGCCACTCCCATGCTGATCGTCGCCACCATTCTTCAATTGACCGGCATCTGGAATGACTACCTGTTTGGCCTGATCTTCGCCGGCAGAGACAACTACCCCATGACGGTGCAGCTCAACAACCTGGTCAACACCACGTTCGGCGAACGGCGCTACCACATCGACATGGCTGCCACCATCCTGACCTCGCTGGTGCCCCTGGCGGTGTATTTCTTCTCCGGCCGCTGGTTCGTCCGGGGTATTGCCGCTGGCGCTGTCAAGGGCTAGGTCGAGTCACATCCAACCCATACTACGAATTCCAACACCATGGCAACTGTAAACATCAAAGATCTCGACATTGTCCTGGGGGGCGTGAGCATTCTCAAGTCCATGAATCTGGAGATCCATGACGGTGAATTCCTGGTACTTCTCGGGCCTTCTGGCTGCGGCAAGTCGACCCTGCTGCACAGCATTGCCGGCTTCAACGAAGTGACCGACGGCAGCATCCATATTGGTGAAAAAGATGTGACCTGGGCTGACCCCAAGGACCGTGACATTGGCATGGTCTTTCAGTCCTATGCACTGTATCCAACCATGAACGTGGAACGCAATATGTCATTTGGCCTGCGCGTGGCTGGCGTGGCCAGGGCCGAGATCGACAAGCGCGTGGACCGGGCGGCCGAGATGTTGCATCTGAAGGAGCTGCTCAAGCGCCGACCCTCCCAGTTGTCTGGTGGCCAACGTCAGCGCGTGGCCATTGGTCGTGCCTTGGTGCGTGATGCCAAGGTCTTTCTTTTTGATGAACCCTTGTCCAACCTGGACGCCAAGCTCCGCGCAGAACTCCGTCGTGAACTCAAGCAGTTGCACAAGGATATTCACACCACCATGATTTATGTGACGCACGACCAGGTGGAGGCCATGACACTGGCCACGCGCATTGCTGTGATGCTTGGCGGAAAGATCCAGCAAATTGATACCCCCGCTGTCATTTACGCCCGTCCGGCCAATATGTTCGTGGCGGGGTTCCTGGGCTCGCCCAGCATGAATTTCATTGAAGGCACTTTGCAGCTGGAAGGCGGTGTCACGCGCTTTCAGTCTGCCGCACTGACTGTTGACTTGAGTAACTACCCATTGCACAAGCCCGTGTCCAGCGGACACCGCTGTGTGCTCGGCGTGCGTCCGGAGTCCATCAAACTTTGCGATGCTTCTGCCACTGTTCAAGGGGGTGCCACCGTATCCCTGATCGAACCCATGGGCTCCAGCCAGATCGTGTGGCTGGAAACACAGGGCACATTGCTGTCGGTCCAGTTGGAGGCGCAGGCCACACCCCAGCTGGACTCTGTGGTTGGTTTGCAGATGGCCCCGGGCGAATTGTCCCTGTTTGACGCAGATACCCAGGAACGCCTGTAAGCAGGCCTGTTGCACGAGCGCACGATGGCAACGATCAAGGATGTGGCAAAGCTGGCTGGGGTGGGCGTGGGCACGGCATCACGGGCCATTTCTGGCAAGGGGGCCGTATCCGAAGTGGCACTTTCACGCGTGCAGGCCGCTGTACAGGCGTTGAACTTCCGGCCGTCTTCTGCTGCACGCGCGTTATCGCTGCGCGAATCCGGAATGATCGGTGTGTTCGTGCCCGTATTCGAAGGCTCGTTCTACTCACCCATACTGCATTGCATCGATGCGGAGTTGCGTATGGCAGACCGCCACATGATGGCAGCCAGTGGTTATGGGCATGGCGGCGAAGCAGAGCAGGCACTCAACAGCCTGGACTTTTTGTTTCAAAGAGAATGCGACGGGGTACTGGCGCTGAGCTCGCAAGTCTCCGACAAACAGTTTCTGGCGTTGCACAAGCAGAACCCACGTCTGGTGGTGCTCAACCGCATCATTCCAGGGATGAAGACCGACAGCTTCAGTGCCGACCACTACTTGGCGGGGCAGTTGGCGGCCCGTGCATTACTCTCGCGCGGGCACCGCAGCATTGCGACCATACAGGGCACAAGCCATGGCCCGGATATTGCGTTGCGCATGGCCGGTTTCAAAGCCGAGCTGGCGCTGCATGGGGTGCAGCTCAAGGACGGGTATCAGGTGGACGGCATGTTCACCTTCGGCAGTGGTTATGCCGCAGCCGACACCTTGTTGAAGGTGCCCAAACGGAATTTCACGGCGGTGTTCTGTGCCAACGACGTCATGGCCATGGCAGCCATCCTGCGCTTCACTCAGGACGGTCTGCGCGTGCCACAGGATATTTCGGTGATGGGCTACGACGATACCGATTTGGCACCGTTCACCACGCCATCGCTGACAACGGTGCATTTGCCAATGCGCGATGTGGCCACCAACGGTTGCCGTCATTTGCTCAACCTGTGTTATGGCCTGCGGTTGCCGGTCAAGCGCAATTTCCAGCCCCATGTGGTGTGGCGGGACTCCGTGGCAGATGGCCCCTGCGAGCCTCTGAATCTGGACATTCCCGCCGTGAAGGGCACCCCGGCGCCATCCCCGATACCACCTGTCATTGACCCAAGGAGCAGATCGTGAAAACCTTTCCCAAAGACTTTCTCTGGGGCGCATCCACTGCCAGCTATCAGATCGAAGGTGCAACCAACCTGGACGGGTGCGGCATCAGCATCTGGGACACCTTTGCCCGTACACCCGGCAAGGTGGTCAACCGCGAAGACGGCAGCGTAGCCTGTGACCACTACCACCGCTACCCGGAAGACATTGCGCTGCTGAAACAAATGGGTGCCAGGGTGTACCGCTTTTCCAGCGCGTGGCCTCGTATCCAGGCCGACGGGATCGGCCCGGCCAATGCCAAAGGCCTGGCGTTTTACGACCGCTTGGTAGATGCGGTGCTGGAAGCCGGTATCGAACCCTGGCTGTGCCTGTACCACTGGGACTTGCCCCAGGCGCTGCAAGACAAGGGTGGCTGGGCCAACCGCGACATTGTGGGCTGGTTTACCGACTACGCCGAAATCATGACCCGCGCCCTGGGCGACCGGGTGCCACGGATTGCCACCTTCAACGAACCCAACATCTTTGCGCTGATCGGCTACATGTTCGGCCGGCACGCACCGGGACTGACGGACGAACGCGCCACTTTGCGTGCCATCCACCACATCAACATGGCGCACGGTTCATCCGTGGCCGCCATGCGTGCCATTGCCCCGCAGGTGAAGTACGGAATCATTCCCAATCTGCACCCCATGCGGCCTGCGTCAGCCTCCGAGGCCGATGCAAAAGCGGCCCGGGATATGGATGTGCTGTGGAACCGGGGTTTCCGTGATGTGCTCATCAAGGGCCAATACCCCCAACTGCTGGCCCAGTGGCTGGAAGAGCGCAGCGGTGCCGTGCAGCCCGGTGACCTGCAGACCATCTGCCAGCCACTGGACTGGCTGGGCTTCAACCACTACAGCTACAACTACGTCAAGGCCAACCACGATGCCTTGTTTGGCGTGCAAATGATGGACCCGCCCGCAGGTGTGCCGGTGACCGACATGGGCTGGGAGATTGCGCCCTCGGCATTCAAGGAAGTGTTGCTGCAGATGCGTGACGAGTTTGGCAACCCCGAGCTGTTTGTTACGGAAAACGGCTGTGCCAGCCCGGACGTTCTGGTGGACGGCCAGTGCGACGACCAGGCGCGCGTGGACTACCTGCGCCAGTATCTCGGTGTGGCCAGCGACGCGGTGGCCGAAGGGGTCAACCTCAAGGGCTACCTGGTGTGGTCGCTGCTGGACAACTACGAATGGGCCTATGGTTACAGCAAGCGCTTTGGCATCGTGCATGTGGACTACGCCACGCAAAAGCGCACGCCCAAGAAGTCGTATGAGTTCCTGCGCCAGACCATCGACGCGCAGTCGGTTGCCTGAGGATGGCGTGCGCACCCAACCAATAACCACCACATAACGGAAAGACTGCATGCCGAACCAAAGCCTTGATTCATTGCTCGACCAGATGACACTGCAAGAGCAGGTTGCCCTTCTGTCGGGGGCCGACTTCTGGACCACCGTTCCCATTCCTCGCTTGAATATTCCAGCGGTCAAAGTGTCAGACGGGCCCAATGGCGCGCGTGGTGGCATTTTCAAGGATGGTCCCAGCACGGCCTGCTTCCCGGCGGGCATTGCTTTGGCATCCACATGGAATCCCGCACTGCTGCACAAGACCGGTGCGGCGCTGGGCAAGGAAGCCAGACTCAAGGGTGCTCGTGTGCTGCTGGCACCGACCGTGAACCTGCACCGCACGGTGCTCAACGGCCGTAACTTTGAATGCCACTCCGAAGACCCCTGGCTGTCCTCTGAAATGGCGGTGGCTTATGTGCGTGGCGTGCAGAGCGCGGGTGTGGCGGCAACCATCAAACACTTCGTGGGTAACGAAAGCGAATACCAGCGCATGACCATGAGTTCCGACATCCCGGAGCGCGCATTGCGCGAGCTGTACCTGCTGCCGTTTGAGCGTGCAGTGAAGGAAGCCGGTGTCTGGGCCGTCATGACTGCCTACAACTGCATTGACGGCACGTTTGCCAGTAATCACAAGCGCCTGGTAACCCAGGTTCTGCGTGATGAGTGGGGCTTTGACGGGCTGGTCATGACCGACTGGTTCGCAGCCCATGACACGGTGCAGGGGGTACAGGCCGGCACGGATCTGGAGATGCCCGGCCCCACACGGGAGCGTGGTGAGAAGCTGGTGCAAGCTGTGAACGAAGGGCGTCTGCCGGCGCAGGCGGTGCGGGATTGTGCACGCCGTGTACTGAATTTGATGAAACGAGTGGGCAGCTTTGAAGACCCGGTGATTCCTGCCGAACGCGCGGACGACATTCCCGAACACCGCAGCCTGATCCGTGAATTGGGCTCGGAAGGCGCGGTGCTCCTCAAAAATGGGGGCCATCTGCTGCCCCTGTCGGCTACGGCGGGGGCCAAAGTTGCTTTGATCGGACAGGCCGCGGTCGTGCCACAAATCATGGGTGGCGGCAGTGCCACGGTGAACGCGCACTACCGGGTGTCCCCTATGGACGGTCTGCGCAAGCAGTGGCCGGGTGCCACCTTTACCCACCACACAGGCGCCGATATTCACCGCTGGGTGCCGGTGGTAAACGCCCCGGTGAAGTTTGAATTCTTCAATTCCCCGGATCTGAGCGGCGCGGTCGTGCACACGCAGATGATGGATAACACCGAGCAGATGTGGGTGGGCAACCTTCCTGCCGGCGTGACCGGTGAAAACTTCTCGGCCAGGGCAACGCTGAGTTTCGTGGCCGCTGCTGCCGGAGAGCACCAGTTCTCGTTAATCAGTGCCGGTTTAAGTCGCGCGCTCATCAATGGCGAGCTGGTCGTTGATGCCTGGTCGAACTGGAGCCGTGGTGAGCCCTATTTCACTTTTGGTTGTGAAGAAGTTGTGTATTCCCGCGTGCTGAAGGCCGGCGAGATTTGCCATATCACCGTTGAATACACCACCGAGGCACCGGTTGAAATCCCGTTCCGGGCGCTTCGCTTTGGCGCGCACCGGGTAGCCGGGGAGCAGGACATGGCCGCCGCCGTTGAAGCTGCACGCCATGCCGATGTGGCCATTGTTTTTGCCGGACTGAATGCTGAATGGGACAACGAAGGTCTCGACCGCAACAGCATCACATTGCCCCACCGTCAAAACGAGCTGATTGCCCGTGTGGCCGCGGTCAATCCCCGCACCGTGGTTGTGTTGCAGACCGGCTCTCCGGTGACGCTGCCCTGGCTGGATGCCGTGCCTGCGGTGTTGCAGGCCTGGTACCCCGGTCAGGAGTGTGGCAATGCGATTGCCGATGTGTTGCTCGGCATCACGGAGCCTGGCGGTCGTCTTTCGCAAACCTGGCCTCATGATGTGGCGGACACGGTGGCTTATGGAGACCCGTTGCAATATCCGGGTGTCGACGGCCACGTCCGCTATGGTGAAAACCTGCTGATCGGTTATCGCCACTATGAAGCCAGGCAAATTGCCACGCGCTTTCCGTTTGGGTTCGGCTTGTCATACACAGGATTTGCCATCGACAACCTGCGTATCGAAAAGACTGCTTTGAACCCCGGAGAAACGCTGCACGTTCGGGTCAGTGTGCGCAATACCGGCGCACGTACTGGCAGTGAAGTGGTGCAACTGTATGTGAGAGACAGCCAGTCGACGTTGTCCCGCCCCGTCAAGGAGCTGAAGGCGTTTGCCAAGGTGCAATTGGCTGCGGGTGAAACCTGCGACGTGACGTTGTCGCTGGGCATGCGGGCGTTTGCCGCGTTCGATGAACAACGCAAGGCATGGTGGGCCGAGGCGGGCGATTTTGAATTGCAGGTTGGCAGATCCTCGCAGGACATTGCCTGCCGCGCGAATGTTCACCTCACAAGTGACTGGCTGGAACCTTTGAAGGCCTGACCCCATGTCACTACCCCACCGCTTTGGCCTGCATCTGCAGGCGCATCACCGTGTCTTCGCGGCCTTCTTTCTTTATGCCTTCAGCATGGGGGGCTTCTATCCGCGTCTGGCGGAAATCCAGCGTCAAATGGGCGTGACCGAGGGGACTCTGGGCCTTGCCCTGATCGGGGTGGCATCCGGAACGCTGGTGTCGCTGACCTTCCTGGCACCGCTGCTGGAGCGGCTCGGGTCACGCAAAGCCGTGTTGATATTGCTGCCCTGCACAGCCCTCGCCTACGCCGCGGCAAGCCACGCCCGTTCACCACTGCTCATGTTCGGGGTTCTGTTCCTTGCGGGGCTTTCCATCGGCTGCGTGGAAACCATCGTGAATCTGGAGGCTGACCGCGTAGAGCACCAATTGGGGCGACGCATCATGAATCGGTCCCACGCGTTCTGGAGCTTCGGCTTCTTTGGTGCAGGTGCATTCAGCGCGCTGGTGTCGCGGCTGCAATGGAGTCCGCAGTGGCAATTGGGCGTGACAGTGCCCCTGGTCCTGGTGGCGACGGTATTGCTGTTGGGGCGTTTTGAGGCCGCACCATCGCGCAGCACGGAGTCAAGCGACGGCGATGCACCGCCTCGTTGGGCCATGCCCACACCCGGCATTCTGATGCTGGTGGCCTGTTGTGCGTCGGCTCTTTTGCTGGAAGGGGCAGGTATCGACTGGTCGGCCATCTACATGCGGGATGTGTTCCAGAGCGGCGCCAGTGTGGGCGCACTGGCCGTGTCGGTGGTGGCGCTTGCCCAGGCCTGTACGCGGTTTATTGCCGACTCGCTGGTGGAGCGGTGGACACCTGTTCCAGTGGCGCGTGGGCTGCTGTCCGTGTTGTTGCTCGGTGCTGCGCTGGTGGCGGGCGCACCTTATCCCATGGTGGCCATGCTGGGGTTCGCCCTCATAGGCGTTGGCTCCAGTGCCATATTTCCCCTGGCCATGTCGGCAGCGGCACAGCGCACGGATCGCCCGGCGGCTGTCAATGTCGCTGCCATGGCCCAAACCGGCTTTGTCATTTTTCTGCTCGCACCACCCATTCTGGGCTTTGTGGCAGAGCACTGGGGCATCCGTTGGTCTTTCGGCGTCTGTTTGCCTTTGGTCATTCTGGGGCTTTTGAGTTGCCAGGCTTTGGCACCCAGGAAGCCTGTTCAGCGGGTTTAGGCATCTCCCTATTGAAGACCAAACAAGTTTCACTCGAAGTGTGCGAACGCGCCGTGTGCGTGTTGCAGGACCCCCGAGGCAGGCGAACAGGTGTCTATTGAAACGGATGAAGCTCAGCCATTGGACGGCGTTATTTTTGTCGCGCGATGTCTGCCAGCAGGGGGCCCAATATATTGGCTGAGTTTTCTATGCGATTGCCCATAAAGGTAATGTAAGGAGCGTGATTGAGGCGCATGCTCAAACCGACAGCAGACCAGTTGACGGCTTCGGCTAGGCCATCGGCCATTTTCTTGGCCACGGGGTCGTTGTACGAGCCTGACTGCTTGGCCCGATTGAATCGAACAGCTTGTGGATTGAGGGTTGACATGCGAACCACCTCCAGCTGCTTGTTGAGCAAAAAGTACGAGACGCCAAGGTAAATGGCGGGTGCTGTGTACAGCTTTTCTTCTGGCGTCTTGTATGCCCGGTCAATCTCATCCCATGTTTTTGACGCGTCAACGATTTGTCCGGCCAATACGTCCTTGACCCGGTGGTCAAAAGCGAAGTCAAAGACCAGGGCAAAGTCAGCATCGCCGTTCGTCATGGGGCTCAGGTCGTTCTCTACCGTCACTTTCGCAAAATTTTGTCGCAACTTTGCGGCCAGCCCATCGAAGAAGGCCTTTTTGTCCACCATACTGACCACGTTGGCTGCGCTGGCGCGAACACCCGCATCTGTCTGCTGTGAGCCCCAGGAAGAGACCACATTGCGAAAGTCGTCCATATGTTCGGACGAAGTCTGCGTCGTGTTGGAAAACACCACCAGCAGACTCTTGCCGTGCGTATCGCCGATTTCCCGGTTAGCCGCAAACCTGGCCTTTGCACCCCCCATCAAATCCTGCAGCAGCGTTGATTCAATGGTGACGGTTGACGGTTTGGCAGCTGCCATGGTTGATCCAGAATCACCAGTGGCCAGTTTCTGACGGAATTCCAGAATCGATTGTTCCACCTGCGCTGCCGACACGGGCGCTGTGGACTCAATCGGAACCATGAAGCGACCGCGTTGTGCGGAGAATTCATACTGGGCTGCACGGAACGAGCCGTCGTTCTGACGGATGTAATAGGGGATTGCGCCAGGTAATCCTGGAATGAGATAGATGCCAACCAATTCCTCCAGCAAGGAATGCTTGTCAATGCGCCATGGCCCAACTTGAACACCCTTGATCATCAACCCGGTTTTTTGCTGAACAACGAGCTTGTCAAAAATCGGGTTCCCGCTTTCGGCACGGGACTCAGTCGTCAAAGAACCGACCCCATCCAGTTTTCCTTCGATGCACGTACCGGTCCAACCGGTTCGAACAAGGCGCGTGCGGTAAGTTGGTGACTGCGGTGGCGCCTTGTTGCCCGATAGCTCATCAACCGCTGAGACCATGCGTTTCAGCTCGAATTCGCCCTCGCGGGTGTCACACAACGACTCCACTTTATGTCTCACATTCATTGCGGCACTGAAGTCGAAGGGAACCTGCGCACCTGCAGGCAAACTGACGGTACCCAAGAAAAGTAAACCGACAACCACTGCGTTACATCTGCTTTTCATGGTGTTGAGATCCTCAGCGTAATCAAACATACCTGACTTGGCTTCCTGGCGTGAAACATAGAGAGGGCATTTATTTCTTCATAAGTTTTAGCGCATTCTCCCAAAGACAAATGTCATGCGAAGCTCGCACCCTTCCAGTCGCAACAGTCCCCGGATTTGATAAATCAGCTTTTGATTTTCCGATATCTATCGATAAACCCGCAGGATCAGATTTGGCGAATCTCAAAGCGGCCTGCCAAACCTCTACCGATTGGTCATATGCCTGATTTAACGACCTGGTTGTGTATTTGGCTACTTGCACATTAAATTCCTTAATAATTGCTGAACAAGTTTCTGGTAAGGGTGCGTAAGCTGAGATTGGTGCCGGTTGAGCCGCCAACACAGGGCGTACAGATTGCGTCGATGAGGTTGTTGCCATGTTTTGCTCTAGTGTTGTTGTCCTCCGCGCCTCCAACGGGTTCGTAATGGTTTGCAACGCCGAATTGAAGCGGGCTTCATTTGACCAATAATTTTTGCCAACCTGGCATTGGCACTCTGCCATCTTTTCTGTTCTTCTTTGTAGAATAATTTTTCGCTCTTCTGAGTTGGAGCAAATTGGAAATTTATTTACAATTTGAAAGTAATATTGATTAAGCCATAAAGCTTGCTCAGCAATCATCCGCGGTGTTGTTCTGCCCGCGGCCTGCTCCCGGTTGAAATAATCTCTGCTATCTGAAGTTCCACTTAGATTGTCAAAAGCCTGAAGTATTTCCAAGCATGTCTTGTAATGTGTAGCGTTTGTGGAAGCAGTGGGTGAATTATTAGTGTCCTGCCGGGCTTCTGCCTGGCGGCGAATTTCAGCATCCCGCTCTCTTTTGTTGCGTTCTGCCGTCTGAGCTTCTTCCTTGAGTTTTACTTCATTGACGGCAATTGACTGATTAAAGAGTTGGGTCGTACTGCTACCGCCACGCCGCAGCGGTGCCGCACTGGTGGCGTCCATTACGGCTGGACCACTGGCCGGTACGGACGGTGGTTGGGCTGCAGACTGGTCTGCCAATCTTTGTCGTAATAGTTGTGCCACGTCCGCATACTCGCGGCGCTGCTTGCTGCACCCGTTTTCAAAAGCAGCAAGAGCGGCTTGTGTGGCTGTCCCTGGTCCGTTGTCAACTGCTGCCGACGCCTCGCGCCTGAGGCCATCGCAGCGGACAATCATGTCATCTGTTTTGGACCTGCTTTGGGTCCACTCGGCCAGAGCTTGCTCTGGTGTCAGCCCCGCAACAGGCAAGGTCGTGGGGCATGCCGGCATTTCCACACTTTGCAGGCTTGCCATCAGGTCACCAATCCCCTCTTTGGCGGCGTCGCCTAAAGCGCTGCTCTTGCGCCGATACCAACCATCGCGAAACTGCTCACACTCCTGCACCCTGGACTGGGCCGTTTTGCACGCCCAATCACGGTCGCTGAGGTCCTTGGCGCTTTCGCACAAAGCCAGTCCGTTGCGGGCCGCAAGATAGGCAGAGAGGCTGCCTTTGGCACGTTGCTGCTCATCCATGAGTGCACTTTTCAGGTCCAGAAGTTCGGTTTTCCGGGGTGTCTTGTAGGGTTCTTTTGGAGTTTCTATCGGTATTGGATCAAGCCCCAGATATTGTCTGCACAGATTGCGGTCAAAGCTGAACAGGCAACTCGAGAGTTTGGCCCTGGTTACGCCAGATGCAATCAGGGCATCCTCAACAGACACGTCCTTAACCGCAACGTTACCTGCTTTACTCCCCAGATCCAACTTGGCTACAAACCCCTTGACGCTCACGCAACTGTCAAAAAGACTCATGACAAAGCGGCAGCCCACATGCGCAGAACAAAGACTGGTTTGAAATTTCTGGTCCTCGCTCATGTCGCCGTCGCAGTTGGACGGCGCCGCGTTGGAGACCGGCATCTGGAGGATGACGATCAGTGCCACAACCCACCATCGACAGCCCCTGAAAGCCGCAATAAGGGATTGGACTTGTTGTGCAGCTGGCCTCAATCTGGAGTGGCTTTTCGCATGAAAGCAACGCATTGAATGGAACCTCCAAGTCACTTGTTTACTACGGCCGCAATGCCTACCTTAGTGTATGGCCGCACATTTCAAATGCATTCTGGGTGCAATGTGGGGACAAGCCAATCCCTTAAACGTGTGAGCTGCCGAATCACCTTGATTTATTTTTCGGGAATTCTGGCGAGTCGATGGCGGTGAGGCTGTATCTGGCAAACAAGTGCAGGTAGCCGGGAATCAAAAAGTCGCCATTGCGCAGCAGATAGCCGTCCCGGTCAGCCCAGTACATCCGGGGAATCTTGTACCAGGCCAGAGTGGGTTGCTCATGGTGGATGGCGTGAAAATTATTGTTCAGGTACAGCAGGCGCCAAAGCAGGCCCGCTTCGTTGGAGACGATCCGGTGCGCCGGCAGGTCGGCGGGGCGGTGTTCATAAAAAGACCGCAACATGGCCAGACCGAATGCGGGGTAGGCCACGCCAAGCAGGTAGGCCCAGGGCGCAATGCCGCATACGCGCCATAAAACCCAGAGCATCAAAACCAGCAGCGCCAGATGCAGGCACCAGCTTCTCATGTGTCGTGGGCTCGCACGGGTATGCGCCGACAAGGCTTCTCGTGCCAGGTTAAAGATGGCCAGCGCAGGCCCTGTGGCAAAACGCCCCAGCATTGTGCGCTGGCACAGCAGCAAACCTTTGACCAGCATCGGGCTGGCCAGATAGTGGGCAACGGGAACGTAATTGCTCTCGGGATCAATGCCGGGCAAGGTCAAGAATTGGTCACGGTGATGAACCAGGTGGCTTTCCCGATAAACGTCATACGGGTACCAGGCCGTCAAGGGCAACAGGCCGAACACGCGGTTGATGCGCCGGTTTCCCGTGGGGTGGCCGTGTATCAGCTCATGCTGCAAGCTCATGTACCAGGCGGCCACGGCAATGAGAAAAGGATAAACAAACCAGCCTGGCAAGTCACGGTAGAACAGGACGCCAGCCACCCAAAGGCTGTAGATGACGGCAATCAACATCCAGGTCTGCCACTCGAATGGGTGAGGTGTCCCCTGATGATCCGGATTCAGCGTCTGCGTATCAAACTTGCTCTCGTCTGGTTGATCCATGCCTGCCTCAAAATGCCGATGGTTTTAATTGTCTAGACAAGATCGTATCACCAAGGGCGCAATACCCGGGTTTTTGATTGCAACCTATGAAATAGACGCAATTTTTTACAAATGGGCCTCAATTACCCCCTAAATCTGCCGTTAAGAATTGCACGAGCACAGGAAAAACCTCTACAGAACAACCCAAAACCGGATACCACCATGCAACTCCAGACCCTTGACCGACCCACCAGTTTGCGCCTCTCTGGCACAGATCTGGCATCGGGCGGTGGTTTAAAGGTGGCACCGGTGGCCCCGATAACCCCGGTAATGCCTGTCAGCCCCGCTGCGTTTCAGGGCTCACCGGATGTGGTGGTTCAGATCAATCCGCAAAATCTGCCCCATATACCCACCGAGAACAAGGACTGGACCATTCAGCGTCCCCATGCTGATACGGTAGAAGACCCGCCGCCAGTGCCGATTGCCAAGATGATGCTGGAGTTTTTGCAGTCCATGTGGCGGGCCAGCGGCAGTGTGATCGAGGTGGTTCTGGCGAAACAGGAGGCGGCAACGATCAACCCCAACGCGCAGCC
Source organism: Pseudomonadota bacterium (assembly GCA_041192445.1). Taxonomy (GTDB): domain Bacteria; phylum Pseudomonadota; class Gammaproteobacteria; order Burkholderiales; family Burkholderiaceae_C; genus Egaibacter. The sequence goes on along the minus strand of JBEEMW010000053.1, from coordinate 31,522 downwards.
GGGCAGCTTGACCAAAGAGGTGTTGACGTATTCGCCGTCCAAGGTCAAGAAAAACGTGGCCGCGTAAACAGGCCGCGGGATGATGCTGGCGGCATGGGTCCGGTCACCTCAGGTCACATCAATTTTTGTCTGGTTTGGGGTGCAGATTCAGCGCATAGAGCGCCGCAGCCCCGTCGGCCTGTTTGTCCAGTTGCCAGTGCGTCTCATGAAATGCGGCCACAGCCGGGCGATGTGCTATTGAAACAAGAGCGCCCTGTGTAGATTTGACGAGGGCCAGCAGCCTTTCGTAGATGGTTTTCTCAGCCACAGCGTCCAGCGCACTGGTGGCTTCGTCTGCAAACACCCATTTTGGTTTCTTCAGGAATACGCGGGCAATGGCCAGGCGTTGCTGCTCGCCACCTGACAGTTTCTGGCCCCAGGCGTCGGACTGGTCCAATTGGTCCACCAGGTCGGGCAACAAGGCGTCAGTCAAGGCCTGACGCAAGGCGTCATCGGTGTAGCTGGCGGCGGTTTGCGGATAGGCCAGCGCATCGCGCAGCGGGCCATTGGGGAAATACGGCCGCTGCGGGATGAACATGGCGTCTGCCGGCCTTGCCAGATGACCGCTGGCGAACGGCCAGATTCCTGCAAAGGCGCGGAACAGCGTGGACTTGCCACTGCCCGACGGGCCTTGCAGCAAGACACTATCGCCACTTTGGGCGCGTAGCGCGGCATGCGTCAACAGCACCGCGCCGGTGGGCAAGGCCACAGTCAGGTCCCGGGTCTCAAGTGCTATTGAATCAGTAGCTACCAGCGCAGTATTGACGAGGGCTGAGGCCGAAATTGCATCTTCAAAGCTGGTTAAACGGTCAGTCGTGGCGCGCCAGGCGGCCAGACTGCTGTAGCTGTCAACAAACCAGCTCAGGGAGCCCTGCACCTGGCCAAATGCGCTGGATATTTGCATCAATTCACCAAGCTGGATGGCCCCGCTGAAAAAGCGCGGTGCTGCCACGACGAACGGGAACACCACGGCCGCCTGGCCAAAAAAGTTGGTGAACCAGATCAGGTTCTTTTGCGCCTTGATCAGTTGCAGGTAATTGCCCAGCACGCGCGAGAAGCGGGTGTCGAGCTGCACACGCTCAACCGCCTCGCCCTTGTCCAGCGCGATGGATTCGCTGTATTCGCGCACCCGCACCATGTGATGGCGAAAGTCGGCCTCATACCGTTGTTGCTCAAAATTCAGCTTGATCTGGGGCCGCCCGATGTAGTGCGTCAGGATGCTGCCTGCCGCGCAATAGAGAATCGCCATCCACACCATGAAACCGGGGATGTTGTAGGTGCTGCCGGAGAGGGAGAACGCAAACCCGCCCGACAGCCCCCACAAAATGCCGACAAAGCTGGCCAGGGTCACCACGGCGTTGAGCAGCCCCATGGACAGGCCAATGGTGTAGCCGGTGAACAGGTTGAGGTCTTCCTGAATCCGCTGGTCCGGGTTGTCGGGGTTGGCGGCATCGGTGTTGAGCGGCCGTGTGAAGCGCGACAACTCCATTTTGTAAAAAACGTGATGGTCCAGCCAGCGTTTCAGGTAGTGGCCGGTCATCCAGGCGCGCCAGCGCATCTCCAGCAGTTGCGTCAGATAAAACTTGTAAACCGCGATGATGATGTAGGCGAACGCCAGATAGGTGAATCGCCCCAGCTGCGTCCAGAACACATCGGCCTGCTTGTTTTGCAGGGAATCATAGAAAAGTTTGTTCCAGTCGTTGAACAGCACGGCCATGTAAACCAGGCCCAGATTCAGCGCAATGATGGCCAGCAACAGGCCACGGGCTTTCCAGCGTTGGTCGGATTTGAAATAGGGAAGCGACAGCGCCCAGGCTTTGGCCAGAAAGTGTCTGAACGCGGTCAATTTAGGGGGAGTGGTCATGCCATGAAGCCTTCTCAAATGAAGCCTGCATGGTAGCGCGCCCAGGCGCTGTATTGGCGTGGCGCGGCGTCAGGGGTTGCGTGTGCCGGCCGCCACATGACCGGCCGGCACGTGCTGGGCCGCTGATTGCACGTGGCCGGTCTGGTCGTCAAAAAAGAAGTCAGGTTCGAATTCGCGTAAAAATTCGCCCTTGTCCAGCCCGCCCAGAAACATGGCTTCGTCCACCTCAATGTTCCAGTTCATCAGGGTGCGGATGGCGCGTTCGTGCGCCGGGGCGCTACGGGCCGTGACCAGCGCGGTGCGAATGCGCATTTGGGGCGTGCCGGATTGTTGCAGGCGGTTCAGGGCCACCAGCAGCGGTTTGAACGGACCATCGGGCAGGGGAAGGGCGGCTTTGTCAGTCTCGTGCTGTTGAAAGGCGCTCAAACCGTGGGACTGGTAGACGCGCTCGGCCTCGTCACTGAACAGCACGGCATCGCCATCGAATGCGATGCGCACTTCATGCGGGTGGGCGTCGCTGGCATGGGCTGATTGCGGGTAGACCTGCGCGGCGGGCACACCGGCTCCCAGGGCCGCGCGGACGTCACTCAAATGGGTGCTGAGGAACAGGTTGGCGTGCAGGGGCTTGAGGTAACGCCAGGGGGATTCGCCCCGGGTGAAGGTGCAACGAATGATGGGCAGGGCATAGTGCGCCGCCGACTTCATCACCCGCAGGCCACTCACCGGGTCATTGCGCGAGAGGATGACCACCTCCACACGCTGCTGCGGCTTGCCCGTGGCCCCGTCCTGATCCGGGCCATTATTGAAAGCCAGCAGTTTCTGGACCAGCGAAAACGCCACGCCGGGGGTGGCGGGTTGCTCCAGCCGTTCCAGCTGCAACTTCATGTAGGCACGGTCATCACCTTGCTCAAACACCTGGTTTTCCTGCTCGAAGTCGAACAGCGCGCGTGAGGAGATGGCCACGACCAGTTTGCCGTCAAGGGAGACGCTCATTACTTCACCAGCTGGTTGAGCTGAATGATGGGCAGTAACACGGCCAGCACGATCAGCATCACCACCAGCCCCATCACCACAATCAGCAGCGGCTCCAGAATGGTGGCCAGCTGGATGGCGCGGCGCTGCACATCGCTGCCGAGCTGTTGCGCGGCGCGCTGCAACATGGCGGGCAACTGGCCGGTTTTCTCGCCCTGGCGTGCAAACATGCTCACCAGCGCCGGAAAGCGTTTTTTCTGGGACAGGGCGGATGCCAGCGGTGCACCCTCGCGCACCAGAATCAGGGCGTCCATGGCATCGGCCTTCATCGCGCCGTTGGACAGCGTTTGTGCGGCGGCCTGCAAGGCCTTGAGGATGGGCACACCGGCCGCAGCCAGCATCGCCAGGGTGCTGGCAAAACGGGCGGCGTTGTAACCCCGTGCCAGCCGACCCAATATCGGGAAATTCAGCCACGCTGCGTCAAACTTGTCACGAAAAGCCGCGCTAGCCCACGCGAAACGTGCGCCGATAGCTCCTAAAATAATAGCAACCAGAACCAGCCAGCCATAACTTTTGACGAAGCTGCCAATGCCCAGCATGATGACGGTGAGCAGTGGCAGGGCCCGTTTGGAGCCCGCAAAGACGTTGGCCACCTGCGGCACCACATAACCCACCAGAAACATCACGATCACGATGGCCACCAGCGTGACGATGGCCGGGTACAGCGCCGCACCAATCAGTTTGGCCTTGAGGGCCTGCTGTTCTTCCAGATCGTCGGCCAGACGCTCCAGCACCAGACCCAGGTTGCCGCTTTGCTCGCCAGCGCCGATCACCGCCGTGTAGATAGCAGAAAACTCGCGTGGGTGCCGGGCCAGCGCCTTGGCAAAGGGCGAGCCACCGTTCACCTCCGCGCGCAGGGCGGCCACCAGATTGCGCTGGCGCTCATCCTCGGCTTCTTCAGACAGCGCGGACAGCGCACGCTCCAGCGGCAGACCAGCCGCCACCAGCCCCGCGATCTGGCGGGTCCAGATGGCCAGCCCGGTGGTGTTGAATACCGGGCGGCTGAACAGGCGGGCCCGCAAGCCCGCACCTTGTTTGCCGGAGTCGGTGACGCCACTGGCACCCACGGGTTCGACCAGCAGCGGCACCAGCGACTGTGCCCGAAGCTGGTTGCGTGCCGATTTGGTGGTATCGGCCTCAATCACGCCCTTGCGGGTTTGACCCTGGGGGTTGATGGCTTCGAAAGAATACGCGGGCATGGTCGTGGGTTGCCTGGGGTCAGTCCCGGGTAACGCGGATCAGCTCTTCCTGTGAGGTGATGCCGGTCAACACCAGACGCTCACCGTCATCTCGCATGAGCCGCATGCCGGCCTTGATGGCGGCGGCGCGAAGGTCGGCCTCAGATGCGCGGTGGTGAATCTGGGCGCGAATCGCGTCGTCTGTCACCAGCAACTCAAACACACCGGTGCGACCCTGGTAGCCGGTCTGGCCGCAGGCGTCACAGCCCGCACCCTGGCAATGCAGGCAGAGTTTTCGCACCAGCCGCTGCGCCAGCACACCCAGCAGGCTGGAGCTCAGCAGGAACGGCTCCACACCCATGTCGATCAGGCGGTTCACCGCGCTGGCGGCGTCGTTGGTGTGCAAGGTGGCCAGCACCAGATGGCCGGTGAGGGAAGCCTGAATGGCGATTTGCGCGGTCTCAAAATCGCGGATCTCGCCGATCATGATGACGTCGGGGTCTTGCCGCAGGATGGCGCGCAGGGCTTTGGCAAAGGTCAGGTCGATCTTGGCGTTCACCTGGGTCTGCCCCACACCCGGCAGCTCGTATTCGATCGGGTCTTCCACCGTCATGATGTTGCTGCGCGCAGCGTCAAGCTGGCTCAGGGCGGCGTACAGCGTGGTGGTTTTGCCCGAACCCGTGGGGCCGGTGACCAGAATGATGCCGTGTGGCTGGGAAATCAGCTTCTTCAGGCGCGTGAGCGAATCGCCCTGCATGCCAACCGCTTCCAGATTCAGCTTGCTGTCGCTCTTGTCCAGCAGGCGCAACACCGCCCGTTCGCCATGTGAGCTGGGCAAGGTGCTCACACGCACGTCCACCGCCCGGGTACCAATGCGCAGCGAGATGCGGCCGTCTTGCGGCAGGCGCTTTTCTGAAATATCCAGCTCGGCCATGATCTTCAGGCGCGAAATCAGCGCCGCGTGCAGGGCCCGGTTGGGCTGCACCACCTCACGCAAGGCGCCGTCCACGCGAAAGCGCACGCTGCTGTGGCGCTCATAGGGTTCGATGTGGATGTCACTCGCGCCATCGCGTGCGGCTTGCGTCAGCAGGGCGTTGAGCATGCGGATGATGGGCGCATCGTCCGAGGTTTCCAGCAAATCTTCGACGGCGGGCAAGTCCTGCATCATGCGGGACAGGTCGGCATCACTCTCGACCTCGCTCACCACGTCGGCGGCGTTGGACTCACCTTGTGCATAGACGGTACTGATGCGTTGCACCAGCAATTCCTGCGTGGTGGTCTCCAGTTGGCGCACCGCAAACTTGCGGGTCACCTCGCTGATACCGGCCGGCCTGGAGGCCGGGTGCACCCACAGCGTCAGCTCACCCGCATCCTCTTCAAGCAGCAGTTGCTGGGTGCGGGCAAAAGCGTAGGGCAGGGGATAACGCATGACGTGATGTGGCCAATGACCCGGTCAAGGCTGCGCTTTAGGCGCGGCCACACGGGGGATCTGGGCCGGCATAAGTGGCCCTTCATTGACCGGCACCACGATGCTGGGGACGGGCTGGGCTTCTTTTTGACCGGCACGCATCAAGTCATAACGGTCGGTGGAAAACTGCTCCAGCGAAGTGGCATCACGCACCACCACGGGCCGCAGGAACACCATCAGGTTGGTTTTCTTGCGGGTGCGTGTCTCGCTTTTGAACAGGTTGCCAAAAAGAGGCAGGTCGCCCAGGCCAGGCACTTTTTCCTGGTTGCCGGTGTATTCATCCTGCAGCAGGCCGCCCAGCACCACAATGGCACCGTCTTCCACCAGCACGTTGGATTCGATGGTGCGCTTGTTGGTGGTAGGGCCGTTGCTGGCATTGGCGGTAGAGGCCTGCACGCTGGAAATTTCCTGGTAAATGGCCATCTTCACCGTGCCGTTTTCGCTGATTTGCGGCCTCACTTTGAGCGTCAAACCCACGTCTTTGCGCTCAATGGTCTGAAACGGGTTGACGGTGTTGCTGCTGCTGCCGGTATTGGTGAACTGGCCCGTCACAAATGGCACGTTCTGCCCGATCACAATCTTGGCTTCTTCGTTGTCCAGCGTGAGCAAATTAGGCGTGGACAACACATTGCCACTGCCCGTTTCTTCCAGAAAGCGCGCCAGAAAACCCAGCACATAGACCCCGTTGGTCTGGTGCGCCACACCAAAATTGGCGCCGCGCGCGACGGCGGGGGTGCCGCTGGCTGCGGAGGTGGACAGGTTGATGATGTTGCCAATGCTGGTGCCGAAATTGGTACCCAGCACACCAATGTTCCGGCTACCCGCACCACCCAATGCGCCCTGCCACTGGATGCCAAATTCGGCCGCCCGGTCTGCACTCACTTCGGCAATCAGGCTTTCGACAAACACCTGCGCCCGACGCGAATCCAGCTTGTCGATGACGGCGCGAAGCTGGCGGTATTGCGGCTCCGACGCGGTGATGATGAGTGAATTGGTGGAGGCATCCGCCTGAATTTGCCCGCCCGTTGTGGTTTGACTGGCCACAGCGGCAGTGGCTGTGGCGCCGTTTGCGGCACCTGCGGTGGCGGGCGTTGCACTGGCGCGCGCTTCACCGGACATGGCCGCCCGCAAGGTGGCCGCCAGTTTGGTGGCATCGGCGTTTTTCAGGTAAACCACGTAAATGTTGCCGCTGGCACCATTGGTGCCCTGGGATGCGGGCTGATCGAGCTTGTCAATCAGTGACTTGACCAGGTTCACACGGGCCGGGTTGGCCGCGCGCAAGATCAGCGTATTGCTGCGGTTTTCTGCCACCAGCGTGGTTTTGAAGGAGCCGTCGGCGGCTGCGCCCGCAGCCGTTCCGCCAGACTCGATCAGCCGCAAAATCAGCGGTGCCAGATCACTGGCCGTGGCATTTTTGAGCGGAATGATTTCAACATCGGTGGCCGGGGCCACATCCATCGCCGCAATGATTTGGCCCAGACGTTTGAGGTTGTCGGCGTAGTCCGTGATGATCAGCGAGTTGTTGCCCGCATTGACGTTGATGGTGTTGTTGGGGCTGATCAAGGGGCGAAGCACGGGCACCAGATTGTTGGCGTTCTCGTGGTTCAACTTGATGATTTGCGTGATGATCTGGTTGCTGCCTGCTCCCGTTGCGGCCCCACTGGCGCTGACGGCGACCGAGCTGCTTTGCAGCTTGGCGTCGGCCTCGGGCAGCACTTTGTAAATGCCGCCGGCCTCCACCATGGTGTAGCCCTGCAAGCGCAGGGTCGCCAGAAACTGGTTCATGGCGGCCGTGCGGCTGACAGGTTTTTCAGTTACCAGGCTGATCGTGCCCTTGACCCGCGGGTCGACGATCACGCCCAGGCCGGTCACGGTGGCCATGGTGCGGGCTACCGCCTCAATGTCGGCGTTGACAAAATTCAGGGTGATGGGTTCATTGCGGCCGGCCGCAGCCGTTTGCGCCACCACAGGCCCACCCAGAAACAGTGCCGCCACCACGGCGGGCACCAGGCGCAGCAGCACGCCGTGGCTCACCATGCGGGTTTGTCGGATCAATGTTCTCATAACGTTAGCCTACAGTAATAACGGACCGGGCTCCGGTTCGCCGCCCGATCAGGTTCAGAAGGTTGGACAGGGCAGCTTCCCGGTCTGGCGCTGCGGTGGCTTCGCCGGTAAACCGGAGTTTTGAGCCGACCCACTCGCCGTTGCCACTTAACTGCAAGCTCCCGTCCAGCGTCTGGAGCTGCAGGGTTGACGCCGCACCGCCCAATACGGTGAGGCGATAACTGCCCATGGGTTTGAGTGTGGACAGCCGTGATGACATGTTGTTGGCGTCCAAAGTCACCTGGCCGGCAATGGCCAATCGGCCTTCGACCCAGGTTGCAGAAAACCCCGATGTGGTCACCCGCAAGACACCCTCAGGTTGCATGGTATTCCAGGGTGTGCCCAAGCCGGTCAATAACCCGGCTGGCCAGCTGGAATCACCATCCATCACCGTTGCTTTAAAGCCACCCCATTGCAGGGCGGTGTGAAATTGAAGCGGCCTGGGTGTGCAGCAGGCCGAGCTGACTTCCAGGTTCAACCCCGCCCAGACAGGACTCAACCGCCATTGCAGCAGGCCGGGCAACACGGTGCGGTCCTTGCTGCCGACGCCACCTGTCAACACCAGTTGCGCCGAACCCGACCAGATGGTTCCGCGTGCATCGACCAGCAGCACTTTTTCACCAGAGCTGGCCTGGATGGCTGAAGCCAGCCAGGATGCCGGTGCAAACACCAGCAAGGTCAGCACGGCACCCAAAACGATGCCGGTCACGGCCAGACCCCAGGGCGCGCGGGGCTGATGGCCTCGGGCTGTCATGGCGCAGGCAGGCTCAGGACGACCGGGCCATCCCAGCCCGATTTGGTGTCTGTGGTGCTGCGCGTCAGGCGGGTTTCAACGGGCAGTGCGTGGGCATCAACCCGCACCTGTGCCAGCCACGCCACCAACACATCGGCCGGAACACCTTTCATGACGACCGTTGCGCGCTCGCCCGACAACGAAAGTTGCGCCTGCGTGCCCAGGTTTTTCTTGACCAGGCTGGCCAGTATTCGCGAAGCCTCATCGTGGCTGACTTTGGGGCGCGATTGCAGTGCCTGGGCCTGTGCTTGCAGCCCCAGCATGGTCTGAAGTTGGGCGTCCAGCGCACGGTGCTGTGCATCCGCAGTGCGCAGCACCGCCAGCGGTGGTGACAGCAGGAGCCACCAGACCAGTGCCAGCGCAATCAGGCCCGTTGCAGCCAGCAGCCCTGTTTTTTCACGCGGTGCGACCCCATTCCACAGGGCTTGCAGTGCAGACGGCCATTTCATGGTGAACTCCCCGGTTTCATGACCCATGTCTCGCCCTCGGCACGTCCGGCAAGCCCTTGCATCTGCAATTTGGTTGCCACGGCGGAGGCTTCCTCAGCGCTCAAGGCAAGGCCTTTGAAGCGCGCTTCTCCGGTCATGAATTCAATGCCCGAGAGGCTGCGGTTGATGGGTGCGGCGTTGCCCAGGGCACCCAGCATGACTTCCAGGTCACGGTTGGAGGCATCACCCCCGGAGCGGCGCAGCAAGCCCATTTCCCGCTCCATTTGAACCGGCGCATCCACGACGACCTGCACGCCGGGGAAGGTCTGGGTGAGTACCGAGCGAATCGCCTCACGCTTGGTATTCAGTGCTGTTTTTTCCCTCCAGGCCCAGGCGTTGATACCAATCAGGTTGGCAGCGATCAAAACAGTGATACCCCAACGTGCGGCACGCCAGCGCGGCGAATGCAAAAACTCAATCCAGCCTGTGGCCAGGCGTTTCAGCGCCCGCTTGCTGCCGGAATTGGCGAATTCAAATTGCGCCAGATCCCAGGGCGACTGGCTGGCCCTGACTGCCCGCTCGGCTCCGGTTTGCAGCGTGGCACGCCGGCCCATGAGTTTTTCAGCCAGATCCAGCACGGCGGGCTCGGCGATCACCTCGGCCTCGGCCGGCAGATTGCCCAGATTGCGGGCCAGCGCCAGTGCGCCCGTGGTCACCGGAAGAATCGTGACGCCACTCTCGTCGGGGATCACCAGGTCAGCCTCATCCGGCTCGCCGGTCAGGTAAATGGCCGTGGGCGGGGTCAGGGCATTGCCGGGGGTGAATTCCGGCACGATTCGCGACACGTGGACTTGTGCGGCCTCCAGCACGGCGAGGCTGGCACGCAGCCAGGCCCGGTCACATACCGCGACCCAAAAAGGCAGACCCTGGTCTGACACCGGCTCCAGCGCAAAGTGCAGGGTGTCGGGCTCGTCGAGCAGGCGTTCTTCCAGCAAGCCCTCCAGCACCGCGCGCAAGCGGGGGGAAGCGGGGCTGACGCCTTGCGGCAGCTCCACCTGATGCCAGGACAGCGCGCGTGCGGGCACCACGGCCACCACGTCGTCGCCCGATCCGTTGTGGTGAGGCAATAAGGTCGCAGGCGCTTTGGCGTTGCGGTCGACCGTGACACGGTCAGCGCTGAGCACGTACGCAAACTCCGTGGCGGTGGTGGCCATCTGCAGGGGGAGCTTGACAATCAGCGTGGTCATGGGCGAGTGGGAGGGGCGGGAGGGTTGATTGTAAATACACCCCGTTCACGCCACAATATTTTGACGTCCAGTCCGTCGCGTTGCAGCATGGAGTGTTCTTCGAACGTGATGTCGTCTATGCGCAGCCGGCCCCTGACTTCAAAGAAGCGCGTCGTCACGCCCAGCGCATCCTGGTTGGCACCGTTGCTGATTTCGGGGGCGAATTTGATGGCGTCGCCCACCGTGCGAAAGTGCGCCCGGTTGCGCTCGGCCACCAGCTTTTGGGCGGTGGCCATGGCCAGGCTGGGGACTGCGGCGTAAATCGCTTCCGCGCTGGCGGTATTGACGTTGAGCAGGGTGCGAACCGGCAGCAGGCTCACAAACGGGGTGATGGCGGCCACGGTGCGCGGTGCCAAACCCATCCAGACCAGTTGCTCCACACGCTGCGGCATCAAGGGTGCGGACTGGCTGGTTTTGGCCGGGTCCGCTTCGGCGGCCAGTCGCAAATTCTCTGCCAGATCAGCCAGTTGCTGCGGTGGCAGGCCCAGCAACTCGAACAGTTTGGTGAAGGTGGTCATGGCCCGCGCAGAGACCTTGTTGCCATCAACCAGATTGAGCACATTGAGTTTGCCCTGCAGGTCGCTGATCTGCCCTGACAGAAAGGCCTCCATCGCGGTGTCCGAATCGGTGACGGTGTTGTAACGGTCGGCCGCCAGAAAACTCGACAGCCGGGCCTCTTGCAGCGGTATGGCCCAGGGTTCCGCCAGATGGTCGGCACCGCCTGCACGGCCATCTTCGATCAGGATCAGGCGCGACCAGTCCATGGCCCCCGTCAAGATCCAGCCGGCTTGCACCCGGGAACGGTCCGCCGCCTCAATTTCTACCGCCCGCCATTGCTGCCACAAAGCCGCGGTCGCCAATGTGGCCACCAGCGTGACGGTCAACATGGCGGCCAGCAAGGCCGCCCCTGTGCCATGCCGACCGGACTGACGGTGGTGCCGGGTCATGAAGACTTGCCTCCGCTCAGGGTGGGGCGCACCCAATCCAGCGTCAACTCACCGCCCAGCGACTTGTCCGCCGGCAGCGTGAGGATCAGGCGCACACCATCGGGCAGCACCGTGATGGGCCCACCCGAGGCATCGCTGGACAGGGCGTTGCTCCAGGCGTCGCCCCGGTAAAAGAACACCTGCCACTGGTCAACCGGTGTGACGGCCACCTCACGTTTTTTCTCTTCATCACCGGGGCTTTGCGACCATTGGGCCGCCTGCTGCCAGGCCCCTTCCAGTTCGCTGCGGGTGCGCAAGGGGGCAGATTGCCAGCGCAGCCACTGCGTGCCACCGTCCATGATGCGGCGTGACCAGGCCACCACCACCAGCCCCTGGGCGGCGTCCGTGGTATTGCGCCGTGTGATGCGCAAGACGCGGCCGTCCCAATCCATGGGCGCCGTTGTTCCGCCTGCGGCCAGTTGGGTGATGGCGTCCAGATCAGCGCGCCACTGCATCAGCCCGGCTTGCAGGGTCAACACCTCGTCGGCGCGCGCCTGCGTTTGCGTCTGGGCCCGGGTCATGCCGTCCAGGCCGCGCCAGCTCAATACCGCCATCATGGCCATGATGGTGATGGCCACCATCACCTCGATCAGGGTGAACCCGCTGAGCTTGGCCCCACACCGCTGGTTTTGACGCGTGGCCTGCGCCATCAGAAACGCCCGACCACGGTGGACAATTTCAGCACCGGCGTCTCGCCCTCGTTCACCTGGGCATCCACTCGCCGGAAGTTGGGGTTGGGTGTGGGCACAACCGACACCGCCACCTCAAAGCTGCGCCCGGACTGCTCACAGCTGACCCGGCTGGTGCCGACAACCGGCATTTGTTTCAGAAGGCGGATGCGGGACAACTCGTTTTCGGCACACAGGTGGCCCAGTAACAGATTGGATTGGCGCGAGGCGGTGTTGGTCAGCGCATTGGTGGCCTGCATGCCCGCCATCAGGGCGATCGACACAATGGCCAACGCCACCAGCACTTCAATCAGGGTGAAGCCGCGCGCCGCCTTCATGGCTTGCCCACAATCGGCTCGAATGGCACCACGGCAAAGGGTCGCAGCCCGTCCGTCACCACGCGCACGGTTCTCCCGGGCTGGTCACTCAGGCTCAACACCACTTCCTGATGCCCGATGAGGGGCTCGGGGCCCAAACTCAATTCAGTGGGGGTTTGCACCGTGATGCCGTCGCTTTGCCAGTGACTGGCCGGTGGGTTGGTGGCAGGGCCGGTAAGCCCCGTGAAGAGGAAGCCTGTTTCGGTGTTGCGCCAGCGCACCGCCACACCGGTTGCACGGGACTGCGCCCGTGCCGACTCCAGCATGGCCGCCAGCCGCTGGCCCTCACGCTCCAGCTGGGTGTCGCCACTGTCGCGCATGGCCAAACCCACACCCACTGTACCCATGGCAATGATGGCCACAACGACCAGCAGCTCCAGCAGCGTAAAGCCGCTGTTCTGGCTATTGCCAGCTGCCAATGTCGGCATTCTTTCCGTCGCCACCGGCTTGTGCATCGGCGCCAAACGACATCACGTCAATCTCGCCCTTGATGCCGGGGTTGAGGTATTGGTACGGTTGACCCCAGGGGTCATTGGGCAGACGCTCCAGATAAGGCTTCCAGTTGGACGGAATCGGCCCGCCGCCCGTGGGTTTGGCGACCAGTGCCTTGAGACCCTGCTCAGCCGTGGGGTAACGCTGGTTGTCCAGCCGGTACAGCTTGAGCGCCTGCATCAGGTTGTTGACATCAGTTTTGGCGGCAGTGGCGCGGGCGTCGTCGGCACGGTCCAGCACATTGGGCACGATCAGCGCGGCCAGCACACCAATGATGACCAGCACCACCATCAGCTCTATCAGCGTGAAGCCGCGCTGCAGGCGGGCCTTGAGCACTGTTGTCTTGGGGGCGAATCTGAATATTTTCATGAGTTTGGCTGGTCCTTCCCGGGGTGGCGTCAATCATAATCCGCACATGTTGACAAATTCACAAAGCAGGCAACTGTCGCATTTTGTTACGTTCGCAGTATGGGCCCTGGTGGCGGCCTGTCTGGTTTATTGGACGCTCAAATGGGTCGGGTCGTCGCAAGGGCACGATTATTCCGCCGTCGGTTCGGTGGACGGCATGGCGCGAATCAATGCCGCCGACGCCTCCACCATGGCGAAGTTGCTGGGTGCGGTGCAGCTTGCAGCGCCTGCCGCGCAAACCGCTGCAGTGCCCAGCAAAATCGTCCTGATCGGTGTGTTGGCAGGCTCCGCCAGCCAGGGTGCGGCACTGATTGCGGTGGACGGCAAACCGGCCAAACCATTTCGCGTGGGGGCTCAGGTTGATGAGGGGCTCATCCTGCAAGCCGTGAAAACACGCAGCGCCCTGCTGGGCCCCGCTGCCGACGGCCCGGTGGCGCTGACGCTGGAATTGCCGCCGCTAGCTCGGTAGCGCGGTAACCACAACATTCAGCGCGCTTTTCACAGGTCCAGCACCACCGTTTCGCCCCAGGCCGGGCCGTTGACGGGCCATTGATCAGCACGTTCGATCTGGCGCACCCCGCCTGCAATCAGGGTGGCGGCGCGAATCACCCCCGCATGGGTGATCCAGATCGCTTCAGTCTCTATGCCTGTCGCTATGTCAGCCGCTATCTCAACCGCCATGTTTGTCGCTGTTTGCACCATGGCCGCCTCTACCCGCGCCATGAACGCCCGCACAGACTCGCCACCACCGGGTGGGTGTTGTGCGAAATCATCGGTCCACGCGGCCAGCGCGGTTTGGCCGATCGCGTCCCAGCGCCGGCCTTCCCAGGTACCAAAGTTCATCTCGGCCAGGCGATTGTCTACATTGGGTATCAAATCGGCCCTCAGCCCTCGTAGATATTGCGTGAGTTGCTCACATCTTTGTAGCGGCGACGTGCTCAAGAACCGGGTTTGAGGCAGGCTGATGGCCAGTTGCGCTGCCGCTGCCCGGGTGGCCACGTCATCGGCCGGCACATCCAGCGCGCCATAACAAACCCCTGCGTCTATCAGTGGCCGTGCATGGCGAACCAGCCAGAGTTTCATGGCCCGAATGAAGTCGCCGCGCCCAAGGCCACCGCGCAGCCCGCGTAAAACGCGATCTCGCACACCTGCTGTGTGGCCCCCAGGCAGTCACCGGTGAAGCCCTGCAAGCGGCGCGCAAAGAACCGCCACATCCACACCAGCGCCAAGCCACTGAACACCACGCTCGCTATTAAAAAAGTAGCGTCCTGCGCAATGTAGACGAGGGCTAGTGGCACTAAACACCATAAAAATGCAGCAAAAAGCGCCTGGGTACTCATCTGGTCGGCCAGCGGCTTGCTTTTCGAGCCCGCAGCGTCACCCACATGGGCCATGGTGCGCACCAGTACCAGTGGCCAAAAGCGCGACAACACATGTGCCCCCACCAGCGCGGTCAGCGCCACATCCAGCCCCTGCGAGCCCAGCACCGCCAGCAGGGCCACCTTGGTGAGCAGGGTGAGTGTGAGCGCCATCGAGCCATATGCCCCGACCCGTGAGTCCTTCATGATCTCCAGCGCACGCAGGCGGTCCACACTGCCGCCCAGCCCGTCGGCCACATCGGCCAACCCGTCTTCGTGAAAGCCGCCCGTGAGCATCACCGTGGCGATGGTGCAAAACGCGCCCGCAGCCAGGGGTGAAAACTCACTGTCCGGGAATGCTATAAAAACCAGAGCGTACACCGCAGCAGCGACGAGGGCTGCCACCCATCCCACCCCCGGAAAGTGCGCCGCACTGGCGCGCAGCATGGCCGGGCTGTAACCCACCCAGTCTGCCAGCCGCCCGGTCACGGGAATGCGGGTGAAGAACTGGATGGCCAGCAAATAATGCCGGATGAAGTGCCGGATGAAATTCATTCGCTCTTCAAAAACAGCTGGTAAACCGGGTTCGCTGTTTCTTCCACATAGGGATAACCCAGCGTGTCCAGAAACTTGTCAAACGCCTTGTTATCCGCTGCGGGCACCTGCAAGCCCACCAGAATGCGCCCGTAGTCGGCGCCCTGATTCCGGTAATGAAACAGGCTGATGTTCCAGCCCGGGCGCATCAGGCTCAAAAACTTCATCAGCGCACCCGGCCGCTCGGGGAAGACAAAGCGCAACACCCGCTCGTCCTGCGCCAGTTTGGAGTGCCCGCCCACCATGTGGCGGATGTGCTCCTTGGCCAGTTCGTCGTGCGTCAAATCCAGCGCCTTGAAGCCGTGTTTGTTGAAATTGGTGGCAATCTTCAGTGATTCACCCTTGCCGTGTGTGGTGAGGCCCACAAACACATGCGCCGTGGCGCTGTCGCTGATGCGGTAGTTGAACTCCGTCACCGAGCGCGGGCCGCCGGGCAGCTCGCCAATCAGCTCACAAAACCGCTTGAAGCTGCCGCGCTCCTCGGGAATGGTCACGGCAAACAGTGCCTCGCGTTCTTCACCCACCTCGGCCCGCTCGGCCACAAAACGCAGGCGATCGAAATTCATGTTGGCGCCGCACAGAATGGCGGCGTAGGTCTCGCCTTTGGTCTTGTTCTTGGCCACGTATTGCTTGATGGCCGCTACCGCCAGCGCACCGGCCGGCTCGACGATGGAGCGGGTGTCCACAAACACGTCCTTGATGGCGGCGCACACGGCGTCGGTGTCCACGGTCATGAACTCGTCCACCAGCCCGCGCGCCACGCGGAAGGTTTCTTCGCCCACCAGCTTGACCGCTGTGCCGTCGGAAAACAGGCCCACATCGGGCAGGGTCACGCGTTTTTTGGCGGAAACCGACTGGATCATCGCGTCCGAGTCATTCATCTGCACGCCAATCACGCGGATGGAGGGGTCCACCGCCTTGATGTAGTTCGCCACGCCCGACACCAGCCCGCCCCCGCCAATGGCCACGAACACGGCGTCCAGTTTGATGCCCTTGCGTGCGCCTGAGTCGCCGCCCAGCGTTTGCACCTGGCGCAGCATCTCCATGGCGATCGTGCCCTGGCCGGCAATCACATCCGGGTCGTCAAACGGGTGCACAAAGGTCAGACCCTGCTTCTTTTGCAGTGTCAGGGCATGGTTGTAGGCATCGGTGTAACTGTCGCCCACCAGCACCACCTCGCCGCCAAAACCGCGCACCGCGTCAATCTTGACCTGTGGTGTGGTGGTGGGCATCACGATGACAGCGCGTGTGCCCAGCTTGCTGGCGCTCAGGGCCACACCCTGCGCATGGTTGCCGGCAGAGGCGCAAATCACGCCTTTCTTGAGCTGCTCGGGCGTGAGGTGCGCCATCTTGTTGTAGGCCCCGCGCAGCTTGAAACTGCGCACCGCCTGCTGGTCTTCACGTTTGAGCAGCACGGTGTTGTGCAGGCGTTTGCTCAATTGCCGGGCCGGCTCCAGCGCCGACTCGGTGGCCACGTCGTAGACACGGGCCGTCAAAATCTTTTTCAGATAGTCGGCGGGCGTGAGGGGTTTGGGGCGTGAAGGCCGGGTGGGCCGTGAAAGGTGTGAGGGGCTGGGAGCAGGCGTCATGTGAAATAAATGGTTGGCTGGTTAAAGGCGTTCTGCGGCGGTTCGATAAACCCTGTGTTTGTCGCGTTTTCCCGTGGCGATGACCGTCACGAAAATCTCCAGATCGTCTACCCGATAGATTAATCGGTAACCCACGCTGTGCAATTTGATCTTGTAGCAGTCTGCCATGCCATGCAGGGCGCTGGCCGGAACACGTGGATTTTCCAGGCGCTCGGCCAGTTTTTTCTTCAAGGGCTCACGCACACTGCCATCAAGTTGATGCCATTCGCGCAACGCCAGCTCATGAAAACGCAGCCTATAAAGCACGGAGATCGACTTCAACAAAGGGCCCGTCGAGACGCTCGCGCACCAGTTTGGCATCCTCCAGATCTTCCAGGTAAGCCATCAGCCGCTCGTAATGAAGGGCGGGCAGCAGATAGGCCTCCGGGCGATTGTGGTTGAGTACGGCAACCGGGGCGTCATCCGCCTGTTTGAGGATGTCGGCGTAATTGCGTTTGAGTTCGGTCACACTGACCGCAAAATGAGAGAGAACAGTGTCCATGCCGAATCCTCAGTAAAAAGCATCTAAATTGACCTCAATTAAAGCACGTATTTAGATGCTTTAATTGAGGAGTCATGTTGGCCAGGAAGTTGACTAAGATAATTGCAAGGCGAAGTGCAGGCCGCACACGCCATCATCTCAACCTTTCAAGAACGGAAAAATCAACATGGAATGCACAGTCAGCTGGACCGGCGGCGCAGGCACACGCTCAGGCATGGGGTTTCTGGCCGAAACCGGCAGCGGCCACACCCTCATGATGGACGGCGCGCCCGATGCGGCCAAGCCTGAGAACGGGGGCCAAAACCTCGCGCCGCGCCCGATGGAGGCGCTGTTGGCGGGTGCCGGCGGCTGCACCGCCTATGACGTGGTGCTGATCCTCAAGCGCGGCCGCCACGACGTGCGCGGCTGCTCACTCAAGCTATCGGCCGAACGTGCCGAGGTAGACCCCAAGGTGTTTACCACCATCAACATGCATTTCACCGTGACCGGCAAAGGCATCCCCGCCGTGGCGGTAGAACGCGCCATTGCCATGAGCCACGACAAATACTGCTCCGCCACCATCATGCTGGGCAAGACAGCGGCGATCACCACCAGTTTTGATCTGGTTGAGGGATGAATCTGGTGTGGAACCGGGTTTAAACCCGGTGCGCCACCGTCGTCATCACCCGGGCTGCGGCCCGCATCAGGTCTTTTACCGGTTGGGGCAACGCCAGCGCCCCGGCGTTGTGGGCGTCCAGGGCGTGGCGGGCTTCGTCATCCTTCATTTGCGCCACGATCGCCCGCGAGGCGTGGTCGTTGGCGGGTAACCGGTCCAGATGGCTGGCCAGGTGGGCTTCGACCTGTTTTTCGGTCTCCACCACAAAGCCCAGGCTCAGGCGGTCGCCCAGTTTGCCCGCCAGCAGCCCCAGCCCAAAGGCCCCGGCGAACCACAGCGGGTTGAGCAGCGAGGGCCGGGCACCCAGCTCGTCCAGACGCTGCTTCGTCCACGCCAGATGATTGCTTTCTTCGGCGCTAGCCCTCGCGAAATGGGCGCGGAGCGCTTCGTTTTTTGTAGCAATTGCCTGCCCGGTGTAGAGCGCTTGTGCACACACTTCGCCCACATGGTTGACCCGCATCAGCGCGCCAGATGTGGCCTTTTCGGTGGCAGACAGGCTGGTGACCTGTTCCGGCACGGTCGGACAGGGCTGGCTGGCGTGGGGTTTGGCAAACAGGGTGCGCAGGGCGGTATCGGCGGCAATCAAAAAGGTATCCAAAGCAGTCTCCGGTTGGCCCAAGAATACCGTCTTGGTGCCCGGTCGGGCCGCTACAACTGCTTACGCCTGCTGCAAAACGGGTGAAAAACGCGACCCAACCACCTGCCAAACCCGGTTTGGCCTGATTTGCACCCAAGCTGACGCAGGCCCACGGGCCTGTGGGCGCGGCCACTATTCTAAAAATGACCGGCAACATTCCAGTTGCGCCATACTTGGGCGATAAGTTGTGGCGCTGTACTTACTCGGTTTCACTTTGTTGCAACTCCACCACGAACCCAACTTTATTCCTGCTTTTTTGGGGCTTTATCTTTGCCAAACCCGGCCGTGTCTGGTGCAATAGCTCCAACTTCCTGAAATAGGACGTTGGCACGGAGAACCGAATTGGTCGGTCCGGAGCCCTTTGTTTAACCTTGGAGAACCTTGAAATGAAAAAAACCCTAGTAGCTATTGCTGCCCTGGCAATTGTTGGTGCTGCTTCAGCACAATCCACCGTTACCCTGACCGGCGCTTACGCTTTCGGCTATGAGTCCAGCCACTCTGCTGCTGGTGTTTCAGCTGGCGGTTTCGGTACCGACACCGCTGGCATGCGCCTGACCGCTACTGAAGACCTGGGCGGCGGTATGTCTGCCTCGGCCTACATCAGCGCTGGCGGCCTGGTCCGTGGTAGCGCAGTCGGCGGCGAAGATGCTGCTCTGGCTTTCACCGGCGGCTTCGGCAAAATCACCCTGTCTTCCTTTGAATCCGGCCACGGCCTGATTCCTCGCGCAAGCGCTGGCGCTCCTGGCTATGGCCTGGACGGCAAAGTGTTCTCTGCAAACTCCAACATCGACTTGGTCGGTTGGTCTTCCGCTTCCATGGGTGGCGCAACCTTCGGCGTGACCTACGCTGACCGTGGCGGTGCTACCAGCAATGGCCTGGCTGCTGGTACCAGCGGTGTTGCTTTCGCTCAGCCTTCCATCGGCGTGAGCGTTTCGTACGCAAACGGTCCTGTGGATGCTCGCGTTGACTACACCAGCTGGACCCGTCGTGGTGACGTGACCGTTGCCGGTTCCGTCCTGCAATCACGTGTTCGCCTGTCTGGCAACTACAACCTCGGCGTTGCCAAAGTTGGTCTGGGTTACTCCACACTGAGCCGTACCACTGGTGTTACCACCAATGAAACCATGGCTGGCTTGTCCGCTCCAGTTGGCGCCGTCACTTTGGGTGGCACTTGGGGCCGTTCAGTTTCCACCGGTTCAGCTCTGACTCGTTCAGGCTACACCCTGGGCGCTTCGTATGACCTGAGCAAGCGTACCAACATCGGTGCGTCTTACTTCAACTGGTCTACCGCTACTGTCGCTGGCAACAACACCGGTGCTCGCGTTCTGGTCGCTCACAGCTTCTAATTCACGCGCTGGCTTGATGCCAGTGTGAGAATTTGCTAGTTGATAAAAGCCCCGCTGTGGCAACACAGCGGGGCTTTTTTGTGAGAGCCTACTTATAGGTTACAAAACGTAACGTTGGACAAAAATGCGCATATTGGGTTGGAATGTGGATAGCCACGCCGTGCTTCGCCGGGCGGTGCTGGGGTGCGCGCTGGTGTTGACCGCGTGTGCCACCCACCTGCCACCACAGTTGTCGGCTGCCGTTGAAGCCAATGTTAAAGCTGATGAGGCTGATGCAGCGGCGCTGGCGTCCAGCCCCTGGGCTGTTACATCGGCTGTGGCACCAAGCCCTGTGGTCAGGCTGCCCGGTTGGCAGCACCGTGAATTCCCCGGCAAGCAGGCCAGTCACTACCAATATGCGCGGCTGGACGGGCGTGATGCCATGGGTGTGCATGCGGTCTCGTCCGCCAGCATGCTGCGCCAGGCCGTGCGGGTTGAGCCCGCTGACCTGAACCGCCTCAAGTTCTCGTGGAAAGTTCCCGAGCTGATGGAAGCGGCGGACATCGCCCAGCGTGATCTGGACGACTCGCCAGTGCGCATCGTGCTGGCTTTTGAGGGCGACCGCAGCAAATTTTCGATCAAAAACACCATGTTGTCCGAGCTGGCGCATGCACTGACCGGCGAGCCATTGCCCTATGCCACGTTGATGTATGTGTGGTGCAACCGCCGCACCCCCGGCAGCGTGGTGATCAACCCGCGCACCGACCGCATCCGCAAGCTGGTGATGGAATCTGGCCCCAAACATCTGGGCCAGTGGCTGGATTACGAGCGGGATATCCGCGCAGATTTTGAAAAGGCCTTTGGCGAGGCCCCCGGCGCCCTGGTGGCCATTGGCATCATGACCGACACCGACAACACCCAGTCCACCGCCCAGGCCTGGTATGGGCCGGTGAAGCTCGTCCCCATCACCCAAATAGCCGCTGCGCTGCCGAAAAATTAATTGGGGTCAGACTCCAATTAATTCAGTGTGGGGTCTTGACCTGCCAGGGGTCGACCACCACGAGCTCCACGATGTTGTTCAGGCCTCTGGTATGGCGGTGTGCATGCCCAGATGCGAGTTTTGCCAAACCCGGTTTTCGCTACAAAAATAATAGCTGGTCACGCAAGATGGACGAGGGCAAACTCATGGAAACCCCGATGTTTCACATGCAGGCACTCTGCTACATTCACGGCTGTGTTGCCCGCCCCCACCCGCTAAATGCCCGTCTTCATCTTGCGCCGCCTGATTCAGGCCGTCCTCGTGATGGTGTGTGTGGCGTTCATCGCCTTCATGCTGTTTCAGTACGTGGGCGACCCGGTCGTGTTTTTGCTGGGGCAGGATGCGCGACCGGACCAGATTGTGGCGCTGCGCTCGGATTTGGGTCTTGACCAGCCATTTTTTGTGCAGTTCTGGCATTTCCTGCTCAATGCGGTGCAGGGCGAGTTTGGCCTGAGCCTGCGCCAGGGTGCCCGGGTGTCGCGCCTGCTGGCCGAACGCTTTCCGGCGACGCTGGAGCTGGCGCTGGTAGCCGCAGTCCTGGCCTTGCTGATCGGCGTGCCAATGGGGGTTTACGCCGCGCTGCGTAAAGGCACGTGGTTGAGCCAGTTGCTCATGCTGATCTCGCTGCTGGGGGTGTCGCTGCCCACGTTTTTGATTGGCATTGTGCTGATTCTGGTGTTTGCCGTGTGGCTGGGCTGGTTTCCCAGCTTTGGCCGGGGCGAGGTGGTCGAATGGGGCTGGTGGCGCAGCGGGCTGGCAACGGCTGACGGCTGGCATCACATTGTTCTGCCGGCTGTGACGCTGGCGATTTTTCAGCTCACACTCATCATGCGGCTGGTGCGCGCCGAAATGCTGGAGGTGCTGCGCACCGACTACATTCGGTTTGCCCGGGCGCGCGGTTTGAGCAACCACGCGATTCATTTTGGCCACGCCCTGAAAAACACGCTGGTGCCGGTGATGACCATTACCGGGCTGCAATTGGGCCAATTGATCGCCTTTGCCATCATCACCGAGACGGTTTTTCAGTGGCCTGGCATGGGTTTGTTGTTCATTCAGGCCGTGACGTTTGCCGATATTCCGGTGATGGCCGCTTACCTGTGCCTGATTGCGCTGATTTTTGTGGTGATCAATCTGGTGGTGGACCTGCTGTATTTTGTGGTGGACCCGCGCCTGCGTCTGGCGAACCTGACAACCGGGGGAGGGCATTGATGACGAACCCGATGGCAACCGATGAAATAAACACCAGGCGCTTGCAGGCCAATGGCCGGGCCTTTGCGCAGATTGCGGCATTTCACCCGGAGCTGACGGCGTTTCGGCGTGATCTGCACGCCCACCCCGAGCTGGGTTTTGAAGAGCTGTACACCGCGCGCCGGGTGACGGAGGCGCTCAAATTATGCGGGGTGGACGAGATTCACACCGGCATCGGCAAGACCGGCGTGGTGGCGGTGATCAAGGGCCAACGGGTGAGCAGCGGCAGCATGATTGGTTTGCGCGCCGACATGGATGCCTTGCCCCTGACCGAGCACAACGATTTCGCCTGGAAATCTGCCAGGCCCGGGCTCATGCATGGCTGCGGACATGACGGCCACACCACCATGCTGGTGGGGGCGGCACGTTATCTGGCCGAGACGCGCCGTTTTGACGGCACCGCCGTGCTGATTTTTCAGCCGGGTGAAGAGGGCTATGCAGGTGCCAAAGCCATGGTTGACGATGGTTTGTTTGACCGCTTCCCGGTGCAGTCGGTGTATGGCATGCACAACTG
This sequence comes from Pseudomonadota bacterium, assembly GCA_041192445.1. Lineage (GTDB taxonomy): Bacteria > Pseudomonadota > Gammaproteobacteria > Burkholderiales > Burkholderiaceae_C > Egaibacter. The sequence continues at coordinate 8,900 of JBEEMW010000053.1, read as the reverse complement.
GCCCGCCATGCGCCCCGGTACTGTGGGCATCAACCCCGGTCCGATGATGGCTGCGGCAGACCGCATCACCATCGAGATCACCGGCAAGGGCGGCCACGGCGCACACGCCTACCAGACGGTGGACCCGGTGCTGGCGGCGGCGCACATCATCACGGCGGTGCAAAGCATTGTGTCGCGCAACGTCAAACCGCTGGACAGTGCGGTGATCAGCCTGTGTGCCATGCGGGCGGGTGAGCTGGGTGCCATGAGCGTGATACCGGGTTCAGCCACCCTGGTGGGCACGGTGCGCTCCTTCAGCGCCCAGGTCCAGACTCTGGTCGAGCAGCGCCTGAACGAGGTGTGCAGTGCGGTGGCGCAGGCGTTTGGCGCAACGGCCACCGTGCACTACGAGCGTTTGTACCCCGCCACCATCAACACCGCCGCCCAGGCGCACTTTGCCGCCGATGTGGCGCAAAGCCTGGTGGGGCCTGAGCGGGTGGTGCGGGACCTGGAGCCCAGCATGGGTGCTGAAGATTTTGCGTTCATGCTGCAGGTCAAGCCCGGGGCCTATCTGCGCATCGGGCAGGGCGAAGAGAACGGCGTGGGCAGTTGCTTCCTGCACAATAGCCGCTACGATTTCAACGACGCCATTTTGCCGCTGGGCGCGGCGCTGCATGCCAGTCTGGCCGAGCAGGCGATGCCGCTTGCGGATCTTTGACGATCAGTGAGACAAAACCGGTTTTAACAGGAGGAAATGATGGTTTATAAGAAAAATACGATGGTAGCCCTCGTGGCTATTGCGCTGACAGCTATCAATATGGTAGCGACTGCCCAGACACTGCGAATCGCCAACCAGGGGGATTCGACCTCCATGGACCCGCATTCGCTCAATGAATCGCTGCAACTCAGCGTCACCGGCAATGTGTACGAGGGCCTGCTGGGCCGCAACAAGGACCTGAGCCTGGCACCGGGTCTGGCCACCCGCTGGACGCAGTCCAGCCCGAACGTGTGGCGCTTCGAGTTGCGCAAAGGTGTGCGGTTTCACGATGGTGCACCCTTCACGGCAGACGACGTGATCTTCAGTTTTGCGCGGGCGTCGGGTGATGGCTCGGACATGAAAAGCTATACCAACGATGTCAAGGAAGTGCGCAAGGTCGATGACTTCACGGTCGAGATCGAGACCAAGGCGCCGTTCCCCATCCTGCCCGATGTGCTCTCGCTGCTCTACATCATGAACCGGAAGTGGTGCGAGACCAACCAGGCCACCAAGCCGGTGGACCGCCGCAAGGGCATCGAGAACGCCGCGTCGTTTCGGGCCAATGGCACGGGCCCCTACCGCTTGCGCGAACGCCAGCCCAATGTGAAAACCAGCTTCTCGCGCAATGGCGCGTATTGGGGCACGATTGAGGGCAACGCCACCGAAGTGCTGTTCACGCCCATTGCCAATGACGCCACCCGCGTGGCCGCCCTGCTGTCCGGCGAGATTGACGTGATGGAGCCAGTGCCGGTGCAAGACGTGGTGCGGGTCAATGCCAGTGCCGCGGCCCGTGCCGTGACCGGCCCCGAGATGCGGACCATCTTTTTGGGCATGGACCAAAAGCGCGATGAGCTGCTGTATTCCAGCGTGAAAGGCAAAAACCCGTTCAAGGACAAACGGGTGCGCCAGGCGTTTTACCAGGCGATTGATATTGACGGCATCAAGCGGGTGGTGATGCGTGGTGCCGCCAACCCGACCGCGTTGATGGTGGGGCCGGGCATCAACGGCTTTTTCCCCGAGCTCAACAAGCGCCTGCCGTTTGACACAGAGGCCGCCAAAAAACTGATGGCGGACGCGGGTTATGCCGGTGGTTTTGAGGTGACGATGAACTGCCCGAACGATCGCTACGTGAACGACGGCGAGATTTGCCAGGCGGTAGCGGCCAATTTGGCGCGTATTGGCGTCAAGATCAACCTGCAGGCCGAGACCAAGGGCACCTATTTCCCCAAAGTGCTGCGCCGCGACACCAGCTTTTATCTGCTGGGCTGGACTCCCGGCACCTATGACGCCCACAACGCCCTGAACGCCCTGATGCGGTGTGTGGACGACAAAGGCGCAGGCCAGTTCAACCTGGGGGCCTATTGCAATACCCGCGTGGATGAGTTGACACAAAAAATCCAGTCAGAAACCGACAAACCCAAACGCAACGCCATGATCAGGGAGGCGTTTGAGCTTCATGCGGCCGACATCGGGCACATCCCGCTGCACCAGCAGGCGCTGGCCTGGGGTGTGAGCAAAAAAGTGACGCTGGTGCAACTGGCCGACAACTTCATGCCCTTCAAGTGGATGACGATTCAAAAATAAGCGGCGTGCCCTTCAGCCACCAGCCGACACCTTGAAGTCAACCCTGTCCCGCTGGCTTGACAGCGATGTGGGCCACAGCTTTCGCAGCTCGCCCCTGGCGATGGCTGCGGCAGCGGTGGCCTTGCTGTGCATCGTGTGTGCCGTGTTTGCCGGGTGGATTGCGCCGCACCACCCGTTTGATCTGGCCACGCTGGAGTTAAGCGACGCACGGCTGCCACCGGCCTGGGATGCACTGGGCTCGACAAAATACCTGCTGGGCACCGACGACCAGGGCCGCGACATTCTCTCGGCCCTGATGTACGGCTCACGCATTTCGCTGGCGGTGGGCACGGTGTCGGTGGTGTTGTCGGTGTTGATGGGCGTGAGCCTGGGGCTGCTGGCCGGGTTTTTGGGCGGCTGGGTTGACACCGGGCTGATGCGCCTATGTGACGTGATGCTGTCTTTCCCGCCGATTCTGGTGGCTTTGCTGATGGCCGGTGTGGGCCGGGCCCTGTTTCCCAATGCGCCTGATGCGCTGGCGTTTGCGGTGCTGATTGTGTCTATCACCCTCACGGGCTGGGTGCAATACGCCCGCACCGTGCGCGCCTCTACCCTGGTGGAGCGCAACAAGGAGTATGTGCAGGCCGCGCGGGTGACTGGCGTGGCACCGTTTCGCATCATGCGCCGCCATGTGTTGCCCAATGTGTTGGGCCCGGTGCTGGTGCTGGCCACGATTCAGGTGGCAACTGCCATCCTCACCGAGGCTACCCTGTCCTTTCTGGGGTTGGGCGCACCGCCCACATCCCCCTCGTTGGGCACGCTGATACGGGTGGGCAATGACTATTTGTTCTCAGGCGAGTGGTGGATCACGGTTTTCCCCGGCCTGACGCTGGTGCTCATTGCCCTGAGCGTGAATTTGCTGGGTGACTGGCTGCGCGACGCGCTCAATCCGGGGTTGCACTAGATGGCCCTGTTGCAAGTCAAAAATCTGGTCGTCGAGTTCCCGAACCGCAAGGGTACGCTGCGCGCGCTGGATGATGTGTCGTTCGACATCGCGCCCGGTGAAATTCTGGGTGTGGTGGGTGAATCCGGCGCGGGCAAATCACTCACCGGCGCGGCCATTGTGGGTTTGCTGGCACCACCGGGCCGTGTGGCCGGTGGGCAGATTGTGCTGGAAGGGCAGCGCATTGATGACCTGGGTTACGAGTCCATGCGCCAGTTGCGCGGCCGCAAGATCGGGGCGATTTTTCAGGACCCGTTGACCTCGCTGAACCCGCTGTACACCATCGGGCGGCAGTTGACCGAGACCATCCAGACGCATTTGCCCGTTACCGACAAAGAGGCACGTGCCCGTGCCATCACCTTGCTGCAAGACACCGGCATCACGGCAGCCGGGCAGCGCATGGACCATTACCCGCACCAGTTCTCGGGTGGCATGCGTCAACGCGTGGTGATTGCGCTGGCCCTGGCCGCGGAGCCCTCACTGATCGTGGCGGATGAGCCCACCACCGCGCTGGATGTGTCGATTCAGGCGCAAATCATCACCCTGCTTAAAACCATCTGCAAGGCGCGTGGCGCGGCGGTGATGCTGATCACCCACGACATGGGTGTGATTGCCGAAACCTGTGACCGCGTGGCGGTGATGTACGCCGGGCGCATTGTGGAAATCGGACCGGTGCACGCCGTGATCAATCACCCGGCGCATCCCTACACCGCAGGCCTGATGGCCGCCATTCCCGACATCACGGCAGACCACGAGCAGTTGCACCAGATTGACGGTGCCATGCCCCGCCTGGATGCGATTCCTGCGGGCTGTGCCTTCAACCCCCGTTGCAAGCAGGCGTTTGACCGTTGCACCCGCGAACGCCCCGAGTTGCTGCCTGCAGGTGCAACCCGGGCGGCCTGCTGGCTGCTGGTGCCCACCCCGGTTCAAACATGACAGCTCTGGTTCAGGCCCGCGATCTGGCAATGACCTTTGATGTGTCACCGCCCTGGCTCAACCGGGTGGTGGCGGGCAAACCCCGGTTGTTGCTCAAGGCGGTGGACGGTGTGAGCTTCGAGATTGAAAGAGGCACAACGCTGGCCCTGGTGGGCGAGTCGGGTTGCGGCAAAAGTACCGTTGCACGGCTGCTGGTGGGCCTGTATGCGCCCACGCGCGGTGACCTCATGTTTGACGGGCAGGATGCCCATGCCGTGTTCAAGACCCCTGACGGCTTGACGTTGCGTCGGCGCATCCAGATGATTTTTCAGGACCCCTATGCGTCCCTGAACCCGCGCTGGCGGGTCGACGACATTGTGGGCGAGCCGCTGCTTGAGCAGGGTCTGGTCACCGACCCGAGGATGCGCCAGGCCCGTGTGGGCGAGTTGCTGGAATCGGTGGGTTTGAGCCCGCTGGATGGGGCCCGGTACCCGCACCAGTTCTCGGGCGGCCAGCGCCAGCGCATCTCGATCGCGCGGGCACTGGCGACCGGGCCCGAGTTCCTGGTGTGTGACGAGCCCACCTCGGCACTGGATGTGAGTGTGCAGGCGCAGGTGCTCAACATCATGAAAGACCTGCAGCGCAAGTTGGGGCTGACCTATCTTTTGATCTCCCACAACCTGGCCGTGGTGCGTCACATGAGTGACCGGGTCGGGGTGATGTACCTGGGCCGCCTGGTGGAGCTGGCAGACCGGCAAACCCTGTTTGCCAACCCACGCCATCCCTATACCCGCATGCTGCTCGACGCCATTCCCCGGATGCACGACACCGGCCGCGCCCGCACACCCGTGCAGGGTGAAGTGCCCAACCCCTTGAGACCGCCGCCCGGATGCGCGTTTAACCCGCGCTGCCCCCATGCCAACGACCGGTGCAGGGCCGAACAACCCGTTTTCCAGGCGCACGGCGCCATACAGATCGCTTGCCACGCGGTGCAGGAAGGCCGCCTCTAAATAGGCGAAAATACACACTTGGAATCAAGCTGGGGAACCAAGTGAGAGTTGAAAACGCGCTGGTCCTGTTCTCTGGAGGGCAGGACTCAACAACCTGTCTGGCCTGGGCGCTCCAGCATTTCGCACGTGTGGAAACCATAGGCTTTGCCTACGGGCAGCGCCACCACGTCGAGTTGCAGGCCAGACAAGAGGTGATCGCGGCCATGCGTGCGCAATTTCCACAATGGCGTGACCGGCTGGGCGACGATCACCTGATTGACCTCGCAGTTTTGGGGCAAATCAGCGAGACAGCGTTGACCCGGGACTCCGAAATCCAGATGACGGCAGCGGGCCTGCCCAATACCTTTGTCCCCGGTCGCAACCTGATGTTTTTCACCCTGGCAGCAGCGGTGGGTTACCGCCGCGACCTGAACGTGCTGGTGGGCGGCATGTGTGAAACCGATTACTCGGGCTACCCCGATTGCCGGGATGATTCGACCAAGGCGCTGCAGGTGGCGGTTTCTCTGGGCATGGGCCATCGCTTCCGGTTCGAGACCCCGCTGATGTGGCTGGACAAGGCCCAGACCTGGGAGATGGCGCGTGAGCTGGGTGGCGACGCACTGGTGTCCATCATCATTGATCAATCCCACACCTGTTACCACGGTGTTCGTGACAAAAAACATGCCTGGGGTTATGGCTGTGGCACCTGTCCGGCGTGCGAGCTTCGACAAGCAGGCTACTCGCGGTGGAAGGCCGGTGGGGCGGCATGAGCTACCAGGTCAAGGAAATTTTTTATACCTTGCAAGGCGAAGGTGCCAATGCCGGACGCCCGGCGGTGTTTTGCCGATTTGCCGGATGCAACCTGTGGACCGGGCGTGAAGAAGACCGCAGCAAGGCAATTTGCAAATTCTGTGACACCGACTTTGTCGGAACCGATGGCACGCTGGGCGGCAAATACGCGACGGCTGAAGCCCTGGTGGCGCAACTGGCAGCGCTCTGGCCAGTGCACGATGTGGCCAACCGGTTTGTTGTCATGACGGGCGGTGAGCCGCTGCTGCAGATCGACCCGGCGCTCATTTCAGCCCTGCATGCCCAGGGCTTCACGATTGCCGTGGAAACCAATGGCACCATTGCCGCCCCGCAGGGCATAGACTGGTTGTGCGTCAGCCCCAAGGCCGGGGCCGAATGGGTGCAGCGCCAGGGGCAAGAGCTCAAGGTGGTTTGGCCACAGCCCGGTCTTGACCTGGAACTGCTGGAGTTGGCCGACTTTGAACACCATTACCTGCAACCCATGGACAACCTGGCGCGCACCGCCAATACCCGGACATGCATCCAGTTGTGCATGGCCCGGCCGGCCTGGCGGCTCAGTCTGCAAAGTCACAAGATCACAGGAATCAGATGATGGTTGAAGTCAGTCAACAGTTTTATTTCGATGCCGCGCACACGCTGCGCCGGGACATCGAAGTAGAGGGCAGCCGCCGCATTCACGGCCACACCTACCAGGCCGAGGTCACGATCCGCGGCCGGGTCAATGAACAAACCGGCATGGTCGTGGACCTTGGCGATGTGAGGCGGGAAGTCGAGCGCGTGCGCGAAACACTTGACCACCGGTTTCTTGATGATGTTCCCAATCTGGGAACCCCGACTCTGGAAAACCTGTGTGCTTACATCCGCAACAGCCTGCAGCCGGTGTTTCCTGACCTCAGCGAAGTCCGGGTCTGGCGCGCCGCGATTGGTGATGCGTGCAAACTGACGGTGGACCCGGTCGTGCCGGGCGTTCAGGCGTAGCGCTTGTTGCGCAGGTTGTTTCTCATTTCCTGCAAACGCGGTTGCAGGGTTTCACCACCAATGCGCAGGGCAACACAGGTGGCCAGCACGTCAATGATGAGCAAATGCAGCAGGCGTGACACCATCGGGCTGTAGCGGTCAAACCCTTCGGGGTGGTCGGCCGACAAATGGATATGCCCGGCAGCGGCCAGGGGTGAGCCACTGCCGGTGACAACAATGGTGGTGGCACCGTTTTTGCGGGCAATGTCGCAGGCGTCCATCAAATCGCGGGTGCGACCGGAATTCGAGATCACCACCACACAGTCGCCTTCGCCCATCATGGATGCGCTCATGACCTGCATGTGGCCATCGCTGTAGGCCACGGTGTTGACACCCAGGCGGAAAAACTTGTGTTGCGCATCTTGCGCCACGATGCCCGAATTGCCCACACCAAAGAACTCGATGCGTTTGCCGGCCTTGTAGGCTCCCACCAGCGCGCCCGCGGCTTTTTCGATGGCAAAGGTGCTGGCGTCGTTGCGGTATTTCAGGAAGGCTGCAACGGTGTTGTCAACCACCTTCACCATGATGTCGCTGGTTTTGTCGTCAGCGTCCACACTGCGGTGAATGAAGGGCACACCTTCACTGACGCTACCGGCCAGTTTGAGCTTGAAGTCGGACAGGCCGTCATAACCGACGCTTCGGCAAAACCGCACCACGGTCGGTTTGCTGACGTGGGCACGGTCAGCCAGCTCGGTGACCGGCAGGTTGGCAAACGCGCGTGGATCGCTCAGCACCAGCTTGCCCACGCGCTGCTCGGCGGGAGCCAGCGATGGCAAGGAGGCTTTGATTCGGTCAAGCATGGGGGGTCAAGTTTCTTCACTCCAGCAAAAGCCGTCGCGGGCGATCATGGCGCTTGAGGCACTGGGGCCCCAGGTGCCTGAGGCATACGGACGTGGCCCCTGCGGGTCGTTCTTCCAGAAATCCAGAATCGGTTCGACCCAGCGCCAGGCCTCTTCCTGCTCGTCACTGCGCACAAACAGGTTCAGGCGGCCGTCAATCACGTCCAGCAGCAGGCGCTCGTAGGCACCCACGCGCCCCGAGCCGAATCGCTGGTCAAAATCCAGATCCAGCTGGACGGGGGCCAGATTTTGTGCCGATGCACGCGTGCCCTGCCGGTTGGCCTGGCCTTGCGCCAGAAGGTGCAGCTCAAGCCCATCTTTGGGCTGAAGATTGATCACCAGGCGGTTGGAGGCGCCGATGTTGGAGTTGAAGATGGCGTGTGGTGTGGGCCGGAAATTCACCACGATGCGGGCATCTCGCCCGGCCAGACGCTTGCCGGTGCGGATATAGAACGGCACGCCCGCCCAGCGCCAGTTTGAAATTTCGGTGCGCAAGGCAACAAAGGTTTCGGTCTGGCTTTGCGGGTTGACGCCGGTCTCGTCGCAATAGGCTTCTACCGACGCGCCGTTGATGGAGCCAGCACCGTACTGGCCACGAATGACGTCCTGCGACAAAGACTCTTGTGTCCAGGGCTTGAGGGACCGCAAGACCTTGAGTTTTTCGTCACGGATGGCGTCCGCATGGGCGTTGATGGGGGGCTCCATGCCAATGGCGCACAGCAGTTGCAGGGCATGGTTTTGCACCATGTCACGCAGCGCGCCGGTGCCTTCGTAAAACGCGCCCCGGCTTTCCACACCGAGGTCTTCGGCAATGGTGATCTGGATGTTGGCAATGTGCTCGCGCCGCCACAGGGGTTCAAACAAGGCATTGCCAAAACGCAGCGCAAACAGGTTTTGCACCGCTGGCTTGCCCAGATAGTGGTCGATGCGGAACACCTGCTTTTCTTCAAAAAAGCGGCGCACGGTCTGGTTGATGGCTCGGTTGGACGCCAAATCGTGGCCCAGCGGCTTCTCTAGCACCACGCGGG
>JBEEMW010000052.1:0-16264 GCA_041192445.1 Pseudomonadota bacterium | reverse complement strand
CCGAGTTCAGCCTCAAAGTGATGGGCGACATCGCCGAGTATTTTGTGCACAACCGGGTGCGCAACTTTTACTCGGTCTCGATCAGTGGTTACCACATTGCCGAAGCGGGGGCCAACCCCATTAGCCAGCTGGCGTTTACGCTGTCCAATGGCTTCACGTTTGTCGAGGCCTACCTGGCACGTGGCATGCACATCGACGACTTCGCACCGAATCTCTCATTCTTCTTCAGCAACGGCATGGACCCGGAATACACCGTGATGGGCCGCGTGGCGCGGCGCATCTGGGCCGTGGCCATGAAGGAAAAATATGGCGCGAACGAGCGCAGCCAGAAGCTCAAATACCACATCCAGACCAGTGGGCGCAGCCTGCACGCGCAGGAAATCCAGTTCAATGACATCCGCACCACGCTACAGGCCCTGATTGCGATTTACGACAACTGCAACAGCCTGCACACCAATGCGTTTGACGAGGCCATCACCACACCGACCGAAGACTCGGTGCGCCGCGCCATGGCCATCCAGCTCATCATCAACCGCGAATGGGGGCTGGCCAAAAACGAGAACCCCAGCCAGGGGGCCTTCATCATTGAAGAACTGACTGAATTAGTGGAGGAAGCCGTTCTGGCCGAATTCACGGCCATTGCCGACCGGGGCGGTGTATTGGGTGCGATGGAAACGGGCTACCAGCGTGGCCGTATTCAGGACGAGAGCATGCACTACGAGATGCTCAAACACACGGGTGAGCTGCCCATCATTGGTGTCAACACCTTCCGCAATCCACACGGCGATGCGGTGCAGGACAAGCTGGAGCTGGCCCGCTCAACCGATGAGGAAAAACAAAGCCAGCTCAAGCGGCTGGCTGACTTTCAGGCGCAGCACGCTGAACAATCACCCGCCATGCTGAAGCGTCTTCAGAAGGCGGTGATTGATAACGACAACGTGTTTGCGGTGCTGATGGATGCTGTGCGTGTGTGTTCGCTGGGGCAAATCACCAACGCACTGTTTGAAGTGGGCGGGCAGTACCGCCGCAATATGTGATTCAGGCGGCGACCAGCGCAGACCCGGTGCGCCGGCGCGCGCGCAAGCCAATGAAGCCCACGCCCACCAGCATCAAGGTCCAGGTTTCAGGTTCTGGCACGGCCGTGGCGAACATCCGCTCGGCGATCAGGTGGTGTGCCGCGGTTGTGGGGTGAATGCCATCCCAGAACAGCGCTTGCGAAATATCCGGGCAAACGGCGCCATTTGTCGGTGCACCACAAGCGTCCGTCACGTTGGTGAAACCATTGTTGGCGGCCTGGGTGGCCAGACCAAACAGGTCAAACATCTGAACACCAACCTCACCACCCATGCGCAGCCCGAGCAAGGTGTTGAATGAGTTGGCAATCACGGAGCCATAGTAAGCTGCGCCCGGCCCTGAGGCCACAACGGCTGGCGCAACACCGAGATTGGGCGTATTCCACACAATGATGTGCTGGGCACCCCTGGCCTGCAAACTGTCAACGATGTTGCCCACGTCGATCGCATACTGTGCTGCGGCAGAAAAAATGATGCCGTCAAATGTGTCGGGAGTCGATGCGCTGAGCGTAGCCAGTGTGGCGCGGGCATTATTGCCGCCACCTGCCACGACAAACAGGGCATCACTCGCCACGGGACCAACTGTTGAGCCCAGAAACATCCCGGTTTGAGCCAGCAAGCTGGGTGTGGGGCTACCGGCGCCGGTGGTGGCACCACCAAAAGCGAAGTCTGTACCCCCCGCCAGCGAGGGCAACAAAGGTGCCAGACCGAGCATGGATGCAAACTGGCTTGCCCATACAGGGCCGTTGGAATAGACACCAGAGCCGTAGGTATACGACGGAACGTAGTCATTACCCGTAATGACCTGGCCAGGGTTGGCAAGCCCAAGCAGGGTGTTGTTCCCGTTGTCGGACAAGCTGTCCCCGAATACAACCAGTGAAGAATAGGAACTCGCCGAAGCGGCCAGGGACGAGCAAACAAGAATTGAGCTGAGCAACAGCCTGGAAATCAACCGCATGGGGTCTCCTTGTGGAATTTTGTGATCGGGAACTCCGTTGCACGAAATGGTGCAACGATTCCTGGCTGCCAGTCTGACTGCTGGCATCAGGAGGGTCAATAGTCCGTTTGGACTAGCCCACCTCACAAAACTCTCAAGGGCCCAGCCTGATTGACTGCTGGGGTTTACCCCCATCAGTCAGCGCCCACTCAGTGTTGGAAATACTCCTGCTGCGACTCTTCCATCATCTCCGCATCAATGGCCGCATCAAAGGCGGCACGGGCGTCCATGACGGCTTTGGAATACGGGATCAGGGGTTTATCCAGAGGATGAAGCTTGCGCCGACGCAGGCAGTTCAGTTGCTGTGAGTGCTCCATGGCACTGAGCACCATCTCTGGTTCCATCATCAGGCTGAACGGATTGAGTGCAATGGCTTCGGTTCTCATGGTGGCTTCCTTATATGGCGCCTGACAGTGGCGCTTGAGAGAACTTTAGCCCTTCATCCGGGGGAAGTTAAGTCGGGGATTTGCCACAGCGTGTGTAGGAGTTTGCCTGACACGCGCTGCACGGCCTTTGCGGGTTAGTCGCCCTGCATCAAACGCACTTTCACACTCTTGCCCTTGATTTTTCCGGCATTGAGTTTGGCGCAGGCCGCTTGTGCAACGTCTCGCACCACGGCCACAAAGGTACAGAACTCGGTGACCTGGATTTTGCCGATCTGTTCGCGGGTGTAGGCCACGCCGGTGTCTGTGCCGGTCAGCGCACCCAGTACGTCGCCGGGCCGGATTTTTTCCTTGCGCCCACCCAGAATCTGCAGTGTGACCATGGGTGGCAGCAAGGGGCCCTGGCCTGTGGGCGTGAGCGCATCGAGTTTGTGCCAGACCGATTCATTGTTCTGATATTGCTCGATCTTGCCGACAAAACCCATCTCATTCATGCTGGCCAGACTCAGCGCCAGGCCCGATTCCCCCGCGCGCCCGGTACGGCCAATGCGGTGCACATGCACCTCGGCGTCGGGTGTGATGTCCACGTTGATGACCGCTTCGAGCTGGGTGATGTCCAGTCCGCGCGAGGCCACATCGGTGGCCACCAGCACCGAACAACTGCGGTTGGCAAACTGCGCCAGCACCTGATCGCGCTCACGCTGCTCCAGCTCGCCATACAGCGCCAAAGCGCTGAAGCCCTGCTGCTGCAGGTAAATCACCAGGTCTTTGCACTGCTGTTTGGTGTTGCAAAACGCCAGGGTGCTGACAGGGCGAAAATGGTTCAGCAGCAAGGCCACTGCTTCGAGCCGGTTGGCCCGGGTCACTTCATAAAAACGCTGCTCGATTAGGCTTTCAACGCGCTGCACTTGCACCTTGATTTGCACCGGCTCACGCATGAACTGCTTGGCCAGTTTCTCGATGCCGTCGGGGTAGGTGGCCGAGAACAGCAGGGTTTGCCGCTCCTTGGGTGTTTGTTTCACCACGGTGGCAATGTCATCAAAAAAGCCCATGTCCAGCATGCGGTCGGCTTCGTCCAGCACCAGGGTGCTCAGGGCCTCCAGCGTCAGATAACCGCGCTCCAGGTGATCCATGATGCGCCCCGGTGTGCCCACCACAATGTGCGCGCCATGTTCCAGAGAAGCGCGCTGGCCACGCAGGGCCACACCACCACACAGGGTCACGACCTTGATGTTTTCCTCGGCCCGCGCCAGGCGGCGAATTTCCACCGTCACCTGGTCGGCCAGCTCGCGCGTCGGGCACAGCACCAGCGCCTGAACCGCAAACCGCCGCGGGTTCAAGCGGCTCAGCAGGGCCAGCGCAAAGGCCGCAGTCTTGCCGCTGCCGGTCTCGGCCTGGGCAATCAGGTCTTTGCCCAGGAGTGCCGTTGGCAGGCTGGCGGCCTGAATGGGGGTCATCTCCAGGTAGCCGAGCTGTTGCAGGTTGGCCAGTGTGGATGGGGGGAGCAGCAAGGCGCTGAAGGCTTTGGGGGAAGAAGTGGTCATCCCCTGATTATCGTGACTTGACCGCGCGCGACGCCACCACCTGCAGCACCCTCTGCAGCGCGTCGCCCTATGATTCAGGTGGCCCGACTGAATTACCACGCACGCACCATGACGCCAAGTCCCCGCATCACCCTCTCAACCACGTTCGATTCGGGTTCCATCGAGGTTGTGAGCCTGTCCGACGCCGGCGATATTCGGCTCAACATCAGAAAAGACAATGCCAGCGCGTTTGCGCAGTGGTTTCATTTTTGTCTGCAGGGTGCGAAGGCTGTGCCACTGACCCTGCGGTTTCTCAACGCGGGCACCTGCGCTTATCCCAAAGGCTGGGAAGGCTACCGGGTGGTCGCCAGTTACGACCGCCAGCACTGGTTCCGCATTGATACCGATTACAGCGGCGGTGTGATGACGGCCCGCATCACGCCCGACACGCAAAGTGTCTATTTCGCCTACTTTGAGCCTTATGCCTATGAACGGCATCTGGACTTGATGGGCTCGGCCGCCGAGTCCGTGCATGTGCAGGCGCAACATCTGGGCCGCACGCTGGACGGCCGGGACATGGGTTTGTTGCGCATCACCGATGGGCAAAGCCGCATGCCGGTGGCGCAGAAAAAGAAAGTCTGGCTGATCGCCCGCCAGCATCCCGGTGAAACCATGGCCGAATGGTTTGTTGAAGGCTTTCTGGAGCGCCTGCTGGACACAGAAGACCCGGTAAGCCGCGTGTTGCTGGCGAAATGCGTGTTTTACGTGGTGCCCAACATGAATCCGGACGGCGCCGTGCGCGGCAATTTGCGCACCAATGCCGCCGGTGCCAACCTGAATCGCGAGTGGCAGTCCCCCAGCCTGCAGACTTCGCCCGAGGTGTACTGGGTGCGCCAGCACATGATGGAGACGGGTGTGGACCTCAGTCTGGACGCCCACGGCGACGAGGGCCTGCCTTACAACTTCGTTGTCGGGACAGAGGGCAACCCGGGATACACCCCCCGCATTGAGGCCCTGGAGAACACCTTCAAATCAAGCTGGCAAAACACCTGCCCTGATTTCCAGACCACGCAGGGTTATGGCCGCACCAGGCCCCACAGCGCCAACCTGACCCTGGCCACCAACTGGGTGGGGCAGCAGTTTGATTGCCTGGCCTTCACCATCGAAATGCCGTTCAAGGACAACGCCGATTTGCCCGACGAGGTGGCTGGCTGGAGCGGCGCACGCGCCAGAAAACTGGGTGCCAGCGTGTTGCTGCCGGTGCTGGCCGTGGCTGATCAACTGCGCTAGGTTGCTACTATTTTAATAGCTGTTCACGCATATCTGACGAGGGCTAGAGGCCTGAAATGCTTGAAATCAGGCGTAATACCGTGCCACAAAGCTTTCAAAGCTGCCCTGGTCTGTGGCCTCCAGTTGCTGCTGCTCACGCAGCGAGGTGTCCACGCTGGCCGCAAACCGCGCGTTGGCCGCCGCGTCCAGCGGCTGGGCCATCAACGCCTGCTTGTGGGCTTGGGACAAATGCATCGCGTATTTGAAAAAACCGCCATGTTCGCGTGACGCCGCCAGGATCTGGGCCGATGGTGTGGTGTCGGGGTTGTCAAGGCGCTGGCGCAGCGTCTGCAGCGTGGTGGCATAACGCTGGCTGCCATAGGCGGTGTCCAGCATGTCGGCAAAGGGCAACATGTCGTCAAACAGCTCATGGGCCAGCGCCCGGAACGGCTGCTCGCGGTTGTGCACCAGCAGGTGCAAATCGGGCTGGCGGCCACGGTTCACCACGCGGCGCTTGTTCTCGTCGTTTTCGCTTTGTTCGCGGCTGGTAATGGGCGGGCTGTCCCGAAACAGGCACATCAGCAGCAACACGTCGGCAAAGGTGCTTTGGTCGGGCGTGATGCCGATGTCCGCCAGCGGATTCAGGTCAAACAGGCGCATTTCCACATATTCCACGCCATATTGCTGCAAGGCCTTGGCCGGGCGTTCACCGTGTTGACCAATGCGTTTGGGGCGCATGGCGGCGTAAAACTCGTTTTCAATCTGCAGCAGATTGGCGTTGAGCTGTTTCCAGTGGTCACCGTTCTTGACACCAATTTCCTGGTAATACGGATCGGGGGTTCGAATGGCAGAGTCCAGCGCCCCGGTGTATTCGCGCAGGGAGTTGAAGCTGACATGCAGGCTGTCCTGGGCCCGGTTCTGGTAGCCCAGGTCGCTCATTCGCAAGCTGGTTGCATAGGGCCCGTACAGGGTGCCGGGCACCAGCTCCTGCAAATCGGATTGGCGACCCTGCAGGAACGATTGGCAGATGGCGGGGGACGCGCCAAACAGGTAGGGGATCAGCCAGCCATAACGCAAGAAATTGCGAATCAGGCCAAAGTAGCGATCACTCACAAAGTCTTGCAAACTGTCTTTGGCGCCACAGCATTCACGCAGGGACGCCCAAAAGGCGTCGGGCAGTGACCAGTTGTAATGCACGCCGGCGATGGTTTGCATCTGCCGGCCGTAGCGCAGCCCCAGGCCTTCCCGGTAAACGTACTTGAATTTGGCCTTGTTCGAGCTGCCGTAATCGGCCAGGGGAATGTCCTTGTCGTCACCCAGCAGGCAGGGCATGGAGCCCGCCCACATGGCCTCACCGTCCAGGTGCCGGACGCTGTAGCGATGAATGTCACGCAAAAACTGCAGCGGGAACTCGGGGTCAGTCGACGGCGGCGTGATGAATTCCAGCAAGGCTTCGGAGTAGTCGGTGGTCATCCACGGGTGGGTGAGCTTGGAGCCCAGCCCCGGTGGATGCGGTGTTTTGGCCAGCCTGCCCTGGCTGTCCACGCGCAGACATTCCTTCTCATAGCCGCGGGCAATGCCCTGCAACACCTGAGCCTGGCCCCGGTTTGAAAACTGTCTGACGGCATCGCAACACGTGAACTTCAACATCGATTCATTCCCTCATTCTGGCGGTGGGCAGTATGGCAGTTTTTCGGTTTGGTTGCCGGCATGCCCTTGTCCTGGCATTCACGACCACCGCACTACTAGAATTGTCCAGCGCCGCCTTTTCTCATCAAGGGTGCGCGCACCTGGAGACGCCATGAACTACACATTAATTCCCCTGCTGCTTGCCACGGTTTTGCTGGCAAGCTGTGGCAGCAACGTCGTCAATCCGGTCACGGGCAAGACCGAGCGCTCGGCCATGAGCGAGGCCAGCGAGGTGGCCGAAGGCAAAAAATCACATGCCCAGGTGATGGAAGAATACGGTGCCGTCAAAGACGCCAGGCTGCAGGCCTATGTCAATGATCTGGGCCAAAAACTGGCCAAACAGTCGCATCGCAGCCAGCTGGAGTGGCATTTCACCGTGCTGGACAGCCCGGAGATCAACGCCTTCGCCTTGCCCGGTGGTTATGTTTACGTCACCCGGGGCATCATGGCCTATATGGAAAGCGAGGCCGATCTGGCCGGTGTCATGGGCCACGAAATCGGGCACGTGACGGCTCGCCATGGTGCCGCGAGAGCCACCCGGCAGCAAAACGCCGGCTTGGGCGTGTTTGCCGCGGCGGTGTTGGGGGCCGTGCTGGAGAGCCGTGGCGTGAGTGGTGCCGGCCAGCTGGCCACCGACGTGTCGCAGGGCGTGGCCGCGGGCTATATCGCCTCTTATGGGCGCGAGCAGGAGTTGCAGGCCGACGGGCTGGGGGCCGAGTACCTGGCGCGCAGCCACTACGACCCGCACAACATGGTTGACGTCATCAACGTGCTGAAGAATCAGGAGCGTTTTGCCGCAGACCAGGCGCGGGCAGAAGGTCGCCCGGCACCTGCGGCCAGCAACTGGTTGTCGTCTCACCCCAGCAACGATCAGCGCCTGCAAACGATCACCCAGCTGGCGGCGCAATACAAAGACACGGGCAGCTACAACGACGAGGGCCGCGCGCGTTACCTGCAGGCCATCGCGGGTTTGGGTTTTGGCGACAGCGCCGAACAGGGCATGACGCGGGGGCGCAATTTCTACCATGAGCCGCTGGGGATAGCGGTCACTGCGCCACCGGCCTGGGCCATCCAGAACGCGGCAGACAAGCTGACGCTGGTCAACGCCGAGCGGGATGCCGGTCTGGTGATCACCACGACCCCGCCCCAGGCTGGCGCGACACACGACGAGATCATCCGCAACCTGCTCCAGCCGGAGCAGGGCCGTGCGGAGCGGTTGCAAATCAACGGCTTGCCGGCCACGCGGTTTGTGGGCACCCGGAAGAACGACAAAGGCCAGTTGCAACCGGTTGAGGCAACGGTTGTAACCGGGCCGTTGAACAACAACTACCTGATGGTCTATTCGGCGAAAGACGCGCCTACCCTGCAGCGTGCGCGTCGGCAATTGCAGGAGGCGGCGGGATCCTTTCGCGCCCTGACACCGGATGACCGGGCGCAGGCCCGGCCTTGGGGCGTCAAAATCATCCCGTATCCGAGAGGGGGATTTGCCGAGATGGCCCGCCACTCGCCACTGGCCAACCCCGAACAGCAGTTGCGCCTGATCAATGGCCTGTACACCGGTGGTGAACCCAAACCCGGGCAGCTGGTCAAAACGGTAGAGCGCTTATGAGCCGTACAGCACACGACCGGGTGAGCGCCCGCAGCAGCCGGGTCTGGCTCACGCCGGAGCAATGCCGCCTGTCTGACTTTGTGGCAGAGCTCAATGCGCAGACCACACTGGCCGATTACCCGCTGGCGCAAAAAATTGAATCCAATGTCCTGGTGTATGACGGTGACAGCGCACGCGCAGCGGCGCTGACGCCGGCCACCCGCAAGGCGCTTCTGGCCGAGTGGGCGGAGGCGCTGATGCAGGGCCCGGGCATCATTGTGCTCAGCAAGGCGTTTGCCGATGTCGCGCCGGTTGATGAGGCCACACGGGTGTTCCAGTCCCTGATTCAGGCGCAGCAGCTGGCGGGCACGGGCGGCAGTGATCATTTTGCCAAACCCGGTGCCAATGACCGCATCTGGAATGCCCTGGAAAAGCTTTGCCTGTACGACCCCGCAGTTTTTGCGGCGTATTACAGCAACGACATCATTGCCATGGTCAGTGAGGCCTGGCTGGGGGTGGATTACCAGATAACCTCGCAGGTCAACGTGGTCAATCCGGGTGGTGCGGCCCAATCCGCCCACCGGGACTATCACCTGGGTTTTCAGACGCCCGAAAAAATGGCCCGGTTTCCTGCCCATGTGCACCGCCTCTCACCCGCGCTGACCCTGCAAGGCGCTGTGGCGCACTGCGACATGCCGGTTGAGACCGGTCCCACGCTGTACCTTCCCTATTCACAACGGTATGAACCGGGTTATCTGGCCATGGGCAACCCGGTTTTCAGCGATTATTTTGATCACCACCATGTGCAACTGCCCTTGACCAAGGGTGATGCGGTCTTTTTTAACCCGGCCCTGTTTCATGCCGCTGGCCACAACCGGTCCAAAGACGTTCGCCGCATGGCCAACCTGCTTCAGGTGTCGTCGGCATATGGACGGGCGATGGAAAGTGTTGACCGAACCCGCATGAGCGCAGCCCTTTATCCGGCCCTGCGCGCCCTGCTGGCCAACGGGCGCCTGACGGCCGGGGGGTGTGCGAATGCCATTGCGGCCTGCGCCCAAGGGTATGCGTTCCCGACCAACCTGGACCGCAATCCCCCGGTGGGCGGACTTGCGCCGCAATCCCAGCAGGACCTGATGCACCAGGCCATCCATGAGGCCTGGCAGGACGATATTTTTGGCGATGCACTGAAGCGTCAGGCGTGGTGCAATCTAACCGGAGAGGAAAACCCATGATGACCCAGATGAACGGAAAAATTGCGGTGGTTACCGGCGGCACGCAGGGCCTGGGCGCCGCCGTGGCCCGCCTGTTTGGCGAACGCGGTGCCGAAGGCCTCGTGATTTGTGGCCGCTCCCGTGACAAAGGCGAAGCCCAGGCCGCGTCGATTCAGTCACAAACCGGCGCGAAGGTGATTTACGTCCAGGCAGACCTTGCAAAAATGGCAGATTGCCGCCGGGTCATAGAGGTTGCTGACGAGGAATTTGGCCGTGTGGATGCCTTGGTGAATGCCGCCGCCATCACCGATCGGGGCACCATTGTTGACACCAGTCCGGAGCTGTTTGACAGCATGTTTGCCGTCAACGTGCGGGCTCCCTTCTTTTTGATGCAGGATGTTCTCAATGTCATGCGGCGTGAAAACACGCAGGGCACGATTGTCAACATCTGCTCCATGTCGGCCATGGCCGGGCAGCCCTTTTTGTCGGCCTACTGCGCGTCGAAGGGTGCGCTGGCAACCCTGACCCAGAACACCGCCTACGCAGTTTTGAGAAACCGGATCCGGGTGAATGGGCTCAACATCGGCTGGATGGCCTCCGACGGCGAAGACCGCATTCAGCGGGAGCACCACGGCGCACCGCCCAACTGGCTGGAAACCGTGGCGGCGTCGCAGCCCTTTGGACGGCTGGTCGACCCGCTGGAGGTGGCGCGCGCGGTAGCATTTCTGTCATCCGGTGAATCCGGTCTGATGACGGGCTCGATGATCAATTACGACCAGTCCGTCTGGGGTGCTTACGACGGTTCGCCCCATCCCCACTCACCGCTTTGATACAAGCCATGCCGGCGTTTGATTTTGACCTCTTCGTGGTGGGCGGTGGCAGTGGCGGCGTGCGCGCGGCCCGCATGGCGGCGCTGCGCGGCGCACGGGTGGCACTGGCTGAAGCCGGGGGAACCGATGGCCTGGGGGGAACCTGTGTCAACGTGGGCTGCATTCCCAAAAAACTTTACAGCTACGCCGCCCATTTTTCCGAAAGTTTTGAAGAGTCCCATGGTTTTGGCTGGGAAGGTGATGCCCCCAGGCTCAACTGGGCCACGCTCAAGGCCAATCGCAAGCGGGAAATCACGCGGCTCAACGGCGTGTACCTGCAGCTGCTGACAGGCGCCGGGGTTCTGGTGCTCAACGGCCACGCCCAACTGCTGGATGGCCATACGGTCCAGGTCAACGGCGTTGCGTACACGGCCCAAAACATCCTGATTGCCACTGGCGGCACCCCCCATGTGCCCGCGATTGAGGGCCGTGAACTCGTCGTCACGTCGAATGACATGTTTGATCTGGATCCCTTCCCCACACGTTTGCTGGTCGTGGGTGGTGGCTACATTGCGTGTGAGTTTGCGTCCATTTTCAACGGCCTGGGTTCCCAGGTTGTCCAGCTTTATCGCGGGGAACAGGTGTTGCGCGGGTTTGATGACGAGGTGCGTCACTTCATTGCCGCCGAGATGGCCCGTGCCGGGGTGGACCTTAGGCTCCAGTCGGACGTGCGCGCTGTCCGCCGAACCCCTCAGGGGCTGGACGTGCTGCTGGCGGGGGGCGAATCCCTGACGGTGGACACGGTGCTGTATGCCACCGGGCGTGTGCCCAACGTGTCGTCCACGGGGCTGGGTTCGCTGGGAATTGTCCAGGCCAAAGATGGTGCCATTGTGGTGAACGACCACTACCAGACCAGCGTGCCATCGGTCTACGCGCTGGGCGATGTCACGGCCCGGGTGCAGCTCACCCCGGTGGCGCTGGGTGAGGCCATGGTGCTGGTGGACCATCTGTTCGGGCCGCAGGCGGGCCGGGCCCAACGGCGCATGAGTTACCAGTTCATCCCCACGGCGGTGTTTACCCATCCCAACATTGGCACGGTGGGTTATTCGGAGGCCGATGCGCGCGCAAAATTCGCGGCGGTGACGGTGTACCGCAGCGAGTTCAAGGCGCTCAAGCACACCCTCAGCGGCAGCACCGAGCGCACACTCATGAAGCTGATCGTGGAAGACGCCACCGACCGCGTGGTGGGGCTGCACATGGTGGGGCCGGACGCCGGCGAGGTGGTGCAGGGCTTTGCCGTGGCCATGAAAGCCGGCGCGACCAAGGCGGTGTTTGACAGCACCGTCGGCATTCATCCCACGGCGGCAGAAGAGTTTGTGACCCTGCGCGAACCCGTCAACCCCGCCCGGCGCTAAAAAGCCCGCTCATTTGTGGACAATGGGGCCATGCCTCATCTTCCCGCCTTTATTGCCCCTTCCCGTTTCACGGACCCGGCCGCCGCCCTGGCCAAGGCCCTTGAAATTTACGACACCAGCCTGGCGCACCTGCGCGAGGCCATGCAGCGCTTTGTGGCCGGCGACACCTTGCCCGGCCATGTACGCGCCTGTTATCCCTTTGTGCGGGTGCAGACCGATACCGTGTCGCGACTCAACCCCATCGAAAGCGCACACCTGAGTTACGGCTTTGTGGCCGGGCCCGGCCGGTTTGAGACCACCTTGACCCGCCCCGACCTGTTCAGCGACTACTACCTTGAGCAATTCACGCTGCTGTTGCAAAACCATGGCGTTGAACTGGAGGTGGGCACCAGCACCCAACCCATTCCGGTTCACTTTTCCTTCGCTGAAAACGACCACATTGAAGGCAACCTGAGTGCCGAGCGCAGGCAGTTGATGCGCGATGTGTTTGATTTGCCCGATCTGGCGGCGATGGACGACGGCATTGCCAATGGCACCTTCATGCCGCGTCCGGGCGATGCCCAGCCGCTGGCCCTGTTTACGGCACCGCGTGTGGACTATTCGCTGCACCGTTTGCGCCACTACACGGGCACGGCACCCGAGTATTTCCAGAACTTTGTGCTGTTCACCAACTACCAGTTCTACATCGACGAATTTGTGCGCCTGGGGCACGAAGCCATGACCGATCCCGCCAGCGAATACATCGCCTTCGTCGAGCCGGGCAACGTGGTGACCCTTCGTGCCGGTCTGGGCGTTGCAGGCGATGAAGCCGGCGAGTTAACCGGTGGCCCCCGGGGTGTGCCGCCACCGCGTCTACCGCAGATGCCCGGCTACCACCTGGTGCGCGCAGACCGCAGCGGCATCACCATGGTCAATATCGGCGTGGGCCCGGCCAATGCCAAAACCATCACCGACCACATCGCTGTCTTGCGACCCCACGCCTGGATCATGCTGGGCCACTGCGCCGGCTTGCGCAACACGCAGCAACTGGGTGACTACGTGCTGGCCCACGGCTACGTGCGCGAAGACCACGTGCTGGACGAAGAGCTGCCCTTGTGGGTGCCGATTCCGGCGCTGGCCGAAATTCAGGTGGCGCTGGAAGCCGCGGTATCCCAGGTTACCCAGCTCAGCGGCCCGGAGCTCAAGCGCATCATGCGCACCGGCACGGTGGCCAGCACCGACAACCGCAACTGGGAGCTGTTGCCCGACAACGGCCCGCAACGCCGTTTCAGCCAGAGCCGTGCGGTGGCGCTGGACATGGAAAGTGCCACCATTGCCGCCAACGGATTCCGTTTTCGGGTGCCTTATGGCACCTTGTTGTGCGTCAGCGACAAACCCCTGCATGGCGAGATCAAACTGCCGGGCATGGCCAATCACTTTTACCGCGAGCGGGTGGATCAGCATTTGCGCATTGGCATTCGGGCCATTGAATTGCTGCGCCAGCAGGGAATCCAGCAACTGCACAGCCGCAAACTGCGCAGCTTTGCCGAAGTGGCGTTTCAGTAGCCCGGGCGGACCATGCACAAGTCCCTTTTCTCGGTCCATCAACTCACCAAACGCTATGGTGACACCACCGTCGTCAACGATGTGTCGTTTGACATCGCGCCCGGTGAATGTCTGGGGGTGATCGGCCCCAATGGCGCTGGCAAAACCACCACCATCCGCATGTGTCTGGGCCTGAGCACGCCAGACGCGGGCCAGATCACCTATTTCCCGACCCCCGGGGCCGCGCCTGGCTTGCAGATGCCCGGTGATGCCCTGACGATCAAGGCACAGGTCGGGGTCGTGACCCAGATGGACACGCTGGACCCCGATTTCACCTGTGCTGAAAACCTGCTGGTCTATGGCCGCTATTTCGGCATGAAAGACGCGCAGATCAGGGCCCGCATTCCCGAGTTGCTCGAATTCGCATCACTGACCCACAAGGCCAGTGCCAGGCCGGGTGAGTTGTCCGGCGGCATGAAACGCCGGCTCAGCCTGGCCCGTGCCCTGGTGAATGACCCGCGCCTGCTGTTGCTGGACGAGCCCACCACCGGGCTGGACCCGCAGGCCCGCCACCTGATGTGGGAACGCCTGCAACTTTTGCTGCAACAAGGCAAATCCATCCTGCTCACCACCCACTTCATGGACGAAGCCGAACGCCTGTGTTCACGCCTGCTGGTGCTCGATCACGGCAAAAAGATTGCTGAAGGCAAGCCGCGCGACCTGATTGCCCAACACCTGGAGCCCGATGTGGTGGAGGTTTACGGCGTGGGTGCCGTGGCGCTGATGGATTCACCCATCCAACACCTGGCGGCGCGCGTGGAGCTGAGCGGTGAAACGGTATTTTTCTACACCCAGGACGCCCGCCAGCTGCTGGACGCGCTGACCGCTCACCCGCAGCTGCGCACACTGCACCGGCCGGCCAACCTGGAAGACCTCTTTCTCAAGCTCACCGGTCGCCAAATCAGGGAGGATGCGTGATGAACACCCCCCGCACGACGGTACGCAACGTCTGGCGCGCGCCAGACATTTCCATGCGCTTTTGGCCGGTGTTTCTGCGCAACCTGCTGGTCTGGCGCAAGCTGGCCATTCCCAGCCTGGTGGGCAACATTGCCGAGCCGCTGATGTGGTTGGTGGCCTTTGGCTACGGCATGGGTGCGCTGGTCGGGCAGGTCAGTGTGGACGGCACCAAGGTGCCCTACATCCTGTTTCTGGCCAGCGGGTCGATCTGCATGAGCGCCATGCAGGCAGCCTCATTTGAGGCGCTGTACTCGGCGTTTTCACGCATGCACGTGCAAAAAACCTGGGACGGCATCATGAACGCGCCGGTCAATCTGGACGACATCGTGCTGGCCGAAATGTTGTGGGCCGCATTCAAGGCGCTGTTCACCGTCACCGCCATTCTGGGCGTGATGCTGGTCCTGGGCATCAGCTACAGCCCCAAGCTGCTGGTGGCCTGGCCGGTGCTGCTGGGGGTGGGCATCACCTTCAGCTGCCTGGCGCTGGTCTTCAATGCGCTGGCCAAAGGGTATGACTTTTTCACCTACTACTTCACACTGTTCCTGACCCCCATGATGTTCCTGAGCGGCATCTTTTTCCCGCTGGACCAACTGCCGGAAATCGTCCGGACCATTGCCGGCTGGCTGCCGCTGACCAACGCGGTTGAACTGGTGCGCCCCCTGTTCATGGACCAGTGGCCAACCCATGTGCTGCGGCATGTGCTGGTGCTGGCGGTGTATGCCGTGGGTGGCTTCTGGCTGGCGCTGGCGCTGACGCGAAAGCGGTTTCGGGGGTAGTCGGGGAAGATGCCGGTAGCTATTAATTTAATAGCTACTCACGCATATCCGACGAGGGCTAGAGGGTTATTTTTATCTGAATCAGTGCATTTTCGCAGTCTGTAGGTGTTGGTTATTCATTAATAAATTCCCAGGGAGGGAGCGCATGGAAAAATTCACCATCACGGTTGATATGGTCACGCCTGCCATCATCAGCAGCCTGACGCTCGATGGCCTGTTGGGTGCCGTCCTGTTTGATGAATTGCAAGACGTGGACCAGGCCCACGCGGCAATTCCCCTGCGATGTAGCGACGGCCTGTACCACGCCAGTGTGGCGCACCCTGTTGGCGTGGTTGAACTCGGCAAACATGGCTTGATAGCCGGGTTACGCGCCACCCATGACCTGGACCCGAGTCTTATCAAGCAGGGCAAGGGCGGGCAGCCGCACCGGCATATGGGCCTCACCCGGCGCAGCGACTTTGGCAACGTCATGAACGGCTACCAGACCCTTGTGGCCCAGTCCATCCAGTGGCACGCAGAAGGCGACGCTGACCAGGTGCTCGATCTGCTGCAAGAGCTGGAGTTCATTGGCGAAAAACGAACAGCCGGGTTTGGCCAGGTGCGGGGTTGGCAATTGGCCGAGTCTGATCTGGACGGTATTGCCGACGCAGCTGGCCAGCCATTGCGTCCGGTGCCACTGGCCATGTGGCACGGTGACCCCAACGCCATCCGTGCCGATGCCGCGTGGCGCCCGGCCTACTGGCTGCCGCAACACCGCGCCATCTGTGCCGTGCCCAAAGGGGTCGCGCCATGAGCACGGCAGCCTTCTTCATGGACAACTTTGGCCGCCATTTCATCCAGCCCACAGGTAACAACTGGGCCGATGTTGGGCAGGTGTTGCGCGGCTCTTATGCCATGACGGGCAAAGCCTCACTCAGCCGCATGCAATCCGGCTGGGCCATTGTGCGGCCCGGCTCCGCTACCTTGCAGCTGGACTTGGCAGTGCCCGTT
>JBEEMW010000051.1:0-11377 GCA_041192445.1 Pseudomonadota bacterium | reverse complement strand
CAATGAGCTGGTAATCCGCCAAGGTACGGGCGTTGGGTGCGGTGGTGGATGCAAGCATGAAAACGGTCTCCTGTCTGATTTCCATGAATGGTATCCATTCGAAAAATAATTCCAATCAAAGGCCATCAAATTGCATCAAAAACTATCAAAATGAGGGATTACAAACTTGCATTGCTTGCAAAGCGCGGGAAAGGGGCACACTTTGAAACCCAAAATCACCATTCAGGCTATTGCCGAAGCGGCAGGCGTGAGCACCGCCACGGTGGACCGTGTGCTCAACAGCCGCCTGCCGGTGCGCGAAGGCACTGCCCTGCGCGTGATCCAGGCTGCTGACAAACTGGGCTACCACGCGGTGCACTTGATGCGCCAGCGCCTGCCGGAACGCGGTGCCAACCGCCGCTTGGGTTTTTGCCTGCAAAAGCGTGCCTCGCCCTTCTATCAGGCCTTTGCGCAGACCTTGCGCGACGCGGTGGCACGCCAAAGCGGTGGGCGCAGCACAGCCATCATCGAATTTGTGGACGACCTGGAGCCGCAGGCCATTGGCGAGAAGCTGCTGGAGCTGGGGCGCCGCTGCGATGCGCTGGGGGTGGTGGCGCTGGATCATCCGCACGTCAACGACGCGGTCGCGCAGTTGCACACCGAGGGCCACCCCTGCCTGGCCTTGCTGACCGACCTGAGCGCGCCGCAGCGCCTGGGTTGCGTCAGCATAGACAACCGCCAGCGCGGCCGAACCGCCGCGTGGGCCGTGCGCCGCCTCTCGCGTGGCACGGGCGATGTGGGCGTGTTTGTTGGCAGCCACCGCTATCAGGGTCAGGAAATCAGCGAAATGGCGTTTCGATCGGCCCTGCGCGAACAGGCCCCGGGTCTGCGTGTGCTGGATGCCCAGGTGAATCTGGAAGACGAGCAAATGGCCTACGAGGCCACGCTGGGCCTGCTGCAGCGCAATGCCGATCTGGTGGGCCTGTACGACTCGGCAGGTGGTGGCGCCGTGGGCATTGTGCGCGCCCTGCGCGAAGAGGGGCAAGGGCGCGGCATTGTGCTGGTCTGCCACGAACTGACGCCCGCGCACCGCACTGCCTTGGTGGACGGCATCATTGACCTCGTGATCCAGACCCCACTTGTGGCCCTCACCGACACCGCTGTGCGCGTGCTGCTGCAGGCACTACA
The DNA here is from genome assembly GCA_041192445.1 of Pseudomonadota bacterium. Lineage (GTDB taxonomy): Bacteria > Pseudomonadota > Gammaproteobacteria > Burkholderiales > Burkholderiaceae_C > Egaibacter. Next base: position 10,210 of record JBEEMW010000051.1, on the reverse strand, counting down.
AACAGCAGAGAGCGGGCAAACCCCGGTGCTGGCCCAGCCCTTTATCCTGCCGTTTGAGATTTACACATCGGAAAATGTCTAAAGAGAATTGCCCGCAGTAGGCATGGTATCCATGCCTACTGTCCAGTGGACTTATGTCATGAATTGAATACGTGCAACCTCAGATCAGCGCCCGCGCTTCTTGTTTCGGTATTGATCAGCGATCACAGCGACCACGATGATCGCGCCCTTCACCATCTCCTGATAGTAAGCATCGATGCGGATGAAGGTGAAACCCGACATCATCACACCCAGAATCAGCACGCCAATCACCGTGCCGGTAATGCGGCCAAGGCCGCCCACCAGCGAGGTGCCGCCAATCACGACGGCAGCAATGGCGTCCAGCTCATACATCACGCCCATGCCAGACTGGCCGGAAATGGCGCGGGCAGCAGTTACGCTGCCGGCAATGCCGCTGAGCAAACCGGCTATGGTGTAGATGTACACCAGGTGGCGGTTCACGTTGATGCCGGAGACCAATGCGGCCTGACGGTTTGCGCCAATGGCATAGGTGAACTTGCCAAAGCGGGTGTATCGCAAAACGATGTGAAAAATCGCGGCGACCACCAGAAAAATGTAAACCGGATTGGCGCCGGAGCCGATGGAGGCAAAGTTGTCAGTCAGCATGCTCACCGGCATGCCACCGGTAAACCACTTGGCAAAGCCGCGTGCTGCCACCATGGTGCCCAGGGTGGCAATAAATGGGGGAATGGCGGTAAAGGCAATCAGTGAGCCGTTGAGCAGGCCAATCAGCAAGCCCACCGTCATGCCCGCAAGAATCGGCCAGATCATGGGCAAGTCCGTCAGGGCCGGAAACACGGCGCGCGGAAAGTCCGATACCTGGGCCAGACTGGCGGATACCACCGCGGTGGCAGCCACCACCGAGCCCGACGACAGGTCAATGCCGCTGGTGATAATGACCATGTTCACGCCCACGGCGATGATGCCAATCACCGACATCTGCAAGATGATGATTTGCAGGCGCTCGATGTTGAAAATAAAGCTCTGGCCGTTGATGTACCAACCCAGGGCTTCAAAGAACAGGCTGATGCCGATCAGCACCATCAGGATGCTGGCCTCGGGCGGGAGTTTGAATTTGGCGCCGGTGCCTACTGAATTCTGCGCGGGAGCGGTTGCGGTAGTCATGGTGGTCTTCTTAAGAATGAAATTACTTGGCAGCCAGGTCCATGATGGACACCTGGTCTGCGTCCTTGCGGTCCAGGATGCCGGTGACATGGCCTTCGTGCATCACGACAATACGGTCACTCATGCCCAGCACCTCGGGCATCTCCGAAGAGATCATCAAGATCGCCACCCCCTGGCTGGCCAGCTCGGAGACCAGGCGGTGGATTTCGGCCTTGGCACCCACATCAATACCACGCGTGGGCTCGTCCAGAATCAGTATCTTCGGCTGCGTCAACAGCCAACGGCCAACCAGCACTTTTTGCTGGTTGCCACCCGACAGGTTCAGTATGGCCTCACCCATACTGGGGGTCTTGACGCGCAGGCGCTGTGCCATGGCAACGCAGTCGGCATTGAGCTGCCTGTTCTGCACAAAGCCGTTGCGCACATAACGCTGGTTGAGCACCGCGCTGTCCATGTTTTCCTGGATGTTGAGTGACAGAAAGCAGCCGGTTTCCTTGCGGTCTTCGGTGAGGAACGCCATGCCGGCCGCCAGCGCCGTGGCCGGGCTGCGGATGCTGATGGGCTGACCGTTGATCTGGATGCTGCCAGACGTTGCAGGGGTTACGCCAAACAAGGTTTCGGCCACGTTCGAGCGGCCCGAACCCACCAGGCCGGCCATACCGACGATTTCGCCGGCATGCACGTCAAAACTGATGTCTTTGAACACACCGTCCAGGCACAGGTTCTTGATGCTCAGCACCACCTCACCAATCGGCACCTCCATCTTCGGAAACATCTGGGTGATTTCGCGGCCCACCATCATCTTGATGATGTCGTCGCGCGTCACCTCCGTTGAGAGCTTGGTGGCGATGTACTTGCCATCACGGAACACCGAGAATTCGTCGGCAATCTCGAACAGCTCGTTCATCTTGTGCGTGATGTAGATGATGCCCTTGCCCTGCTCACGCAGTGTGCGGATGATGGCAAACAGGTGCGCCACTTCCTTCTCGGTCAGCGCCGAGGTGGGCTCGTCCATGATGAGCACATCGGAGTTATAGGACACGGCCTTGGCAATCTCTACCATCTGGCGGTTGGCCACCGACAGGGTTTGTATTTCTACACGCACATCAATATTGATGTTGAGTGTTTTGAAGAGTTCTTCGGTCTGGCGGTACAGCGCGGCGTGGTCCACAAAGCCAAAGGCATTTTTGGGTTCGCGCGTGATCCAGACGTTCTCGGCCACCGTCATATGCGGCATGAGATTGAGCTCCTGATGAATCATGGCGATGCCCTGATTCAACGCATCAATCGGAGATTTGAGCGTGATTTTTTTGCCCTTGAGGCGGATGTCCCCGCGGTCCGGTATATAGATACCAGCAATGATTTTCATGAGCGTGGACTTGCCCGCACCGTTCTCACCCATCAGGGCATGCACGGTTCCGGCCCGCAGCTTGAAGCCCACATTGTCCAGTGCGACGACACCGGGAAATTCTTTGCGTATTCCGTGGATTTCCAACAAAGGCAGCTCCGCTGCGCGCGAAGGCGGCAATACGGCTGCGTCCAGTGTGGCTGATTCAGACATCGAAGTACCCGTGTTAACAATGAAAAAGCAATGCAAGCCCGCAGGCTTGCATTGCATAAGTGCAGGGACTGATTAGTTCTTGCCGGAGTACTTGCTCAGATTGGCAGGGGTCACCAGTTCAAACGGCACGTTCACGAAACGCTCCACAGGCTGCTTCTTGATCAGCTTGATGGCGGCTTCCACTGCGCCCGAACCCTGGCCGGCAGCGTTCTGGAACACGGTGGCCTTGAGGTCACCGGCCTTCATGGAGGCCAGTGCGTCAGGCGTGGCATCCACACCAGCGACGATGGTAGCGGGAGTCCACTTCTTGGCGGCCTTCAGCGCGTTGATGGCGCCGATGGCCATTTCGTCGTTGTTGGCGATGATGGCGTCAAACTTCATGCCGGAAGAGAGCCAGTTGGTGGTGATGTCCTGGGCCTTGGTACGGTCCCATGCGCCTTCACGCCGGTCCACAATCTTCATGCCTGAGCATTCCTTGGTGGCAATGACTTCTTCGATGTCCTTGGTGCGGGTGCGGGCGGCTTCGTTGGAGAGCTCACCCATCAGCACCAGAATGTCGCCCTTGCCCTTGAGCATACGGCAGACTTCCTGGGTTTCCAGGGTGCCGGACACTTTTTCATCGGAAGCCACAAAGGCCACACCAGCGGGCAGCTTGGCGAAGTCAACCGGCTTGCGGTTCACATAGATCAGGGGAATGCCAGCGTCAGACACCATCTTGGTCATCTTGGGGGTGGCGTCGGTGTCCACAGGGTTCACAATGATGGCGTCGTACTTCTGGGCAATCATGTTCTGGATCTGGCTGAGCTGCTTGCCCACGTCGTTGCCGGCATCTTCCACCTGGACTGTCGCGCCAGCCTTTTTACCGGCGTCAAGCGTACCGTTCTTCAAAATTGTCAGGAAGGTATCGAGTTGAGCCATGGCCAAACCGATTTTCTGGGCATGCGCGGCCATTGGCGAAAGCAACGTGGCTGACACAGCTGCTGCGAGTAGAAGCTTTTTCATAGGGATGGGTCTCCAAAGTTAGTTAAGAACGACGTGTGAACCGTCATTCGATTTGTGAGGTCCGGGCTTTTGATACAGGCACTGAACCACGGACATGACTTTAACCAAAATTTCTTCTAAATAGAAAAAATTTACTAAGTGATTACACCTAGAGAAATTATTTTCTCTATAATTTACAGTCATGCGGCAAGCAGCGCCACGGGTTCGACGTGGTAGCCTTTTCTCATGGCAATATTCGCTAGCAGTTGAGCTTTTGCCTCCTCCAAATATATTTAGGCCCTGATGAGCACCCTTAACTTTCCCTCAAACCGCCCAATTGACCTCGCCTGCCTGGGTCGTCTTGCGGTTGACCTCTATGCCCAGCAGTTCGGTAGCCGACTTGAAGATGCCCGCAGCATGGCCATGTACCTCGGGGGCAGCTCGGCCAACCTCGCTTTTGGTGTGGCCCGCCTGGGCCTGCACAGCGCCATGATTTCCAGGGTTGGCAATGAGCAGATGGGGCGGTTTTTAACGGAAACGCTGCAACAGGAAGGTTGTGACACCAGCCAGGTACAAATTGACCCCGAACGTCTGACTGCACTGGTTCTGCTGGGCCTCAAAGACCGTGACACCTTCCCTCTCCTGTTTGTGCGCGAGAACTGTGCCGACATGGCCGTCGATGCAGACCTGATTGACGAACAATTCATTGCAACTTGTCGTGCTCTGGCGATCACGGGCACCCATCTCTCAACACCGGGCACCCGTCGTGCCTCGCAGGTTGCGCTGGCCCATGCCAGGCGCCATGGTGTTGTCCGGGTGCTTGACATTGATTACCGCCCGGTACTGTGGGGACTGACGGCGCGTGGTGCAGGTGAAAACCGCTATGTGGCAGATGCGCATGTGACACGGCAGCTGCAGGCGATGCTGCCGGAGTTTGATCTGTTGGTGGGCACCGAAGAAGAGTTTTTCATTGCAGGCGGTGTCGCCGATGACCTGATGGCCTGTCTGCGCGCCGTGCGCGCTGTGAGTGCTGCAACACTGGTGGTCAAGCGTGGCGCGCGGGGTTGCAGTGTCATCGAAGGCGCCATTCCGGCAGACATTGACGAGGCACCCACTTATCAAGGTGAGCGGGTTGAGGTGCTTAACGTGCTGGGCGCGGGTGATTCGTTCCTGTCGGGCTTGATGGCCAGTTTGCTGCAAGGCAAAGACTGGGCGGCCTCAACACAGGTGGCCAATGCGTGTGGTGCCATTGTGGTGTCACGCCATGCGTGTTCAGCGGCCATGCCCACGCCGGCCGAGCTTGCCCACTGGTTTGGTGGCAATCGCAACCCCAAGGTTGATGCCGACGGGCAACTGGCGCACCTGCACCGCGTCACCGCTGCGCGGCCCGACTGGAATGAGTTGTGTGTGATGGCATTTGACCATCGCAGCCAGTTTTTCGACATGACACGGGAAGCGGGTGTGGATGAGTCGCGTATTCCTGATCTCAAAAAATTACTGGTTAAAACCGCCGAACAGGTCGAACGCAGCCATCAGCTGCAAGGGCACACCGGGGTGTTGATTGATGGTGGCGACTATGGTGCCGATGCACTTGCCAGTGCGACAGGCAGGGGCTGGTGGGTCGGTCGCCCGGTTGAACTGCCCGGTTCGCGACCTCTGCGCTTTGACGGCACGCGGTCCATTGGCAGCGCACTGATTCACTGGCCTACCGAGCAGGTGGTGAAGTGCCTGGTGCACTACCACCCGGATGACGCCGTCGAGTTGCGCCTGGAACAGGAGCAAACCGTGCTGGAGCTGTGGGAGGCCACACGTGAAAGCGGCAACGAGTTGCTGCTGGAAATCATTTGCCCACGGGCCATGACACCCGCAGGCACCGAAGACGCCACGGTGATGCGTGCCGTCAAACGCTTTTACAACCTGGGCGTGAAACCCGAATGGTGGAAGCTGGCCCCGATGCAGACACAAGGCTGGGCGGATCTGGCGGCATTGGTGGCAGAACGTGATCCGCACTGCAGAGGTGCCGTCATTCTGGGCTTGAACCAGCCCTTGCAAGTGCTGGCCGACAGTTTTGTAATGGCCTCCAACCCCATCGTCAAGGGCTTCATGGTCGGGCGTACGTTGTGGGCATCGGCATCACTGAAATGGTTCAAAAATGAAATCGACGATGCCGCTTTTGTGAATGAAGTCGCCCAAAACTTTGTAACGCTGGTGGATGCCTGGCGCAACCGGAAAACTGCCCGATGAAAACCCAACGACTCACGATGTCGCAAGCGCTGGTCAAGCACCTGGCCGCGCTGCGCGTAGAAATGGCTGACGGCCAGGTGCTACCGTATTGCGGTGGTGTGTTCACCATCTTTGGCCACGGCAATGTGGCCGGTCTGGGCGAGGCGCTTTGGGCCGAGCGCGCGGCGCTGCCGACCTATCGCGCACACAACGAACAGGGCATGGCCCTGGCAGCGGTGGCCTATGCCAAGGCGAATTTTCGCCAGCGCATCATGGCCGTGAGCACCAGCATTGGACCGGGTGCCACCAATGTGGTCACCGCCGCGGCGGTGGCGCACGTGAACCGCTTGCCCGTGTTGCTGTTGCCCGGAGACACCTTTGCCACGCGCGCACCCGATCCCGTATTGCAGCAAATTGAAAATTTCCAGCAAGGCGACATGAGCGCCAGTGACACGTTCCGCCCGGTGACACGTTACTTCGACCGCATCACCCGGGCCGAGCAGATTCTGACGGCCTTGCCGCGCGCTATTCAGGTCATGACGGACCCCGCCGCGTGCGGCCCCGTGTGCCTGTCGCTGCCGCAAGACGTACAAGCCCACGCGTTTGACTGCCCCGAGAGTTTTCTGTTGCCCGAGGTGCTCCACTTTCGCCGCCCGCCCGCTGATGCCCGTCAGCTCATGGCTGCCGCGGCTTTGCTCAAGACGGCCAGGAAACCCCTCATCGTGGCCGGTGGCGGTGTGCTGTACAGCCATGCGTGTGATGCATTGCGCGCTTTCGCTGAGGTGCATGGCATTCCGGTGGTGGAGTCGCACGGCGGCAAGAGCAGCCTGCCCTGGGACCATCCGCTGAACCTCGGTGGCATCGGTGTCGACGGCGGCCCCGCAGCCAATGCGCTGGCGCGTGAGGCCGATCTGGTGCTGGCCGTGGGCACACGCCTGCAGGACTTCACCACCGGCTCACACGCCTTGTTTGCCAAAGCCCGTTTGTTGAGCCTGAATGTGCAGAGTTTCGATGCGGGCAAGTGGAGCGGCACCGCGCTCGTGGCCGATGCGCGCGTCGGTCTGGGCCAGCTAAGCCAGGCGGCAGGCGACTGGAAGGCGGACACCAGCTGGACCGCGCACGCCAAACAGCAGGCGGCAGCCTGGGTGATCCGCGTGACCGAACTCACCACGGCCGTGCCCAAGGACGTCTTGCCCTATGACGCCGAAGTCATCGGTGCCGTGCGCGACTCCCTGAACGATGCCGGTGGCGACAGTGGCCAGCACGATGTGGTGGTGTGCGCCGCAGGTACCTTGCCCGCAGAGTTGCACAAGCTCTGGCGCGCCACCAAACCTGGCAACTACCATGTCGAGTATGGTTACTCGTGCATGGGCTATGAGATTGCCGGCGCGCTGGGGGCCAAGATGGCACGGCCTGACCAAGAGGTGATTGTCATGGTGGGTGATGGCTCTTACATGATGATGAACTCCGAGATTGCCACCTCCGTTTTGCTGGGTAAAAAACTCATCATCGTGGTGCTCGACAACCGGGGTTATGGCTGCATACAGCGCCTTCAATCAGCCAGTGGCAACCCCGGCTTCAACAACATGCTCGATGAGTGCGTGCCTGAGGGCGGCAACACCAGCCAGATCGACTTTGCCATGCATGCCCGCAGCATGGGTGCCGAGGCGGTCCACGTCAAAGACGTGGCCGCACTGAAGGCGGCCATGGTGCAGGCTCGCGCTGCGAGCAAGACGCAGGTTCTGGTGATCGACACCACACACACCCGCGTCACCGCAGAAGGCGGTTGCTGGTGGGAAGTGGCTATTCCACAAGTCTCCGAGCGCGTGGCGGTGAACGAGGCGCATGCGCGTTACGTGGCCGCCAAGCAAGAACAACGTTTGTAATATTTTGAACCTCTGCAAGAAAGAAACCCTGTCATGACCTGGAACGTACGCATTGGCATCAACCCCCTGTCCTGGATGAACGACGACCTGCCTTCGCTGGGCGGCGAAACCTTGCTCGAAACGGCCTTGAGTGAAGGCAAGGAAATCGGCTACGAGGGCTTTGAGCTGGGGAACAAGTTTCCCAAGGACGGTCCCGGTCTGAAAGCCAAGCTCGACGAGTTTGGTCTGGCTTGTGTTTCAGGCTGGTATTCCGGTTTTCTGGCGAACGATACCGTGCAAGCCGAAATCGATCGCTGCCAGGCGCACATGAGCAAGCTTCAGTACAACGGTGTGCGCGTTGTTGTCTATGGCGAATGTGCCGACACCATTCAGGGGCAGATTGATACCCCCGTGTCCAAACGCCCACGCTTTGCCAGCGATGCCTTGTGGAAAGCCTACGCCGAACGGTTGAACGCCTTTGGCGAGCACCTGCTCAAAACCTACGGTATCAAACTCGCTTACCACCATCACATGGGCGCCTATGTCGAGTCACCCGCCGACGTGGACAAACTCATGGACCTGACCGATCCGGCCAAAGTATTTTTGCTGTTTGACACCGGGCATGCCTATTTTGGTGGTGCCGTGGACCCCGTGGCCCTTCTCCAGAAACACGTCAAACGCGTGGTGCATGTGCACTGCAAAGATGTGCGGACCAAGGTGATCGCTCAAGCGCGCAATGACAGCTGGAGCTTTTTGAACGGTGTCATCAACGGCACGTTCACGGTGCCGGGCGATGGCGGGCTGGACTATGACGCCGTGCTGTCCACACTGAAAAATGCCGGTTACGAAGGCTGGTTGGTGGTGGAGGCCGAGCAGGACCCGGCGGTGGCGCCGAGCTACCAATATGCCAAGAAGGGTTATGACACCCTGCGCGGCATTGTCAACCGCCTGAGCTAAGGAGTCCACCATGGTCAGTCCCCTGCTTGCCAAGGCTGCGCCCACCGGGCGTGAAATCGTTAATGTGACGCCCGAGCGTGCTGGCTGGACCCATGTGGGGTTCCGTGCGGTACGCCTGGCCACAGGTGACACCGAGACCGTACAAACCGGCAGCCGCGAGCTGTGCCTGGTGGTACTTACCGGCACGGTTGAGGTCACGGTGGATGGTCAGACTTATCCCCATTTGGGTACCCGCAACAGCGTATTTGACGAGGTGTCCCCGGCCGCCATGTACGTGCCTGCTGGCAAGGCGGTCATGGTGCGTGCCGAGCGCGATGCCGAGGTGGCGCTGTGCAGTGCGCCCGGCGGCAGTGAAGCGCGCGAAGTTCGGGTGATCAACTCCGCTGCCATGCGCCGCAGTGTGCGTGGCAAAGGCACCAACACCCGCTACATTTGCGACGTCTTGCCTCACGATGACCCCATGGCCGCCCACCTGCTGGTGGTCGAAGTCATCACACCGGCAAGCCATTCGTCCAGCTACCCCCCGCACAAACACGACATCGAGCAACCCCCGGTTGAAACATTGCTCGAAGAGACCTACTACCACCGCCTCAACCCGCCACAGGGGTTTGCATTTCAGCGCGTCTACACCGACGACCGCAGCCTGGACGAAGCCTGCGCCGTGGAAAACCACGACGTGGTGATGGTGCCACGTGGTTACCACCCGGTGGTGGCTCCGCACGGCTACGACCTCTATTACCTCAATGTCATGGCCGGACCAAACCGTTTCTGGGTGTTCAAGAACGACCCGGCCCATGAGTGGATGCTGGCGCCAGGCTGAAGCCGGCTGCCAGCGTTTGCCGCAGATAGGCCACAAACGCCGTCACCGCGCTCGGCACATGTGCTGAATAAGGCCGGATCGCATACAACTGCCCGGCAAAAGCACCCACCGGCTTCCAGTGTGGCAACACCTGCACCAGCTTGCCCGTTTGCAGGCTGGATTGGGCCGTGAAATCAGGGAGCAGTGCAACCCCCAGACCGGTCAACGCGGCATCGCGTAGCGCTTCGCTGTTGTTGGCCGACAGCGATCCGGACACGGGCACCACCACCCGCTCGCTGACTTGTCGAACCTGATTCTCCTTGACGTTTTCAGGTACCTCCGGCTCAAACGTCCAGACCGGGGCGTCGTGGGCGCGTGGGTAGTGCAGGCAGTTATGCGCGACCAGATCCCCGGGCATGGCCGGGACACCCCGTTTGCGCAGGTAGCTGCGGCTGGCCACCAGTACGGAACGGGTCGTGCACAGCGTCCAGGCGACATGGGTATCCGGCGGGGCCGCGGTGTGGCGGATCGCCAGATCGAACCCTTCCGGGGCCATGGAGCTCAGGCGATCGGACATGTCCAGCTCCAGGCGAACCTCGGGGTAGTCGCGCAAAAAGTCTGCCAGCCGGGGCACCAGTT
>JBEEMW010000050.1:0-11698 GCA_041192445.1 Pseudomonadota bacterium | reverse complement strand
TTGGTGATTGTTCTCGGAAAGTTGCTTCAGAAGCGAGCTGCTAAAAATCCTGCGCTGTCGTGAATAAGTACCTTGTCGGTCAGGCGCGCGTCGGATATCGTTGCCTGATCGCCCAAGGTTTTGTCGGTTTTTGGTGGATAGACTCAAGTCAGGCGGAGAATTAGCCGAAATCAACAAGACGATGGAACTTATCTAAACCTGGGAGAACCGTGTTACAACCTATGTGTCCAGCTGGTTCACCGGGGGCAGTTGGCACAACAGGTATCGAGACGTAGCCGCCAAAACAATGAATTACAAGTTTCACACCCAGACCGATCCTGGCCGTACCAGAGAAAATAACGAAGATTCAGTGGCATTTGATGACCCCACGCGCCTGGCAGTTTTGGCCGACGGCATGGGCGGGTACAACGCCGGAGAGATTGCCAGCGGCATGGCAACCGCGTTTATCAAATCAGAAATGGCACGCTGGTTGTCCGAAGTGGGCGAGCAGGCCCAGCTCAAGGAAGTTCGCCGCGCGCTTGAAATTTGCGTGGACAACGCGAATTTGTCCATCTTCAGCGCCGCAAACTCCAATTCCCATTACTCGGGCATGGGCACAACGCTGGTGGTGGGCGTGTTCCATGGCACGACGCTGCTGTTGGGGCACATTGGGGATTCACGCTGCTATCGCCTGCGCGGGCGCAATTTTTCGCAAATAACCAAAGATCACTCCCTGCTGCAGGAGCAGGTTGACGCCGGCCTGATCACGATCGAGCAGGCCGCAACCGCTGCCAACAAGAACCTGGTGACGCGCGCCCTGGGTGTCGAAGATGCCGTCATGCTGGAGCTCAATGAGCATCAAGTGCAGCCGGGTGACGTCTATCTGATGTGTTCGGACGGGTTGACCGATATGGTCGACGATGCGGAAATATCGAACATTCTGGAGGGGTCGGCCTCCATTGAACAAAAAGCAGACAGGCTGGTGAGTGTCGCAAATGAGCACGGTGGGCGAGATAACATCACGGTTTTGTTGGCTCAAATTGACGCCATATCTGAAAAGCGCGGTTTAATCTCCAGATTGCTGGGAAAATAGCCGGTTGCGCAGTTATCCCGATAAGAAGTAACAGAAACAGGAGTCGGCCATGCCGAAAATGATCGTATCGATCGACGGTGTTGTGATCAAGGAAGTTCAGTTGACCAAGGATCGCACGACCCTCGGCCGGCGTCCTTACAACGATGTCGTCATTGATAACCTGGCCGTCAGCGGGGAGCATGCCGTTTTTCAAATGACGGGTGCTGACGTGTTCGTGGAAGATCTCAACAGCACCAATGGCACTTACGTCAACGGCAAAGCCGCCAAAAAGATGCAGCTGCATCATGGCGACGATGTGGAGATTGGCAAATACAAGATCAGGTTTGTCGGCGAGGCGGCTGATGACGGCTTTGAGAAGCCGTCGGGCGCCAAGGCTCCCACCAATGGATCGTCCAATTCCGGCTTTCCTGCCAGCAGTTCTGCTGAACTGGGTGGCTCAATGGGTTCCGGTGCGTCGATCAAGGTCTTGTCCGGCGCTGCGGCAGGGCGCGAGGTGTCGTTGACAAAAGTTGTCACCACGGTAGGCAAGCCAGGTGTCGCGGTTGCGGCCATCACCAAGCGGCAGTCTGGGTTTGTTGTGCACCTCGTCGAAGGCGCTGGCAATCCCATGCTGAATGGCTCCCCGATCGGTGCCGAGCCGGCATCACTGAAAAATGGTGATCTGATTGAGCTCGCAGGGACTCAAATGCAGTTTGTGCAGCACTGACAGGACGCCTCTGTCATTTCCCCGGTCTGCTCTTCTGGTGCTGCGCAGCCAAGCTGCAGTTTTGGTAAAAAGCTGAGGGTTGTCATGAAAGTGCGGGTCTTGGGCTGTTCAGGCGCAATCGCCAAAGACTGCCGGACCACGTCTTTTCTCATCGGTACGGACGTCCTGATTGATGCAGGCACGGGTGTCGGTGACCTCACACTGGCAGAAATGCGGGCCATAGACCACGTATTTCTGACCCACTCGCACATGGACCACGTTGCGGCCCTGCCCCTGATGGTGGACGCCGTGGCGTCAGCACGTTCCACGCCGGTCTTGATTCATGCACTTCCCGGCACAATTGCCGCCTTGCGAGCGCATGTTTTCAATGACGTCATCTGGCCGGACTTCACCTGCATTCCCACGCCAGAAGCCCCGTTGATCAGCTTCCGGGAGATCCGGATTGGTCAAACGCTGTGCATTGGCGGCAAAACGATTGAAGTGTTGCCGGCTGTGCACACGGTACCGGCTGCCGGTTTTGCGGTTTCTGCCGGCGGGGGGTGCTGGGTATTCACCGGTGACACCGAACGAAACCCCGCCTTGTGGGCACGCGTCAATCAGCTCGACGTTGCCATGCTGGTCATTGAAACCGCCTTCAGCAACGGTGAAAAAGACCTGGCACGCCGCAGTCTGCATCTGTCGCCCAGTGTGCTGGCCGAGGAGCTGGGCTGCATTGACTACACCACGAAGTTCCCGATTTACATTACCCACACCAAGCCGGCCGAAACCGAAAGAATCATGACCGAGATCCAGCGGTTTGACCAAACCGCAGTATCCGGGCCGACGGTAGCGCATGACATTCGCTGGCTGCTTGCGGGACAGGAGTTTGAGATATGAATGCCGTGATTCGACCGACCGACATCCAGCCCAGTGGTGAGCGGGTGTTTACCGACACCCAGAAACTGCCGCCTGAACAAAGGGGCATCCGGTTTGAAGCGCTGTTTTATCGGGAGCTGCAACATGTGACGGCCCGGATTCATGAAACCGAAGACATAGAACAAATCATGCTGGACGCGAGCCAGGACATCTGCAAGCTATTTAACGCGGACCGGCTGACCCTTTACGCCGTCAACGACGACCAGACCTCCATCGTCTCGAAAATCAAGACCGGCCTCAACAGCAGCCGTGACCTCAAGCTGCCCATTACCCCGCAAAGCATTGCCGGCTATGTTGCCTTCAGCAAATCGATGCTCAACCTGGCCGACGTCTATGACGAAGCGGTCCTGAAGCAGATTCACCCATCACTGACTTTTCTCAAGGAGGTCGATAAACGTTCCGGTTATCGAACCTGCCAGATGCTGGTGGCGCCCATTCTGGAGGGCGGCCATCTGCATGGCGTGCTGCAGGTTATCAACAACAAAAGTAACCAGGCGTTTGGTGCGCTTGAAGTGGAGGGTGTTACCGAGTTGTGCAAAACCCTGGCGGTGGCCATACGCCAGCGGATGACAAAGGCCTTTGAAGGCCAGAAACGCAAGGCCACCAAATACGATGGCTTGCTGGCCGATGGTGTCATGACCGCCGATGAGCTGGAGGCCTGCATTCAACAGGCCCGCGATGCCAGCCAGTCCGTTGAACACGTGTTGATGGCCCAGTACAAGGTTCGCCCGGCTCAAATCGGCCCCTCACTGGCCAAGTTTTTTGGCGTTTCCTACGAGCCGTTTAATGCCGGGCGCATCCGCTCCGAAATGTTGCATGGGACGCTCAAACGCGAGTTCATTGTGGAGCAGGGCTGGCTGCCACTGGAGGAATCGCCCGAGGGCATGGTCATCATGTGTGTCGACCCCGAGGCCGTGCGTGGCGCGCGGGTGGTGCCACAGGTGTTCCCGCGCATCAACAAGTTTGCCTACCGCGTCACCACCCAGACCGAGTTTCAGGAAACCCTGGCGCAGATTTTTGGCGCCGGGGTCGAGGGCGGCTCAATTGATGAGCTGCTGGCCGACATGGACGGGGCTCCGATGGATGACGGCAGCAACGACGACTCGCTGGAGTCGGCAGCGGCTGACAACGAGCTGGTCAAGTTTGTCAACAAGGTCATCATTGACGCCTATCACCAGAAGGTGTCGGACATTCATATCGAGCCCATGCCCGGCAAGCTGAAAACCGGCATCCGCTTTCGCATTGACGGCTCCCTGATGCCCTACATCGAGGTGCCGGCACACTTCAGGCAAGCCATGGTGACGCGCCTGAAAATCATGTGTGACCTGGATATTTCCGAGCGGCGCAAACCGCAAGACGGCAAGATCAAGTTCAAGAAATATGGCCCGCTGGATATTGAGTTGCGGGTAGCCACGATTCCATCGGCCGGCGGTGTGGAAGACGTTGTCATGCGGATTCTGGCGGGTGGCGAGCCGATTCCCATGGAAAAACTGGGCCTGACCCCCCACAACAAGGCGCGGCTTGAAACAACCGTCAGCAAACCCTACGGCCTGTTCTACGTGTGTGGTCCGACCGGCTCGGGCAAAACCACCACGCTGCATTCGATTCTCAAGTTTCTGAACACACCAGACACCAAAATCTGGACCGCCGAAGACCCGGTTGAGATCACACAAAAGGGCTTGCGCCAGGTTCAGATCAACAAGAAGGCGGGCATTGACTTCGCGCTGATCATGCGTGCCTTTTTGCGGGCCGACCCCGACATCATCATGGTGGGTGAGTCGCGCGACAAGGAAACCGTGTCCATGGGGGTTGAGGCCTCGCTCACCGGTCACCTGGTTTTCTCGACCCTGCACACCAACTCGGCGCCCGAGTCCATCACGCGCTTGCTGGACATGGGCATGGACCCCTTCAACTTTGCCGACGCGCTGCTCGGCATTCTGGCCCAGCGGCTGGCCAAAAAGCTTTGTGACTGCAAGGAAGCCTATGTGCCCGATGGCTCCGAACTCAAGCGGTTCCTGGCGGAATACGCCGAAGAGCTGCGCCACTCCAGCGCCTGGAAGGCCGACTACGACGGTGAAACCCAGAAACTGCTGGACAGCTGGGTGGAGCTCTACGGGGTGGACGGGCAGCTCAAGTTTTACCGGGCCAAGGGTTGCGACAAGTGCAACAAAACGGGCTTTAAAGGCCGAATCGGACTGCATGAGCTGCTGATTGCAGATGAAACCGTCAAAAAGCTGGTGCAGGAGCGGGCCCGTGTGGCCGAGATCTTTGCGGCAGCGGTGGAAACCGGTATGCGCACCCTGAAGATGGACGGCATGGAAAAAATCATGCTGGGGCTGACAGATTTGAAAATGGTCAGGTCGGTTTGCATCAAATGACAAAAATGTTCTGACAAAAATGTCAGAACATCGTCAAAAACCGCCCAAACCCGCTTGCGGGGGCCCTGCTTGGGCCTTGATTGCCCTCAAAACAAGGAAATATCGCAGTCAAGCAGGTTGGCACGGTATCTGCAATTAGTCCTTGCGTAGGTGTTCATTTCGAGTTTTTCCAACCAAGGAGTTTTTTATGAAGCGTTCCATTCAAAAGGGTTTCACCCTGATCGAGTTGATGATCGTTGTGGCGATCATTGGTATTTTGGCCGCCGTGGCGTTGCCTGCTTATCAGGACTACACGGTTCGCGCCAAGGTGTCTGAGGTCATGTTGGCGGCATCTTCTGCCAAAACAGCCGTTGCAGAAGCCGCTGCTGTTGCCAGCGCCATTCCGTTGGTAGCTAGCGTTGATATCCAGTCACAATCCTCCAAGTTTGTTTCAGGTGTTGCCTATTCGTTGTCTGGCGGCCAGGCGCTGATTACCGCTACCGCTCAAGGTGACACCAATATCGCCGGCAGCACCATCACCATGCTGGGCGCATACGCCTCTGGGCAGGTGACTTGGACATGCGGTGGATCAATCGCTGCCAAGTACCGTCCTTCCAGCTGCAAATAAGCCGTTCGGCGCTTTTGGCTAAAAAGCCCTCTTTCAGAGGGCTTTTTTTTGGCTAACTTTTCCGTACCGAAATTGACTTTCGAGCTTCCCAAACAGCCAGTTGCCCAACGCGGCAGGTAACAATTGCCCATTCTTTCAGTGGTAACAGGCCAACAGTTGATGATAAAAATAGCCGTCTCTACTTCAACCACTGAATCCACCATGCCGGTGATCAAGCCGTTCTCGTCCTTTTGGTTGGTGGCCTGGTCTTTCGGATTGGCCGTGGGGTGGCTTTTGCCAAACCACTACGTGCCCTGGATCGCTTTTCATTTCGATGTCTGGATTGCCAGCTGGCTGGCTCTGGCGGCAGGTGTTGTGGTATTTCGCTCACCCGGACCGGTCGATTTTCATCGCCTTGCCCTGGTGTGTGTTTGCCTCATGGGGGTCCCCTTTTTCCAGTACTGGTTTGGATTGTTGCCATTTGTCGGGCAGGCCTGGCTGGGGGCCGCGTTTCTGATGGGCCTGTTGGTGTCACTGATTTTGGGTGCGCACTGGGAGTCGTCCAGCCCAAGCCAGGCCGTTGACGGCCTCTTTTTGGCAATCGGCACGGCAGCTGTCGTTTCCGTCGGTTTGCAGCTTTACCAGTGGTTCGGACTGTCCGTGGACGCGCTGGATTTGTGGGTTATGGGTGCGACCACGGCCCGCCCCTTCGCAAACTTTATCCAGCCCAATCAGCTGGCGACTTTCCTGCTCTGGGCGTTGCTGGCCTGTGCGTGGGGTGTTGCCCGTGGGCAAATTGGGCGTCGGGTCGCTGTTTTCATGGCCATGTATCTGCTGTTCGGTATTGCGTTGACGCAGTCCCGAACGGCTTTTGTTGCGATTGTGGCTCTGGTCGTGGTCAGCTATTTCTGGCGTCACCTGTGGGCATCCAAGGCGGTCGCCTGGGTTGTCGCCGGACTTGCGGTCTACTACTTTGTGTGCCTCGGGGTGATTCCCATTATTGCGGGGGCACTGGATACGGACGCAGGGTTGGGCATGGCAGCGCGCTCGGGTGGTGAGCTTCGCATTCCCGCCTACAAATTGCTTGTGGATGCCGCGGTTCATAGTCCTCTATGGGGCTATGGCTGGGCGCAAACCGCAGAAGCGCAGCTGGCCGTGGCTGAGAATCATCCGGCCCTTGGCGGGATATTCATGCAATCGCACAACCTTTTTCTTGATTTGATTGTGTGGTGTGGAATACCCATTGGGGCGCTCCTGTCCATCACGCTGACAGGGTGGTTTGCAGGCAAAGCCAGGCGCGTCATCAGTGCAGAGAACGCCATTCTGGTGATGTTTGTTGGTGTGGTGGCGTGGCACGCCATGCTGGAGCTGCCGCTGCACTACGCCTACATGCTTTTGCCAACAGGGCTGGTGATGGGGGTACTGAATTGCCGGCTTGCCGAACCCGTCGTCGCGCGGGGCCGTCGGTGGCAGTTCGGTGCGGTGTTGCTGGCCGCCGTGGCGTTGCTTGCCGTGATCACGCGTGACTACATGAGAATTGAGGAAAACTTCTATGTTCTGCGATTTGAGCGCGCGAGAATCGGAAGCAAACCCCTGGAGCCGCCAGCCAGTGTGTTGATCCTCAATCACATGAATGAATTTGTGCGATTGGGCCGCACACGCGCGAAAATCGGTATGACGGCGGCAGAACTGGACTGGATGAGCAAGGCGGCGCATGCTTACCCGAGTCTGGGAAACCTGTTCACCCTTTCTCTGGCGCTGGCCTGGAATGAAAGAGCCGATGAGGCACAAACGCTGGTTAACAAGCTGCCAAAGATCACCACCCCGATTGAGTACTCGGGCATGCGGGGTATCTGGCAGGCACAAGCGAAGACGGATGCCATGCTGGCGGCCATCATCTGGCCGAATTGAGTCATCGTTCACGGTCCCGACAAGCGGTTGTTTGTCGTCAATCCAATGCCCATGCACTTTGAAACGAATCACCGCAACACCGCCCTGACGGCCGTCGCATTCATGGCCATCACCCTGCCCTGGCTCAACCCATTCACTTCCGGGCCTTCGCCGGCTGCTGTCCCCTTGCTGTTTTCGTGGGCCTGTGCAGCGGTTTTGCTGGGTTTGTCGGCTTGGGACTTCGGGCGGGCACCCGCCACACGGGTCATGACCGTTACGGCCTGGGCCTGGTTGTTTGCGGGGCTGATCAGCAGTTTGGCGGGCCTGTGCCAGTACTTTGGCATGAGCCACCTCTTTTCACCCTGGATGAGCCAGGCCGGGCTGGGCGAGGCGTTTGCCAACTTGCGCCAGCGCAACCAGTTTGCAACGCTGGCCAACATCTCGCTGGCGGCACTGATCGGGCTGGCCAGTACCCGGTGTCTGGCCGGCACAAACCGTTTTGCCCCGCGCCTGCGGTGGGCGGTATTGGCTGGTGCAGGTCTGCTCGCCGCAGGCAATGCGGCCTCATCGTCCCGAACCGGGCTGGTGCAGTTGGCCTTGCTGGGCGTGCTGTATGGGGTGTGGGGTGCGGGGCAATCGCCTCTGGTTCGGCGTATTGTGCTGGTGGCCGGCATCACCTACGCCGTGGCGGCTTTTGCCCTGCCGCGGCTGGCCGGGCTGGATGCGGGTGCTACCGGCATTCTGGCCCGCCTGCACGACGGTGGCCCGGCATGTGCCAGCCGCCTGACCCTGTGGGGCAATGTGCTGCACCTGATCGCCCAAAAACCCGGGGCCGGCTGGGGCTGGGGTGAGCTGGATTACGGGCACTTCATCACCCTGTACCCCGGCGCCCGGTTTTGCGACATTCTGGACAACGCCCACAACCTGCCGCTGCATCTGGCGGTGGAGCTGGGCGTGCCCGTTGCGGCGCTTATTTGTGGCGTTGTGGCCTGGCTGGTGATTCGCGCCAGGCCGTGGCAGGAGCGTGATGCCAGGCGGCAGATGGCCTGGGCGGTGCTGGCGGTGATTGGGCTGCACAGCCTGCTGGAATACCCCTTGTGGTACGGGCCGTTCCAGATGGCGGTGCTGTTGTGCGTGGGCTTGCTGTGGCACGGCCGTCAAATGCCGAATCAAGCATCAAACAAGGCTTTAGCCCCCGTATTGTATGCGTCAGCAGCTACTTTATTGATAGCATTTACGGCCTGGGCCGCGTGGGACTATCACCGCATCAGTCAGATTTATCTGGCCGTTGACGAGCGCTCACCAGCCTATCGCGCCAACACCCTGGACAAGATCAAGGCCTCATGGCTGTTCCAGGATCAGGTTCAATTTGCCGAGCTCACCACCACTGAATTGACACCGGACAACGCGGCGCACATCAATGCCTTGGCCAAGGCGGTGCTTCACTTCTCGCCCGAAG
Source organism: Pseudomonadota bacterium (assembly GCA_041192445.1). GTDB lineage: Bacteria > Pseudomonadota > Gammaproteobacteria > Burkholderiales > Burkholderiaceae_C > Egaibacter. Next base: position 2,692 of record JBEEMW010000050.1, on the reverse strand, counting down.
CCCGGGTGGTGGAGCGGCTGCTGGACAGTGCCCTGTTGCTGGGTGACGCGGACGAGACGGCTTTTTATCTTGCCCGCTACCAGGCGGCGTTTGCGGCAGAGGCGGCGCGCTGGGCCGCTGCACACGGGTACTAGCCGGCGACAAAGCTGCCCGATTTGCCGCCATGTTTTTCCAGCAGCTTCACGTCGGTCATGGTCATGCCGCGGTCTGCTGCCTTGCACATGTCGTAAATCGTGAGCAGCGCCACCTGCACGGCGGTGAGGGCTTCCATTTCGACACCGGTGGGGCCCACGGTTTCGACCGTTGCAGTACACAATACATGGCTAGCCCTCGTGCTGTCTGCGTGAGCAGCTACAAAATCAATAGCAACGCGCGTCAGGGCCAAGGGGTGGCAAAGCGGGATCAGGTCACTGGTTTTTTTGGCCGCCTGGATGCCGGCGATGCGGGCAATACCCAGCACATCGCCTTTTTTGGCGGTTCCGGCCTCGATAATCGCCAGCGTGGCGGGCAGCATTTCAATGCGCCCACCCGCTACGGCGATGCGGTGGGTGCTGGCTTTGGCGGCCACGTCTACCATGTGGGCCTGGCCCTGGGCGTCAAAATGGGTGAGGGAACTCATCGTCAAACCAACTTTACAAAACGTTTATGGGTCTCAAGCATCATACGGTCATGACCCATCCTGCGCCAGCTTGGCGGACGCCGCCGCAACGGGCGTGCCGGATTTCACCTGGGCCAACCCATCTTGACCTGTAAATTCAAGCCAAATATGCCATCAGCCCCCGTCAAATATGCGTTGACAGCTCTGTTTTTGATAGCGGTTGGCACCTTCTCCGCAAAGCTGTCGCAAGCCCAGTCCGCGTCCACAGCCACGCCCACACCGACCGCCCCGGTCATCACCGGCAGCCAATTGCCGCATCTGGGTGATGGCAGCGACATGACCAGCAGCGCCGAGCGCCGGCTGGGCGACAAAATTGTCCGTGAGCTGTACCGCGACCCCGATTACCTCGATGACCCGGTGCTGGTTGAGTATGTGCAGGCCATCTGGCAGCCCTTGCTGGCGGCCGCCCGGCTGCGGGGTGACGTGCCGGACGAGCTGGCCGAGCGGTTTGCCTGGGAAATCCTGCTCGGGCGTGACCGCAGCATCAACGCCTTTGCCCTGCCCGGTGGCTACTTTGGCCTGCACCTGGGCCTGGTCGGTGTGGTGGCCAGCCGGGATGAGCTGGCCTCGGTGCTGGCGCACGAGCTCAGCCACGTCACGCAGCGCCATATTTCCCGGCTGATCGCCAAACAGAGTGCACAAACCCCGTGGCTGATCGGGGCGATGATTCTGGGCGCGCTGGCCGCCAGCAAAAACCCCGATGCGGCGAACGCCGTCATGGTGGGCGGGCAAGCCCTTGCCGCACAAAACCAGCTGAATTTCTCGCGCGACATGGAGCGTGAGGCTGACCGCATGGGCTTTGGCGTCATGACCCAGGCCGGGTTTGAGTCACGGGCGTTTGTGACCATGTTTGACAAGCTGCAGCAGGCCGCCCGCTTGAACGACAACGGTGCGTTTCCGTATCTGCGCAGCCACCCGCTCACGACCGAGCGCATCGCCGACATGCAGGCGCGCCAGCAGGCCGGGGCCAGTGCCCCAGGCCTTGTGGCGGTGACTTTGGAACACGCCATGGTGGCGGCCCGCGCCCGTGTGTTGTCGAACCCGGGGGTGGACGCCCTGCGCGCCTGGGCTGTCGATGCGGACGCCAAAAACCTGGCCGGTACACCCGCACCACGTCAGGCCGCTGCGCTGTATGGCGCTACGCTGGCAGGCATGCGCCTGCGTGATTTCCCTCAGGCTGGGCGATTTTTGACCCGGCTGGCCGAGCTCACCCGCGCAGATGCCCCGGCCGCGCGGCAAACCCGTCTGCTGGGGGCCGAGCTGGCGCTGGCAGCGGGTGATACACGCCGTGCCACGGCTTTTCTGGATGGGAGTCTGGATGTGAAGGGCGATGCCCACCTGCCGGGTGTGATGGGCCGGCCTGAGCTGTTCTTATGGTCCCAGGCGACCCTGAGTATTGGCCAGGGTGGTGGCGCTGCCGGGAGCGGTGCAAGCGGTGCAAGCGGTGCAGGAGGGGCAGGCGACGTGGCCATCGTGGCCCAGCGCCTGCAAACCTGGGTGGCCACCCACCCACGGGACGCCACGGCCTGGCAACTGCTCTCAGCCGCCTACGCCGCCCAAGGGCAGACCCTGCGCGCCATTCGGGCCGAGGCAGAGGTCCAGGTGGCGCAACTGGATTACGCCGCCGCCGGTGAGCGATTCAAGGCCGCGCAGGACCTGGTGCGCAGCCGCGTCGCAGGCACAGACCACATCGAGGCGTCCATCATCGACACCCGGGCCCGTGAAGTGCAGTCAATTCTGAGAGAACAGGCGCTCGAGCGCTGATTCAATCACGATGCCCATGGCTGAATAAATCAGCGAACCCAGCAGGGCCGCGCCAAAGCCGCGCACCTGAAAACCGTCCAGCACGCTGGCGGCAGCCCAGAACATCAGGGCGTTGATGACAAACAGGAAAAGCCCCAGCGTGACGATGGTCACCGGCAGCGTCAAAATCACCAGCAGGGGGCGCAAAATCGTGTTGAACAGTGCAATCACAAACGCGGCGATCAGGGCGGCGGTGAAGCTGGTGACCTGGACACCGGTGTAGATATACGC
>JBEEMW010000049.1:0-43864 GCA_041192445.1 Pseudomonadota bacterium | reverse complement strand
TTGGTATCTTGGCGGCCCATGACATCCTTTCCCCCTGCAGCACCCCACGCCACCGACGCCATCCAGCAGCCCCCTTTGCCGCAAAAAACCATGCAGCCAGGCATGGTGGTGCTGATTCTCTCGATGTTGCTGGGCGTGCAACCCATCACCACCGACCTGTATCTGCCCGCCCTGCCCGCGCTGACAGCCGGTTTTGGTGCGCCCATGGCGCAGGCGCAGCTCACGCTGACTGCCCTGCTGCTGTCATTTGGCTTGTCGCAACTGATCTGGGGGCCTTTGTCAGACCGCTTCGGCCGTCGCCCGGTGCTGCTGGTGGGGTTGACCTGTTATGTGGTGGCGTCCATCGGCAACACGCTGGCACCCAACATGGGCCTGCTGATTGTGTGGCGCACCTTGCAGGGCGCGGCCATGGGGGCAGGCGTGATGTGCGCGCGCGCCGTGGTGCGCGACCTCTACGCCCCGGTGGACGGTGCCCGCGTGATGTCCAAGGGCCTGACCGGCCTGGCCTTTGTCGCCTGCCTGAGCGCTCCGCTGGGTGGCTTGCTGTCAGATCACTTTGGCTGGCGCATGGCCCTGCTGGCGCTGGCGGTTTTTGGCGCCGCGTCGCTGGTGCTGGTTGTGTTGCGTTTTGAGGAAACCGTGCCACACAAAAATCTGCGGGCGCTGGAGCCGGCAACCCTGGCCCGCACCTGGCGGGACATTTTGCGCAACCCCAGGTTTCTGGCCTATTCGGCGCTGTCTGCAGCGTCCTATGGCGGCCTTTTCACGTTTCTGGCGTCGTCGTCGTTTGTGTTCATCGGTGTGCTGGGCCTGACCAAAACCCAGTATGGCCTGGTGATGCTGTCGATGTCGATGGTTTACATGAGTGGCACCATTTTGTGTCGCCGCCTGTTACCCCGTTTCGGGGTGCGCAAGACCGTCGCTCTGGCGGGGGGCTGCACGCTGACCGGCGGCACACTCGTGGGGGTGCTGGCGCTGGCCGGTTTTCAGGGCCTCTGGGCCATCATGTTGCCGTTTTACCTGTTCATGCTGGCCCATGGCATTCACCAGCCCTGCGGCCAGAGCGGCGCGGTGGGGCCTTTCCCGCAGGCGGCCGGTGCGGCGTCGGCCCTGAACGGCTTTTTGATGATGCTGGCGGCATTTGGCATGGGCGGCTGGCTGGGTACACACATGAATGGCACGGTTTTCCCGCTGACCAACGGCGTCTGGTTCTGGAGCGTGCTGATTGCCCTGGCCAGCTGGACGCTGGTGCAACGGTTTGGGGACGCCAGGCATGGCGGCTAAGCCCCCCGTCATCGGCATCGCGCTGGCAGGCCCCACCGCCTCAGGCAAAACGGCGGCGGCCATGGCCATTGCGCAGCAACATGCGGTGGAGATCATCAGTGTGGATTCGGCGCTGGTCTACCGCGGTATGGACATCGGCACGGCCAAGCCCACAGCCGACGAGCTGGCCGCCGTGCCGCACCACCTGATCAATATTCGTGATCCGCTGCAGGCCTATAGCGCGGCCGAATTTGTGCAAGACGCGCAACGGCTGATCGCGGACATCACGGCACGCGGCAATCTGGCGCTGCTGGTGGGCGGCACCATGCTGTATTTCAAGGCGCTGCGCGAGGGCCTGAACGACATGCCGCGTGCCGACCCCGCCATTCGTTTGGCGCTGGAGCACGAGGCCAGTGCCGTGGGCTGGCCTGCCATGCACGCCGCGCTGGCCCGCATTGACCCGGTCACCGCAGCACGGCTGCAACCCAACGATAGCCAGCGCATCCAGCGGGCGCTGGAGGTGTACCGCGCATCCGGCCAGACCATGGCCTCTTTTCACGCTACAAAAACAATAGCTACTCACGCAGGTCTGACGGGGGTTGATGGCCAAAATGGCATTGCAATGGTCTCGCTGGAGCCACTTGACCGGACCTGGCTGCACGAGCGCATTGCCCAGCGTTTTGACGCCATGCTGGCCAGTGGTTTTCTGGATGAGGTGAAGGCGTTGCGGGCCCGTGGTGACCTGAACCCCGATCTGCCGTCCATGCGCTGTGTGGGGTACCGGCAGGCCTGGAACTATCTGGATGAGGGTCTGGATAACGGTCTGGATGAGCCCGGTTTTCGCGACAAGGGCATTTTTGCCACACGCCAGCTGGCCAAGCGCCAGATCACCTGGCTGCGGTCCATGTCCCATCGCCAGGTGGTGGCCGCCGATGCACCTGACGCACTGCAAAACGTGATGGATCGGGTGAATCACATCATCCAGACCGGCGCCTGAGCCTGCAAATGAGCCTGCAAATCACCAATCTGGGCAAGCACTACGGCGATGTCGCCGTGTTTGCCAATGTCTCGCTCACGGTGGCAGCGGGCGAGTTCGTCGCGATCGTCGGGGAATCAGGTGTGGGCAAATCCACTTTGCTCAACTGCATGGCCGGGCTGGACAGCTGGGATTCGGGCACGGTCTCGCTGGCGGGCACCAATTTGGGGACACTTGACGACGACGCGCGCGCCTTGCTGCGCCGCCAGCATGTGGGCTTCGTTTTTCAGGCCTTTCATGTGTTGCCGCACCTGGATGTGGCGCAAAACGTGGCCCTGCCGCTGATGCTGCTGGCGCAAAACGACGACGCACGGGTGCAGGACATGCTGGTGTCTGTCGGATTGGGCGGCCTCGGCCAGCGCCTGCCACACCAGCTCAGCGGCGGCCAGTTGCAACGGGTGGCCATTGCCCGTGCCCTGATTCACCGCCCCAGTCTGGTGCTGGCGGATGAGCCCACCGGCAATCTGGACCCCGCCACCGCCACCGTGGTGATGGATGCGCTGATCAACCAGACCCGCACCCACAAGGCAAGACTGGTGCTGGTGACGCATTCCCATGCCGCCGCGACCCGTGCCGACCGGGTGCTGACGCTGCGCGCAGACGGTATCTTCTGAAAATGGCGCCGGTAGCATCACGAGAAGGAACACTGGTGCTTTGCTCGCCAGGGGTGATCGCCCTGACACCGACATGGCTACCAATGTAGCCGCTAACCACAAAGGCTTGCCCCGAAAAGGTGTGAAGAAAGTCCGTCTTTTCCGGTTTTCGGTGTACTTATTTACCTTTATCCGCCCTGGTTGGTTCGGTGCATCGATTGCGTGCATGCGACACAAAACTTTACCGCTGCGTACTTGCACATTTCTTGCATGGGCGTATGCTTTTGTCATGCGGAGCTTTGTCATGAAACCTGCCTGGATCAGTACCCTGATCTGGATCGCCATTGCCTTGGCGGCCATGGTCCTGGCTGTGGTTGGACCCCAAGAATCCAGCGTGATGGGCACAGTGCCGTCGCTTCGCCTGTCAGCCCAGCGCACGCTGGCGTTGATCACCTTCAACAAGAATCATCGCCAGGATGCAGACAGCTGGATTCAGGGGCTGCAGCTCCAGAATGACCCGTCCATCAACTGGGTCCGGATGCCTGTGCTCAAAGATCCGGGTGACGCGTCCATCCGCGATGCCATGGAAACCCGGGTACGTTCACGCTACCCCACAGAGCTGGAGCATGGCAACCTGCTGCCGGTGTTCACCGATCGAGCCGCGTTCATTCAGTCTGCCGGCTTGAAAGACATCGACCACGCCTACGTGGTGGTGATTGGCCGCAACGGTGACGTATTGGCCCGCGTCGCTGGCCAGTTCAATGAGGCCAAGGCGCAAGCCCTGCGTGAAACCCTGACCATGCAGGGCTACTGACCCCCTCAGTGCCTGACCCGGCCGTCCTCGGTCAGCATGGTCATTTCAACGAATTTCGAGCCCGCGTTTTTCTGCGGCCCAAAGTCAAGCGTCATGCCACCCAGGTTGTAGTTTTGCATGCCTTGCACGGCGGTCAAAAAGCCTTCACGGGTCAGGGTTTTGCCGGCCCGGCGCACAGCTTCGGTAAACACCTTGGCCGCAATAAAACCTTCCATGCCGGAATAATTGGGTATGGTTCCGAGCAGGCCAGACGCCTGCAGCGCCCCGAGGTATTCAGCCGCAATGGGTGTGCCCGATGTGTAAGGGAAAGGCATGACCTGGCTGACAATCACACCGCGCGCAACCGCCCCCAACTCTTCGCTGAGCGCCTGCGTACCGACAAACGAGATGTTGTAAAAATTGCCACCGTAGCCGGCGCGGCGGGCCAGGCGGATAAAGGTGGCACACGCCTTATAAGACCCGATCTGGATAATGGCCTCAGGGTTTTTACCCAAAATATCTTTCAGTGCCTGCGCCACATCGGTCGAATTGCGCTCTACCGTACCGGTCGCCACCGGCTGCAAATTCAAAGGTGTCATGGCGCGGGTAACCCCCTCCAGACCGGTTTTGCCAAATGCGTCATTTTGATAGAACACCGCGATCTTGTTGATGCCCACCGAGGTCGCCTGTTTGATCATGGCGGCGGTCTCGTCAAAGTACGAGGCGCGCAAATGCACGACATAGTGGTTATAGGGTTCACGCAGCGCCTGTGCCCCGGTAAATGGGGCAAAGAAAGGTATTTTGGCCTCGGTTGCCAGAGGCAGCGCCGCCAGACTGGTGGGGGTGCCCACATAACCAAACAAGGCGAACACGCCGTCATTGATGAACTGGCGTGTGTTGGTTGCACAGCGCTCGGGGTCGTAAGCGTCGTCCAGACGCTTGAGTTCAATCAGTCGGCCATTGACGCCGCCTTTGGCATTGAGTGCATCAAAGTACAGGCGGGCACCCTGGTTGTAAAGACTGCCCAGTTGCTCGGAAGGCCCGCTGAACGGGGCAGATTGCCCCAAGACAATGGTTTTGTCGGACTGCGCCACGGCGTATCGGCTCAAACCCAAACCGGCGATGCTGGCAATTAACTGGCGGCGATCAATCATGCGCTGAACCCTTTGAAGTGGGCCAGATTGTCATTCATCTGACAATTTTTACACCCATGGGTTTACCCGCAAAACAGCGCCAATTCACCACAATGAAACAAGTTTTCCCGTAACCAAACGGTAACCCCGGCCGGCCATGGCACGGGCCTCGGCCTCGTCGTGGGTGACGAGCAGGGCTGCCATGCCGGCTGCGGCAATACGCTGGCGGAATTCGCCACGCAGGCTGTTGCGCAGTTCGGCGTCCAGGGCCGAAAACGGCTCGTCGAGCAGCAGCAGGCGCGGTCGGGTAATGAGTGCACGCGCCAGTGCCACGCGCTGCTGCTCACCCCCCGAAAGTTTCCAGACTTTTTGGTGCGCATGGGCTGACAGACCAAACCGGTCCAGCAGGTCGAACGCCTGCTGGCGAGCGGCGCGGCGCGGCACTTGCTGCTCGACCAGGCCAAAGGCGACGTTGTCCTGCACGTCCAGATGGGGGAACAGCGCAAAGTCCTGAAACATCAGTGCAAAACCACGCCACTCGGGTGGCTGGGTGGTGATGTCCACACCCGCAAACCAGATGCGCCCACTGTCCAGCGGCTCCAGCCCGGCCACCATTTTGAGCAAGGTGCTTTTACCCGTGCCGGAAGGGCCCAGTATCGCCACCGTGTCGCCGGGCGCCACCGTCAAATTCAGGTCGTCGGCCAGCAGCCAGTTGCCACCCGAGGGGTCATGAAAATTCTTGCGAATGGCCTTGAGTTCAAGCATGGCGGGGTTCTCTTTTAGCCCTGGCGACAGCCTGCGGCAGCGGGTTTTCAATCACCCAAAACGCGGCCAGTGCCAGCACCATCAGCAGGCAGGCCAGCACCAGGGCGGCATCCAGATTGGCAGCGCCGGGTCGGCCCAGCCGCTGGTAAATCAGGGTGGTCAGCGTGGTCCACTCGGGCCGCGACAAAAACAGGGTCACCGCAAATTCGCCCAGGGCCGTCGCAGCGGCAAACGCCATGCCCCGGCGCAAGGCCGGGGCCACCAGCGGCAGGGTCAACCGCCAGAACGTGCGCCAGGGTGTGGCCCCCAGACTGCGGGCCGCCTGTTCCAGATGGGCGGGCAAACTGTCCAGGGCCGAGCCCAGTGACTTGGCCACAAACGGGTACGCCAGCAGCGCATACGCCGCTACCAGCAAGGGCAGAGTGGCCGTCCACTGCGGGTACAGCAACAACAGGCCAAAAGCCACCGTGACCGGCGACACCACAAAAGGCAAAAAAGCACTGGCACGCAGCCACACCGAGTGGCGTGCGGCCATCGCGTGGCTCACACCCAGCAGGGTCGCCAAGGCCAGTGCGGCCAGAGTGAAGCGCAAGGTATTCCACAGCGCGTTCAAGGTCTCTTCATCCAGCAGCACGGCCCACGCCGACTGGCCCGCCAGCGCCACACGCATCACCACCGCCAACAAGGGCGCAGCACAGACAATGGCCAGCACCAGCAACGCAGAACCAACAGCCACCCATTGCACCGCTGTGGCCGGGCAGCGCGGTGCAATGGTGTCGGCACGCACCGGCGCGGCAAGGCGTTTTTCAATGGCGGCGTAGGCCCAGGCAACACCCCCCGTGAGCAACAGCATGCTCAACGCCAGCGCACCCGCTTGCGCCAGCTTGAGTTCATGGGCCACCAGGGTGTAAATCTCGACTTCAACGGTGGCAAACCGTTGCCCGCCCAACACCAGGGCCAACCCGAAACCGGCAAAGCAATACAAAAAAACCAGGCACACCGCCGATGCCAGCCAGGGGGCAATGGCTGGCCATTCCACACGCCAAAATACTCGCCAGGGTGTGGCCCCCAGCGTGCGCGCTGCGGCCACACGCGAGGCGCTCACCTGTGCCAGCGCGTCCACACCGGCACGCACCACCACACACAGGTTGAAGAACAAATTGCCATAAAGCAGCAGCCAGGGTGTGTCCTGCAAATGCACACCCAGCCAGCCGCTGACCAGTCCGCGCGGACCCAAAAGGGCCAGCACACCCATGGCGGCAACCAGTGTGGGCACCACAAAGGGCAGCATCAGCAGCCGTAACACCAGCGTGCGCCCGGCAAAATCAAAACGTGCCAGCACCCAGGCCACCGGCACGCCCAACACCAGCGCGGCCAGGCAGGTAAGGCCGGCCTGCAAAAGCGACCACAGCACACGCCAGCGCAAATAGTCGTCCTGCCAGATCGCCACCAACATGCCTGCCAGCGAACCGAGGCCGCCTTCGATCAGCAGACGCAGCACAGGCGCTGCCAACATCACGAGCAGGAAAGCGGCTGGCCACACGCCCACGGCCATGCCGTGAAACCACCGGCTGGGGGCCCGGGAAGGCGTCACGGCGGGCGCGGGTTTACTTCAAGACCACACGTGTCCAGCGGCTGACCCAGTCAGGGCCTTTTTCGGCAATCATCTCGGGGCTGGGGGTGTCAAAGGCTGCAGGTTCTGTGGCGTGGCGCATCGCGTCAGCACGCACTACGCCGGGTTCAACCGGGAACATCCACATGCTGGTTTGAAGTGCTTCCTGCACCGCGGGCGATCGCAAAAACTCAATAAAACGGGCCGCCGCTTCGCGCTGGCCACCACCTTTCACCAGCGCCACACCCTCGACCTGGCGGAACACGCCGCCCTTGAGGAACAGGTTGCCGGTAGGGGATTCGGTGATTTTTTCCTTGCTGTAGAAGACCTCCGCCGCCGGGCTGGTGGCATAACTCACGACCAGTGGACGGGTACCGCCGTTGCGACTGAACTCGGTGTAATAGGCCTCACTCCAGCCCTTGGCCACTTTCACGCCGTTGACACGCATGCGGGCCCACCAGTCAAACGCGGCGGCTTCTCCCATGCCCGCCACCGTGGCCAGCATGAACGCATGGCCGGGGCTGGAGGTGGCCGGGTTCTGCACCACCAGCAGGTCGCGGTATTGCGGCAAGGTGAGCTCTTCGAGGGTTTTGGGCAATGCCAGACCGGATTTGGCAAAGGCCGCCTTGTCGTAGTTCAGGTTGACGAAACCATAGTCCACGGCCACCACGCCGCTGCCAACCGATACCGCCGCAGCGCGCTGTTGGGCCGCACCGGCATAGACATCCATCACACCAGCCGCTTGCGCTTTGGCCACCAGTGCATTGTCCAGGCCAAACACCAGGTCGGCAATTGGTTGCGCGCGGGTGAGGATGAGCTTGTTGAGCATTTCGCCCGCATCACCGGCCTTGATGATGCTGAGTTTGACCCCCGCTTGCGTCTCGAATTGCGCCAGCATGGGCTTGGGCAACGAGAACGAACTGTGCACCAGAACCCGGAGTTCCTGCGCCGCCACGGTGGCGGGCAAAACGACCAGCGGCAAGGCCCAGACAGCCGCCGTGAAAGAAAAAATAACCCGCCGCGTCAGCCCGTATGTCGACATAAAAATCCTTTAGCCTGCACCACAACAGGTGCGCTTCAATTCTAAGTGCAGCAGGTCAGGCGGCCCCTATACTGGTTTGTGCTCGCGCTGCTCAAAACCTTCTCCTGGCAGGAACTCCATCACCACCCCTGGCGCAACGCTGCAGCGGTGGTGGCGGTGATGCTGGGCGTGGCACTGGCGTTTTCGGTGCACCTCATCAATGCGTCGGCGTTGTCGGAGTTTTCGCAGGCGGTGCGTTCGGTCAATGGTCAGCCTGATCTGGAGCTGCGCGCCGTGCTGGGCAGCTTTGACGAGGCCGTGTTCGGCCGGATTGCAACTGACGGGCGGGTGGCGGTGGCGTCGCCGGTACTGGAAGTCAACACCTATGCGATCACACCGACCGGCGAGCGCCGGGCGCTGCGGGTGGTGGGCGTGGACGCACTGGAAGTAGCCCGGGTTGCGCCAGCGCTGATGCCGGTCCCGCTGCCTGCCAGCAAGGGCGACCGAGGCAATCGCGCCGCCCTGTTTGCCCTGTTTGCACCGGGCAAGGTATTTTTGAACGCTGCAGCCAGCCAGCTCTTCACGGCAAACCCGACCCAGCCATCCACAGGCAACACCGCGGCCCCCGCCACCTTGCAACTGCAAAGTGGCCTGACCTTGAAAGACGTGCAGGTCGCAGGCACGGTCGGGGCTGCCGGCGGGGCCCTGGCGGTGATGGACATCGCCGCCGCACAGGAACTGTTTGGCAAGCTCGGACAGCTTTCACGCATCGATGTGCGCTTGCAATCCGGGGTTGACCGGGCCGACTTTGCGCGGTCACTGCAAGCCTCACCCCACTGGCCCACCAACATCACACTGGCCGATCCTGGCGACGCCGCCGCACGCATCAGCAGCCTGTCGCGCGCTTACCGGGTGAACCTGACGGTGCTGGCGCTGGTGGCCCTGTTCACCGGTGCATTTCTGGTGTTTTCGGTGCTGGCGCTGAGTGTGGCCAAACGGGCGCAGCAGTTTGCCCTGCTGGGGGTTCTGGGCCTTACCGGGCGGGAACGCTTGCAACTGGTGCTCTGCGAGTCGCTGATTTTGGGCGTGGTGGGCAGTGCGGCGGGTGTGGCTGTCGGTACCGGTCTGGCAGCACTGGCGCTCAAGGTGCTGGGCGGCGACCTGGGCGGGGGCTACTTTGCAGGCGTAGCCCCCGCCCTCCAGTTTGATTCAGGCGCCGCACTGATTTACGGCGCTTTGGGTGTGGCCGCGGCCGGCATGGGTGGCTGGTGGCCGGCGCGCGCCGCACAGCAGTTGCCGCCTGCGCAAACACTCAAGGGTTTGGGTGCCGCCGTGCCGGGCGGGAAAAAGTCCTGGGTTGGTATGATTTTGATAGCAGTTGGCGCATGTTTGGCGGGGGCTCCCCCTGTTTTTGACCTTCCACTGGCAGCTTATGTGTCGGTCGCCTTGTTGCTGGTGGGCGGCATCACCGCCCTGCCCGCGCTGATTGCCCTGCTGTACGACCGATTGGCCCCTGCGCTGGCCACGCGGCTACTGCCGATGCTGGCGATTGAGAGGGCACGCCGCGTGCGGGCCAGCGCCGCTGTGGCGGTGAGCGGCGTCGTGGCCTCACTCAGTCTGGCGGTGGCGCTGACAGTGATGGTGTCGAGTTTTCGGGAATCCGTCACCCAGTGGCTGGATGTGGTGCTGCCCGCTGACTTGTTTGTGCGCACTGCCAGTTCGGCCAGCGCCGGTGACAGTGCTTACTTTTCACCGGCGTTTGTGCAGGCCGTCGCGCGGCTGGGCGGCGTCCAGCGGGTCACTACGGTGCGAACCAGCCAGCTGCTGCTGGACCCGGCCCGGCCCGCTGTGGCCCTGATTGCGCGGCAACTGGATGATCCCGCCAAAACCCTGCCGCTGGTCGGCCAGGCTATGCCCGTGCCGCCCGGCCAGACCGGCATCTACGTGAGCGAAGCCATGGTGGACCTGTTTGGCGCCAGACCTGGTACAGATTTTGTCATAAATAGCATGCCAGCCCCCGTGGAATATGCGCAACCAGCTACATTTTTTATAGCAGGTGTGTGGCGTGACTACGCCCGCCAGTTTGGCTCGATTGTGATGGATCAGCGTGATTTCGAGCGCATCACGGGCGACCACCGGGCCAATGACCTGGCGCTGTGGCTCACCGACGGGGCAGACACCACGCAGGTGCAGCAGGCCATTCGTGACCTGGCCGACCGGCAGTCTGGCGAGACGTCGGGTGGGGCAACGTCGGGCGTGGGCAGCCTGATCGAGTTTGCATCCGCCCGCGAGATTCGCGCCACCTCGCTCAAAATATTCGACCGCAGCTTTGCCGTGACGTACTGGCTGCAGGCGGTTGCCATTGGCATCGGGCTGTTTGGTGTGGCCGCCAGCTTCAGCGCACAGGTACTGGCGCGGCGCAAGGAGTTTGGCCTGCTGGCGCACCTGGGCCTGACCCGCCGGCAGGTTCTGGCCGTGGTCGCGGGTGAAGGTCTGGCCTGGACCAGCATAGGCTCAATCGCGGGGCTGGTGCTGGGCCTGGGCGTGAGTGTGGTGCTGGTCAAAGTGGTGAATCCCCAGAGCTTTCACTGGACGATGGATCTGCTGCTGCCGTGGGTGCGACTGCTGGCGCTGTGTGGTGCCGTGGTACTGGCGGGCACGGTGACGGCGTGGCTGGCCGGACGCGCTGCTGCCGGGCGTGACGCGGTACTGGCGGTGAAAGAGGATTGGTAGGGCAATAAGCCCCAATCAGTCCGACAGCTTTTGCAATGTTTGCACCACCACCCGCCAGGCGGGCGTGAGTGGGTCAATCAGGGCAAAGTGGCCCGCATTCGCCAGGCCCACCAGACGGGTGCCGGGAAAGGCACCCAGATACGACTGGGCAACCGCGGGCGGCACCACCTGGTCATCATCTCCCTGCACAATCGTCACCGCCACGGTGGGCGCGGGCAAGCGCATGGGGTCGGCGTCCGGGCGGCCTTGCGGGTCGCCACCGAGAAAGTTTTTGACCGCCTCATTGCCCAAACCCAGGCCATAAGCCAGACGCAGGTCGGCCACTGGGGCCAGAGCCACCACACCCTGCAAGGTCGAGAGGAAAGACAAGGCAGGCGTGGCCATTTTTGCAGCCGCCCACAGCACCAGATGCCCCCCGGCGGAATGGCCCATCAGCAGAACCCTTCCGTTGTGCTGATCCACACGGCCGGGCAGCGCCTGCAGCGCGGTGGTGATGTCTTGCAGGGTTGCGTCGGGGTCGCCGGGAATGCGGCGGTATTCGAGTGTGAGCACGGTCCATCCGGCATCGGCCAGCGCGCTGGACATGGCCTGGGTGTGTGTTCTGTCATATTGAGGCTTCCAGAAGCCGCCATGTATCAGCACCACCAGCGGCAACTGCCCGCCACGCCGGCCATACCGGATATCGGCCACCTGGTCGGTACCTGTGCCGTAGGTCAGGGTCCGGTCAGGCGCTCGGGCCTGGCGCGTCAGGATGGATAAGTCTTCGGCCATGCGGTCTCCGTTGCGAATGTTTCAGTTTGCGATTGTCGCTCTGGTAACCTTCTGCAATGAACATTTCCGCACCAACCTGGCTCCACACCGCGGTGTCCCTGATCGAGGCGGACTACCAGCGCAGCGCCGACACCCACTTGATCGCCCTGCCCGTACCCGGCTTCGCCCGAGCAGGCATTGACCTGTACCTCAAAGATGAATCAACCCACCCCACCGGCAGCCTGAAACACCGCCTGGCGCGCTCGCTGTTTTTATATGCGCTGTGTAATGGCTGGATCACGCAGGGCTCAACCATTGTGGAGGCGTCCAGCGGGTCTACCGCCGTCAGTGAAGCCTACTTTGCCAGACTGCTGGGCCTGCCCTTTGTCGCGGTGATGCCGCGCAGCACATCACCCGAGAAGATCACGCAGATCGAGTTTTATGGCGGCCACTGCCATTTTGTGGACAGCGCCGCCGCTGTGTATGACGAAGCCCGCATGCTGGCCCACCAGACGGGGGGCCATTACATGGACCAGTTCACCTACGCCGAACGCGCCACCGACTGGCGTGGCAACAACAACATTGCCGAGAGCATGTTCAGCCAGATGGCGCGTGAGCGTCACCCCATACCGCTATGGATTGTGGTGGGTGCGGGCACCGGCGGCACCAGTGCCACCATTGGCCGCTATGTACGCTACCAGCGCCATGCCACGCAGGTGTGTGTGCCCGATCCGGTGGGTTCGGTATTCGGCCACTACCACCGCACGGGTGATGCCACGCTGACGGGTGTGGGCTCACGCATCGAGGGCATCGGTCGCCCCCGGGTAGAGCCCAGCTTCATGCGCACCCTGGTTGACCGCATGATGGACGTGCCCAATGCGGATTCGGTAGCAGCCATGCGGGTGTTGTCCGGCCTGCTGGGTCGCCGTGTCGGACCGTCCACGGGCACCAACTTCGTGGGCATGCTCACGCTGGCCACCGAGATGCGTGCGGCCGGGCAGTCAGGCTCCATCCTGTCACTGTTGTGCGACTCGGGCGAACGCTACCTGCCTACCTACCATGATGCAGACTGGGTGTCCCAGGCTTTCGGTGACTGCGGCGCAGCGCGGCAACGCCTTGAGGCCTTGCTGGCCTGAATCCCGTGTATCAATCACTGCCCGCCCTCCGACGGCGCGCCCTGCTGTTGGCCGGACTGGGCGGGCTGGCCGGTGGCTGCCCAGTCGGCATGGCGGCAGACCTGACGGCCCGCACGCTGGTTTTTCCCCGTGACCTTGGCAGCCACCCCGAGACCCGCACCGAGTGGTGGTACATCACGGGTTACGCCACATCCGGTGCCGCGGCAGATGCCCGAATCTGGGGTTTCCAGATCACGTTCTTTCGATCCCGGGTGGACGCCACGCAAGCCATGAAGTCGGCGTTTGCGGCCAAACAACTGCTGTTTGCGCACGCCGCCGTAACCGATGTGCAGGGCAAAAAACTCTGGCATGACCAGCGCATTGCCCGCTCCTCTGGTGCGGCCCATGACGCTTTGGTGCCCACTGATGTAAGTGCGCATGTGACCACTCATGTGACCGCCCATGTGACTGCTTATGCCAGTGAAACCGATACCGGCATTCACTTGCGGGACTGGTCGCTGGTGCGCAGCAACGACCGATACACAGCTGTGGTCGCGGGCGCAGACTTTCAGTTGAACCTGCAATTCACCCAGACACAAGCACTGCTCCTGCAGGGTGACAGGGGCCTGTCACGCAAAGGCCCGCAGCCCCGGCAAGCCAGTTTTTATTACAGCTTGCCTCAGCTTGCGCCGGTCGGCCATATCGTCGTCAAGGGTCAGAAATTTCAGGTAACCGGTACCGGTGGGCAAGGTGCTGCCTGGCTGGACCATGAATGGAGTGACGAGTTGCTGCACCCCAGCGCGGTGGGGTGGGACTGGATCGGCATGAACCTGTTTGACGGCAGCGCGCTGACGGCTTTTCGCCTGCGCGACAAAACCGGCAATGCCATATGGGATGGCGGCTCATTCCGGCACCCCAACATGAGCCCTCAAGACAAGCCGCATATTTTCAGCCGTGGCGAGGTGCTGTTTCAGGCCTCACGGGGCTGGAAAAGCCCCCTGACGCAAACCACTTATCCGGTCGAATGGCTGGTTCGCACACCGGCGGATTTCTACATGGTCAAAGCGCTGGTTGACAATCAGGAGCTGGACAGCCGAAACTCGACCGGAGCCGTCTACTGGGAGGGACTTGCCGACTTGTTTGACAGCAATAACCGCCATGTCGGGCGGGGTTATCTGGAAATGACCGGTTACACGCAGGCGCTGGTCCTTTAATCCACCCATTGACAGGTGCTACATTTTTAATAGCTGATTACGCCTATTTGACGAGGGCTAAGGGCCAATTTGGCACTATATTTGAGCCCTTGCTTGCCAACGGGGGCCCCTGCCCCCATTTACCTCTCCCACACAGGCTCCGATACCCATCCCCATGACTTCCGAACGCGCCAAATCCCAATCGCCCAAATCTCTATCGGGCTTGATGCCATTCCTGCACCCCTACAGGGGTCGCATTGCACTGGCGGGGCTGTTTCTGGTGCTCGCGGCACTCACCACACTGGCTTTTCCCCTGGCCCTGCGCAGCCTGATTGATGGCGGTCTGGTGAGCAGCGCTGTGCCTGCCGGGGCCCTGAGTGCAGACAAGGGAGCCCAGGTGATGGCGCTGCAAAATCACTTTCTGGCCTTGTTCGCCGTGGCCGTCGCTCTGGGGCTTTTTTCGGCCGGGCGTTTTTACATGGTGAGCTGGCTGGGTGAGCGGGTGACAGCAGACCTGCGCAACGCGGTGTATGCCCATGTACTTAAACAGAGCCCCGAGTTTTTTGAGACCACCCAAACCGGCGAGGTCTTGAGCCGCATCACGGTTGACACCACGCTGGTGCAAACCGTGGTGGGTTCATCCCTGAGCATGGGCCTGCGCAACACGGTGATGGGGATCGGGGCCCTGGCCATGCTGATCTGGACCAATCCTTACGTGATGGTGCAGGTTTTTGGTGTTCTGGTGCTGATTGTCTTGCCCAGCCTCTGGTTTGGCCGGCGGGTGCGCAAATTGTCGCGCGCCAGCCAGGACCGTGTGGCCGACTCCAGCGCCATTGCCGCCGAGGTGCTGAACGCCATTCCCGTGGTGCAGAGCTTCACGGCAGAGGGCCGGGAAGCGGCGCGTTTTGATGCCTCCACCGACAACGCCTTCAAAGTGGCGGTGCGGCGCTCCAGAGCGCGGTCGGTGTTGGTGGCGTTCATCATCATCGCCACATCGGCAGCGCTGCTGTGGGGCCTGTATCAGGGCACCCAGGCAGTTGTTGCCGGGCGCATCACCGCCGGTCATCTGGGGCAGACGGTGGTGTACGTCATCATCCTGGCCAGCGCTTTTGCGGTGTTGGGCGAGGTTTATGGCGACCTGCTGAGGGCTGCGGGTGCAACGGAGCGCCTGATGGAGCTGCTGGGCAGCCATTCACCCATCAAGTCCCCCGGCAATCCGGCGCCGTTACCTCCCACAGCAGCGGGCAGTGCGGTACGCTTTGACAAGGTGAATTTTCACTACCCATCGCGCCCCCTGCAAACGGCCCTTGCTGATTTCACCTTGTCTGTCAGCCCTGGCGAGACGGTGGCGCTGGTGGGCCCCAGCGGGGCGGGCAAAAGCACCGTGTTTCAACTGCTGCTGCGTTTTTATGATGCTGACCGGGATTCCGGCACGCATGCATCTGACGCCGGCGGTGACGCGCATCGCATCTATCTGGATGGGGTTTCAACCCAAAGTCTGGCGCTGCATGACCTGCGCCAGCGCATTGGCATCGTGCCCCAGGATGCCGTTATTTTTTCGACCAGCGCGCTCGAAAATATTCGCTACGGAAAGCCCGGGGCCAGCGACGCCGAGGTCAAGGCAGCGGCGCAGGCGGCGTTTGCACACGAGTTCATTACCGCGCTGCCTGAAGCTTATGACACCTTCCTGGGTGAACGCGGTGTGCGCTTGAGCGGCGGGCAGCGTCAACGCATTTCAATTGCTCGCGCCATGTTGAAGAATCCGCCCCTGCTGCTGCTGGATGAGGCCACCAGCGCACTGGATGCAGAGAGTGAGCGCATGGTGCAGGCCGCGCTCGAATCGGCCATGCGTGGGCGCACGACACTGGTGATTGCCCACCGTCTGGCAACGGTACAACGGGCCGACCGGATTGTGGTGCTGGACCAGGGCCGTGTGGTCGAGCAGGGAACCCACGCCGAGTTGCTGGCCGAAAACGGTGTGTACGCCCGTTTGGCCGCCTTGCAATTTACAGCGTGAAACCCTGAATCAGCAGGGCCATTGCCCTGCTGTTGTGCGCCTTGAAAACTCGCGTGAACTGCGGCTGTGCGTGTATTCTGGGAGGACTTCTTGTCCCGGATAAACGTATCAGGAACGATCTGCTCACAGATCATCCATCACGATGAACAACACCTTGCTCGATGCGGACCAGCGCACCCATCTGACTGCCAACAAACAACTGGAGTTGCTGCTGTTTCGACTGGGCGAGGCGCCCGACACAGATCGCCGGGAACTCTTTGGCATCAACGTCTTCAAGGTCCGGGAGATTCTGGTGATGCCACCGATCACGGTCACGGCCAGCTCGTCGCCTCATTTGATGGGTGTCGCGGACATCCGGGGGCAAGTCATCCCCGTCATCAATCTGCCGGCGGTTGTCGGGTGCACGCCCAAAAAAGGACTCGCCATGTTGCTGGTGACCGAATTTGCCCGAACCACACAGGCGTTCGCAGTGGAAGAGGTTGACGAAATTGTGCGGCTGGAATGGGCACAGGTGCTGGCCGCGGAAGGGCACGGCGGGAGTCTGGTGACCAGCATTGCCCGACTCGACGGCAATACCGGAACAACCCGCCTCGCTCAGGTGCTGGATGTGGAACAAATCCTGCGAGACGTAATGCCCACAGGCAAAGAAGACATCGATCCGGAGACAATCGGCCCTCCCCCCGTCTTGCCACCGGGCACGATCATCCTCGCCGCCGACGATTCTCCGGTGGCGCGCTCACTGATTGAACAGGCACTCAAAGCCATGAAAGCACCCTACATCATGACCAGGAATGGCCAGGAGGCGTGGGAGTGTTTGCAGTCCGTGTCTGAAGAAGCGCAGGCCCAAGGCAAGACGGTCCAGGACAAGGTGGCACTGGTACTCACCGATCTGGAGATGCCCGTCATGGACGGATTCACTTTGACCCGTCAGATCAAGCGGGACCCGCGTTTCAAGTCACTCCCGGTAGTCATTCACTCGTCCCTCACGGGCACGGCCAACGAAGGCCACGTCAAGGCCGTAGGGGCTGATGCCCATATTGCAAAGTTTGCCGTAAAAGAGCTGGCCGCGACCCTTCGCCAGGTCTTGACGCGCCAAGCGCCGTGATGACCTTACTGAAGGCGACCTTTGAAGGCTTCCGGCAAAGCCAGAGGCATCACGGCGATGCCTTCTTCTATCAAGGATTCAGTCTCTGCAGCCGAAGCCTGGCCACGAATACCGCGTTCATGCCGTTCACCATAATGAATTCTGCGGGCTTCTTCGGCAAATTTATCACCCACGTCTTCCGTGTCGGCGATGATGCGCCGTGCTGCGGCTAACCAGGCTGACTGCATGAGCTGTGCCGGGTCGGCAGCAGACACCACATCCTGCCGGGTTTGCGACGCATCACGTGATGTCCCCAGGTTGAGCCGGGGAGCGCTCAGCTTCTTGGATATCGCCACGTCAGCGCATAAGGGGCAAGTCACCAGCCCACGTGACAACTGGCTGACAAAATCGTTCTCAGAGGCGAACCAGCCCTCGAATACATGCTGCTGCGAACATTGAAGGTCAAGAACTTTCATGGTGATCGTGTCAGGTTACAGCCAGCGCGGCAGGGGCATGCCAAGTCAACGCCCACTCGCCAGACAGTACATTTTGCAACCACAGTGCAGCGGCCAGGGTTTTGCCATCGGTCACGCGACCATCCAGACACCACTGCAGCAACTCTTTGGGTGTGGCAGTGATCACCTCCAGAAACTCGCCCTGATCTCGCTGGGGTTTCCCCAAAGTCAATTGCCGGGCAAACCAGATGTCAATGAATTCAGTGGAGTAGGAGATAACAGGGTGAAGCCGCCCTGCGCGCGCCCACTGCCCTGCCGTGTAGCCGGTTTCCTCGCGCAGCTCACGTTGGGCGCATAACTGAATGTCTTCACCCGGATCCAGCTTGCCAGCAGGGAATTCGATCATTACCTGACCGACGGGATACCGGAATTGCCGCTCCATCACAACCCGGATTTCGCCATGGGCGTCTTCAATCAGCGGAATAACCACCACGGCACCTGGGTGCACAACGAACTCGCGGGTGGCAGTATCACCATCCGGCAATGTCACCGTGTCACGAAATGCATGGAGAAAGTTGCCTTTGAAAATCTCGTGGCTGGTGACTTTTTTTTCGATTAAATGACGATCATCCATGGCCGCAATCACCTTGTGGTCAAACGTCATTCACGACGTTTGAGCAAATAACAATAAACGAATCCAGGAAAAGCAAAGGTCACAAACATGGCCCCTGTGATGGCATAAAACTCCCAGTTTTGATCAGCGATCTGCCCGGCCCGCTTTTCCAGCAACAAAGCACCACCACCCACCAAAAAGTACATCACGACCAGCTCCAGCAGGCGCAGCCCCAGAAATTTGGACTTCACAAGGGGAACGACAGCCAACAGGCGATTGTTCAAAAACGGTAGATTGGCGGCACAGAAAGCACCCATCACGACCAGCCAGACCGAAGCTGTTTGAGACACGTTCAATTACAGCCTGGTCGAACTCAGGGCGCCATCATCTGGGTGACAGCACGGGCACAAAGCGACATCAGGCCACCCGGCATGAGACCCAAAAGCAGGACCAGGGCACCGTTCAGCGACAACACGATCTGCACATCAACCGGTGGGGAAACAACCTGGGTGTCAATGGGTGCATCGAAGTACATGACTTTCACCACACGCAGGTAATAGAAGGCGCCGATCAGTGACATCAGCACGGCAAACACTGCCAGGCCAAGATGGAACACCTGACCCGAGGCGATTAAGGCCTGCAAAACCGACAGCTTGGCGTAAAAGCCAACCATGGGCGGAATACCCGCCAGCGAGAACATACAGACAGCCATAACCGCCGCATAAAAAGGGCTGCGCTGGTTTAAACCGGCAAAGTCGGAGATCTCTTCGCTTTCGAACCCTTCACGGGCCAACAGCAAAATAACGCCGAAGCTGGCCAAGGTGGTCAAAACATAACTCACGACGTAGAACATCGAAGAACCATAGGCGTCTGCTGTGGACATGGTGTTGCCATTGATCACACCCGACATCAACCCCAGCAGGACAAAACCCATCTGGGAAATTGTGGAAAAAGCCAACATGCGTTTAACGTTGGTTTGTGCAATGGCGGCCAGATTACCAACCGCCAGAGAACCCACGGCAAGCACCATCAGCATCTGCTGCCAGTCAATGGCAAGCGGCAACATGCCTTCAACCAGCAAGCGAATCACCAGGCCAAATGCAGCCAGTTTGGGTGCCCCGCCAATCAGCAGCGTAACCGCCGTGGGTGCCCCCTGGTAAACGTCGGGGATCCACATGTGGAATGGCACAACGCCCAGTTTGAATGCAAGACCGGCCACAACAAATACCAGCCCAAAGATCAAGACCTGATGCTTGATTTGACCGGTTGCAATGGCCCTGGCGACTTCATTGACGTTGAGCGAGCCGGTTGCGCCATACATCATGGACAGGCCATACAGCAGGAAACCGGACGCCATGGCACCGAGTACAAAATACTTCATGGCCGCTTCGGTGGCCGTGGCGTTGTCGCGCCGCAGTGCCACCAGAGCGTAACTTGACAGTGTCAACAGCTCCAGCCCCATGTAGAGGACCAGGAAGTTGTTGCCGGAGATCATGATGAACATGCCAAGCAAGGCAAACAGGCTCAACGTGAACATTTCTCCACCGCGCAACATGTCACGATCTGCGGCGTAGGGTCGACCGTACACGAGGGTCGCCATGACCGCCACGGTAGCGAAACACTTGAGCCAGTTGCCCATCGGGTCACTGACAACCATGCTGTTGAAGCCGTACACCGTGGTTCCGGCGTCGGCGTATAACGCCGACAGGAAGGCCACGGCACCCAGCGTCAGCAAGGAGAGTACATAGGTTCCGGTTCGGCGGGCACTCTTGACGCCAAGATCAACCAGTGCAATCACACAGGCCATGACCAGCAGGACGATCTCCGGGTAAACCGAGATCCAGCTGAGTTTGTCAATCATGTTTCAAGTCTCTCAATTCAGTTAGATCAATTCAGCTTGGATTGGGCCACGTGCTTGAGCAGCTCGACCACCGAAGTGCCCATGACGTCGGTAAACGGCTTGGGATAAATGCCCATGTAAAGCACCGCCACGGCGAGCAGGGCCAACATCAGGAACTCACGGGCGCTGATGTCTTCCAGCGCCTTCACATCGTCGTTGGCAACCGGGCCCAAATAGACACGTTTGAACATCCACAAGGTATAGGCCGCACCGAAAATCAGGGCACTGGCGGCGGCCATGCCAATCCAGAAGTCAAATTTGACCGCACCCAAAATCACCATCCACTCACCCACGAATCCTGCAGTTCCCGGAAGACCGCAGTTCGCCATGGCAAAAAACAGTGCGAATGCGGTGAATTTGGGCATCGTATTGACCACCCCGCCATAACTGGCGATATCCCGGGAATGAACGCGGTCATACAGCACACCAATCGACAGGAACATGGCCCCTGACACAAAGCCATGGGCAATCATCTGCACCAGACCACCAGAAACGCCCAGGTCACTGAAGATGAAGAAGCCCAAAGTCACAAAGCCCATGTGTGCCACAGACGAATACGCCACCAGTTTCTTCATGTCCTGCTGGACCAAAGCAACGAGTCCGACATAAATCACGGCAATCAAGGACAGGGCAATCATCAGCCACGCCCACTCGCGCGTAGCGTCAGGGGCAATTGGCATGGAAAACCGCAGGAAACCATAGGCCCCCAGCTTGAGCATGATCGCCGCCAGCACGGCGGACCCGCCAGTCGGCGCCTCAACGTGCACGTCAGGCAACCAGGTGTGTACCGGCCACATGGGCACCTTGACCGCAAAGGCCGAGAAAAAAGCGAAAAACAACAGGGTCTGGGCTGTACGGCCCAGGGGCAACTTGTGCCAGGTTGCCAGATCAAAACTGCCACCCGACTTGGTGTACAAAAAGATCAATGCAATCAGCATCAACAACGAACCCAACAAGGTATACAGAAAGAATTTGAAGGCCGCGTAGATTTTGTTCGGCCCACCCCAGATACCAATGATGAGGTACATGGGAATGAGGGTGGCTTCAAAAAATACATAGAACAACAGGCCATCCAGCGCACAGAAAACACCAATCATCAGTCCGCTCAGGATCAGGAAAGCGCCCATGTACTGATTGACACGGTGGGTAATGGCCTCCCAACTGGCAATCACAACAACCACATTGATGAAAGCTGTCAGCAGCACAAACCAGAACGAGATGCCATCCAGCCCCAGGTGGTAGTGAACATTGAATCGCTCAATCCAGCTGGCTTTCTCGACAAACTGCATTGCCGCCGTTCCCAGCTTGAACCCTCCGTACAAGGGCAAGGTCACCAGGAAACTGGCAATGGAACCAAGCAACGCAAACCAGCGCACACTGCGTGCCTGATCGTCACGTCCCATGGCGAGCAAAATGACACCAAAAACAATTGGCATCCAGATAGCCAGGCTCAACAAACCCATTTTCTTCTTCTCCCTATTTGCCGAGCCATTGGATGATCGTAGGCCATGTCACAAAGTACGTCATCAGCACGAAAACGCCCAGAATCATGGACAGCGCGTAGTGGTAAAGATAACCAGTTTGCACCCGGCGCACGGCACCGGAAACCCATCCAACCAGTTTCCATGAACCATTAACCAGCGTGCCGTCAATGATGGCCTGATCGCCGCCCTTCCACAAACCAGTACCCAACATGCGCGTGGCGCGTGCCAGCACGTTTTCATTGAACCAGTCCATGTAGTACTTGTTTTCGAGCAAGGTGTAGATTGGCATGAACCGCGCCTTGATGGCCGCAGGCAAGGCAGGATTAACCATGTACATATAAAAGGATGTCGCCACACCCGCCAGCGCAAGCCAGAAAGGCAGAGTGGTCAGTGCATGCCATGCCATTTGCGCCGGGCCGTGGAATGCCCTGGCCAGTTCTTCCATGGCGGCGTGTTTTTCGCCATCGATGAAAATGGCACCCTTGAAAAATTCGCCAAACAGCATGGGTTGAATCAACATGAACCCGATCACGACCGAAGGGATTGCCAGCAGAATCAGCGGCAATGTGACCACCCATGGTGACTCATGGGGGTTTTGGTGCTCATGATGATGGTCATGGTGATCATCGTGATGTGCATCGGGATTTTGGTCGAAGCGTTCTTTGCCATGGAACACCAGAAAATACAAACGGAAGGAGTAAAAAGCCGTGATGAATACACCGGCCAGCACCGCAAACGAGGCAAAACCAGCGCCGGGAAGGTGACTTTCATGCACTGCTTCAATAATGCTGTCCTTCGAATAAAAGCCTGCGAAGAAAGGTGTGCCAATCAAGGCGAGTGAACCCAGCAACGATGTGATCCAGGTAATGGGCATGTACTTGCGCAAACCACCCATCCAGCGAATGTCCTGATTGTGGTGCACGCCCATGATGACCGACCCTGCCGCCAGAAACAGCAGCGCCTTGAAGAACGCGTGGGTCATCAGGTGAAACACCGCCACCGAATACGCCGACGCACCCAATGCCACGGTCATGTAACCGAGCTGAGACAGGGTTGAATACGCCACAATACGTTTGATGTCGTTCTGGATGATGCCCAGAAAACCCATGAACAACGCCGTGATGGCACCAATGACCAGCACAAAGTTGAGCGCGGCATCACTGAGCTCAAACAGGGGTGACATGCGTGCCACCATGAAAATACCCGCCGTAACCATGGTTGCTGCATGAATCAGGGCCGAAATCGGTGTCGGGCCTTCCATGGAGTCAGGCAACCACACATGCAGGGGAAACTGCGCTGATTTACCCATGGCACCAATGAACAGACAAATGCAGATCACGGTCACCAACATCCAGTTCGTGCCGGGCAGATTCAATTTGGCCAGTTCATCCGCTTTGCCAAAGGCTTCCGCGTAATTGAGCGTACCCGCGAAGGCAACAATCAGACCAATTCCCAAAATGAAGCCGAAGTCACCCACACGGTTGACCAGGAATGCCTTCATATTGGCAAAAATGGCGGTCGGCTTGTTGAACCAGAAACCAATCAGCAGGTACGACACCAGGCCCACCGCCTCCCAGCCAAAAAACAGCTGCAACAAGTTGTTGCTCATCACCAGCATCAGCATGGAGAACGTGAACAGCGAGATATAGGCAAAGAAGCGGTTGTAGCCCTCATCCTCTTCCATATAACCGATGGTATAGATATGCACCATCAGTGAGACGAAGGTCACGACACACATCATCATCGCGGTCAAGCCATCAACCAGAAAACCGACCTCCATTTTCAGACCACCCACATCCATCCAGGTGTAGAGGGTTTCGTTGAAATGTGCACCTTCAAACGCAACGCTTTTTAATGTCAGCGCCGACACAATGAAAGCGATCAGCACGCCGAGTATCGTCAGACTATGCGACATGCGCCGGCCGATCCAGTTACCCCCGAAAGAGGTTCCCAGAACACCCGCCAAAATAGCGCCTACCAGCGGCGCCATGGGTACCACCAATAGGGTTGAAGCAGACAGGGTTTGACTCATCTTGATTAACCCTTGAGCGTATTGAGTTCGTCCACATTGATACTGGACTTGTTACGAAACAACTGCACCAGAATGGCCAGCCCGATGGCCGACTCGGCTGCAGCCACTGTCAGGATGAAGAAGACAAAAATCTGCCCGTGCATGTCGCCAAGGTAATAGGAGAAAGCAACAAAATTCATGTTCACGGCCAGGAGCATCAGCTCAATCGCCATCAGCAAAATAATCAGGTTTTTCCGGTTCAAAAATATCCCGATCACTGACAGCGCGAACAACATGGCGCCGAGCGAGAGAAAGTGTCCAAGGGTCAATGTCATGCCTTCTTCTCCGGTTCTGCTGCGGACGCTGATGCGTCAACAACAGGCTGCGTGGGCTGCGTGGCAGGCAGCTTGACCAGGGTAAGTCGATCCCCGGCCTTGACGCGAATCTGGTCACTGGCGCTGATGTGCTTGCTGTCTTTGCGGCCGCGCAATGTCAATGCGATGGCCGCGATAATGGCGACCAGCAGAATGACGGCCGCAATCTGGACGGGGAAAACATACTCGGTGTAGAGCAGTTTGCCCAACTCACGGGTGTTGGACACCTGCACAGCAGCCTGTCCAACAGCCAACGTGCTTTTGGGCTCTTCACTGACCCGGAAACCACCCATCAGGACGGCCGCCATTTCAAGGGCAATCATGGCACCGACGGCTCCAGCCAAGGGAAAGTGCCGCCAGAACCCTTGCCGGACACTGTCGATATTGATGTCCAGCATCATCACCACAAACAGGAAGAGAACCATCACCGCCCCGACGTACACCAAAACGAGTGCAATCGCCAGGAACTCTGCCTTGAGCAACATCCAGATCATGGCTGCCTGAAAAAAGGCCAATACCAGATAGAGCGCTGCATGGACCGGGTTACGCGCCGTAATGACCCGAAAAGCAGCAAACAGCAGCAACGCCGAGAAAACGTAAAACAGACCAGCTTTGACATCCATGACTTGGGGTTCTTTCTTGTGCTGTTAACGGTATTTCGCGTCTGCGGCTTTGGCGGCAGCAATTTCGCCTTCGTACCGGTCGCCCACAGCCAACAACATGTCTTTGGTGAAGTACAGATCGCCCCGTTTCTCTCCGTGATATTCAAAAATATGCGTCTCCACGATTGAGTCTACCGGGCAGCTTTCTTCACAGAAACCGCAAAAAATACACTTGGTCAAATCAATGTCGTAGCGGGTCGTTCTGCGCGAACCGTCATCGCGCACTTCAGATTCAATGGTGATCGCCATCGCTGGACAAACTGCCTCACACAACTTGCAGGCAATACAGCGTTCCTCCCCGTTTTCGTAACGACGCAAAGCGTGAAGGCCCCGGAAACGCGGGCTTGCGGGCGTCTTTTCCTCTGGAAACTGAACCGTTATTTTCCGTTTGAACATGTACTTGCCGGTCACGGCCATGCCCTTGAACAACTCAAGCAACATGAAGCTCGACAGAAAATCGCGCAACGAAAAAGAGGTTTGGACGTGAGGCGTCGAGGATGCAATTGCAGTCATTCAGGGCTCCAGCTTACTTCCAGATATTCCAGGAGGTCTGCATCCAGGCCCCCACAACCACCAGCCACACCAGGGTGACGGGGATAAAGATTTTCCAACCCAAACGCATGATCTGGTCATAACGGTAACGTGGAAATGTGGCACGGACCCACAGGAACATGGTGACCACAACGAAGGTCTTGATACCGAGCCAGATCCAGCCTGGAATCCAGTCAAGGAAAGCCACAGGCGACAACCAGCCACCCAGGAACATGGTGACGCACAGGATCGAGACCAACAGCATGTTGGCGTACTCTGCCAGGAAAAACATGGCAAACGACATGCCTGAATACTCAACCATGTGACCGGCTACGATCTCGGACTCCCCCTCGACCACGTCAAAAGGATGCCGATTGGTCTCAGCCAGGCCTGCGATGAAGTAGACCAAAAACACGGGGAATAAAGGGAGCCAGTTCCACGACAGGAAACTCAGGCCATTGGCTGCAAAGTAACCCTTGCCCTGCCCCATCACAATATCGGTCAGGTTCATGCTGGCAGATACCATGAGAACAATCACCAGACAGAACCCCATCGCGATCTCATAACTGACCATTTGCGCTGAGGCACGCAACGCACCGAGAAACGCGTATTTCGAATTGGAGGCCCAACCTGCAATGATGACACCGTATACCTCCATGGAGGTAATCGCCATCAGGAAAAGCAACCCGGCATTGACGTTGGCCAACGCCACTTCAGGACCAAATGGAATGACCGCCCATGCAGCCAGCGCCGGCATGATGGTCATGATGGGGCCCAGCAGGAAAAGACCCTTGCTGGCGGCAGAAGGAATAATGATTTCTTTGGTCAGCAGTTTCAGCGCATCCGCAATCGGGGTCAGTAAACCCATTGGGCCAACCCGGTTCGGACCGTTGCGGATCTGGGTAAAGGCAATTGCCTTGCGCTCCCACAAGGTCAAGTAAGCCACGCAGCCCATCAGGGGAGCCAAAACTGCAACAATCTTGATCAATGTCCAAACGATGGGCCATGCAACGCCAGTCCACCACGGAGCCGCCATTAGCCCCAGTCCTGCGCCGTAGAAGGTGTCGATCATGCGGGTACCTCTTCAAGAGCCGACAGCGAAACCGAAGCTTGGGCGTCAGATGTGAGCTGAAGGGAGACCGCACGCCGCACAATGCCATCAAGTTGATAAATACTCGCGACCGTGGGTTCACCGGATGCCGGAGTGGTATCAACCGGGGCCTGCGTTTCATTGTTGAGCCTGAGTGCCTCAACGTAGGTTCCGTCGCCCGAGAAGGAGCCGGCGATTTGCGCGAGAACCGCATGGGAAGACTCGAACTCAAAACCGGGCAAGCCCAACAGGTTCGCGATGACGCGCAGCACTTTCCATGCGGGTCGTGCCTCGCCAAATGGTTTGACCACTGCATGGAAGCTTTGAACGCGACCTTCGGCGTTAACAAATGTTCCTGATGTTTCGGTAAAAGGCGTAATGGGCAGAATCACATCGCTGAACGCCAGATTCGCCTTGAATGGGCTCATGGTGACGACCATCTGGGCCTGACCCAAGGCTCTAGCCACGGCAGCACCGCCTGCGGCATCAAATACCGGCTCATTGTTCAACAGCAGAACCGCCTTGAGGCCACCTGCCAGCATTTGCCCGGCATTCATGCCACCAGCACCAGGAACAGCATTCACTGCCTGCGCACCAACGGTATTCGCAGCTTCGGTCAAATAGCCAACGGTTGCACCGGTCTGTGCACCAATCCAGTTTGCCAACGCCAGCAGGCTGGCGGCTTTGGGGTGGTGGGCAGCCGCGTTACCCAGCAAAATGGCCTTGCGATCGCCGCCCAGCAACGACTTCGCAATCGCCTTCGCACCGTCAGTTGCCTCGCCCACAGCAGGGGCAACGATAGCTTTTTCGGCGGCGATGGCGACTGCAAGGTCTGCCAGCACTTGCGCCCAGGCAGACGAAGCACCAACCAGCGAATGGGCAATCGGCATCGCCCAGTCGCATGCTTCCGAATTGATAGCGTTTACAGCACATCCCATGCGGGCTGCCTGGCGAATTCGTTGTGCAAACAAGGGGTGGTCCTTGCGCAGATTGGAACCCACAACCAGCACGCGCTGCAGATGCGAGAGGGACGCGATCGACATGCCCAGGTAGCGAACCCCCTCAACTGGCGGGAATTCAGCATGACGCAATCGGTAGTCAATATTTTCGTTACCCAGGCCACGCATCAATTGCCCCGCAAGGTGCAACTCTTCCAGGGTACTGTGCGGGCTGGCCAAGGTGCCAATGCTGGTAGCACCATGATCGGCCTTGATTTGTTTCAAACCATTGGCCACGTACTCAAGCGCGGTTTGCCAATCCACCGTTTTCCACTGCCCGCCCTGCTTGAGCATGGGGCTGGTCAAGCGCTCGTCGCTGTTGAGTGCTTCATACGAGAAACGGTCGCGGTCCGCAATCCAGCATTCGTTGACCGCTTCATTTTCAAGCGGAACAACACGCATGACCTTGTTGTTCTTGACCTGAATAATCAGGTTGGCGCCGGTCGAGTCATGGGGGCTTACAGACTTGCGGCGGGACAGCTCCCAAGTTCGGGCGCTGTAACGGAACGGCTTGCTGGTCAACGCACCGACCGGGCAAATGTCGATCATGTTGCCTGACAGCTCGGAGTCTACCGATTGACCAACAAATGTCTCGATTTCCGCATGTTCACCACGATGCGACATGCCAAGCTCCATGACACCTGCCACTTCCTGACCAAACCGAACACAGCGCGTGCAATGAATGCACCGGCTCATCTCCTGCATGGAAACCAGCGGGCCAACATCCTTGACAGCGACAACGCGTTTTTCTTCTTCGTAGCGTGATGAAGAGCCACCATAACCCACAGCAATATCCTGCAGCTGACATTCACCACCCTGGTCACAAATCGGACAGTCCAGTGGGTGATTGATCAACAAAAACTCCATCACCGATTGCTGTGCCTTGATCGCCTTGTCGCTTTTGGTGCGAACAATCATGCCCTGGGTCACGGGGGTTGCACAGGCCGGCATGGGCTTGGGCATCTTCTCCACATCGACGAGGCACATGCGGCAATTGGCCGCAATGCTGAGTTTTTTGTGATAACAAAAATGCGGAATGTAGGTACCGGCCTTGTCGGCGGCGTGCATGATCATGCTGCCTTCAACAATGTCAACTTTTTTGCCGTCGAGTTCGATTTCAATCATCTTGGGACTCGCTTAGACGTAGGCAGGGACCATACAGGTCTTGTGCTCGACGTGATATTCAAATTCATGACGGAAATGCTTGATCATGGCGCGCACCGGCATGGCGGCTGCGTCACCCAGGGCACAAATGGTTCGCCCTTGAATGTTGTCAGCGACCGAGTTCAGCAGGTCCATGTCAGTCGGCCTGCCATGACCATTTTCTATCCGGTCCACCATGCGCGACAACCAGCCCGTACCTTCACGGCACGGCGTACATTGGCCGCAGGATTCATGCATATAGAAGTAACTCAATCGCTGCAGGCTCTTGACCATGCAACGGCTGTCATCCAGAACGATCACGGCACCCGAACCCAGCATCGAACCCGCCTTGGAAATCGAGTCGTAGTCCATCGTGCAATCCATCATGGTGGCGCCAGGCAGGATCGGAGAAGAAGACCCACCGGGAATCACAGCCTTGAGTTGCCGACCGCTGCGTACGCCGCCTGCGATTTCGAGCAATGTCGAAAACGGGGTACCCATCGGCACTTCGTAGTTACCGGGCATCTCAACGTCACCACTGACCGAGTAAATCTTGGTGCCCCCATTGTTGGGTTTTCCGCAGGCCAGATAAGCGGGGCCACCATTGCGAATGATCCACGGAACGGCTGCAAATGTTTCCGTATTGTTGATCGTCGTTGGCTTGCCATACATGCCGAAGCTGGCCGGAAATGGCGGTTTGAACCGGGGTTGCCCCTTCTTGCCTTCAAGCGACTCCAGCAACGCTGTTTCTTCGCCGCAGATGTAGGCCCCAAATCCGTGGGCAGCGTGCAACTCAAACGTGAAATTGCTTCCCAAAATATGATTGCCCAACAGGCCGGCAGCACGTGCTTCCTCCAGCGCCTCCTCAAAACGGTCGTAGCTTTTGAAAATTTCGCCGTGGATGTAGTTGTAACCCACCGAGATGCCCATGGCATAGGCAGCAATGATCATGCCTTCAATCACGATATGCGGGTTGAACTGAAGGATGTCACGGTCTTTGCAGGTACCAGGCTCGCCTTCATCAGAATTGCAGACCAGGTACTTCTGGCCAGGAAACTGGCGCGGCATGAAGCTCCATTTCAAACCCGTCGGAAACCCGGCACCGCCACGGCCGCGCAATGCGGACTCCTTGACGATCGCAATGACCTGGTCCTGGGTCAAACCGGCAACGCCATTGGCGTCAGCGGATTCAGTACCATCCTTACCCAGAATCTTGCGCAGCGCCTGATACCCGCCGCGTGCTTCGTAGTCTTTCAAGCGCCAATTCGCACCGTCCAGACCCAAATAAATCTGGGGGCTGATGTGACGTCCGTGAAAGCAGGTCTCTGCTCCCGTAGCCTGAAACTGAGACAGAAATTTTTCAGCCGACATCACTGATCTCCGTTCGAACGCAAGCCATCAACCAGCTGGTCCAGCTTGTCGTTGCTCATGAAGCTACACATCGTGCGGTCGTTGACCAATAACACCGGGGAATCTGCACAGGCACCCAGGCATTCACTTTGCTGCAAGGTAAACACGCCATCTGGCGTTGTTTCGCCCATGCTGATGCCCAGCTTGTGTTCCAGATGCTTGAGCGCAGCGCCACCATCACGCAACTGGCACGGCAAATTTGTACAAACATTGAGTTTGAATTTGCCGACCGGACGCTGGTTGTACATGTTGTAGAACGTGGTGACTTCGTGGACAGCTATCGGAGCCATGCCAAGATAGCTGGCGACCACTTTTTCACTCTCAACGCTGACAAATCCCAGCTCTTGCTGAACGATGGCCAGACAAGCCATGACAGCAGACTGCTTCTGGTCAGCGGGATACTTCGCAACTTCCCCGGCGAAACGCGCCAGTGCTGCTTGAGAAATAACTTCAGAGATCATCGATCAATCTCTCCAAACACAA
Organism: Pseudomonadota bacterium; assembly: GCA_041192445.1. GTDB lineage: Bacteria > Pseudomonadota > Gammaproteobacteria > Burkholderiales > Burkholderiaceae_C > Egaibacter. The sequence continues at coordinate 13,602 of JBEEMW010000049.1, read as the reverse complement.
TATCCATGGTTCCAATGATGGCAACGGCGTCGGCAATCATGTGCCCTCTGGCCATTTCGTCCATCCCCGCCAAATGTGCAAAACCTGGCGCGCGAATCTTGAGCCGATAAGGCTTGTTGGCCCCATCACTCACGATGTAAATACCGAACTCACCTTTGGGATGCTCCACCGCCGCATAAGCCTCACCTTGTGGCACATGGAAACCTTCAGTGAAAAGTTTGAAATGGTGAATCAACTCTTCCATGTTGGACTTCATTGATTCACGATCGGGCGCAGCGACCTTGTGGTTATCGGTAATCACCGGCCCGGGATTCGCCCGCAGCCAGCCTACGCACTGCTGAATGATGCGATTGGATTGCCGCATTTCTGCCACTCGCACCAGATAGCGGTCATAACAGTCGCCAGTTTTGCCAACAGGAACATCAAAGTCCATTTGGGCATAGGCATCGTAGGGCTGCTTCTTGCGCAGGTCCCACGCAATACCTGACCCACGCAGCATGGCCCCGGTAAAACCGAGGTTCAGTGCACGCTCAGGCGTGACCACACCAACGCCCACGGTACGCTGCTTCCAGATGCGGTTGTCGGTGAGCAGGGTCTCATATTCATCCACCTGCCCCGGGAAATTCGCGCAAAAGTCATCAATGAAGTCCAGCAGGGAACCCTGACGGTTTTCATTGAGGGCTGCGATGGCTTTTGCATTCTTGATCTTGCTGACCCGGTACTGCGGCATGGTGTCCGGCAGATCGCGGTAAACCCCACCGGGACGGAAGTAGGCCGCATGCATGCGTGCACCCGACACTGCCTCGTACATGTCGAACAGGGCCTCCCGCTCGCGAAAGCAATAGATGAGGATGTTCATCGCGCCACAGTCAAAACCGTGCGCGCCCAGCCACATCAGGTGGTTGAGCAAACGGGTGATTTCGGCAAACATCACGCGGATGTACTGCGCCCTGACCGGCACATCAATCTGCATCAATTTTTCGATAGCCAGACAGTAAGCCTGTTCATTGGCCATCATTGACACATAGTCGAGACGGTCCATGTAAGGCAGCGACTGAATGTAGGTTTTACTCTCTGCCAGCTTCTCGGTTGCACGATGAAGCAAACCGATGTGCGGGTCAGCCCGCTGCACCACTTCACCGTCCAGCTCAAGGACCAGACGCAAAACACCGTGGGCAGCCGGATGCTGCGGGCCAAAGTTCAAAGTGTAGTTTTTAATTTCAGCCATGATGTGTTCCGCTCGATACGGTCAGACCGGGTTGGACGGCATTCCCCATTAATGCAGACCCCCATAGTTATCTTCGCGAATAATGCGGGGCGTTATTTCCCTGGGCTCGATAGAGAGCGGTTGATAGATGACGCGCTTTTGCTCTGCGTCATAACGCATTTCCACATGACCACTGGTTGGAAAGTCCTTGCGAAACGGATGACCAATAAAACCATAGTCGGTCAGAATTCGCCGCAGGTCGTTATGGCCCTCGAACACAATGCCGAACAGATCGAACGCCTCGCGTTCGAACCAATTGGCGGAATTCCATACGCCGGTAATTGAAGCGACAACCGGCACATCGTCGTCCGGGGCAAACACCTTGAGCCGCAGCCGCTGGTTCAGGCTGACTGACAACAGATGCGACACCACGCAATACCGTGGCCCGCTGTAAGCACCGTCGCCATACTCAGAGTAGTCAACCCCGCACAGATCAATGAGCTGCTCAAACTGACACCCTGGCGCAGCCTTCAACAACCGTGCGGCATCCAGATAGTCCGTCGCCGAGACCAATACCTTGACCTCATCCAAATCGATGGATATACGTTTGACCTTGTCGCCCAAAGCCGCCATGACGGCGCTCTTTAGCGTTTCCGGGTTAACAGCAAATGCAGTCATCTCATCAGTCCTCAGGCGCGCGCAATGGTATTGGTGCGGCGGATTTTTTGTTGCAACTGGATGATTCCATACAGCAGCGCCTCAGCGGTCGGCGGACAGCCCGGAACATACACGTCCACCGGAACGATCCGGTCGCAACCGCGCACGACCGAATAACTGTAGTGGTAATAACCGCCTCCGTTGGCGCAAGAACCCATTGACAAGACCCAGCGAGGCTCACTCATCTGGTCATAGACTTTGCGCAGGGCTGGCGCCATTTTGTTGCACAAGGTACCGGCAACAATCATCAGGTCGGACTGGCGCGGACTTGGGCGAAACAACATGCTGAAACGCTCCATGTCATAACGCGCCGCACCGGCATGCATCATTTCAACAGCGCAGCATGCCAAACCAAAGGTCATGGGCCACAGGGAACCGGTTTTCGCCCAATTCACCACCGAGTCATACGTGGTGGTGGCGAAGCCTTCTTTAAAAACGCCTTCAATTGCCATAGGTGTGCTCCCGAATCATTCCCAGTCGAGGGCGCCTTTTTTCCACTCGTAAACGAAGCCTACGACGAGGATGCCCAGAAAAACCATGACGGACCAGAACCCGAGCGCACCGATGTCCTTGAGCGCCACCGCCCAGGGGAAAAGAAACGCGATTTCAAGGTCAAAAAGAATGAACAATATGGCCACGAGGTAGTAGCGCACATCGAACTTCATCCGTGCGTCTTCAAAAGCCTCAAAGCCGCACTCATAGGGGGAGTTTTTTGCACTGTCGGGACGGTTGGGGCCAAGAATATAGCCCAGCACCTGGGGAATCACACCCACTGCAATACCGACCAAGATGAACATGAGGACGGGCAGATACTGATCGAGGTTCATCTTAAGATTCTGATCACCGTTATTGTTCGCCAGGTGGAGAAACCTTGGCAAACTATTTTGTTTGGTGCCGTCGGCGAGACTCGAACTCGCACAGCTTTCGCCACTACCACCTCAAGATAGCGTGTCTACCAATTTCACCACGACGGCGGTTTTTCTGTGTCTGAATTGCGTGAGGTACCTTGCGGCTTTTGCTCATCTGACAGACGTAGAGTTTACCCTGAATCTAATCGCCTCCACGCCGGGCAAGGGCAATTTAGACCCGCAAATCAGCCGTGTTTCATTTCGACGGGATTTGAGCCGCCCCGGACGCCGGGGTTGCGGGTGCCATGGCAGCAGAAGCCGCCGATGCGGGCAGCGTTACAGCAGCACCTTCAAGGACACTGCGCGTGCTGGAAGGGCGAAGGTTCCCGAAATAGGCCAGTGCGAGCGTGCAAACAAAAAACACCGTGGCCAATACGGCTGTGGTTCGAGAAAGAAAGTTGGCACTGCCGGATGCACCAAACAAACTGCCTGATCCGCCGCTACCAAAGGCGGCCCCCATATCGGCACCTTTGCCGTGCTGAACCAAAATCAGTCCGATCATCGACAGCGCCGAAATCAGTTGAACTGCCAACAAAATTGTCAAAAAAACACCCATGATTTACTCCTAAATAGATAGCTCAAAGCGCTCTGAATCAGAGAGCTGCAGCGATAATCGCTAAAAAATCCGGGGCCTTGAGCGATGCGCCGCCCACCAGACCACCATCAATGTCTGGCTGGGCCAGAAGTTGTGCTGCATTGGCAGCATTCATGCTGCCGCCGTAAAGAATCTGCATGCGGTCAGCATGCGCGGTGGCCGCACCCAATTGGGCCCGCAAAATTGAATGCACCAGCTGGGCTTCCTGAGGACTTGCCGTTTTACCGGTACCAATCGCCCAAACCGGCTCATAAGCCACCACAAGCTCACTGATGCAGTGTCCGTTGGTGTGAATGACTGCTGCCAATTGGCGCTTCACGACCTCTTCGGTTTTTCCCGCCTCACGTTCTGCCAGTGTTTCCCCCACACAGACGATGGGCGTAACACCGCAGGCCAACGCACGTTGCGCCTTGAGGGCCACGATCGCATCACTTTCAAAGTGATATTGGCGGCGCTCGGAATGCCCTACCAAGGCATAGCGCACATTCAAATCCTTGAGCATGGCGGCAGAAGTTTCGCCTGTAAAGGCCCCGGCCTCATGCGCCGAGACGTCCTGCGCACCCAGGTCTATGACGCTTTTCGCCAACAGGTTCTGCACCTGCGCCAGATAGACCGCCGGCACACACAAGGCAATCCCGCACGCGGGATTGCCCAACGCGCCCAGGAGGGCCCTGATCAACTGGTCATTGGCAGCCAGACTGCCATTCATCTTCCAGTTGCCCGCAATCAATTTCTTTTTCATGCTGCCGCCCATGTCAAAACAATTTTTCCCACATGCTGATTGGATTCCATCAACGCATGCGCCTTGGCCGCACCGCTGCCGGTTCCGTCCGTACTGTCTGTCGCCGCAAAGACGCTGTGAATAACGGGCTGGATCGCACCACTTTCAATCAATGGCCAAACGTGCTGCAGACAGGCCTGGGCAATCGCTGCCTTGAACGCCACAGGACGTTGACGCAGGGTTGACCCCGTCACCGTCAGGCGGCGTCGCAGCACAAGGCCCGCATTGATTTCGCTCTTGACACCACCTTGAACCGCAATGATCACGATCCGGCCATCTTCGGCCAGGCACTCAATCTCTTTGGCCACATAACTGCCGGCCACCATGTCCAGGACGACATCGACACCACGCCCCCCGGTGAGGCGCATGACCTCAGCCTGGAAGTCGTGGGTTTTGTAATTGATGGCGTGATCTGCGCCCAATTTGATGCAGGCTGCGCATTTTTCGTCACTGCCCGCCGTCACGATGACCTGAACCGCTTGACCGAGTGCCTGCCCCATGGCTTTTGCCATTTGAATGGCGGTGACACCGATGCCACTGGAACCACCCTGAACCAGCAAGGTCTCACCCGGCTGCAGACGTGCACGGTCAAACACGTTGCTCCAGACTGTGAAGAACGTTTCCGGCAAGGCAGCAGCCTCAATGTCACTCAAACCCTTGGGCACGGGCAGACATTGCGCAACCGGCGCCACGCACAGTTCGGCATATCCCCCACCCGCAACGAGTGCACAAACACGGTCCCCCGGCTTGAATCCAGCACTGGCCATGGCCTGGGCGTCACCGCCCACGATGACGCCTGCCACTTCAAGACCCGGGATATCGGAGGCACCAGGTGGCACGGGGTAATTACCGGTCCGCTGCAACACATCAGGGCGGTTCACCCCGCTGGCGGCCACACGAATCAGCAATTCACCCACACCCGCCACAGGCGCAGCACGCTCCGCCAAGCGCAACACGCCAGGCGCTCCGTAGCTGCTGATTTCAATTGCTTTCATGATCATTTCAGGCGATAGCCCCCGCACTGTATGCGCAGATAGCTATCGATTCCATAGCAATATGATGATCAGGCGTGATCGCCGCCCTGGTTAAAAGACTGCGCTGGCCGATCAAGCAAAGCCTTCATGGACAGCTTGACACGTCCTTTTTCGTCCGTCTCAAGAACCTTGACCTTGACGATCTGGCCTTCCGACAGGTAGTCGGTGACTTTCTCGACACGCTCGTGCGCGATCTGGCTGATATGCAACAGCCCATCTTTGCCAGGCAGCAAATTGATGAGTGCACCGAAGTCCAGAATCTTGGTGACCGGGCCTTCGTAGATCTTGCCGATTTCGACTTCAGCGGTGATCTGCTCAATGCGGCGCTTGGCTTCTTCAGCCTTGGCAGGATCAGCGGAGGCGATGGTGATGGTGCCGTCTTCTTCGATGTTGATCTGGGTACCGGTTTCTTCGGTCAACGCACGAATCACCGAGCCACCCTTGCCGATCACGTCACGGATCTTCTCGGGATTGATCTTCATAGTGAACAGGCGCGGCGCGAAGTTGGACACTTCAGTCTTGGCCTCGCTCATCGCCTCTTGCATTTTGCCCAGAATGTGCATGCGGGCTTCCTTGGCCTGGGCCAATGCGACCTGCATGATTTCCTTGGTGATGCCCTGGATCTTGATGTCCATCTGCAGTGCGGTAATACCGTTGGTGGTGCCCGCGACCTTGAAGTCCATGTCGCCCAGGTGATCTTCGTCACCCAGAATGTCGGTCAGCACCGCAAAGCGGCCGCCGTCCTTGATCAAACCCATGGCGATACCGGCCACGTGGGCCTTCATGGGCACACCCGCATCCATGAGGGACAGACAGCCACCACAGACCGATGCCATGCTTGAGGAGCCATTGGATTCGGTGATTTCCGACACCACACGCATGGTGTACGGGAACTCTTCTTTGGTTGGCAACACGGCAATCAGCGCGCGCTTGGCCAGACGGCCGTGGCCAATCTCGCGGCGTTTTGGCGTACCCACGCGACCGGTTTCGCCAGTGGCGAACGGAGGCATGTTGTAGTGCAGCATGAAGCGGTCTTCAAACTCGCCAGCGAGCGCGTCAATACGCTGGGCATCACGCTCGGTGCCCAGCGTGGTCACGACCAGCGCCTGGGTTTCACCCCGGGTGAACAGGGCTGAGCCGTGGGTGCGGGGCAGCACGCTGTTGCGGATTTCGATGGCGCGCACGGTACGGGTGTCGCGGCCATCAATACGCGGCTCGCCAGCCAGAATCTGGCTGCGAACAATTTTGGCTTCGATGTCGAACAACATGCCTTCAACGGCCACGCTGTCAAACGCAGCACCGTCCGCCTTCAAGGCCGACATCACTTCGCTGTAGGCGGCGCGGCAAGCCTGGGTGCGGGCTTGTTTGTTGCGAATCTGGTAGGCAGCAGCCAGCTTGTCGCCAGCCAGTTCACCCACTTTTGCAATCAGCGGCTCGTTTTTGGCCGGGGCTTTCCAGTCCCACATCGGCTTGCCGGCATCGCGCACCAGGTCATGAATGGCGTTGATCGCGATGTTGCCTTGCTCATGGCCGAACACCACAGCGCCAAGCATGATTTCTTCAGACAGTTGTTTGGCTTCGGACTCCACCATCAATACGGCGGCTTCGGTACCGGCCACGACCAAATCGAGGACGGAATCTTTGCGTGCGGTCTGGCCGGGGTTCAAAACGTATTGACCGTTGACGTAGCCCACGCGGGCCGCACCAATGGGGCCACTAAACGGGATACCGCTCACCGACAAGGCAGCGCTGACCGCGATCAGGGCAGCGATGTCAGCATCAACTTCAGGGTTGAGCGACAGGGTGTGAACCACCACATGCACTTCGTTGAAGAAGCCTTCAGGGAACAGGGGGCGAATCGGGCGATCGATCAGGCGGCTGGTCAGGGTCTCAAACTCGCTGGGGCGGCCTTCGCGCTTGAAGAAGCTGCCGGGAATCTTGCCTGCAGCGTAGGTTTTTTCAAGGTAATCAACCGTCAGGGGAAAGAAATCCTGGCCGGCCTTGCCTTCGGTTTTGGCCACAACGGTGGCCAAAACCACGGTGCCGTCCATGTCCAGCAACACAGCGCCGGTGGATTGACGCGCGATTTCGCCGGTTTCCATGGTGACCGTGTTTTGGCCCCACTGGAAGGTTTTGCTAACTTTTTTGAACATGCTCATGTCTCATCTCCTGGTCAATATGGGGGATGCTGGCCACCCCGCCCGAGCCCGGATTCAACATCACAGAACACGATGCCATTCCAGAGAGATTCGACTCAAAACCCTCTGGAATGACACAGCTTCGCTCCGTTTTTGCCTTCTCCGAAGTAGAAAACGCCTGAGCTAGCAAGCTAACTCAGGCGCCCGTCATTCAAATTTCAGATTCAATTTGATGGCAATTAGAAAATTTACTTGCGCAGACCCAGTTTGGCGATCAGTGCGGTGTAGCGATCGTGGTCTTTGGAATTCAGATAGTCCAGCAGCTTGCGGCGACGGCTCACCATGCGCAACAGACCACGGCGACCATGGTGGTCTTTGGCGTGGGTCTTGAAATGGGGTGTGAGTTCGTTGATGCGGGCGGTCAACAGTGCGACTTGCACTTCCGGGCTACCCGTGTCACCAACTTGACGTGCGTTGTCTTTGACGACAGCGGCTTTGATACTGGATGCGATCATTTCATTTATCCGTGAATAAGGCTTGGCAAACTTGTGCCTTCGCCCCGTTTAACAACTTGCGTCGGGTGCTGGAACTGCGCCTGACGTGCGCTCTGCACCATGCAAAGCCTTGAAATTATAACCCGGCTCAGCCCGGACGCTGCATCTTGCAGGTGGTTGGCTGCTCGGCACTGGCAGGCGCAATGGTCTTGACCACGCGAAAGCCGTAACCGGAACCTTCGACATCGAACTTCACGCCCGGCGTCCCCTGGCGATCCATCACTCCCACCACCAGCGTTTGCTGGAACTGATGGTCTGCCGCCCGCATGCTTCCGGCTTGACCCTGCAATATGACGTTAGCCCTCTCCAGTTGTGCGGCGACAGCTATCAAATCAAGAGCAGGCGTGGCACTGGATTTTTCGATGGCCTGCGCCAGCGACTCGATCATCAGCTGCATGCGCATGTGGACGTAGTCGTCGGCGGGCTTGGGGTAGCGCACGCGAAACGACTGGTAGAACGCTTCGCTTTGGGCCGTTTGCACGTTGGGCAGCCAGTCCGCCACGGCAATGATACGGCCCACGCCGGCGTCGCCAATCGCGGCCGGGGCACCCAGCGCATTGCCATAAAACGTGTAGAACTTGCCTTCAAAACCGGCTTCCTTTGCGGCTTTCACCAGCAAGGTGAGGTCGTTGCTGAAATTGCCTGTCAAAACGGCATTGGCACCGCTGGCCATGATTTTCGCGGCGTAGGGCGCAAAGTCCTTCACGCGCAGCACCGGGTGCAGCTCATCACCCACGATCTGCACATCCGGGCGCTGAATGCCCAACTGGCGCCTGCCCTCCCGCAGCACGGCCTGGCCAAAGCTGTAATCCTGCCCGATCAGGTAAATCGACTTGACAGCCTTGTCGTCCTTGAGCACCGACATCAGTGCCGCCATGCGCATATCGGCATGGGCATCAAAACGGAAATGCCAATAGCTGCACCTCTCGTTGGTCAGTACCGGGTCCACCGCCGAATAATTCAGGTACAACACGCGTTTATTGGGCTCGCGCTCGTTGTGTTTGTTGACTGCTTCGATCAACGCCGCAGCGACGGCAGAGGAATTGCCCTGCAGAATAATCTGGGCTCCGTCATCAATCGCGGCACGCAGGCTTGAAAGCGCGTCCTCAATCTGCCCTTTGCTGTCGTGGCGCTCAAGGCTCAAAGGCCTTGCACCAGCGGCAGTTTTCACGCCGCCGCGCGCATTGACCCGCTCAACCGCCCACACCAGGTTGCGAAACACGGCCTCGCCCCCATTGGCGTTGCCGCCGCTCAGACCCTCGATCAAGGCCATTTTGATGGGGGCAGGCGGGGTTTGGGCAAACAACAGGGTGGGCACACATAGCATCACAGCGAGCAATTTCAAGGCCCGGCGCAGAAGAATAAACATATCGAAATTTCCCTTGAAATAAAGCGGATCACGCGCAGATTCGATGCATGCGGCAATCACGGTGAGCGCCGCGCAGTGTACTTGGAGTCACACCATGTTTTTTGCTTCGACCACCCCCACCCTGCAGCGTCGTCATGCCTTTTCGCCTGACGGGCGCTCGCTGGAACGTTTTCTTGACCAGGCCCTGCAAAACAAACGCCAGCTAGCCAGTTCGGTCGAGCAGGACGACCAGTCTGTCACCCTCACGTTTGACGTACCCGGCATCACCAAAGACCAATTGAGCATTGGTATTGAAGGCAATATCGTGCGCATCCAGACCCGCGAGGGCGCACCGCGCCAGTACCAGTCAGCCTACGAATTGCCGCAGGATATTGATACCAGCGCCAGCGAGGCCAAACTGGAACATGGCGTATTGACCCTGAAGCTGTCAAAAATAGTGCCCGTCAGCAAGGTGTCCGAGTTGAGCATCAGCTAACAATCCACATTAATCCGCTATGAATTCAATAGCTGCTTACGCCCTGTCGACGGGGGCTAGGTGGCTATTTGGCTTAAAGGCCAGCGGGGTTTGACGTCAAACGCATAAACCTCGCTGGCGCTTTGCTCACCCGATTGCAGGCGCATCGCAGCCGCCATGGCAATCATCGCGCCGTTGTCGGTGCACAAATGGAACTCCGGGTAGTGCACCCGCACTTTTTGCTTGGCGCATTCGCTGTTGAGTTGCGCCCGCAAATGGCGGTTGGCCCCCACACCACCCGCCACCACCAGCCGCTTCAAACCGGTCTGCTTCAAGGCAGTCAGCGATTTTTTGACCAGCACTTCCACGATGGCCGCCTCGGTTGAAGCCGCCAGATTGGCCCGAATCTCCAGCGGCAAGGTCTCGAAAGCGGCACCGGGCACGGTGCTGCCATACACGCCCGGCCCCCCCGCCAGCGGTTCATCACGCGCGGCCATCAACTTTTTGGCCTGAACCATCACTGCCGTCTTGAGCCCGGCAAACGAAAAATCAAGATTCCCGCTGTGCAATAGCGGCCGTGGCAGCTTGTAGGTGCTCGGGTCACCCAGTTCGGCCATTTTCGAGAGCGCCGGGCCGCCGGGATAACCCAAACCCATCAGTTTGGCCGACTTGTCGAAGGCCTCGCCCGCAGCGTCGTCAATGGATTCGCCCAGCAATTCGTAGTGCCCAACGCCGTCCACCCGCATCAACTGGGTGTGGCCGCCCGATACCAGCAAGGCCACGAAAGGGAATTCAGGCGGGTCGGCACTCAGAAATGGCGACAACAAATGCCCCTCAAGATGGTGCACACCCAGCACCGGCTTGCCCAGGGCGGCCCCCAAGGCGCAGGCCACACCAGCCCCCACCAGCAGCGCGCCCGCCAGGCCGGGTCCGCGGGTGAAACCCACCACATCCACATCCTGGAGTGTGCGCCGGGCCTGGGCCAAAACCTGCTCCGTCAAGGGAATGACGCGGCGAATGTGGTCCCGGCTGGCCAGCTCGGGCACCACCCCGCCATAGGCCTGGTGCATCTCAACCTGGCTGTACAGGGCATGCGCCAAAAGTATCGGCAGCCCCGTCTCACGCATCTGAACCAGGGCCACCCCGGTTTCGTCGCACGACGACTCTATCCCCAGCACCAGGCTCGTTTTCACTTGTTCATCCTGAAAGTAGTGTCCATTGGCACCGAGTTTAGGGGAATCGCGGTGTGGCTCATTTCTTGCATCGGATAGTGCATGAATGCAGCTTTACGGATTGTGGTTATCGCGCCCGACCTGTCGGTCACCGACACCACTGACCAGCACGCCATCAGTCAGGCCGAACGCTCACGCAGCCTGCGAATCGGCCTGCTGGAAAGCGGTTTCAATTTGATGGCGGTGTTGCCGGCCGACACGTTTTTGCGTGAGCGGCTGGCCCAGTTGCAGCCGGACATGATCATTGTGGATGCGGAAAGTGAGGCCCGCGATGCGCTGGAACATGTCGTGATGGCCACCCGCGACGAGCGTCGCCCCATTGTCATGTTCACCAATGACGGTGACACCTCGCACGTCAAGGACGCTTTCGCTGCCGGCGTGACCGCCTATATCGTGGCCGGTTTGTCACCGGAGCGCATCCGCCCCATTCTGGATGTGGCTATGGCGCGTTTTCAGCATGAGCAGGGCTTGCGCCAGGAGCTGACTGAGGCCCGGGCCGAGCTGCAAGACCGCAAGGTCATCGACCGCGCCAAAGGCCTGTTGATGCAGCGCCAAAACCTCACCGAACAAGCCGCTTACGACAGGTTGCGCAAAACCGCCATGGACAAGAACCTCAAACTGGTTGACGTGGCGCAACGCATGCTCGATGTGGCCGATTTGCTGGCGTAGCATGACAACTCACTCTAATACTGCCAGCGCACTTTGCCTGGTTATTTGGGAGCTGATGCCACTGGGGCGGATGCTGGTTGGCAATGATTGAACGCCAACATCGCTACCCGACTCAGGTCGGCGTGGCATTCAGCGCAGCGGCATCAAGGTGGCGCCGAAGGCGGGGGACAGCCGCGGAGCTGAGTGCCGCGTCGGCCTGAGCCTGCCAAAGAACACCCCGCGTATATGCAGTACCGGCCGGTACCCACGCACCAACATACCGATTTCACGAAGACGGGCGACGCGCCAAGCGAACAGATCGTTAATTTGGTGCACTGCACAAAAACAGTGCGCCACACAGGATTTAAAGAAAACAGGGCTGTAGCCCTCATAAACAGGGCGTAAGCAGCTATTTATTCAATAGCAATTAACTGCAAAACCACCCTGGCACGCAGCTTGCGTAGTAACTGACAAGACCAACGTAGGTCACTTGATGCATTCCACCCAATGGCGGGTGGGGAGCTTCAAAAAAGGACAAAGGCGTCCCCATCCGTTTGCAGCGTTTTTAACGCGTCGCAACGAGATGTGGACGCCTTTTTTGTTTTCTGTTTTTGTTTTTTACTTCAGGAGTTTTGTAATGACCGATCTTCTCAAAACCAGCCTCAGCCGACGCGCCGTGCTGCAATCAGCCGCCGTGGGAGCCATTGGCATCAACCCCGCCCTGCGTGCTGCGGTGTACGCCGGCGGCTCCGACGCCCCGGAAAAAACCGAGGTCAAGATTGGGTTCATCCCGCTGACCGACTGCGCCAGTGTGGTGATGGCCTCGGTGCTGGGTATTGACCAGAAATACGGCGTCAAGATCATCCCCAGCAAGGAAGCCAGCTGGGCCGGTGTGCGTGACAAGCTGGTCAATGGCGAACTGGACTTCGCCCATGTGCTGTACGGCCTGGTCTATGGCGTGCACCTTGGCATTGGCGGCCCCAAGAAGGACATGGCCGTGCTGGCCACGCTGAACAACAACGGCCAGGCCATCACCCTGTCCAAAAAGCTGGCCGACAAGGGCGCGGTAGACGGTGCGGGCCTGGCCAAGCTGATGGCGGCCGAGAAGCGTGAATACACCTTTGCCCAGACCTTCCCCACTGGCACGCACGCCATGTGGCTGTACTACTGGATGGCGGCCAACGGCATCAACCCCATGTCGGACGCCAAGGTCATCACCGTGCCCCCACCCCAGATGGTGGCCAACATGCGCGTGGGCAATATGGACGGATTCTGCGTGGGCGAGCCCTGGAATCACCGCGCCATCATTGACGGCATTGGTGTGACCGCCATGACCACCCAGGACATCTGGAAAGACCACCCCGAAAAGGTGCTGGGCACTACCGGCGACTTCGTCAAGAAATACCCCAACACCGCACGTGCCGTGACCGCCGCCATTCTGGAAGCCGGCCGCTGGATTGACGCCAGCCTGTCCAACAAGAACAAGATGGCCGAAACCATTGCCGACAAGAGCTATGTGAACACCAGCGTGGACGCGATCAACCAGCGCATTCTGGGCCGCTACCAGAACGGCATGGGCAAGACCTGGGATGACCCCAATTTCATGAAGTTCTACAACGAAGGTGCGGTGAACTTCCCTTACCTGTCTGATGGCATGTGGTTCCTCACGCAGCACAAACGCTGGGGCTTGCTGAAGGATCACCCCGATTACCTGACGGTGGCCAAGCAGATCAACCAGATCGACATCTACAAACAGGCCGCCACCGCCAGCAAGACACCGATCCCGAAAGACGTGATGCGCAGCAGCAAGCTGATGGACGGCTTGGTCTGGGACGGCAAGGACCCGAAGAAATACGCTGACAGCTTCAAGATTTCGGCCTCACCGGCATGATCGCGGCCTGATCACGATCACCCCGTTTTTTTTAAAGGAGAACACCATGGTCAGTGCCGTTTTTCACAGTCCCT